>CAVYFP010000044.1:0-26859 GCA_963767805.1 uncultured Alphaproteobacteria bacterium | reverse complement strand
CGACGCATTGCGTTCGCCGCCGCCGCCGCCTATAGTAAGGATCCTCCCGTCATGGCTGGCTGATAAAGCCTTGTCTCATGAGACTTTTCTCATGAGCCTTGCCCCTGCGCGGCGGGCGCCGGCGCGCCTGCGGCGCTTGCGGGAGCCTTCGCGTTTTTCGCGCCGGCGCATTTCGGGCGACCCGGATTCGCGTCGAAAAATGCGGCGGAACAAGAATTTGAAGTGCTCTTTACAATTCCATTGGATCGCAAAACGCACTAGAGCATGATGCAGAATTTCAGATCGAGATCACGCGGTCGGACGAACAGATAAAAAGAGACAAAGAGCAGATTGGTCGATTTTCAGACGGGCCTGCTCCAAGGAGAAGAAAACCATGAATAATGCGCCGCTTATGCCCAAGGCCACCGCGGTATGGCTGGTCGAAAACACATCGCTGACCTTCGATCAGATCGCCAATTTCTGCAAACTTCACCCGCTTGAAGTGAAAGGGATCGCCGACGGGGAAGTCGCGACCGGCATCAAGGGGCATGATCCGATCACCTCGGGGCAACTGACCCGCGAGGAGATCGCGGCGGCGGAGAAGGATCCGCACCGCCTGCTGCAGCTCGCCGTCTCCAAAGTGCGGCTGCCCGAGCCGCCGCGTAAACGCGGCGCCCGCTATACGCCGCTGTCGCGCCGGCAAGACCGGCCCAACGCCATTCTCTGGCTGGTGCGCAACCATCCCGAACTGAAGGACGCGCAGATCATGCGCCTCGCCGGCACGACCAAGACGACCCTGCAGGCGATTCGCAACCGCACCCACTGGAACTCGGCCGCCCTGACGCCGGCCGATCCGGTGACGCTCGGTCTCTGCTCGCAGATCGATCTCGATTTCGAGGTCAATCGGGCCGCCAAGGACCGGCCCCATGTCGAAGAGGATCACAGCCAGACCCTGATGCCGGCCGAGACGACGACCCGCCCGGTGCGAGACGAGCCCAGGACCGAAGCCGAAGTTTTCGGCGTTGCGCCGGCGAAGCAGCCAGAGCTCGAGGAAGAAATCGACGTGCATTCGGTCTTCGCCAGCCTGAAGGGCCTGAAGGTTAAAGAAGACTAAAATACTCTCGATTGTATTTTTCTCGTATGAGTTGAAATATGACTATGTCTACCCGCGGGATCATGTAAAATCATGATCCGAATCGCCGTCGTGGACGGCGCGATCGGGCGGCTTCGCGCAGCCCGGTCTCCAGCGCGGGGGATTTCAATGAAGGGTTCAATTGCAGCCAAGGCGTCCACTGCGGCGATGCTGGGGGCGGCTTGCGGCGGCGCGTTCCTCAGCGCCTCGATCTTGTGGGCTGATGGCGCGGGAGCCGCCGATCTCGGCTATGCACCGCGCGGGGCCGGCTTCGCCGGCTATGGGCCGCCGCCGCCCCGCCATTTGCCTATGCGGTCGATCCGCGTTGCGCCATCGTCCCGATGCCGCAACTCGATCTCGTTGGCGACACCGCCCGATTCCGCGCGACGGCGGTCTGCCAGTCGCGCGGGCTTTATACGGACTCTCTGCTTTTTCCCGGGCCGCCGGTGCTCTATCGCGGCTATTCCTACGGGCGCGAGCCGTAAAAATATTCGAGAAGCGGTCTTTTCGCTCCGGCCGGTCCGAACCCAAACCCGCATTGCGCGGCGGTGGCTCGCCGAACCGAAAAAATTCCCGCCATTTCCCTTGTTTGGGTCAAGCGGCGAGGCTGCGAAAAGACTAGCGACAAAGGGCGAGGTTTCGATGCCTTCGCAACTTTTGGACGGCTGGCGCTCGTATCTGCCCAACGCCTGCGCACGCTTCGTCCGCCCGGCCGTTCCAATTGATTGGAACGGCCGGACTTTCCCCTTCCCGCTTCCGACGCACGTTCCAATTGATTGGAACGGACGGACTTTCCCCTTCCCGCTTCCAACGCGCGTTCCGCTTGATTGGAATGGCCGGATTTTTGCTTTCCGTCCTACGTAGATTACGGGTAGCGCGGTCCGCGCCGCGCCTCCGCCAGTGCGCGGGTGAGGGCGAGGGCGAAATCGGCCTTTTCGCCGGGCCCCAGAAATCCGGCGACTTCGACGCTCTTGCCGCGCGAAACAAGATCCAGCCGCAGCGTGCCGAATTCCTCATGCTCTTCGCGCGCAAGGCGCACGAAAGCTGGATTGAAACGCCATTCGGCGCGCTGACCCTTGGCGCTCACCTTGGCGATGAAGAGTTCGAAAAAGGTCACCTTGACCTCCTCATAGGCCCGCCCGGCGCGGTAATTGGCCTTGAACGCAATATAGAAAATCGCGAGGTCGAGCCCGAGGAAACCGGCGACAGGCCAGGCGCCGAGCAAAATGAACGGAACGCTGGTGAAGACATTGGCGCCCAGAAACGCCATCATGAGCAGCCGGAAATTGCGCTGCCCAAGCGAGCGATGCGGCTGCAGCCGCACGGCGAAAAGCGCGGGATCCTGATCTTCGTCGATTGCGCCGTCCATCGCCGACATATGAGAGGCCCTTCTCTCCAGAACGCGTAAAATCTATAACGCGCTGATGGAAAAAAGAACCATGTCAAAACGCCCAAAGGCCTCGGAGCCCGCCCCGCGCGCGGCCGCGACGAAGCCGGCCGTCGCCACGCGGCGGCGAAGCGCGCCCTCGAAAAAGCATGACGCCGGCCGGATCGAGGAAATTTTCCGGCGCTTCGCCGAAGCGCTTCCCGTCCCGAAGGGCGAACTCGACTATGTGAACCCGTTCACCCTGCTGGTCGCCGTGGTGTTGTCGGCGCAGGCGACCGACGCGGCGTCAACAAAGCGACCAAGGCTTTGTTCCAGCTCGCCGATTCGCCGCAGAAAATGCTCGATCTCGGCGAGGACAAGATCCGCGAGCTGATCAAGACGATCGGCCTTTACCGCACCAAGGCGAAGCATGTCGTCGCCCTCTCGCGGCGGCTGGTCGAGGACTTTGGCGGCGCCGTGCCGCAGGATCGCGATGCGCTGGAATCGCTGCCGGGCGTCGGCCGCAAGACCGCCAATGTAGTGATGAACATCGCTTTCGGCGCCCCGTTGATCGCGGTCGACACGCATATTTTCCGCGTCTCCAACCGCATTCCGCTGGCGCCGGGCAAGACGCCGATGGAGGTCGAGCGCGGCCTTGAGGCGATCGTGCCGCCATCTTACAAGCTGCACGCGCATCACTGGCTGATCCTGCACGGGCGCTACGTCTGCAAGGCGCGCCGGCCTGAATGCGAGCGCTGCCTCATCGCCGATCTGTGCGCCTATCCGGGCAAGAGCGTGTAAGATCGCGTCCCCGACTTGTCCGATCGGAGGGCCGAACCGGTCAAAAGGGTGTTTCACGTGAAACACCCCGAGCGCTAACGCCCGGCCGGCGCGAAGGCCCGCTCCAGCGCCGCAAAGCCCTGATCGACGGTCACCGCGAGCAGCGCGACGATCAGCGCGCCTTCGATCACATAGGCTGGATTTGACGCCGAAAGGCCTTCAAGGATCGGTGACCCCAGCGACAGCGCGCCAACGCTGGAGCCGATCGTCGCCGTGCCGATATTGATGATGACGGCGTTGCGCAGGCCCGCCAGAATGAAGGGCATGGCTAAAGGCAGTTCGATCCGCCAGAGCAGGCCCGACGGCGAAAAGCCGATGCCGGCAGCGGCGTCGCGCGCGGCCGCTGGCGCATTGTGGAGACCGGACAAGGTCGCCTCGAGGATCGGTAAGATGGCGTAAAGACAGAGCGCGGCGAGCGCCGGCGCCGCGCCATAGCCGAGCAGCGGCACGGCGAGGGCGAGCACGGCGACGGGCGGAAAGGTCTGGCCGGCGGCGGCGAGGGCGCTGACCAACGGGCCGAACTCGCGCCCCGCCCCGCGCGTGACGAAAATCGCGAGGCCGATGCCGATCGCCGCGGCGAAGAGGCTCGATATTGCGACGAGTTGGCAATGCGCGAGCGTCAGCTCGAAGAAGCTCGCACGCGCATAGAGCGGATGCGGAACATCCGGATAGATTGCGCCGAACAAGGGCGCGCTGTAGGGCATCAACGCAAGCAACACCAGCAGCAGCGACGCAAGCCACGCAAAAGGTTCGCGCGCTATTGCTATCACGAGCGTCATATTATGCGAGGTCATGGCGGGCGACAATGTCATCGATGTCTACTTCGCCTGTCGTTTCGCCGCTCGCGTTCACGACGAGCAGGCGCGCGCAGCGATGTTCCAGCATCAGCGCCAGCGCCTGCCTCAAGGTGGCGGTCGCCGCGATCCGCATGGCGCCGCCGTCAGGGGGCGGCTCAGTCGAGGGCCGTAGGATCGCACCTGTAGGTTCGGCGCGAGGACGCGCATCATCGCCCGCCCTCTCCGCGAGGGACCGCGTTGATGCGTCGGACGTCTGCGCCACGCGCGGCGCGGCGGCGCGCGGCGTCTGCGCCGACGGCGGCGCGTCATGGGCCGCATGCTCCGCCGAAGGCCGCGCGGCGCCGCCAGCCCTATCGGCCAACGGCAGCGGGGCGCTGACCACCCGCGCCGCGAAAGGCCGCGCGATCTCGCCGACTGCGCGACGATCGAGCAGCTTCAGCGGCAGATCCTCGCCGCCGAGGAAGCCGCGCACGAAATCGCTCTGCGGCCGCAGCAGGATGGCGGCGGGATCGCCCGCCTCGACAATGCGGCCCGCGTTCATGACGACGATCTGGCTCGCCAGCCGCAGCGCCTCGTTCATGTCATGGGTGACGAAGACGATAGTCCTGCCGCTGGCGGCGTGGAGGCGGCGCAATTCGTTCTGCAGGGCGGCGCGGCTCAACGGATCGAGCGCGGCGAAGGGCTCGTCCATCAACAGAATGTCGGGATCGGCGGCGAGCGCGCGGGCGACGCCGACGCGCTGCTGCTGGCCGCCCGACAATTCACGCGGATAGCGCACCAGCAGGCCCGGGTCGATCTGCAAGGACGCCGGCGATTTCCTCGACCCGCGCGGCGATCCTTTTTTCGTCCCAGCCGAGCAGCCGCGGCACTGCGCCTATATTCGCGGCGACCGTCCAGTGCGGAAAAAGTCCGACGGATTGTATGACATAGCCAATGCTACGCCGCAGCGCGGTCGGATCGAAGCTCGCCACATTGCGCCCGCGCAGCTCCACCGCGCCCGAATCCGGCGCGATCATGGCGTTGATCATGCGCAGCACCGTCGATTTGCCGCAACCCGGACGGCCCGACGAGAACGCAAAACGCGCCGGCCTCGATGCGCAGCGAAAGCCCGCTCGACCGCTGGCGTCCCATTGTAGGATTTCGACGCGCCTTTCAATTCGATCATCGGCGCTTCTTGGGTAACAGGCGCTTGGCTCATAAGCGCCTCCGCGCGGCGGCGAGCAAAAGCTGGAAGAAAAGGTCAGCGGCGAGCGCGAGCAGAATGACCGGAATGGCGCCGAGCAGCACGAGATCCAGCGCATATTGGCCGATGCCCTGAAACACGAAGACGCCGAGGCCGCCGGCGCCGATGAGGGCGGCGACGGTCGCAAGGCCAATCGCCTGAATGACGACGACGCGCAGGCCCGAAATCAGCGCCGGCGCGGCCAGCGGCAATTCGACGGCGAGGAACATCTGGCGCCGGTCGAAGCCGAGGCCCAGGGCGGCCTCCTTCGGCTCCGGCGCGACCTCGCCGAGGCCGGTGACGAAAATACGCACCAGCGGCGCCAGCGAATAGAGCGTCAGCGCGATGATCGCAGGCGCGGGGCCGGTTCCCGCGACGCCCGCCTCACGAATGAAGGGGAAACGCGCGCCGAGCGCGGAGAGCGGCGCGATCAAGGCGCCGAAAAGAGCGATCGAGGGAATCGTCTGGATGATTCCAAGGCTCGCGAAAAGCGGGCCGCGCGCGCCGGCGCGGCGCAAGCCCAGCGCTGTGAGCGGCAGGCTGAAGATGAGCGCCAGGATAACCCCGGCGCCGACCAGCTCCAGATGACGCCAAAGCTGCTGCGCGAATTCGGCGCGATGAGCGGCAAATTCCCGTGCGAGCGCGAGACTGTCGAAAGCGCCCCCATAGGCCATGAACGCGAAGCCGGCCGCGAGGACGGCGGCGAGCATTGCGCCACGCGCCAGAGAAAGCCCGGCGCGCTGCGCGCCGTTCAGCATGGCGAGCAACGCGACGGCGACGAGCGATCCAGAAGGCGGGGCCGAGTGAAGTACGCGCCGCGGGCCGCGCGCCGGCAGCGAGCAGATCGGCGAAATGGCCGGCGCCCGCGAGGCAGGCGAAGAACAGCGCGGCGCCGGCTAAAAGCGCCGCCCACGCGCGGGGTTTTTGCGGCGCGGCGAAGGAGAGTGCGAAAAGCGCGGCGAGAGCGGCGATGATCAGAGCGGCGTTCGGCCAAGGCGCGCGCCACAAAGAGAGCGCCGCGCCATTGGCGAGGCGATTATCGGCGTGGGTGAGGAAGCCGCCGAAAGCGAGCGCGGCGGCGCCGGCGCAGCAGAGCGTCAACAACACGCGATCCTGAATTTTCGGCCGCCTCACAACAGGCTCCGCGTCGCGAGATAGTCCCGCGCGACGACGGCCGCGTCCTCGCCTTCGACCGCGATCCTTTCGTTGAGCGCGCGCAGCGTTTCCAGATCGAGGCCGGCGAAAACCGGGGCCAGCGCCTGCCTGACCTGCGGCCAGGACGCGAGCGCCGCCGCGCGAATGACGGGGGCCGGCGCATAGACCGGCTCGGCATGGCGGGGATCGGCGAGCGCATAAAGATCGAGCGCGTCGAGGGCGCCGTCCGTGGCGTAGGCCATGGCGGCGTTGACGCCTGAGATTCCGTCCGCCGCCGCCTTCATCGTCGCCGTGGTCTCCCCGCCCGAGAGCACGAGAAGCTGGCTCGCCCTGAGCGTGAAGCCATAAATCGCCTCGAAGGCGGGAAGGCCCGCCGCGCTCTCGACGAATTCGGCCGAAGCGGCGAGCTTCACCCGCTCGCCCGCGCGCACGAAACCGGCGAAATTATCGAGCGTTTTGAGCCGCTTTTCCCGCGCCAAGGCGTTGGGGATGGCGATGACCCAGCTATTGTCGGCGGGCGCCGGCTGCAGCCAGACGAGTTTGTTGGAGGCAAGATCGAGCGCCGCCGCCCGCGCGTAGCCCGCCGCCGCGCTGCGCCACACGGGATCGCCCTCCTGATGGAAGAAGAAGGCCGCGTTGCCAGTATATTCGACGCAAAGATCGACGGCGCCGGAGAGCAGCGCCTGGCGCAGGATCGCGGTCGGCCCGAGCCGCAGCCGGTTTATGACTGGAACGCCCGCGCGGCTGAGCGCGAGCAGCATCATCTCCCCGATCAGCCCGCCTTCGAGATCGAGCTTTGAGCCGATGACGACAGGCTCGGCGCCGAGCGCGGGCCCGAGCGCCGCCGCGATGGCGGCTGCGAGCGCGCCCCGCCGGGTCAGGGGCGCCGCGCTCATATGACGACCGTCAGCTTTTCGGCGGCGCGGGTGATGCCGGTATAGAGCCATCGGTTGCGGTGCTCGCGGAAGGCGAAGCTCTCATCGAACAGCACGACGCTGTTCCATTGCGAGCCCTGCGCCTTGTGGACGGTGAGCGCATAGCCGAAATCGAATTCGTCGGAGCCGCGCCGCGCCTGCGGCGTGAGGCTCTCCTCGGCGCCTTGGAAGAATTCCGGCAGCACGCCGATCCGCAAGGGTTTGCGCACCGGATCGTCTTCCGGCACGACATTGAGGCCGAGCTTTTTCTTGCGCGTCGCCGATGTGGTCTTGACCACCCAGATGCCGCCGTTGAGGAGGCCCTTCGTGCTGTCATTGCGCAGGCAGACGAGCTTGTCGCCGGGCTCGGGAAATTCTGAGGAATAGCCGAATAATTCGCGCATGCGGCGGTTATAGGCGCGCCGCGTGCGGTTGAGGCCGACGAGAAGCTGATCGCTCGCCGTCACGGCCCCCGAATCGATCTCGGCGCGCGTGATGACGCGGCTTTCGCCATAGGCGCCGGCGTCGAGGCGGCCGCCTTCGCGCACCGTCATCGACATGCGGATGATCGGATTATCGGCCGCCTGGCGGTGCACCTCGGTCAGCATCACGTCGGGCTCGGTCTCCGTGAAGAAGCCGCCGCCGCGAACCGGCGGCAGTTGCGCCGGATCGCCCAGCACCAGCACCGGCTTGCCGAAGGAGAGAAGATCGCGGCCGAGAGCTTCATCGACCATCGAACATTCGTCGATGATGACGAGGCTCGCCTTTGCGACGGCGCTATCCTCGTTGAGCACGAAGGTCGGCTCCTCCGATTCGGCGTCGCGCGGCCGGTAGATGAGGCTGTGGATCGTGCGGGCGCCCTTGCAGCCCTTCGAGCGCAGCACCAGAGCCGCCTTGCCGGTGAAGGCGGCGAAGGCGACCTCGCCCTCCGTATCTTCGGCGAGCTGCCGCGCAAGCGTCGTCTTGCCGGCGCCGGCGTAGCCGAACAGGCGGAAGATCTGCGGCTCGCCGCGCTTCATCCAGTCCGCGACGGCCTTGAGGGCGCCCTCCTGCTGCGGCGACCAGCTCACGCGAGCGCCCCTGGCGCGCGCCTCAGGGAGGCCGCGCGCGCGGAAATGGGGGGCGGGGTGAGGCGCGTTGGTTTTGAAAAATCCATGCGGGCGTTGTAGAGCATGATGATTCGAAAGCCGATCATGCCCTTTATCGTCCGGTCTTCCCACCTGATCTTGTTGGGGGGGGGCGGCTCGATCGCTGGCTGGCGTCCCGGGCGCGGCGCGGCTAGGCTTGGGCCAGTCATCCCGGGAGAATCACCATGAAGCGCATGACCATCGCCGCTGGGCTCTGCGGCATTCTTGGCGGCCTCGCCTTCGCCGCTCTGGCGCAGCCCGCCCGCGCGGAGGATGCGCTCGCCCCGCCGCCCGGGTCAAACCTGCTGTTCTCGGCCCGCGCCGACGGCGTGCAGGTCTATGTCTGCACGCAGACGGACAAGGGCCTCTCCTGGGTTTTCAACGGCCCCTCGGCCGCGCTTTTCAGCGACAAGGGGCGCCAGATCGGCGTGCATGAGAAGGGGCCGCTCTGGACCCTCGCCGACGGCTCCGGCGTTACCGGCGAACTCGTCGCCAAGCAGGACGCGCCGAAGCCCGGCGCCGTGCCCTGGCTGCTCCTCAAGGTCAAAACGCATGTCGGCGACCTATGGGAAGCTGAGCGACGCGGCCTATGTCCGCCGGATCGACACCAGCGGCGGCGGCGAGCCGGAGGATGGCTGCGACGATCCGCATCTGGGCGATATCGCGCGCATCCGCTATTCCGCGACCTACGAGTTCTACGGGCCGTGAGGGCGGCTTGCGCCCCGCTGCCGGTGGGATAAGACTGCCCCGCCCGAAGCAGGCTGCGGCGTAGAGGCTAAATGACAAAAGCGATCATCGGAATCATCGGCGGCTCGGGCGTTTATGACCTTCCCGGCCTTGAGGACGTTCGCGAGGAGCGCATCGCAACCCCGTGGGGCGAGCCCTCGGACGCGCTGCGCTTCGGGCGGATCGGCGAGACGCGAGGCCGTATTCCTGCCCCGGCATGGGCGCGGCCATGCGCTGTCGCCGTCCGGCATCAATTACCGCGCCAATATCGATGCGATGAAGCGGGCGGGCGTCACCGACATCGTCTCGGTTTCGGCCTGCGGCTCCTTCAAGGAGGAGCTTTATCCGGGCCTTTTCGTATTGGTCGACCAGTTCGTCGACCGCACCTTTTCGCGGGAAAGCTCGTTTTTCGGCAATGGCTGCGTCGCGCATGTCTCGATGGCGCACCCGATCGCCCCGGCCCTGCAGGCGCGCGATCGCGCTCGCCGCGCAGACCGAGAACATCCCCTGCCTCACCGGCGGAACCTATGTCTGCATGGAGGGGCCGCAATTCTCCTCGCTCGCCGAATCGCGCGCCTATAAGGCGGCCGGGTTCGACGTCATCGGCATGACGGCGATGCCGGAGGCCAAGCTCGCGCGCGAGGCTGAAATCTCCTACGCCACGGTCGCGATGGTGACCGATTATGATTGCTGGCACCCCGATCACGACGACGTCGACGTCGCCTCCGTGATCAAGGTCGTCAACGCCAATGCCCATGCCGCCGCGCGGCTGCTGGCCCGGTTGCTGCATGATTTTCCGGCCGAGCACGAGCCCTGCCCGGTCGGCTCGGACTGCGCCCTCGACAATGCGATTTTGACGGCCCCGGCCGCGCGCGACCCGGCCCTCCTGAAGAAACTGGAAGCGATCATGCAGCGGATCAATCGATCATGACCTCAGAGCGTCAACGACGGAAGGTTTGACCTCAAGGCCGCGATCCGCACCATTCCCGACTATCCGAAGCCCGGCATTCTGTTTCGCGACATCACGACGCTGCTCGGCGATGCCCGCGCCTTCCGCCGCGCCATCGACGAACTGGTGCAGCCCTGGTCGGGCGCCAAGATCGACAAGGTCGCCGGGATGGAGGCGCGCGGGTTCATCCTCGGCGGCGCCGTGGCGCATCAGCTCTCGGCCGGATTCGTGCCTATCCGCAAGAAGGGCAAGCTGCCGCATACGACAGTCTCGATCGCCTATTCGCTGGAATATGGTCTGGACGAGATGGAGATCCATCAGGACGCCGTCGTCGCCGGCGAAAGGCTCATTCTGGTCGATGATCTGATCGCCACCGGCGGCACGGCGACAGGCGCCGTCGGGCTTTTGAAGAAGATCGGCGCCGATGTCGTCGCCGCCTGTTTCGTGATCGACCTGCCCGACCTTGGCGGCGCCGACAAGATCCGGGCGCTCGGCGTGCCGGTGCGGACCTTGATGAGCTTTCCGGGGCATTAGAGAAACTCCGAACTCCATTGCCGCCCCGCGCAGGATCATGTATATGATCATGTCTAACATTGGAGGCGGCAATGGGTCTTGCCAATCAGCGGCTGATCGTCCCCATCACGGCGCGGGACAAGGAACTCGTCGAACGCAAGGCCGAAAAGGCCGGCAAGATTTCGACGGCGGAATTCGTCCGCCGCGCGGCGCTGGCCTATGAGCCCGCCGACGAAGAGGCGCTGGCCGAGTTGCGCGCCCTTCTCGACGGCTTCGCCGACATTCACGCCGCGACGCAGGCGCAGCTTGACCGCACCGAGGCCGCGCTCGACGCCGCTCTGGCGCATTTTGGACGCGCCGCGGAGTGAGCGCCGTTGGCGATGCGCTGAAGGCGCTCAAGACGGCGATGCTGCTCGAGGAGCGCATCAGCAGCCAAGCCAAAAAGGTCGAGCAACTGGCCCTCAGCGTTGTCGAGATCGACAAGAGGCTGGCGGCGCTCGAAGGCCGCATGGAGGGTTTTTTGGCGGCGGCTTCGGCTTTCGGCGGGCGGCGGCCGGCGAAGGCGACTGAGGCGCCCGCGCGCGATCAGAAGAGGCTGCCGCCGCCCGAAACGTGACCCGGCGAGCCACCGGCGCGTCGGCGAAAACGTAATTCTCCACCGCCGGACTCGATCGGGCCTTTGCAGAAGGTCAACACAGCAAAATCAGGCAAGCGGCACGCATCGAGAAAGTAAATGTTTTCCGAGGGACGCTGACACCTAATCGGGTGAGTGAAAGCATGGCAAACCTAGATCAAACGAGTAAAGAGGGCCCAACCAAAAAGGCAGAATGCTCGCAATGTGGCGGTGTTCGAAATTGCGATATCCTTGGACACCATAACGAGAAAGGCGGGAACGCGGACTTCCAGTGGTGGAAAGACTGGTATCTGCTTCGTTGCCGTGGCTGCGAGTATATTTTCGTTGAAGCTGTAAGCAGTAACTCCGAGGATTACGATCAGGAATACAACTCGAACGGTGAAATAGTTTACGTTCTCGACACCGTCTCTGAATACTGGCCTGGGCGTTCGAAGAGAAAGTGGCCCGAATGGATGACAGATGGGATGATTGAAACCGATCTGCGCGCCGCCCTTCTTGAGTTATATAAAGCGTTGGATAACGACCTCAATATGCTCGCCGCTATTGGCATTCGAACGTCGTTCGACATCGCCGCAGAACTTCTCGGCGTAGATCCAAACAAGTCTTTCGACAGAAAACTCCAGGACTTGGTTTCTTCTAATCACATTGGAGAATTCGACCATTCGCGTCTTGAGACGCTCGTGAACGCTGGGAACGCTTCGGTGCACCGAGGTTGGCGACCAGACACAACCGATCTAAATACAATGATGGATGTCTTAGAGCACTTCATACAGCGCACCTTCGTCGAGCCGAAGCGGCAGGAACAACTGGACGCAAAAATTACAAAAGTGAAGGCGACTGTGCCGATCCGAAAGTCTAGGCAAAACGCCAAAAGTCCAAGCACGACGTGAACACATTCCAAGAGAAATCTTTTTGCTTCACTTCGCGCAGCCGGCGAGGTCCTTGTCCTCGATCGAAAATATGTCGCCCGCCGCAATTGAGAGGTTTTTCACGGTGCAGACGGTTCCGTCCGGAAAGCCGATGCGCGCGTCATAGCTTCCCGAGGCGAGCCCGGCGATGCTGAGCCGCTCGTCATGCTCGACTTCGGAATCCTTGTCCTGAAGGCAGAGATTTTCGCCGAAATCCTTCGTTCCCGCCGGCGCGAGGCGCAGATCCTTGACCGTCGCCGAGGTGAGGTTCCAGAACCGCGTCGGCTTTTCGGCGGCGAAAGCGGGCGCGAGAAAGGAAAGGAGAAGCGCGGCGGCGATCAGGATGAGGCGCATGGGCTGCCTTTCGGTAAAATTGGAGGGGCCCGCGCTCATAGCGCCGCGCGGATCGCTTGAACAGGGGGGCGGTTGCGCCGTCGCGGCCATCCCCATAATCGCAAGTGGGACGCGAGAGGAAAAGTGCTGGACAGTTTTCCTCATCCCGCTGTAGATGCGGCTTGCTCCAGACAAGGAAAATTGATGCGTCCGTCCAAACGCGCCGCCGACGAATTGCGGCCAGTCACGATCGAACGCAATGTCGCGCGCTACGCCGAGGGCTCGTGCCTCATCAAATTCGGCTCGACCCATGTGCTCTGCACGGCCTCGCTTGAAGACAAGCCGCCGGCCTGGCTGCGCGGCCAGGGACGCGGCTGGGTCACCGCCGAATACGCCATGCTGCCGCGCGCGACGCATACCCGCACAAGGCGCGAATCGACCAGCGGCAAGCAGTCCGGCCGCACGCAGGAAATTCAGCGCCTGATCGGCCGCAGTCTGCGCGCGGTCACCAATCTGCAGGCCATGGGCGAACGGCAGATCACGCTCGACTGCGACGTGCTGCAGGCGGACGGCGGCACCCGCACGGCCTCGATCACGGGCGCCTGGGTCGCGCTGCATGACTGCTTCAAATGGATGCACGGGCGCTCGATCATCAAGGATCACCCCTTGAAGGACCATGTCGCCGCGATTTCCTGCGGCGTCGCCAATGGCGAATCCGTGCTCGATCTCGACTACGCCGAGGATTCCGCCGCCGAGACCGACGCCAATTTCGTCATGACCGGCGCCGGCGCGCTCGTCGAGGTGCAGGCGACCGCCGAGGCCGCCGTGTTCTCCGAGATGCAGCTCAACGCCATGCTGGCGCTGGCTCGCGGCGGCATATTGAAGCTCGTCGAGCTGCAAAAGAGCGCCGTCGCCTGAATGAAGCGCCTCGACGGAAAGCTTGTCATCGCCACGCATAACGCCGGCAAGCTCGCCGAAATGCGCGAACTGCTCGACCAATATGGCGTCGCGGCCGTCTCCGCCGGCGAACTTGGCCTGCCCGAGCCCGAGGAGACGGGGACGACATTTCTGGCCAATTCGCAATTGAAGGCGATCGCCGCC
Source organism: uncultured Alphaproteobacteria bacterium (assembly GCA_963767805.1). Taxonomy (GTDB): domain Bacteria; phylum Pseudomonadota; class Alphaproteobacteria; order Rhizobiales; family Beijerinckiaceae; genus Methylocapsa. The sequence goes on along the minus strand of CAVYFP010000044.1, from coordinate 13,163 downwards.
GCGACGGGCGCAAATTGCGCGGCGCTCGCCGATGATTCCGGGCTCTGCGTCGAGGCGCTCGGCGGCGAACCCGGCGTCTATTCGGCGCGGTGGGCCGGGCCAACGCGGGATTTCGCCATTGCGCGGGCCAAGGTCGAGGAAGAGCTGCGCGCGATTGGCGCAAAGCCACCCTTCAGGGCCCATTTCATGTGCCTTCTGACGCTGGCGTTCCCGGATGGCGAAATCGAGAGTTTCGAGGGCCGGGTCGACGGCGAACTGGTCTTCCCGCCGCGCGGCTCGCTGGTGTTCGGCTATGATCCGATCTTCCTCCCGGAAAATCTCGACAAGACGTTCGGCGAAATGACGCTGGAGGAGAAGCAGGCCATTCCGCCCGACGGATCGCCCGCCCTGTCGCATCGCGCGCGCGCGTTTCAGGCCTTTGCGCAGGCCCGGCTTCGCCGCTGAAGGCGACGCGGAGACGCCCTGCCCCGCCCGCGCTGCGTCAAACTGACCAATTTTCGCGAAACCCCGCTGCGAAGACTTGATTTAAAGTGCTTTGCACCATAGTTTATTGCAGCGCAATAAGTCGGTCGTAAGCCGGTCAGGTCTTGAGGGAAACGCGCCATGTCCGTCGTCTGGAACACCAAATATGGCACGCGCCGGGTCCGTCACGATCCGCCGACGCTGAAGGAGGCCATATTGGCGGCGCAAGGGCTGACCGATCAGGTGCTTGAGCAGATCGAAATCGCCGCCGCGCTGATGGACCTCCCCGTCGCCGAGGTGCGCGCCGAAATGCTCAAGAACGGCTCCCTGCGCAAATCTGAACAGATTGTCACATCGGCCGGGCGCACGCCGCGCACCGTGGTCGTCGAGCGCAAGACCAGCCGCCGCATCCCGGCCGGCGCGCGCATCACGCGCTGACGCGCGGCCCTGCGGGGCCTTCCCTCATCTTTGCTACCGCACGAGTGCTGCGTAAGCGACGAAGCGCGCCGGCAGGATCGGCTGCGCACCGCCGATGAGTTTCGGCAGGCTCGCCGGACCAATCCCATAGGCGTAGGTGATTTTCACCGGCTCGCTGGGCGCAGCATCGCCCTGCCCGACCGCCGTATCCGCGGCTTCGACAGGCGCGGGGCCGGCGCCATCAGCCACGACCTGCGTCCCAACATCATCCTTTAGCGACGCAACATCGGCGGGGCGCGGCGGCGGCAGCGGCGCATCGAGCGCTGCGGCGGCCGGGCGCTCCGGCGCGGCCCGCGCCATTTCGATGCGCTCGCGCCCCGGCTCGCTCCTGCCGCCGGGCCCGCCGAAGGCCGAAGCCACGTTGCGCAACAGGCCGCCAAACAGCGAATCCTGCTGGGGGGCGCTCGCATAGGCCAGCGCGGGCGCGGCGGCGGCCTTGCGCGCCGCGTTTAAAGCCACCATCGTCCGGGGCTCGCTCTCGCGCGGCGCATTGCAGTCGCGAATGCCGAGCGCGATCAGCTCCGCCCCGCGCAGAACCCTATAGTCGCGGGTGAGCGCGCCGAGCCGCTCGCGCACGGCGGGCGGATAGGAATTGAAGAGCTGCTGCGACACATCATAATTGCTCTGATGGTTGCGCGGATCGTAAGCCATATGGAACTTCAGCGTGCTGTCTTTATAGACGCAGACATTGGGCAGGCTGAGCGCGAGCGTGCAGGCCGAGCGGCATTCATGCAGCCGGACTTCGCGATTGCTCGCCCGGTAAACTTCGGTCTGGCTCTGATATTCATTCACAAATCCGCCGACGTCTTTCATGACGACGACCGGGGCCGGCATCGGCGGCGGCTCGAGATAACTCAAATTTCACCCGTTCGGGCGCTGTCGCGCCCCATGTAAATCCGTTTCAGCACTACGATAGGCAGACGTGGTGAACGCTCTCTTAAGCGGGCGGCTCAATTGCAAGGCGCGCGATCAAGCCGGAATTGACGAAATCGGCTTACGCCGGACTGGCGCGGCAGTTTGACCCCAAATATGGCGTGGGTTTGATGGCGGCTGCGCTAGACGAGCCGCTTCTCAAGTGACTGGCGCGGCCAGCCGTGGCATAAGTTGACGATGCCTCATGACCCCCAAAGCGGCGCGGATCCCGGCTTCGGCATTTATGTGCACTGGCCCTTCTGCCTTTCCAAATGCCCCTATTGCGACTTCAACAGCCATGTGCGGCTGGGCGGGCCTGACGAGGCGCGTTTCGTCGCCGCCTTCACGCGCGAACTGAGCCATCGCGCCGCCCTGACGCCGGGCCGCGCGGTCGCCTCGGTGTTCTTCGGCGGCGGCACGCCCTCGCTGATGCAAGCCTCAAGCGTCGCCGCCATTCTGGATGCGATCGCGCGCCACTGGCCGATCGCGACAGACGCTGAAATCACGCTCGAAGCCAATCCGACCAGCGTCGAGGCGGAGCGCTTTCGCGGCTATCGCGCGGCGGGCGTCAATCGCGTCTCCCTTGGCGTGCAGGCGCTGAACGACGCCGATCTCAAGGCGCTCGGGCGCCTGCATACCAGCGCCGAGGCGATGGCTGCAGTCGCCCTCGCCGCCTCGATATTCGAGCGCTATTCCTTCGACCTCATCTACGCCCGGCCGCGCCAGAGCGTCGACGAATGGCGCGCGGAGCTTGCCCGCGCCCTGCCCCTCGCGCGCGATCATCTCTCGCTGTACCAGCTCACCGTCGAGCCCGGCACCATGTTCGAGCGGCTGCGCGCCGCCGGCAAGCTCGACGTGCCGGGCCCTGATCTTGGCCGCGATTTCTGGGACGCAACGCAGGAGATGATGAATGCGGCGGGATTGCCCGCCTATGAAATCTCCAACCATGCCCGGCCCGGCGCCGAGAGCCGGCATAATCTCATCTACTGGCGCTATGGCGAATATGCCGGGATCGGCCCCGGCGCGCATGGGCGCATCCTCGCAGCCGGGGGCCGCCGCGCCCAGGCCTGCGCGCGCGATCCGGAAGAATGGCTCGCGGCCGTCGAGGCGAACGGTGATGGGCTCGTTGAGGACACGCCGCTTTCGCTCGAGGAGCAGGGCGATGAATTCCTGCTGATGGGCCTGCGCCTCGCCGAGGGCGTCGAGCCGCGCCGCTTCGAGGCCATATCGGGGCGCGTTCTCGATCCGCGCCGCCTCGCCTCGCTGATCGGGGATCATATGGTGGAATGCACGCCGGAAGGCCGTGTCCGGGTCAGCGCCGAGGGCTTTCCCGTGCTCGACGCGGTGGTCGCCGATCTCGCCGCCTGAGGCGCGCGCAATTCCCGCGCAAGCAAAGGCGCTGAACATATGCGCCGCTTCAAGGCGACATATGGGCGCCACATTCGCCGACTTAGACTAGACGCTAGGAAATTCGCCCAGATTGGTTAACGAACAATCGGCGGCGGAACCGCTTTCGGGAGGCTCGCCGCCTTGGGCCGCTCGCGGCGGATCCCTGTGCCGGTTACGCCATAGCTTGCATTTGTCACGCGACGTTAATGGTTCCGGCGCACATGTAGGTCCGCCAAGAGCGGGTCGCCGTATCTGCAGGTCATCTATCCGAAAGCGGCGTTCGCCGCCGAACCTCAAAAAACCGCGAGATCGAATTTGCGAAACGCCGTCCGCCGCATTCTCTCCGGAAACCAGAGCCGCCGCGTGATCGCCTACGCCGCCGTCGCATTATGCAGCCTTTTCGCGGCCTCCTCGACCGAGACGGCGGTCGCCAATGGCGACACCCGCAGCCTCGATCTCTATCATTCCCACACCGGCGAATCGATCCATGCGACGTTTCGCGTCAACGGCGCCTATGATCCGGCCGTCCTCGAAAAGCTGAACTATTTCCTGCGCGACTGGCGCAACAACGACGTCACGCACATGGATCCGCGCCTGTTCGATACGGTGTGGGAAGTCTATCGCACGGCCGGCGCCACGCAGCCGATCGAGGTCGTTTCGGCCTATCGCTCGCCCGAGACCAACGCGATGCTGCGCGCGCGGTCCAAGGCGGTGGCGGAGCACTCGCAGCATATCCTCGGCAAGGCGATGGACAGCCGCATTACCGGCCTGTCGATGGAGCAGGTTCGCGAGATCGGCATGCGCCTGCAAAAAGGCGGCGTCGGCTATTATCAACGCGAAAACTTCGTCCATCTCGACGTCGGCAATGTGCGCCACTGGCCGCGCATGAGCTATGACCAGATCGCCCGCCTGTTCCCCGACGGCAAGACCGTCCATCTCGCCGCCGACGGCCGCCCACAGCCGCGCTATCAGGAGGCGCTTGCGGAGATCGCTGCGCGCGGCGGCGTCGCCGGCGACGTCCCGACGCAGGCGCAGGGGCCCAATCTGTTCAGCTGGCTGTTCGGCAATCATCAGCAGGATCAGGAAGAAGAGGCCATCGCAGCGCGCGAGGCGGCGCCCGGCCGCGGCCCGCAGGTGGCCTCGCTCGCCCCGGCGGCTCCCGCGCCGGCTCACATGAGCGCCGCCGACCGCCGCGCCGCGCGCGCGGCCGCGGCGGCCGCGCCGGCGGTGGCCGCGATCGAGGCAAGCCAGACGCAAGCGCCATCCGCGCCGCCGGCGCAGATCGCGACGCCCGCCGCCGCGATCCCCAAGACGCAGGTCGCCGCCTTGCCGCCGCAAACCGCCGCCGCGCCCAGCGCGCATGCCGGCGTCGATCAGGACGCAGCCGCCGCGCCAGCCAGGGACAAGGATGCGGAAAAAGCCGGCAAGCCGATCGTCGCCGCGCTCGCGCCGCTGCCGCCGCCGCGTCCGGCCGATCTCATCGCCTATGCCGACGCGCCGATGCCGCCGAGCCGCCCCGGCGAACTCGTCCATCTCGCCGCCCTGACGCAGCAAGGCGCCGCGGACGTCGGCGCGGCGGCGCCAAAAGCCGAAGCGGCGAAGACAAATGCGCCGGCGACGACAAACTCCGCCAAGTCCGATATTGCCAAGGCCGATGGCGCCAAACCCGACACCGCAAAGCCTGACGCGATCGCCCGGCTGGCCCTCGCGGCGAACCTGCCGGTCGTCATCACGCGCGGCCCGAAGGATCAGCAGGGCCTGCCGGCGGCCGCTCTCGGCTACGCCGCGACGCCGGGCGCGAGCCAAGCCGCCGCGCCAAGGCCGCGAACGGCGGCGACGAGCGCGGACGCGCCCGAGATCGTATCGGCGCGGCTCGACAGGTCGAATTACAGCGAACTCACCAGCGCGACGCCAACCGCCGAGGAGCCGCCCGCATCGGCGCTGGGCCAGGCGTTCACGGGCCTGCGGCAAGCCGCCCGCATCGTCCCCGACGCGCTGTCGGCGACTTCCGCCGGCTATAAAATCGCCTTCAACGCCGCCGCCGGGCTGCTCGATTGCTCCCGTTTCACCAAAGGCGCGGCGACGCCGCCGGCCGCGCCGCCGAGCGGCGTCAGCATTTCAGAAGTGTCGGCGGACAAGCCCAACTGAGCTTCGCGCTGCGCGGCGACGGGCGAGAGGTCTGTTTCCGGCAAGGAAACCGCGCTATGACAAAGGGCCCAGCGGAGCCCGCGTCGCCCCAATGCCGCCCCGAACGCCACTTTTGTATGTTGCCGCGCGCGCCGCAGGATGGGCGCCAGTCGGAGACCGCGCTTTTTGTCGCGCGCGGGACGCGGCGCCTTTTGCGGCTGCTCGGATTCTCGACCCTCACCGAATTGCCGCTGCTGTCCGGCCGGCGCGCCGACATTGTCGCCCTCGCCGAGGACGGGCGCGTGCATATCGTCGAGATCAAATCCTCCATCGCGGATTTTCGCGCGGACATGAAATGGCGCGACTATCGCGCCCATTGCGACCGTCTCTATTTCGCAATTCCGCAGAGCGTGCCGGCGGACATCATGCCAGCCGACGCCGGCCTCATCGTCGCCGACGCCTATGGGGCGGAAATGTTGCGCGAGGCGCCGGAACACAAGATCGCCGCCGCGACCCGCCGCGCCATTCTGATGCGGTTCGCCCACGCCGCCGCGCACCGGCTGCACGGCCTCAGCGATCCGGAAGCCGCGGCGCCCGGCCCGCTCGGCTGAATTCAGGCGTCATGCTCTATCGCGCAGCGCCCGATATCGACCGCGGCGGCGGCGCCCCGGGCGCCAAATCCGCATGCGGTTCTGGCGCCGCCTCGGGGGCGAGCGCCGCATTCGCCGCCGCGACGCAAAACGCCGCCACCTCGGCGAGCAGGGTCGGGCATAGATCGGCCCTTGTCTGGCCGACGAGATCACGCGCGGCGTCGGGAGCCGCGCCCCAGAACCCGGCGATGAACTTCGCCTCCGGCAGGCGCCGGCGCAGACGACGGATGGCGAAGCGCACGCGCGGCGCGCCAATATCGGCGCAGACGTAAGACAGGCAGATGATCTGCGCGCCCGAGCCCGGCAGGTGCAGGATGCCGCCGATCGTCAATAATTCGGGCGGTTCGACCTTGGCCGGGAGGCCGCGCCTTTCCAGAATTTGCGCGAGCAATTCGGCGGCCGCCTGATCGATCGCGTTGCGGCCGGCGATGCAAAGGATCGCCTTGCGCGGCTCGGCGGGGATGATCGCGGCCAGCGCCGCCTCGGGCTTTTCATCGGCGTGCTCGGACAGATCCTCGATGACTTCCTCGATCGTCTGTCTGATTCTTGTTTGCTCGGCTTCGTCGAGAACGCCGCGCGCGAAATCCTCCTGCGCCAGCAAAAGACCGTTCAGCGCGACCTCGTCATAATAGGCGATCAGCGGCTGCGTCTTCAGGAATTGCTCGGCCTGGTCGGCGATTTCCGCGGCATCGCCGACGAGAAGGCGCTGGTAGAAATGTTCGACCGGCGTAAGCACAGGCGCGTCGCCAAGAATGGTGTCGAGGAAGCTCAATTGCTCGACATGGCGGCCGATGACGACGAGGCAAACCGTGAGGGGGGTGGAGAGCACGAGGCCGACGGGACCCCAGAGCCATGTCCAGAACGTCGCCGCGACAACGACGGCGATCGGCGAGAGGCCGGTATTGCGGCCGTAGAGCAGCGGCTCGACGACATTGCCGACGAGCGATTCGAGCAGGATGAACAGGGCGAGCGTTTCCAGCGCCATGGTCCAGCCGGGATCGACCGCGGCCGCGAGCATGGCCGGAAAGGCCGCCGCGACAACGGCCCCGACATAGGGGACGAAACGCATCAGAAAGGCGAGGATTCCGAACAGGACCGGACCGGGAACGCCGATCAAAGCGAGGGCGAGCCCGATGATCACGCCATAGGTGCCGTTGACGAGGGTCTGGACCAGGAAAAACCGGCTGAGCCGCCCGGCGGCGTCATTCATGGCCACTGTGGTGCGCTGCAGGTCTTTCGCGCCGACGAGCCTGATGAAGCGATTGCGTAAATCCTCACGCTGCAGGAGGATGAATACCACGAAGATGACGACGAGGGCCGTCGTCTCTATAGGCGACAGCGCCGTCCCGGCAATCGTGCGCAGCAAGGCGAAGGGCCCAGGCGTCGGCTCGCGCACCTCCACCGGCACGGGGCGCGCCTCGACGGCGGTGTCGCCTTGCGGCGAGGCAGGCTGTAAAGCCCGCGCGGCCTGCGGCTTCTGGGCGAGATCCCCCAAGCTCTTCAGCGCATTCGCGCCCTTTTCGAAAAAATTATTGGCCGAGACGATATCCCGCAATTTTCCGATCTTGCTGTTGATCGTCGCCTGATAATTCGGCAGGTCAACGGCAAGCTCGGAGACCTGCCGGGTCAAGGCGGCGCTGACGGCCAACGCGATGAGAAGACTAGTCAAGGCGACCGCCATGACGGCGACGGTCCGGTTTACGCCAATGCGCCGGAGCAGCAGGACCGGCGGCGAAAGCACAAAACTCAGGAGCACCGCGATGGCGATGGGAACGAGAACGTCGCGGCCGACATAGAGAAAGACGATGGCGAAGGCGACGGAAATCAGCGTCGCGAGCATCTCAAGCGTGCGCGCCGCATCGCGCGGCCGGCGCGGGCGGGCGCCTGAAGCGCCGATCAGATCGCCCATTCAATACTCCCCCACGGCCGGGCAACGTCCGGCGCAGCTCAAAGTTCCGCGCGGCCCTTCCGCCAAGGGCTCTGCTCAAATTTATTCGCCTGATCGTCAATCCCCCCTCCAGTCTCTGGCCCGATGCGCGCAAATCCTTTTAAACTCGCCGCAAAAGGATCGGGCAGGATGAGCTTCGCAGACGCCTTCACGCATTGCCTCGGGCGCGCCGCCGGGGATCGACATGAACGGTGACGACATCCGGCGGTTGACCTATCCCGTCATCTATCTCGTGCGGATGCTGGTCTTCCTGATCCTCGCCGGCTTCTGCGTCTTCATTCTCAATCGCCAGATCGCAACCGCGTTCATGGCCAATCCCGGCCTCAACGGCCTGATCGTCGGCGTGCTTGCATTCGGCATCCTGCTCGGGCTGCGCCAGGTGATCCGGCTGTTTCGCGAAGTGAAATGGGCCAACGCCCTGCTCCGCCACGATGGCGCGCCGGTCAAGCCGCCGGTCCTGCTCGCGCCTGTGGCGCAGCTCCTGCGCGACAGGCTCGCCGACGGGCGCGCGCCGATGCCCTTGCGGAATGTTCTCGACATCATCGGGGCGCGGCTCGACGAATCGCGCGACACCGCGCGCTATCTGACGGGCCTGCTAATTTTCCTTGGGCTACTCGGCACCTTCTGGGGCCTGATCGAGACCGTCGGGTCGATTGGCGGCGTCATAAAATCAATGCAGACGGGTTCGGACGCCGGCGTCATGTTCGACGATCTGAAGAACGGGCTGTCCGCGCCGATCGCCGGCATGAGCATTTCCTTCACCTCGTCTCTGTTCGGACTCGCCAGCTCCCTCGTCCTCGGTTTCCTCGACCTGCAGGCGGGACAGGCGCAAAATCGTTTCTTCACCGAGCTTGAGGACAATCTGACCGCGCTTCCCTTCGCCGGTCCGTCCGAAATGGCGCCCGCCTATGAGGGCCTGCCCGCCGACATTCGCGCGGCGCTCGACAAGATCGCCGCCGCGGTGGACCAGTCGCAGGCGAAGGCGACCTCGATCGCGGTCGCCAATCTCGCCGATGGCGTGCAATCGCTGGTGCAGCACATGCGCTCGGAACAGCAGATCATCCGCGACTGGGTCGAGGCCCAGGCCGAACAGAGCCGCGAAGTCAAGAACGTCCTGCAGCGGCTCGCCGATGGGCAGGCCGACCGGTTGAAGGAACCCGGCTGATGCCGATGGCTCAGAGCGAGCCCTGCTGATGGCGGGCCGCGCGCGCACGCGGATGCGCCCGATCGATTACTGGCCGGGTTTCGTCGACGCCCTGTCGACCATGCTCCTCGTCATCATTTTCCTCCTCTCCGTTTTCATGCTGGCGCAATTCTTCCTCGCCCGCGAAGTGACCGGCAAGGACACCGCACTGACGAAGCTCAATCGCCAGATCGAGGAATTGAGCCAGCTGCTTGCACTCGAGCGCTCGAGCAAGACGGAGGCGGAAGGGACGGCCGCGCTTTTGTCGGCCAATCTCGAAGCGGCGCAGCAGGACAAGGCCCGGATGCAGGGGCTCATCGACGCCGACAGGGCGGGCGCATCGAGCGCCGAGGCGGCCGGCGCGCTGGCCGCGAGCGAACAGCAAAAGCTGGCGGCGCAGCAGGATCTCTCGGCCAAGGCGCTGGCGCAGGTCGACATATTGAATCAACAGATCGCCGCACTGCGGCGCCAGCTCGGCGCCGTCGAGCAGGCGCTCGACGCCTCAGAGAAATCCGACGTCGAATCGCAGGCGAAAATCGCCGATCTCGGCTCCCGCCTCAACGTCGCCCTCGCGCAGAAGGTGCAGGAACTCGCCCGCTACCGCTCGGATTTCTTCGGCCGCCTGCGTCAGATCCTCGGCGACCGGCCAGGCGTCAGCGTCGTCGGCGACCGCTTCATATTCCAGTCAGAAGTGCTGTTCGAATCGAGCCAGGCGAGCCTCGATCCGGCCGGGCGCACGGAACTCGACAAGCTGGCGGCCGCCTTGATCGAACTCGACCACGAGATTCCGCCCGACATCCCCTGGATCATTCGCGTCGACGGCCATACCGACAAGAAGCCGATCCAGTCGGCGCAGTTCCCCTCGAACTGGTCGCTTTCATCCGCGCGCGCGATCGCGGTGGTGCAATATCTGATCTCGAAGGGCGTTCCGCCGCAGCGCCTCGCCGCCGCAGGCTTTGGCGAATTCCAGCCGATCGACCCCGGCGACAGCGACGAGGCCAACCGGCGCAACCGGCGCATCGAACTGAAGATCACGGAGAAATAGGCGGGACGGAGAGAGCCTCGCGGCCGCCATTGAGGCGGATCGCATCATCCTGCGGCGAATGCACCCGCGCGCAGAGCACGTCGCGATAATGGCGTTGCAGCGCGTTATGGCGCGAAAGGCCCGGGTTGCCCGAGACTTCCAGCGCCTTTTCCACCGCCGCGACAGCGTTGTTGGTCACAGTGAGCTTCATGAAATTGCTCTCGCGCGCGGGCGGCGGCAGGCCGGCGTCGCAGCGTCCGGCGACATCGGCGAGGAGCGCGCGGTTGACGTAAAGCAGCGCGTCGATGGCGCCGACGGCGTCCTGCATGCGCGGCAGGCTGGCGAGCGGCGCGCCAAGGTTCGAGGGCGCCCTTGCGTGCAGGAAAGCGACGAGCCAGTCGCGCGCGGCCTGCGCGACGCCGTCATAGATCGTGCTGAACAGGGTCGCGATCCAGGCCGCCGCCGCATCGTCCGGCGGCGTGAGATCGGCGGGCGCGCGGAGATCGATGGCGCGCGCGGCGGGCACGAAGACATCCTCGAAAATCATGTCATGGCTGGCGCTGGCCCGCATGCCAAGATGGTCCCAGGTTTCCTGGATGGAGACGCCCTCGGCGCCGCCCGGAATGATGAAGCCGCCGAGCAGCGGCTCGGAGTCGTCAGTGCGCGCCCAGACGGCGAGCCAGCGCAGCGCGACGCTTCCGGTCGAATAAATCTTTCGTCCGCTGAGGCGAAAGCCGCCCTCGACCCGCCGGGCGGTCGTCGCCGGCAAGCCGCCGCGGATAGGCGAGCCCTGTTCGGGCTCGACGAGGAGCGCGTTGCAAAGCGCGCCATCGGTCACGGCCGAACGCGCGATTTCCTCCGCGAGCGCCGGCGGAAAGGCCGGATTGCGCAGCATGCGGAAATGGAAAAGATATTGCTGCGCGAGCACCAGCGCGGTCGAGGGCTCGCCCCAACCGATCGCGTTGACGACATGATTGGCGGCGCGCAAATCGCCGCCGCGCCGCCGAGCGCGGCGGGAACGATGAGGGCGAGAAGGCCGGCCCTGGAAAGCTGCTCGATGTTCTCGAAGGGAAACGACCCCGCCTCGTCATGAGCGGCGGCGCGGCTGGCGAAATCGCGCGCCAGCGCCGCGGTCTTGAGCTGAAGATCTGGCGAAAGGCTCACGGCGCGGAAAGATCGAGCGCGCCGGTGAGGTCGCCGAGCGTTTGGCCGCCCGCCGCGATCGCCTGCGCGCGCGCGGCGAGGCCCGGCAGCACAGGCAGGGCGAAGCGCTCGGTGATCAGCTGCAGAATGGAGGTCGTGTCATAGAGCGTATGATCGACGAAGCCTTTTTTCGCGAAAGGCGAGACGATCAACGCGGGAATGCGCGTCCCCGGCCCGAAGCGGTCGCCCTTTGGCGGCGCGGCGTGATCCCAGAAGCCGCCATTCTCGTCATATGTGATGACAACTATCATATGATCCCATTGCGGGCTCTTTTCGAGATGGGCGACGACATCGGCGAGATGCGCGTCGCCATCGAGCACGTCGGCATATCCGGCGTGCTCGTTGAGGCTCCCCTGCGGCTTGTAGAAGGTCACATGCGGCAATGCGCCCAAATCGATGGCGGCGATGAATTTGGCGATTCAGCCCGCCGTCGCGCAGGTGATCCGCGCGGGCGAGCGTCCCCGGCGCGAAGGACGCGAAATAGTTGAAGGGCTGATGATGGGTCTGGAAACTTGGATTGGGCTCGACTTTTGCGCCGCTGAGCGCGATATCCCAGGCGCCGGCGTACCAGGCCCAGGCGACGCCCTTGGCGCTGAGAAGATCGCCGATGGTGGGCTCGGTCTGCGGCGGCAGCGTGGTCGGCTTTGAGGGGTCGGCATAGGCGGGATCGCTGCCGGCGCCGGCTGGACGCCGCTTGGCTGATAGGGCGGCTGCATGGTGTTGACGGCGTAGAAATCGGGAGAGATCTGACCGTCATTGACGAATTTCGTGACGCCCTCAATGGCGGATTTCGGCGAATTGGTCGCCAGCGTCAGCGAAACGCCATCCGGTTCGACGGCTGCGATCAGGCCTTTGGCCGGGCTTTTGTCGGCCTCCGGGTAGCGCGGCGCGCAGGCGCAGGCGAGATAGAAATGATTGAGGAAAGAGCCGCCAAATGCGCCCATGAAGAAATTATCGGCGAGCACATAGCGCTGCGCGATGGGCCAGAGCGGCAGCCTCGCACCATCGTAATGGCCCATGACCAGCGCGCCGGAATCGCCGTAAGCGACGAATTTGTCGTTCGCGCCGCCGCCGATCTGCATTCGATTTTCATAGAACCGATGCGAAAGATCCCGGGTCGCCACGCCGAGCGGCGCGTTGAAGCCGTTTGGATCGTCGATGGCGAAGGGCGCGTTTGGCAGATGCGCGGTCTTGTCCTGCGGGATGGCCGGCTCGACGCCGCGCGGGGTGAGGCCGCCCCAGATCGGCGGCAATTCGGGCAGTAGCGCGCCATCGCGGTCGAGTTGGCGCGCCTGATCGGGTGCGAGACCGGCAAGCCCATTGGCGCCGGGAAAGCCGCCGTAAAGATTATCGAAGCTGCGGTTTTCCGCGTAGAGCACGACGATCGTGTCGATTTTTTCGAGGCCCTTCGGGACGCCCGGCGCCTCATCGGCGAAGACGCCCGGAAGCGGCGAAAGAAACAGGCCGCCGGCGACCAGGGCCGCGCGTCGAAGTGGGAGATTCATGATGTTCCCCGAATGCGGCCGGAGCGGCCTCAATGCGTTGGCTTGGCGCGGGCTAGGCGCAGGCTTATCTTTTGACGCATCATATTGCATTTTGTTGACGGCGCCGACGAGGCGCGGGCGGCCAAGCGCGGGAAATCCAGCTTGACTTCGATCCGCCGCCTTTCATAAAGGTTCGGTCGTCATCCGGGAACAGTTGATTTCCCGCGAACGGACGGGCGCGTAGCTCAGCGGGAGAGCACTCCCTTCACACGGGAGGGGTCACAGGTTCAATCCCTGTCGCGCC
>CAVYFP010000043.1:0-95349 GCA_963767805.1 uncultured Alphaproteobacteria bacterium | reverse complement strand
TCGCCCCTTGACGAATGGGGATCGGCCCGGCGTCTATGGCGGAGATTCGAAACGCGGTTCAGGCCCTTCATGTTCGCCCAGCAGATCATCAATGGATTCGTCGCCGGCTCGGCCTATGCGCTGTTCGCGCTGGGCTTCACCCTGATGTTCGGCGTGCTCGGCGTCATCAATCTGACCTATGGGTTTTACTTCTCGGCCGGCGCCTATATCGCGCTGTTCGCGACGCTCAAGGGCGCGCCGCTGGCGCTCGCCCTGCCGCTGGCGGCGATCGGCGCCGGCCTCATCGCCGTCGTCCTCGATGCGCTGCTGCTCTCGCGCCTGCGCAAGGCGAGCGCGCCCGAACTCGCCTCGCTGATGGTGACGCTGGGCGGCACGCTGTTTCTCTATTCGGGCATGACGGCGCTGTTTGGCTCCGAGATCCGCCGCTTTCCGATCGGCCTCATCGACAACGCGCCCTATGATTTCCATGGCGCGAGCGTCTCGCCGACGCAGATCCTGATCGTCGGCACGGTCGCGGCGCTGACCCTCGGCCTCATCATTCTGCTGCGCGCGAGCCGCATCGGCCTCGCCATGCGCGCCATGGCCGAAAACCCCGACGCCGCCGAATTGATGGGGATCGACACGGGCGCGGTGATGCGGCGCGTCTCCTTCATCTCCGGCGCGCTCGGCGGGGCGGCGGGCGTGCTGATCGGGCTGCAATATAACGCCATCACGCCCTATATGGGCGAGGCGATGACGCTTAAAGGTTTCGCCATCATCATTCTGGGCGGCCTCGGCGACATTGGCGGAGCGCTGGTCGCGGGGCTCCTGATCGGGCTGCTCGAAGCGCTGACGGCAGGCTATGTCTCGTCGGTCTATAAGGACGCCGTCGGATTTCTGGCGCTGGTGCTGACCCTGTGGGTGCGCCCGCTCGGCCTCTTCGGCCGCGCCAGCGCGAAGCGGGCCTAACGTCGGCCGTTAATGCCCGAGCGCCTCGCGCTCTTTCAGCAGCGCCGCCAGCTGCGCTTCCTCCTCGGCGATGCGGTCGGCCGTGCGCGTCTCGTCCTCGGCGCCTGAAAAGGCCGCGGCCTGCTCGATCAACTCGCGGATATTCTCGCGGATCGCGGCGATGCGTTCGTCAAGTTCGATGAGCTTTGCGGAGTCTGACATTTTTGGCTTCCTGCTTGCGCGATCCGGCGGGCGGCGTTCTTCTCAATATACCCTGACCGCGCCGCTTGCCCAGCGTCCGGCGAAGGAGCAAGCGTCCCGGTTTGAATTTCCGGTCTCGCCCCAAGTCGGCCCCGCCATTGGATTGACCCGGAAGCAGCGCTAAAAGGCGGGCTCGATGGAGCCGGCGCGTTGCCCCTCTCAGAACAGCAAGAACGGTCGAGCGCATTTCGGAGATGACAGGCTAACTGGTTGGCGCCACGGAGGACGGAATGACGAAGACGGCGCTCGAATGTTATCACGCCCGGATGCAGAGGGTGCTGGACTTTATAGACCGGCATCTCGACGGCGATCTGAGCCTGGCGACGCTCAGCGGCGTGGCGGCTTTCTCGATGCATCATTTCCATCGGCAGTTCAGCGCGACCTTTGGCGTCTCGGTCTATCGCTACGTTCAGCTCGCCCGCATGAAGCGGGCGTCCTATCAACTAGCGTTCCGTAACGATGCCAATGTCACCCAAATAGCGATGGACTCCGGATATCAGGCGCCGGACGCTTTTGCCCGCGCCTTTCGTGAACGCATCGGGCAAGCGCCATCGGCGTTCCGGAAGTCTCCCGATTGGGAGCCGTGGCTTGCGGCCTTCGGGCCACTCACCAATGCGAGGAGCAAGCGCATGACGACTTACTCGGTCAATGACATAAGCATCCGGGACTTCCCCGAAACACCCGTCGCCTTGATGGAGCATCGGGGCGAGCCCGAGCGCGTATATGAGACTGTCCAACGCTTCATCTCGTGGCGAAGAGCGGTCGGGTTGGGCCCGAACGTCAGCGCGACCTACACGGTATTTCACTCCGATCCGCGTACGACGCCAGCGGCCGAATTCCGTCTCGACCTCTGCGCCGCGACGAACCGTTCGATCGAAGCGAATACACATGGAGTCGAAGCGGGGGTGATCCCCGGCGGTCGCTGCGCGGTTCTCCGTGTCGTCGGCGGAAGCGAAAATCTGGAGGCGCCGGCCCTGTTCCTCTATCGCGACTGGCTCCCTGCCAGCGGGGAGGAAACGCGGGACTTTTCAATGTTCTGCCAGCGGGTCAGCTTCTATCCTGACGTGCCGGAGCACGAAACCATCACTGACCTGTTCCTCCCACTCAAATAGCCTCGGAGCCTGCCCTCTCTGAACGGGCTGCTGGTCCGCGCTTCCCGTCAAGAGCGGATAAGCCGCGTCCCGCGAGGGGCAGTAACTCAAACTTTGACACGATCGCGAAGGGCGGGGCGCCGCGCGCAAAACTTTTGCGGCCGTCCGACCGTAAATCAGACCGGGCCGGCTTGATCGCCCGGCTCGAAAATGGCGCTGGATCTCCCGCGCGGGACCGGACCGTTTCGCCACCCCCTTGCAGCGGCCCCCCCGATCCGCTGCATGGCCCAACGATCGCGCTTCGGCTGGCTTTCTCCAGGCCGCCCCCGCCGCCCTCCACAGGCTGCGCGGGGCCCCTGGAGCCGAAGCTTCAGCCGCGAACTTGCCGGAAATGCGCGGAGCAACTATGCCGGGAGGCAGGCGCGCGCCGCGCCCATCCCATCGCCGCCATGAGCTTCGACGAATTCCCTTGATGACAGGCTTCGACCTCGACGATTTCCTCTGGACCTACCAGAGCCTGCTCGTCGCGCTCGGCGTCAACGGGCTTCTGGCGCTGAGCATGTATGTCGTGCTGGCGATCGGCCAATTGTCGCTTGGCCAGGCGGCCTTCATGGGGCTCGGGGCCTATGCCTCGGCCCTGCTCAGTCTGCATACCGGCCTGCCCTTCCCTCTCGTTCTCGCCGCCGCCATGCTGGCGCCCGCCGCTGTGGCGCTCGCGATCGGCGTGCCGACGCTGCGCCTGTCAGGCGTCTATCTCGCGCTGGCGACGATCGGCCTTGGCGAAATCCTGCGCATCTTCCTCATTCAGTCGGATCTGACCGGCGGCGCGCTCGGCCTCCCCGGCATTCCGGTCAAAGCCGGCTTCCCGCTGATTTACGGATGTCTTCTCCTCGCCGTGCTGGCGCTGGTCCTGATCTGCCGCTCGCGCATCGGCCGCGCCATGGAGGCGATCCGGGAGGATGAGGTCGCCGCCGCCGTCGGCGGCGTCAATCTTCCGCGCTATAAAATGGCGGCGCTGGTCGTCTCGGCCATGCTCGCCGGCCTCGCCGGCGCGCTGAACGCGCACGCCTCCTCCTCGATCAGCCCCAATGACTATGGCTTCGACGCGGCGGTGACGATCCTCAGCTTTGCAATTCTTGGCGGCATACGTTCGCCGCTCGGGCCGATCGCGGGCGCGATGGTGCTGACGCTGCTGCCTGAGATCCTGCGGCCGCTGCAGGATTATCGCCTCGTCGTCAACGGCCTGATCATCGTCGTCGCCGTGCTCTACATGCCGCATGGAATCCTGCCCTGGCGCATCGGCCGCGTCGGCGTCGCGACCAAGGCGCCGACATGAGCGCGCCGGAACTCGAAATCGACGATCTGACCCTGCGCTATGGCGGGCTGACCGCGATCGACGCCTTGAGCCTGCGCGTCGAGACGGGCAGCCTTCATGCGCTGATCGGACCCAATGGCGCGGGCAAGACGAGCGTCTTCAACGCGATCAGCGGCCTCGCCCGGGGCCAGTCAGGCGCGATTTCGGCTGCGCGGCGAACGCATCGAGCGTCTTTCGCCCGACGCGCGGGCGCGGCGCGGGCTTGCCCGCACCTTCCAGAACCTGCGGCTGTTCAACGAGATGACCGCGCTCGAAAATGTCCTCGCCGGGATGCACGCGGAAATGGGCGGAACGCTTTTTGACGTCCTGACGCGGCTTGGCGGCTTTCACGCGAAGGAACGGGCGGCCGTCAGCGCGGCCCGCGAACTTCTCGATTTCGTTGGTCTCGCCGCAGTGGCGCAGACGCTCGCCCGCGCTTTGTCCTATGGCGACCAGCGCCGGCTCGAAATCGCCCGCGCGCTCGCCGCCACGCCCAAACTCCTGCTGCTCGACGAGCCCGCCGCCGGCATGAATCCGGCCGAGACGCAGGGGCTCAACCAGCTCCTTGGCGCGATCCGGGCGCGCGGCGTCACCATGCTTCTCGTCGAGCATGACATGGGCCTCGTCATGCGCCTTTGCGACCGGATCACGGTTTTGAATTTCGGCCGCAAGATCGCCGAGGGCGCGCCTGAGGCTGTGCGGGCGGACCCGGCCGTCATCGAGGCCTATCTCGGCGTCAACGGCGCGGCGGAACTGGCCAAGGCCCCTTGATAATGACCAAACTCGGGATCACTCCATGAGCGCCATGCACTACAAGGGATTTTATGCGCGGATTGAATTCGACGCCGACGACGGTATTTTCGTCGGTCATATCGCCGGGATCAATGACCTCATAGGGTTCCACGCCCATAGCATCGCCGACTTGCAAGCCGCGTTTCACGAAGCCGTCGACGACCATGCCGCGACCTGCCAGAAGATCGGCAAGCCGCCTGAGAAATCCAAAGCATCGTGAGCGCCCCCCTGCTCGAAGCGCGCGGCCTTGAAATCGGCTATGGCGCGAGCCTCGTCGTCAAGGGCGTCGATCTTTGCGTCGGCGCCGGCCAGATCGTCTGCCTCATCGGCGCCAATGGCGCGGGCAAGACGACAATCCTGCGCGGCCTTTCGGGGCTTTTGAAAATCCGCGCCGGATCGGTTGTCTTCGCGGGCGAAAAGCTGACCAATCGCCCGGCCCATGTCGTCGCCCGCAAACGCATCGCGCTCGTGCCCGAGGGGCGCCAGATTTTCGGCCGGATGAGCGTCGCGGAAAACCTTGATGCGGGCGCCTATCTGACGCGCGACCGGGCCGAGATCGCGGCGCGGCGGGCGGGCGTGCTCGCCCGTTTCCCGCGCCTGAAGGAGCGCCTGACGCAGACCGCCGGGCTTCTATCCGGCGGCGAGCAGCAGATGCTGGCGATCGGCCGCGCCCTGATGGCCGATCCGAAACTGCTCCTCCTCGACGAACCCTCGATGGGCCTCGCGCCGCTCTTCGTCGAGGAGATTTTCGCCATCATCAAGAGCCTGAAAGACGAGGGGCGCACCATTTTGCTGATCGAGCAGAACGCCCATGCCGCGCTCGAACTCGCCGATTACGCCTATGTGCTGGAGACCGGCCGTATCGCGTTGCAGGGCGCGGGCTCCGAGATGCTGACGCATGACGACATCTCGAAAGCCTATCTTGGGGGATGACGCGGTTAAGGCGCGTTGAGACATCCTCAGCTTTTTTCGCAACCGGACCGCTGAAGCACACGCCACTAGATAATCGGGCCCAGCCGGTTCCGCCGGAGCCTTCCGCCAAGGCAGAACCTAAACATATCTTCATACGTGGAGGTCGAACCCTACGATTTTAAGAGCTTTCAAGCGGGCCAGGACGGAGGTGTCCGTTACCTTCGTCTCGGCAACAGCCAAGGTCCGCAATGCTTTTAGACCGGCCAACGGCTCCAAGTCGGAGACGGCAGTATTGGAAAGGTCGAGCCTCTGCAAGGCGGTCAGGGTCTGGAGAGGGGACAAGTCAGTGACGCCTGTGCCCGAGAGATCAAGGTACAGCAGGGCGGTCAGGGTCCGGAGAGGAGTCAGGTCGGTGATTCCTGGGCCCGAGAGATCGAGGTATTCCAGGGCGGTCATGGTCCTGAGAGGGGTCAAGTCGGTAACTCCTGGGCCCGAGAGATCAAGGCTCTGCAGGGCGGTCATGGTCTGGAGAGGGGACAGGTCGGTAACTCTTGTGCCGCCGAGATCGAGCTTCTGCAGGGCGCTCAGGGTCTGGAGAGGAGACAGGTCGGTGACGCTTGTGCCCCGGAGATCAAGCTTCTGCAGGGAGGTCAGCGTTCGGAGAGGGGACAGATCATGCAGGGACGTATAGGCTAAGTCCAATTCGTCGACGAACCGCGCCCATTCGGCAGGCGGCGCTTCGCCGGCCATGATCTTCGTCCTTACTTTGCTGATCGTGAACGGCTCAACCTGCGCCCTCGTACTACGTCGCTCGCCAAGCCTTCGACCGAGGCCCTGAAGATCGTCCGAGAATTCGTGCAGCGAGGCATAGGCCGCGTCGGTAAGCTTCTTTTTGAACTTCCGCCAACTGCCATGAACAGTTTCGGCGATGTCGACACCGACCTGCAGCGCTTGCCCGGCGTGCTCCAGACGCACAGGGTAGTCCGATAGCCACCTTCCAAAGCGTCCCAGCCAAGCGGGAATGATATTCTCCTGCGCTAGTTCGACGCGGCTTAAGCCTGCGACGACTTTCGCATCGGTCAAAGCGCGGCGGAAATGATCGGCGGGCTCCGATGCTGGCCGAGCAACTTCGTCGAAGTCGTGAAGCGCTTGGACAAGTTCACCATTGACGCGCAACCCCTTGGACTCGGTGTCGGCGAGACCGCACACGGCATCCCGCGGCACGCTCGGCTCGGGTGGCTTTTCTTCCGGTTCGATGGCGGCGATGCGATTCGCGACGCGACGAGCCGTGGCGATTGCAACCATTAGTCCGCTCAGATCGCGATCAAGGCCCTCCTCGCGCGTGAGCGCCGGGTGCTGATCGCTTTTCGGAGCATGCGCAGGGGATATCCCATCAAAATGCAGACTCCGAATGTCGGCGAGGCGCATATCGGCGTATTCGAGGGACCGCAAACAACCTTGCGCGGTTCCATCCGGCAATTCGGCCATTTCCGCGCTGATCGCCAAAATGTCCGCCTTCGGAAAATCCTCCGGAAATGGAGCGTTGGCGGTGTGGATGTGGGCGGCAAGCGCCTGAGCCCGCGCGCGTATCTGTTCCAGTTCCCGCGCCAATTCCGGCGGCGGCGGTCCGGCCGTCAGGGTCACAACGCAACTCCGTCTCAAAGCACAAGCAGATCCGAGCTTAGGCTAATTGGCCCGATCGCTGTAGTGTACCACCACCCTGCCGAACAGCGAATCGCCCATCACGCGATGCATGGCCCGCGCCCCTGCGTCGCCAGAATTCCGCACTTAGGCTTTCTCCGTTCCCGTCGCGCAATGCTATGAAGAGCGAAACTTGGCCGCGCTCAATGATCGGTGACGCTTGATGCTCTCTTTCGCGCAGCCCCTCTCCGGCTTCCTCGTCGCGCTCTGTCTTGGCCTGCTGATCGGCATCGAGCGCGAACGCAGCAAGGGCGAGGGGCCCGCGCGGCGTCCGGCCGGGATGCGGACCTTCGCCGTCACCGCCCTGCTCGGCGCCGTCGCCTTTTACATTGGCGGGACGCTCGTGCTGGCGCTCGCCACCGCCTCCGTCGCCGCGCTGATCGTCGTGTCCTATCTGCGCACGCCGGCGGAAGACCCGGGCCTCACCACCGAGGTCGCGCTCGCCTTCATGCCGCTCCTTGGCGCTCTCGCGCTCCAGGACGCCGCCCTCGCCGGCGCCGTCGGCGTCGTCGTCGCAATCCTGCTCGCCGCGAAGACGCCGATGCACAGCTTCGCCCAGAGCATTCTGAGCAAGGGCGAAATCACCGACGCATTGATTTTCGCGGCGGCGACTCTGGTGATTTTTCCCTTGCTGCCAGACCGCTACATGGGGCCGTTCGAGGCGCTCAATCCGCACTCGATCTGGATCCTTGTGATCCTCGTGCTCGGGATCGGCGGCCTCGGCCATATCGCGACGCGGGCGTTTGGCGCGCGCTTCGGCATGCCGCTCGCCGGGCTCGCCTCGGGCTTTGCTTCAAGCACGGCGACGATCGGCTCGATGGCCGGCCTCGCCCTGAAGGAGCCCGCCCTGCTCGGCGCCCGCCGTCGCCGCCGCCGCCCTTTCGAGCGTCGCGACCTTCATCCAGATGGCGGCCATCCTCGCCGCCACAAGCGCATCGACGCTGCGCCTCCTCGCTCCGGCGCTGATCGCCGGCGGATGCGCGGCCGCGATCTATGGCGCCGTTTTCACGGCGCGCGCTCTGGAAACAGGCGGCGCGCAGAACCGGGAGCCGGGGCGCGCCTTCAGCGTCAAGGTCGCCCTTTTGCTTGCCGCGACGATGGCGCTCATGCTCATCGCGGCGGCGGCGCTGAAAGAATGGGCCGGCGCGGCCGGCATCGCGATCGGCGCGTCGGCGGCCGGCTTCGTCGACACGCATAGCGCGGCGATTTCGGTCGCCTCCCTTGCCGCCTCCGGCAAAATTGCGCCGCAGGAAACCGTTCTGCCGATCATGCTGGCGATGACAAGCAACACGATCAGCAAAATCATCATGGCGATCACGGCGGGAACGGGCGGCTTCGCGATCCGGATCGTTCCGGGCCTGGTCTTCGCCATTGCGATGGCGTGGGCAGCGCTGTTTGCGACAGGCGCGCTGCGCTAGATCAGGGCCGATCCACCCTGTTGGACGCCGAGCTGGATCGTATCTGTTGGTTTCAGAACGCCTCTTCGATCCATTTGCAGGGATAGTTCGGCTCCTTGTAGCCTTCGGGCTTCTGGCGTTCCGGCAGCTTGATCTTTTTTCGCGGAACATCCTCATAGGGAATTCTGCCAAGCAGATGCTTGATGATGTTGAGGCGCGCGCGCTTCTTGTCGTCGGAGCGGGCGACGTACCACGGCGCCCAGGGCGTATCCGAGGAAAGAAACATGGCGTCCCGCGCGCGCGAATAATCATACCAGCGGCTGTAGGATTTGAGGTCCATCTCCGACAGCTTCCAGATCTTGCGCCCGTCGGCGATGCGTTGCTCGAGACGGCGCGTCTGTTCCTCTTCGCTGACTTCGAGCCAGTATTTCAGAAGGACGATGTCCGCCTGGACGATGTTCTTTTCCATCCCCGCGACGCCTTCGAGGAACTGGCGCGTCTGCTCCTCGGTGCAAAAGCCCATCACGCGCTCGACGCCAGCGCGGTTGTACCAGCTGCGGTCGAAGATCACGACCTCGCCAGCCGACGGCAGCTCCGCGACATAGCGCTGGACATAAAGCTGCGATTTCTCGCGCTCGGTCGGCGCGGGAAGCGCGACGATCCTGAAGACTCGCGGGCTCACGCGCTCGGTCAGCGCCTTGATGACGCCGCCCTTGCCGGCGCCGTCGCGCCCCTCGAAAACGATGCAGATTTTCTTGCCTTCGCGTCGCACCCATTCCTGCAGCTTGACCGTTTCGACAGCCAGCTTTTCGAGCTCCGCCTCATAGGTCTTGCGCTTGAGCTTGCCGGTCGCCCCCGCCGCCTCGGCTTCAGCCGCCGCGAGCTCGTCCGGCCCGTCCTTTTCCTTGTCCTTCACGCCCTTGTCCTTCGACATGGCGGCCCTACTTCCAAGCGACGAACAGGCCGACGTCGCCCGGAAAGCCGTTCGGCCATTCAAGGATCATGGCTTTCAGGCGATAGCCGGCGGGCTCCAGCGTTTCTTTCCAGATTTCGTAGAACTGGCGCGGCGCGCCGACGAGCGTATCCGGCCACTCGGGTTCGATATTGTTGAGGGCGCGCCCGTGATCGGTGCAAAGCTCCGATGGAAAGCGGATGACGAGAAGTTCGTTCTCGCCGCGCAACGCCGCCTGCCGCAAGCGGCTCATAAAAGCCTGAACCCGCTCGGGCGTGATCTCGACGCGCTGCATCAGCTTGTCGATCATCTCTTTTTTGGCTTTTTCGGCGCGCTCGACCGCGCCATAGCTTTCCGAAGCCTTGGCCGATTCGACTTCAGCCACATAGGCCTTGAGATCGGCGACCGACATGAAGGCTTCGTCGCCGAGCTTTTGCGCCAGAGGCGCCGTCTGTAGTTCAGCCATCTTGACCACCCGCATTCAGAACAGAAGGCGATATTAGACCAGTTTTCTACAGCAATATGTTGATCATGATCAACGCGCTCACCCTCATCGATCCAACTTGAACGCGGCGATAAAGGCCTTGCGCGGGAACTCGACTTCGCCAAAACGGCGCATTTTCTTCCCGCCGGCTATGTGTTCGCGGCAAAGCTCGCGCACAGCGCCGCCTCTCAGCTCCAGGTGATGTACATCCCGACGTTGCCGGGAAGCCCCTCCGGCCAATCGATGATCATGGCCTTGAGGCCATAGCCGCGCGGCTTGAACTTTTCTTTCCAGATTTCATACACGCTGCGCGGGCCGCCGACCAGCGTTTCGGGCCATTCCGGTTCGGCATTGTTGATGGCGCGCCCGTGATCCGTGCAAAATTCGGACGGAAAGCGGGCGACCAGCAATTGGGTTTCGCCGCGCGTCGCCGCAAGCTCGAGGCGCTGCAGGCAGGCATGGGCCTTTTCCGGCGTGAAATCGATCGGCTTCATGAGCTTGTCGATCAACGCCTTCTTCGCATCCTCGGCGCGCGCCGTCGCCTCATAGGATTTCGAGGCCCTGGCCGACTCGACTTCGGCGACATAGGCCTTGAGTTCCGCGACCGACATGAAAGCCTCGTCGCCGAGATGCAGCGCCGACGGCTCGATGTTTCGCTCCTTCATGGAACAGATCCCTCTTTGCGCGCCATCGCCGCCAAGCCGCGCCCCTCAGCCATCCATCTTGAGCGCGGCGATGAATGCCTCCTGCGGGATCTCGACCTTGCCGAACTGGCGCATCTTCTTCTTGCCGGCCTTCTGCTTTTCAAGAAGCTTGCGCTTGCGCGTGGCGTCGCCGCCGTAGCATTTCGCGGTGACATCCTTGCGAAGCGCCCGCACCGTCTCGCGCGCGATGATCTTGCCGCCGATCGCCGCCTGGATCGGGATCTGGAACATATGCGGCGGGATCAGCTCCTTCAGCTTCTCGACCATCTGGCGCCCGCGCGAATTGGCGCGGTCGCGATGCACCAGCATGGACAGCGCATCGACCGGCTCGGCGTTGACGAGGATCGACATTTTGACGAGATCGCCGGCGCGATAATCGGTGATGTTGTAGTCGAAGCTGGCGTAGCCCTTCGAGATCGACTTCAGCCGGTCGTAGAAATCGAACACGACTTCATTGAGCGGCAGGTCATAGACCGCCATCGCGCGCTTGCCGACATAGTTGAGATCGACCTGCGTGCCGCGCCGCTCCTGGCAGAGCTTCAGCACCGCGCCAAGATAATCGTCGGGCGTTAAAATCGTCGCGCGGATCCAGGGCTCCTCGATGGTCTCGATCTTGGTCGGGTCCGGCATGTCGGCCGGATTGTGCAGTTCGACGACGACGCCGTCGCGCTGCACGATCCTGTAAATGACCGAGGGCGCAGTGGCGATGAGATCGAGATTGAACTCGCGCTCCAGCCGCTCCTGGATGATTTCAAGATGCAGGAGGCCGAGAAAGCCGCAGCGAAAGCCAAAGCCGAGCGCCGCCGAACTCTCCATTTCATAGGAGAAGCTCGCGTCATTCAGCCTGAGGCGCCCCATGGCGGCGCGCAAATCCTCGAAATCGGCGGCGTCGACCGGAAACAGGCCGCAGAAAACGACGGGCTGGGCGGGCTTGAAGCCGGGCAGCGCCTCGGCGCAGGGCCGGCGCTCGTCGGTGATGGTGTCGCCGACGCGGGTGTCGGCGACCTGCTTGATCTGCGCCGTGATGAAGCCGACCTCGCCGGGGCCAAGTTCGGCGACGTCCTGCATCTTGGGCCGGAATACGCCGATCTTGTCGATCTCGTAATGGGCGTCGGCGGCCATCATCTTGATCTTCTGCCCCTTGCGGAGCGTCCCATCGATGACGCGAACCAGCACGACGACGCCGAGATAGGCGTCATACCAGGAATTGACGAGAAGGGCCTTCAGCGGCGCGGTTTCGTCGCCTTTCGGGGCCGGCAGGCGATTGACGATGGCCTCCAGCACGAGATCGATGCCGATCCCGGTCTTGGCTGAAATCAGCACCGCCTGCGAGGCGTCGAGCCCGATGACGTCCTCGATCTGCTGGCGGATGCGCTCCGGCTCGGCGGCGGGCAGATCGATCTTGTTCAGCACCGGCACGATCTCATGGCCGGCGTCGAGCGCGTGATAGACATTGGCGAGCGTCTGCGCCTCGACGCCCTGGCTGGCGTCGACGACGAGGAGCGACCCCTCGCAGGCGGCGAGCGAGCGCGACACCTCATAGGCGAAATCGACGTGGCCGGGCGTGTCCATCAGGT
Source organism: uncultured Alphaproteobacteria bacterium (assembly GCA_963767805.1). Taxonomy (GTDB): domain Bacteria; phylum Pseudomonadota; class Alphaproteobacteria; order Rhizobiales; family Beijerinckiaceae; genus Methylocapsa. The sequence continues at coordinate 83,197 of CAVYFP010000043.1, read as the reverse complement.
TGAGGACATAGGTGTTTCCGTCCTGCGCCTTATATTCCAGCCGGACGGTCTGCGCCTTGATGGTGATGCCGCGCTCGCGCTCGATATCCATGGAATTGAGCACCTGCTCGACCATGTCGCGCGCGGCGACGGCGCCGGTCGTCTGGATCAGCCGGTCGGCGAGCGTCGATTTGCCATGGTCGATATGCGCGACGATGGAGAAGTTGCGAATATTGCTGATGGGATGGGTGGTCATTCAAGGGGAGATAGCAGGCGCGCGCGGCGAAGGGAAGGAGAGCCGGCGACAAGGCCGCGCGTTGACCCGCAGCGCCCGCCGTTTCGCCATGAAGCGGCTCCCGCATCGTCATTTGCGACCGCATGAGCCGCCGGCTCCGAGGGCCATCGAGCCAATCGCGGATCGGCGAGCGAGTTTAAAGCTTCGCCAAAGGCCGCATAGCCGCATCGCGGAGCAATGCCTGCTCCGCGCGCGACAAGGCTTCTTCCTTGAGGACTAAAGCTTTCTGTTGATCGCGTCGGCTATTTTGTTCGCGCCGGCCTTAATTGCGTCCTTCGCGGCGCCGACAGCCTTTTGAGCCTCTCCCTTGGCTTCCTGGGCGATCCCTTCCTGCTGAAGTTTTTCAGAACCGACAGCCGCGCCGACAGCCTGCTTGACGTTTCCGGCCGCTGCATTGGCGCTGCCGGCAATCTTGTCTGTTGAACTGCTCATGATCTAACTCCTGTTAAAATGTCGCCGCCACGCGCAGCCAAGGACGTAACAGACGCCAAGCATGATAGTTCCAAATAATATTATTGTATTTTTCCGACTTCAGTAGATTTTTTCTCGGATATGCAATTAACATCTGTTTCACTTAGGAACTATTTATACGATAAATTTCTTTATCTCGCGCCATTTTATACAAATTAAAATAGACATTACGGAAATATAGATTGCGATCAATGGACAGCCGAACTTAAATCGATCGAAACATTAAGTCCGGCTCTCCAGATGCTAATAATGATGCTAATAATTATGATGGCTATAATGATGCCTATAATGATGGTGGTGATGATAGCCGCTTCTGTTATTTGACTGCGGGATGCCGAGGACGCCTTTGACCCCGCCAGCTACGCCGCCAACGGCGCCGCCGACGGCCCCTCCGACAACGCCGCCGACCGGGCCAGCGGCGCGGTTTCCGGTTGCCGCCCCCTGCTCCGCGCCGCGCACGACGCCTTGAGCATGCACGGTCAGCGGCAGAGCGAGCAGCGCGATCAATCCAGCGCAGGCGATGACAGTTGTTTTCATGTGAGTGCTTTCCTTTGCCGAATGTGCGTCTGGCCCTTGCCGTTGCGTGTCGACCACACAGATTAGGCCGGGAAGGACGAGCGCAAACGTGATGACGAGTAGGATTGCCTAGAGGCCGAACGAAAGCGCCCCATCAGGGGCGACCCGGCCAACTCTGGAACATGCCAACGAGCAAGATAACGATAACAATGGACAGGATTGTCCACTCGTAAATCGTTGCTTAGCCTTCTCCGCCGGCAACAAAAATCTACGATGCTACGATCCCGGCTTCTGAACATTGATCTCGCGCAACGCTTACAACAGATTGAAATTTCCAATTGTAAATTTAAAGAGATTTTCTGAATTCGAACGGATTCTCGCGGATGCTGCAAGAATATTTGTCGCTCCCGTCATTTCTCCGCCCAGACCTAAGCCGTCGATGTAATTAATCAATGATTTCATCCGCCGCCGCGCGCGCCATCGCCGCACCGGCGATCACTGTCGTCAAGGCGAACTTACGACTATTTTCGATGATCTTAGGCTCCATCGGCCTAGCCGACAGGATCCTCTCGCCGCGTCACCGCCCGCGCGGATGCGCAGACCGATAGGCCTCGACCAGCCGGCTCGAATCGACGGCGGTATAGATCTGCGTCGTCGACAGCGAGGCGTGGCCCAAAAGCTCCTGGATGGTGCGCAGGTCGCCGCCGCGCCCGAGCAGATGGGTGGCGAAGGAATGGCGCAGCGCGTGCGGCGTCGCGCTCTCCGGCAGCCCGAGCGCGCCGCGCAGCCGCTCGACGGCGAGCTGAATGATGCGGGGCGAAAGCGGACCGCCCCGCGCGCCAACGAATAAATGCCGCTCCGGCGGCAGCGTATAGGGACAGAGGGCGAGATAGGCCTCGATGCCGCGCCGCACGGGCGCGATGACCGGCACGTCGCGCGTCTTCTCGCCCTTGCCGACGACCCGCAGCGCGTCCCTTTCCCCGACCGGCGCCTCGGCGCGGCGGATCGAAAGCGCCTCGGAAATGCGCAAGCCGGCGCCATAGAGAAGGCCCAGAACGGCGGCGTCGCGGGCGAGAATCCACGGCGGCCGATCCTCGCCCGCCCGCGCCTCGACGCTCGCGACGGCGCACGCGGAAGCGGCGGTCAAGGGTTTCGGCAGCCGGCGCGCCGCCTTGGGCGCGCGGACGGCGGCGAAGGCGGCGCTTTGCGGCTTGCCGCAGCGCTCAAGATAGCGCGTAAAGGAACGCAGGCCGGCGAGCTGGCGCAGCAGGGAGCGGCTGCCAACGCCAATATCCCGCCGCGCGGCGAGAAAGGCGCGCAAATCCCCGGACGAAAGGTCGCATAGCGTCGCCGCCGAGGCGGGCGCGTCCGAAATGGACGGCGGCGAAGGCGAGGAACTGGCGCAGGTCGCGGACATAGGCTTCGAGCGTCAGCGCGGCCACGCGGCGTTCGCCCGCGAGATGCTCGAACCACGCTTTGGCGAGGCCAGCGAGTTCGGCGTCGGCATGCGGAAACGCTGGCGCATCCAGCGAGAGGGGGCGTATGGCGGGCGCGGCGTCGCGTGACATGAATTGATCATCGCCCGGCGCGGCCTAAGAATCCATTATCAGGCCGCGCGAAGCTGGCGCCGCGACGCCCGAAGGGCGCTAGATCACGACGCGTTTGGGTCGAATTGACCTAAACGCATATTACGTGATCGATTTAAATAAGTTAGAGCGGGATGCGGGCGGAAAGTGGACCCACTTTTCCTCATCCCGCTCTAGCCCGCTTTGACGGCGTCCATGGCCTGAGCGAACAAATCATTGAGCTTGTGGCGCAGCTGGGCGTCGGTCTGCGCGACCTTGGCGGCGTCAAAATCGCCGCGGACCTTATTGAAGACCACGTCGCCATTGGTCCCGACAATGTCGGCCCGCACGAGTTCGCTGGCGTAAGCCTCAGCGTCGTCGCCGCTCTTGCCGAGCTGCTGCGCGGCCCACAGCCCGAACCATTTGTCGCGGCGGGCGATGGCCTTGAATTTGATTTCCGCGTCGTGAACAAGCCCCGCTTCAAAAGCCTGTTCGCGTTTATCGAAAGTGGTCATTCGAATTTCCCGTATTTTCGCCCTTGGCGGGCGGTTATTTAGCACGAATTCTTGAAAACGCCATGGTCGCCGAGGCACAGTAATCCGCAGCGGACCCGGGCTCGAGCCGCAATTTCTTTTCTGTATCCGACTCGGGATGTCTGCTAGAAGGCAAGGATCGCACCTACATGGAGGATGGGATTTTCAGCGCTTTCTCAAAGCTTTGAGTCACACTTGCGTGGAATGCCGCTGATCGCGGGGGGCTTGCCGCCCGGGTTGTGTCCCGGAGGCAAAAGCGTGTAAGACCCTTAGGAAGCAGCGGCTTTGACTCGACTTAAAATTCACTTCGTCCGCGGCTGAACAGCGCGCTTTGTCTGTCTGGACCTCGGCCAAGGACGTTTACAGGAGCCACGGCCGCCAATGGATCCTCTCAAGCCACGGTTAATCCCAATGAATTGCCGCCGGCGCATCTATGAAGGCAAGGCCAAAGTCCTCTATGAGGGGCCCGAGCCCGGTACGCTCATCCAGCACTTCAAGGATGACGCAACCGCGTTTAACGCCAAGAAGCACGAGATCATTGACGGCAAGGGCGTTCTGAACAACCGCATTTGCGAGTTCATCTTCCAGAATCTCAACGATATCGGCGTGCCGACCCATTTCATCCGGCGTCTCAACATGCGCGAACAGCTGATTCGCGAGCTTGAGATCGTGCCGCTCGAAGTCGTCGTGCGCAATGTCGCGGCCGGCTCCCTCTCGACGCGCCTTGGCATCGAGGAAGGCACCCAGCTGCCGCGCTCGATCATCGAGTTCTATTACAAAAATGACGAGCTGAACGACCCGATGGTCTCGGAAGAGCACATCACGGCCTTCGGCTGGGCCAGCCCGCAGGAGATCGACGACATCATGGCGCTGGCCATCCGCGTCAATGATTTCCTCACCGGCCTGTTCCTCGGCGTCGGCATCCGTCTCGTCGATTTCAAGATGGAATGCGGCCGGCTCTGGGAAGGCGACATGATGCGAATCGCCGTCGCCGACGAAATTTCGCCCGATTCGTGCCGGTTGTGGGACATCAAGTCCAACGACAAGCTCGACAAGGACCGTTTCCGCCGCGATCTCGGCGGAGTCGTCGAGGCCTATACGGAAGTCGCGCGGCGGCTCGGCATCCTGCAGGAAAATGAACAGCCCCGCGCGAGCGGACCGAAACTCGTTCGCTGAAGTCGCCGAAGGGGTCGAAAGATCTCCGTACGCCTTCCCCAAAGGCGAAATGGAAGAGCCGGATTTGCAACGAGCCGCAAATTCAACGCTGCGGAGGCTTCGGCCTCCGTTTTCGTTTCGGAATTTTGAACTGTTTTTTGAGTTTTTCATGCGCCGCGGCGCATCGATTGGATGGCGAGAGGATGAAGTCGCGATGAAAGCCCGGGTCGTCGTCACGCTGAGAAACGGCATCCTCGATCCGCAAGGCAAGGCCATCGAGGGCGCGCTGAAGGCGCTCCACGTCGATGGAATCCGAAGCGTGCGGCAAGGCAAGATCTTCGACGTCGAACTCGACGCCGCCGATCGCGGCGCGGCCGAAGCGCTGCTGCGCGAAGCCTGCGAAAAGCTTCTGGCCAATCAGGTCGTCGAGGATTTCCAGGTGGAAGTGTCCTAGACGCTTCCCGCATTTGCGCGAAAACACCCTCCGCAACGCTATAATCTCTGGAGTTCAAAGCTGCATGAACGCCGCGGTCATTCTCTTTCCGGGCTCCAACCGCGAAGGCGACGTCGTCCGCGCGCTCAAAGCGCATGGCGCGCCGAAAATCGTCTGGCACGCCGAGACCGAATTGCCGCCGGGGACCGATCTCGTCGTGCTGCCGGGCGGCTTCTCCTATGGCGATTATCTGCGCTGCGGCGCGATCGCGGCCCATGCGCCTGTCATGGCGGCGGTGCGGGCCCATGCCGCGCGCGGCGGGCTGGTGCTCGGCATTTGCAACGGATTTCAGATCCTCGTCGAATTCGGGCTGCTGCCCGGCGTTCTCATGCGCAACGCCAATCTGCGCTTCATCTGCCGCATGCAGCACGTGCGCGTCGAGCGCAGCGATACGAAATTCGCCTCGCAATACAGGCAGGGCCAGGCGATCAAGGTCGCCATCGCCCATGGCGAGGGCAATTATGCCGCCGACGCGGAAACGATCGCCCGGATCGAGGGCGAGGGCCGCGTCGCCTTCCGCTATTGCGACGCGCATGGCAAGCTCGCGGGAAGCGCCAATCCGAACGGCTCGACCCACGCCATAGCCGGGATTTACTCGGAGCGCTTCAACGTTCTGGGCCTCATGCCGCATCCAGAAAATCTGATCGATCCGCTGGTCGGCGGGACGGATGGGCGGGGGCTGTTTGAGAGTTTGGCCGCCGCCGTGGCGTAATGCGCCCTCACCTTCAAACCGTCGCCCGGATTTCCTATATTGTCCAAGAACTTTCAGGCTGGCCAATGGTTTTGGGGGTTCCTGAAACGATTCATGGCGTTCAGTCTGGCGACGATTGCCGCCTGCAGAGCGTATTCGTGGTTATTCGGTTACGATGCGCAGGTGCTGGCATGGACAGAACATCATCGGCCGCTGTCGGCCACGATCCTCGTGGCTTCAGCTGTACTATATGCAGTGTATGATCTCTTGCAGGAACCAGATCGATGATGCCTCTTCCGCTGATCCTAGCTACGGCGATCCTGTTGGGATGGCCCCTTCTCAAGCTGATCGCCACCCTTCTCAGCAGACCGCTCTGGAGGCGCGTCAGAGAATTGTCGGCGCAACTTAAGCTGGATGAACGCTATGGTGACGCCGAGCGCACATTGATCGACCGAACAATCAGAGACGCCAAGGGCGAACCGCTCCAGATCCTCATGCCCATATTCGTGCTCGCCGGGGGCATTGCTTTCGTCTTCGCGCATCCGTTCGGTGTTTTTGCAAAGACGACGAACGAGAGCGAGGAGCAGCTGGAGCGAGAGCATTGAGGAAACTCGGCGGAGATTTGTCAGCAGCGGAGTTTCAGCTCGCCCAACTTCGGCTTAAGCTCGGGCTTGAATTTGCGCCCCAGCTCGCGCGCAGCTCTCCAATGTGGACCGACGAACGATGTCAGCTTTTGGCCGATTTGTCGTTTCGTCTGTCCTTGCTGCGATACCCCGTCGCATCGCTGCTGACGGGACTGGCGGCCCTGATCGTGTCACCTCTCATCTTCGTGGCTGAAGGGCTGCGGGCGTCCGCCTGGGCGGTCGTGCAACGCCTTGTACTCTCCTCCGCCTATTCAAGCAGAGATTTCGCCCGGTCGGTCGGGGTTATTTCGTGACCGCTTCACATGAAGGCAGCGAAGAACCCGCCGTCACGCTTGAGCTTGCCGTCGCGCATGGCCTGAAGCCCGACGAATATGAACGCATCCTCGCCCTCATCGGCCGGGTTCCGAGCTTCACCGAGCTTGGAATTTTCTCGGCGATGTGGAACGAGCATTGCTCCTATAAATCCTCGCGGCTGCATCTGCGCGGCCTGCCGACCAAGGCGCCCTGGGTCATTCAGGGGCCCGGCGAAAACGCCGGCGTCATCGACATCGGCGGGGGCGAGGCCTGCGTCTTCAAGATGGAGAGCCACAACCACCCCTCCTATATCGAGCCGTTTCAGGGCGCCGCGACCGGCGTCGGCGGCATCTTGCGCGACGTCTTCACCATGGGCGCGCGCCCGGTCGCCTGCCTCAATCTTCTGCGTTTCGGCGCGCCGGAGCATCAAAAGACGCGCCATCTCGTCGGCGGCGTCGTCGCCGGCATCGGCGCCTATGGCAATAGTTTCGGCGTGCCGACGGTCGGCGGCTCGACCGCCTTCCACAAGGGCTATGACGGCAATATCCTCGTCAACGCCATGGCGGTCGGCATCGCCCGCGCGGATGAGATCTTCTACGCAAAGGCGACCGGAATCGGCAATCCGATCGTCTATCTCGGCTCGAAAACGGGGCGCGACGGCATCCATGGCGCAACCATGGCCTCGGCCTCTTTCGAGGAGGACGCGGAGACCAAGCGCCCGACCGTGCAGGTCGGCGATCCCTTCACCGAAAAACTGCTGCTTGAGGCCTGCCTCGAACTGATGCGCACCGGCGCCGTCATCGCCATCCAGGACATGGGCGCGGCCGGCCTCACCTCTTCGGCGGTGGAGATGGGCGCCAAGGGCGATCTTGGCATCGAGCTTGACCTTGACGCGCTGCCCTGCCGCGAGACCGGCATGAGCGCCTATGAAATGCTGCTCTCGGAAAGTCAGGAGCGCATGCTGATGGTGCTCGATCCGGCGAAGGAGGCGCAGGCAAAGGCGGCCTTCGTCAAATGGGGCCTCGATTTCGCGGTCATCGGCAAGACCACGGATACGCTCCGCTTCGTCGTCAGGCATGGCGGAAAGGTCAAGGCCGATCTGCCAATCAAGCAGCTCGGCGACGCCGCGCCGCTCTACGACCGGCCGCATGTGGCGACGCCCGCGCGGGCGCCCATCAACGCGGCAGAAGCGCAGGCGCCCTTCTCCAACGCCGAGGCTCTGCTGCGGCTCATCGGAACGCCGGATCTTTGCTCGAAACGCTGGATCTACGAGCAATATGACACGCTCATCCTCGGCAATAGCGTCGAGACGCCGGGCGGCGACGCGGCCGTGATCCGCCTCGGCGACGGCCCCAAGGGATTGGCGCTCACAACCGATGTGACGCCGCGCTATTGCGAGGCCGATCCGGTCGAGGGCGGCAAACAGGCGGTGGCCGAGGCGTGGCGCAATCTCAACGCCGTCGGCGCCCTGCCCCGCGCGGTCACCGACAACCTCAACTTCGGCAATCCCGAAAAGCCCGAGATCATGGGCCAGCTCGTCGGCTGCCTCGAGGGCATCGGCGAAGCCTGCCGCGCGCTCGACTTCCCCATCGTGTCGGGCAATGTCTCACTTTATAATGAGAGCAGCGGCCGGGCCATCCCGCCGACGCCCTCGATCGGCGGCGTCGGACTCGTCGAGGACGTGAACCGGACCGCGACGATCGCCTTCCGGCGCCCGGGCGAAGACATCCTTCTCATCGGGACGACGCAAGGCTGGCTCGGACAGTCGCTGTATCTGCGCGAAATCTGCGAGCGCGAGGAAGGGGCGCCGCCCCCCGTCGATCTCGCGGAAGAGAAGCGCAACGGCGATTTCGTGCGCGCTTTCGTGCAGTCGGGCGCGCTTTGTACGGTTCACGACATTTCCGACGGAGGCCTTGCCGTCGCGCTCGCCGAAATGGCGATCGCCGGCGGGGTCGGCGCGACGGTCGAAGCGCCCGCGGACATGCCCGCTCACGCCTTCTGGTTCGGCGAGGATCAGGCGCGCTACATCGTCGCAACGGAGCCGGACAAAACCGGCGCGATCCTTGCTGCGGCGCAGAACGCGCGGGGTCGCATGTCAGCGCCTCGGCGAGACGGGGGGCCAAACATTGACCCTCGGTGGCGAGACCGCCATATTATTGAGTGATCTTGTGGGGAACTTTGAAGACTGGCTCCCCGATTACATGGCCGGCGCCGCCTAATCGCGGGCGGCTCTGGCGCGGCAATCGGCGCGAAGCGCGACGCGACAATCGAGGAGAGGCCGCAATGGCCATGGAATCATCTGAAATCGAACGGCTCATCAAGGCTGGCATTCCGGACGCGAAGATCGACCTCACCGATCTCGTCGGCGACAAGGACCACTGGTCCGCGACCGTGATCTCGTCCGCCTTCGTCGGCAAGACCAAGTTGCAGCAGCATCAGATCGTCTACAAGGCGCTCGGCGACCATATGGGCGGCCCGCTGCACGCCCTGCAGCTCACGACGCAGGCGCCCGAATAAAGCGCATGGAATTTGCCGGCCGATTTGCCGGACAGACAGTTGAAAGGATCAGAATATGGCGATCAAGGAAGAAATTCAGTCAACGATTGATACCAATGACGTCGTTTTGTTCATGAAAGGCACGCCGAACTTCCCGCAATGCGGCTTTTCGGGTCAGCTTGTCCAGATTCTTGCCTATCTCGGCGTCCCCTATAAGGCGGTGAACTGCCTCGAGACCGACGAGATCCGGCAGGGCATCAAGGAATTCTCCAGCTGGCCGACCATTCCGCAGCTCTATATCAAGGGCGAGTTCATCGGCGGCTGCGACATCACGCGCGAGATGTTCCAGAGCGGCGAGCTGGCGAGCTACCTCACCGGCAAAGGCATCGAAGTCAAGCAGCCGGCCAAGGCCTGACGCGGCGCTTTCCGGCTAAAGCGCCCGGGCGGCGCTTTAGCGGATAGGCTTGGCGCCCGGGACCTCGTCAGCCTTTGGATTCCGTCATCCTTTGGCGGCGGCGATCAACGCCAGCGCGTCGGGCGAATCCCATTGCGCCGGTCCCGCCGTGACGCCAAGCGAGCAGCCGTTCTTGTCGACGAGAACGGTCGTCGGCAGGCCGAGCCCGGCCCCGGCGCCCTTCAGCGTCTGCAGGATGTCGGCCGAACTATCGGCGTAAAAGCCGAGATTCTTGACGCCGATCTCTTTCAGGAAGGCCTTGGGCCGCTCAAGCCTCGCCGTGTCGACATTCACCGCGACGACGGTGAAATCCGGCCCGCCGAGCGCGCCCTGAAGCTGGTCGAGAGCAGGCATCTCCTGCCGGCAGGGCACGCACCAGGTCGCCCACAGATTTCAGCAGCACCGACCGGCCCTTGAAATCGGCGAGCCGGACCGGGGCGCCGCCCTCGCCGGTGAACTTCAGTTCGGGGAGCGGGCGCGGCATCTCAGCGACGCTGAAGGCCGCGACCTCCCCATGCGCGAGCGGGCGCAGCGCGGCGGCTTTTTCTTTCGCGCCCGGGCAGGCGGCGTTCGCGGCGGCGTCCTTGCCGTCCTGCGGCTTCATCGCGTAAAGGACGAAGGCGGCGACCGCCGCGATGATGCAGCCGGCGGCGACGAGCAGCCGGCCGGTGACATTGCGGCCGGGGTTCTGGCGCTTCTCATTTTGCGTCATTACGTCGTTTTTCCAGTCCATTTTCTTACAAGAAGCGCGCTGACATGAGCAACAAGATGTGGGGCGGCCGGTTCGGCAGCGGTCCGGACGCGATCATGGAGGAGATCAACGCCTCGATCGGCTTCGATTACAAGCTCGCGCTGCAGGATATAGAAGGTTCCAAAGCCCATGTCGCGATGCTGGCGGACGCAGGGATCGTCACGGCGGAGGACGCCGCAGCGATCGCAAAAGGACTAGCCTCGATCAGAAGCGAAATCGAGAGCGGCGCATTCATTTTTTCGCGCGCGCTCGAAGACATTCACATGAATATCGAGTTGCGGCTCGCCGCGCTGATCGGCCCGGCGGCGGGGCGACTGCACACGGCGCGCTCGCGCAATGATCAGGTCGCGCTCGATTTCCGGCTCTGGGTGCGCGACGCAATCGACGGGCTCGACCGTCAGATCGGCGATCTGCAGCTGGCGCTGGCCGAAAAGGCGCTGCTCCACGCAGACAGCGTGATGCCCGGCTTCACCCATATGCAATCGGCGCAGCCGGTCACCTTCGGCCATCATCTGCTCGCCTATGTCGAGATGTTCGCGCGCGATCGCGCCCGTTTCCGCGACGCCCGCGCGCGGCTGAACGAATGCCCGCTCGGCGCGGCGGCGCTGGCCGGCACCTCTTTTCCGATCGACCGCGCGGCGACGGCGGCAGCGCTCGGCTTCGACCGCCCGACCGCCAATTCCCTCGACAGCGTGTCCGACCGCGATTTCGTGCTCGAGGCCTTGAGTTCGGCTGCGATCTGCGCCGTGCATCTTTCGCGCTTCGCCGAAGAGATCGTGCTCTGGGCGACGCCGCAATTCGGCTTCGCGGCGCTCTCCGACAAATTCTCGACCGGCTCCTCGATCATGCCGCAAAAGCGCAATCCCGACGCCGCCGAGCTGGTGCGCGGCAAGGCGGGCCGCATCATCGGCGCGCTGACCGGCCTTCTCGTCGTGATGAAGGGCCTGCCGCTGACCTATTCGAAGGACATGCAGGAGGACAAGGAAGGCGCCTTCGACGCGCTGCAATCGCTCTCCCTGTGCCTCGCCGCCATGACCGGCATGGTCGGCGACCTGACGCCCAATCTGCCGCGCATGAAGGCGGCGGCGGGGGCGGGCTTCGCCACCGCGACCGACCTCGCCGACTGGCTGGTCAAGACGCTGGGCCTGCCCTTCCGCGAGGCCCATCACGTCACGGGCCGCCTCGTCGCCGCCGCCGCGGCGCAGGACAAGGGCCTCGAAGATCTGACGCTGGCCGAGATGCAGGCGGCGGAGCCTCGCATCAATGCGGAAGTCTATGACGTGCTCGGCGTCGAGAAATCCGTCCGCAGCCGGATCAGCTATGGCGGCACCGCGCCGGCGAATGTCGAGGCGCAGGCGCGGCTCTGGCTGGGGCGGCTGAAAGAAGAAGCCTCTTTCAAAGCCGGCGGCTGAACGGCGCGTCTCACTCCTTCGGCAAGGCGATCTTGGGCAGAAAGCCGCGCCCGTCCGAGACGATGAAATCCCAGGTCGTTCGCGCAGCGGGCGAGATTTCGCGCTGGCCGTGCCGGACCGCGAACCATTGGCGCATGATCGGCAGGCCGACGACGTCGAGAATGACGAGCCTGCCCTCCGCCACCTCGGCCTCGATGGTGTGAGCGGAGATGAGCGTCAGGCCAAGGCCAGCCATCACCGCCTGCTTGACCGTTTCATTCGAGCCGATCTCGACATGGACGCGTGGCGGCGGCATGACCAGCCCATCGAAGAACAGGTCGTGGACGCGGCGCGTGCCGGAGCCTTCCTCGCGGATGATGAAGCCCTCGTGGGAGAGCTCCGTCTTGTTTATGGCGACGCGTTTTGCCATAATGTGCTCAGGGGGAGCGATGACGACCTGCGGGTGAGGGCCGAAGATTTCGCTGGTCACCGGAAAATCCGTCGGTGGACTGCCCATCAGCGCTATATCGACCGCCTGGTCTCGCACCGCCGACACGATCGTGGCCCGATTGCCGACCGTGACCGAGATGTCGATGCGCGGGTTTCCGCGCGCGAAGGCCGCGATCAGTCGGGGCGCGAAATATTGAGCGGTGGAGGTAACGCCAATCGTCACGCGGCCGGCATGCTTGTCCTTGTGCGCGGAAAGAGTCGCCCTGAGTTCGGCCAGCGTCCTGTCGATGCGCGTCGCGACGCCGACCACCTCCTGGCCGGCATTGGTCAGGCGCAGGCGGCCGCCCGTGCGATCGAACAGCGCGAGCCCGACGTCATCCTCAAGAAGCTTGATTCGTGAGGTCAGCGCCGCGGCGGTCACGTTGAGGTTCTCGGCGGCGGCGGCGATCGTCCCGCTCTGCGCCACGGCGACGATGGTTTCGAGATGTTTTAAGGTCAGGCGGCGCATTGGCTCATTGTCTTTTCGCTAAATATTTCTTACGGAAACCGCGATGGTATTCACTTTTATTTTCGGCGGCGGTCAGCGATAACGCGTCAGGCAAATAAAGGAAACGTGTGAACATGCCGAGGATTTCGGGGGCTCAGGAGTTTCAGGCCTATCTTGACCAGAGCGTCAAGGCGAATGCGGAGCTGGCGTCCGCCGCGGCCGTGCTCGCCGCGATCGCCGCCGCCGCGGTGAAGATGTCCGACCTGATCGGCCTCGGCCAGTTATACGGACGTCTCGGCGCCGCCCGCGACAGCGCCAACGCCGATGGGGACGTCCAGAAAGAACTCGACGTCCTGGCGAATGAATTGTTCGTCGAGGCGTTGCGGGGCGCGCCCGTCTACGCCGTCGTGTCGGAGGAATTGCCCGAGCCCGTGCTGCTCGACCCGACCGCCCATGTCGTCGTCTCCATGGACCCCCTCGACGGCTCCTCGAACATTGACGCCAATGTATCGATCGGGACCATCTTCTCCGTGCTGCCGACGCTGCACGCCGCGAGCAGCCTTGAAGCGCATTTCCTGCAGCCGGGGCGCGCGCAGATCGCCGCCGGCTTTGTCGTCTATGGCCCGCAGACGTCGATCGTCCTGGCGCTCGGCGCAAACCCCACCGAGATCTTCACGCTCGATCGCAGCGACGGCCGATTCTACCATGCGATCACCGCCGGGCCGATCCCGCGCGCATCGGCCGAATACGCGATCAACAGCTCGAATTACAGGCATTGGGAGCCCTCGATACGCTCCTTCATCGAGGATTGCGCGCTTGGCGCCGACGGGCCGATGAAGCGCAACCACAATATGCGCTGGGTCGCGGCCCTCGTGGCGGAGGCCTATCGGATCCTGCTGCGCGGCGGGATTTTCCTTTACCCCGGCGATCAGAGGCCCGGCTACGCCGATGGACGGCTGCGCCTTCTCTATGAGGGCAACCCGATCGCCTTCGTCGTCGAGCGCGCCGGCGGCGTCGCGACCGATGGCGACGCGCCGCTTCTCGACCTCATCCCGACCGCGATCCACCAGCGCGCGCCTCTCGTGTTCGGCTCGGCCGAGCCGGTGCGCCTCGTCGCCCGCTATCGCTCGGATCCGAGAGTGGCCGCCGAGCGCGCGCCCCTGTTCGGCTCAAGAGGCCTGATTCGCAGCTAGCCGGCGTTCGCGGGAAGGAAGCCGAACGGTCATGTCGACACGCTATCCGATCATTTCGGTCACGGGTTCGTCGGGCGCCGGCACGACATCCGTCAAGCGCACGTTCGAGCAGATTTTCCGCCGCGAGGGAATCAACGCCGACTATATCGAGGGGGACGCCTTTCATCGCTATGATCGCGAGGAGATGCGCAACGTGATGGCCGAGGAGGAGGCCAAGGGCAATCATAATTTCAGCCATTTCGGCCCCGCCGCCAACCTGCTCGAAGAGCTTGAGGCCGTGTTCGCGAGCTATAGCGCGCGCGGCGCCGCGAAGACCCGGCAATATGTGCATGACGAAGCCGAGGCGAGGCTCTACGGCCGGCCGCCCGGCACCTTCACCGACTGGAAGCCGCTGCAGGCGCATAGCGATCTTCTGTTTTACGAGGGCCTGCATGGCGCGGCCGTCACCGACAAGGTGAACATCGCCAAACACGCCGATCTGAAGATCGGCGTCGTTCCGGTGATCAACCTCGAATGGATCCAGAAGATACACCGCGACAAGGCCGATCGCGGCTATACGATGGAAGCGGTCATGGACACGATTTTGCGCCGCATGCCGGACTATACGCGCTATATCTGCCCGCAATTCACCGAGACGGACATTAACTTCCAGCGCGTGCCGACGGTCGATACGTCAAACCCCTTCACGGCGCGCTGGATCCCGACCGCCGATGAATTCGATGGTCATCATCCGTTTCGCGCGGCCGGCCGGAATCGACTTCTCCTACCTCCTGTCGATGCTGCGCGACAGCTTCATGTCGCGCGCCAATTCCATCGTCATTCCCGGCAACAAGCTCGATCTGGCGATGCAACTGATACTGACCCCGCTCATTCTCCAGCTGGTCGAACGGAGAAAGCGGCTGACCCAGGGACGAAAGATTGATGAACATGCTGGCGAGAATTTCTGACGGCGCGACGCACGCCGAAATGGCCAGCGCCATCCGCGTGCTGTCCATGGACGCTGTGGAAAAAGCCAATTCGGGCCATCCTGGCATGCCGATGGGCATGGCGGATGTCGCCACAGTGCTGTTCACGCGCTTCATGAAATTCGATCCGGCCGATCCGGCCTGGCCCGATCGCGACCGTTTTGTGCTGTCGGCCGGACATGGGTCGATGCTGCTCTATTCGCTGCTGCATCTGCTCGGCTATCCGCACATGGACCGCTCGGAGCTCGAGCGCTTCCGCCAGCTCGATTCAAGAACCCCGGGCCATCCCGAATACGGCCATACGCCGGGCGTCGAGACGACCACGGGGCCGCTCGGCCAGGGCCTCGCCACGGCGGTCGGCATGGCCATCGCCGAGCGATTGCTCGCGGCGCGCTATGGCGCGGGCGTTACCGACCACCGCACCTATGTCATCGCCGGCGACGGCTGCCTCATGGAGGGGATCAGCCACGAGGCCATCGCGCTCGCCGGCCATCTGAAACTCGCGAAGCTGATCGTGCTGTGGGACGATAACGGCATCACCATCGACGGCAAGGTGTCGCTTTCGGATTCGGTCGATCAGCTGGCCCGCTTCGAGGCCGCCGGATGGACCGCCTCGCGCGTCGACGGACATGACCCGGACGCGGTCGCCGCCGCGCTGGAGGCGGCGCAATCGGCGCAAAAGCCGGTGCTCATCGCCTGCAAGACGACGATCGGCTATGGCGCGCCAACGAAGGCCGGAACCCATGCCTCGCATGGCGCGGCGCTCGGCAAGGACGAGGTGGCGGGCGCCCGCACCTTCTTCGGCTGGCCGCATGCGCCCTTCGAAATTCCGGACAACATCCGCAAGGCCTGGACCGAGGCGGCGAGCCGGGCCGCCGGCGCGCACGCCCCCTGGGCGGAGCGCCTCGCCGGCCTCGACCCAGCGGCGAAAGCGCATTTCGAGGCCGACATCGCCGGCGCGGTCGCGCCCGGCGTTGCGGCCGCGATCGAGGCCTTCAAGAAAGCCGCGAGCGAAGGCGGCGCGGCGCAGGCGACGCGCATCTCGTCGCAGAAGCTGCTCGACAAGCTCAGCCCGGCGCAACCCAATCTCATCGGCGGATCGGCCGATCTCACCGGCTCCAACAACACCAAAGCCGCCGACATGAAGCCGGTGACGCCCGACGATTTCACCGGCCGCTACATCCACTACGGCATCCGCGAATTCGGCATGGCGGCGGCGATGAACGGCATCGCCCTGCATGGCGGCTTCATCCCCTATGGCGGCACATTTCTCGTTTTCGCCGATTACAGCCGCCCGGCGATCCGCCTCGCCGCGCTGATGGGCGTTCGCGTCATTCACGTCCTCACCCATGATTCGATCGGGCTAGGCGAAGACGGACCGACGCATCAGCCGGTGGAGCATCTCGCGGCGCTGCGCGCGATCCCGAACCTGCTCGTGTTTCGCCCCGCCGACGCGGTGGAGACGGCGGAAGCCTGGGAGCTTGCGCTGAACAGCAAGAGCTTCGCCGTCGGTCATCGCGCTGTCGCGGCAGAACCTGCCGATCGTGCGCCGCGCGCATACGGCCGAGAATCTTTCCGCCGCGGGCGGCTATGTTCTGCGCGCGCCGGAAGGCGAACGCGACGTGACCCTGTTCGCCACCGGATCCGAAATATCGCTCGCGGTCGAGGCGTCCGAGCGGCTCGCCCTTGAGGGCGTCAAGGCGGCGGTCGTCTCGATTGCCCTGCTTCGAACTCTTCGCCGCCGCGCCGGCGGAATATCGCAGGAGCGTGATCGGAACGGCGCCGCGGGTCGCCATCGAGGCGGCCGTGCGCCAGGGCTGGGATATCGCGCTTTCGCCCGACGACGCCTTCATCGGCATGTCGTCATTCGGCGCCAGCGCTCCTGCCGGCGAACTCTACAAGAAGTTCGGCATTACGGTCGACGCAATCGTCGCCGCGGCGCATGCCCAAATCGCGGCCAACGCGGCGCAAAAAAAGCGATAACGCTCGCCCGCCGCGACGCGCGGCGGAGATCGATCGGACCGGCGGAGGGTGGACAAGGCTGTCGCGAAAGCGTTCGCGATCAGCGGAGCTGCTTCGTCCTTATGGCGAGGCGTCAACTGAAATGGCTTCAACGCCCGGGCAGGTCCGGGAGCGGAGCCGAAACCGGCACTGTGCGACGGAGAACAACTCATGGCCAGAATCACGCTTCGACAATTGCTCGACCATGCCGCCGAGCATAGCTATGGCGTCCCCGCCTTCAACATCAACAATATGGAGCAGGGCCTCGCCATCATGGAGGCGGCCGCCTCCGTCGATGCGCCCGTCATCATTCAGGCGAGCCGGGGCGCGCGCGCCTACGCAAACGACATCATGCTCGCCAAGATGATCGAGGCGCTGATCGACATCTATCCGGACATTCCGGTCTGCATGCATCAGGATCACGGCAATAGCGAAGCGACCTGCCTCAGCGCCATCCAGTATGGCTTTTCATCCGTGATGATGGACGGGTCGCTCGAAGCCGACGCCAAGACGCCCGCCTCCTACGACTATAACGTCGCCATCACCGCGAAAGTCGCCGAATTCGCCCATCTCGTCGGCGCTTCCGTCGAAGGCGAGCTCGGCGTTCTCGGCTCGCTCGAGCATGGGACCGGCGAACAGGAAGACGGCCACGGCGCCGAAGGCAAGCTCGGCATCGACCAGCTTCTGACCGATCCCGATCAGGCCGTCGATTTCGTGCTGCGCACGAAGGTCGATGCGCTGGCCATCGCGATGGGAACCTCGCACGGCGCCTATAAGTTCTCGCGCAAGCCCGATGGCGACATTCTGTCGATGCGGGTGATCGAGGAGATTCACGCCAAGCTGCCGAACACGCATCTCGTCATGCATGGATCGTCCTCGGTGCCGCAGGATCTGCAGGACATATTCAACGCCAATGGCGGCGCCATGCGGCAGACCTTCGGCGTGCCGGTGGAGGAGATCGTGCGCGGCATCAAGCATGGCGTACGCAAGATAAACATCGACACCGACTGCCGGCTGGCGATGACCGGACAGTTCCGCCGCATCGCGACGGAGCACAAGGACGAATTCGATCCGCGCAAATTCCTGAAGCCCGCGATGGACGCCATGCGCGCCGTCTGCAAGCTGCGTCTCGAACAGTTCGGCACGGCGGGCAATGCCTCGAAGATAAAGGTGCTGCCAATGTCCGCCATGGCCAAGCGCTACGCCGCCGGCGATCTCGACCCGCGCGCGCAGCTGCAACGCTCCGCCGCCGAATGAGCGTGAGGAGCGCGCGCGGAGCAGGCGAAAGCGCCAAACGGAGAGTGTTCGCATGACATCTGACAAAGAGCCCGCCCTCCGCTCGCGCTTTTCCGCAGGCGTCATGGAATATCGCGAAATGGGCTATTGGCAGCCCGATTACGTTCCAGGCGACACCGACATCATCGCCTGCTTCCGCGTCACCCCGCAGGACGGCGTCGACCCAATCGAGGCCTCCGCGGCGGTCGCGGGCGAATTGTCGACGGCGACCTGGACCGTCGTCTGGACCGACCGTCTGACCGCCTGCGACAAATACCGGGCGAAATGCTACCGCGTCGATCCGGTGCCGAATTCGCCCGGCTCCTATTTCGCCTTCATCGCCTATGAACTCGATCTGTTCGAGCCGGGCTCGATCGCCAACCTCTCGGCCTCGATCATCGGCAATGTGTTCGGCTTCAAGCCGCTGAAGGCGCTGCGGCTTGAGGACATGCGTCTTCCGGTCGCCTATGTGAAAACCTTTCAGGGGCCGGCGACCGGCATCGTCGTCGAACGCGAGCGGCTCGACAAATTCGGCCGCCCGCTGCTCGGCGCCACCGTCAAACCGAAGCTCGGACTCTCGGGCCGCAATTACGGCCGCGTCGTCTATGAGGCGCTGAAGGGCGGCCTCGACTTCACGAAAGACGATGAAAACATCAACTCGCAGCCCTTCATGCACTGGCGCGAGCGTTTCCTCTATTGCATGGAGGCCGTCAACCGCGCGCAAGCCGCGACCGGCGAGATCAAGGGCAGCTATCTCAACGTCACCGCCGCGACCATGGAGGACATGTACGAGCGCGCCGAATTCGCCAAGGA
Source organism: uncultured Alphaproteobacteria bacterium (assembly GCA_963767805.1). Classification (GTDB taxonomy): domain Bacteria; phylum Pseudomonadota; class Alphaproteobacteria; order Rhizobiales; family Beijerinckiaceae; genus Methylocapsa. The sequence continues at coordinate 64,285 of CAVYFP010000043.1, read as the reverse complement.
GCTTGGCTCGGTGATCATCATGATCGATCTCGTCATCGGCTATACGGCGATCCAGTCGATGGCCAAATGGGCGCGCCGGAACGACATGATCCTGCATCTCCACCGCGCCGGCCATTCAACCTACACGCGGCAGAAGATCCATGGCGTCTCCTTCCGCGTCATCGCCAAATGGATGCGGCTCGCCGGCGTCGACCACATCCACGCCGGCACGGTCGTCGGCAAGCTCGAAGGCGATCCCGCGACGACGCGCGGCTATTACGACATCTGCCGCGAGGACTTCATTCCGCAGCAGCTCGAACATGGAATCTTCTTCGATCAGCACTGGGCTTCGCTGAACAAGCTGATGCCGGTGGCCTCGGGCGGCATTCACGCCGGGCAGATGCACCAGCTGCTCGATTATTTCGGCGAGGACGTGGTGCTGCAGTTCGGCGGCGGCACCATCGGCCATCCGATGGGAATCGCGGCGGGGGCGACCGCCAACCGCGTGGCGCTCGAGGCGATGGTCTTCGCCCGCAACGCCGGCCGCGACACGCTGGCCGAGGGCCCGACCATTCTCGACGAGGCCGCACGCCATTGCACGCCGCTGAAGCAGGCGCTCGATATCTGGAAGGACGTCGCGTTCAATTACACGTCGACGGATTTGCCCGATTTCGTTCCGTCCGTGACGCCGGCTGAATAGGACAATTCCGACATGCGAATCACGCAAGGGTGCTTTTCTTTTCTCCCCGATCTCACCGACGATCAGATCAGATCGCAGGTGCAATATTGCATCGACAAAGGCTGGGCGGTGAATCTCGAATACACCGACGATCCGCATCCGCGGAACACCTATTGGGAGATGTGGGATCTGCCGATGTTCGACATCAAGGACGCGGCCGGCGTCATGCTCGAACTCGACGCCTGCCGCAAGGCGCACGCGGGCCGCTATTACATCCGCCTCTCGGGCTTCGACTCCTCGCCCGGCTGGGAGAGCGTGCGGCTTTCCTTCATCGTCGACCGGCCGAAGGACGAGCCCGGCTTCCGGCTCTTGCGCGGCGAAGGCCCGGGCCGCAACCAGATCTATTCGACGCAATCCTACGCTGTCGATCGTCCCGAATTGGAACGCTACGACGCATGAGCCTGGAGACGCGCTTTTGAAATCCGTTGAGGCGAGATGGACGCGGCGGAGACGGATATGGCTTTGAATGACGATACGGCCGAGGGGCCGCCTCCGCCGCCGCTCCGGAAACCATCGATCTGCGCCATGAACTGCGCGAGACGCATGCGCAGGAAGTGCTCGACCAGCTCGATCGCGAGCTGGTCGGCCTCGCCCCGGTCAAGCTGCGCATCCGCGAGATTTGCGCGCTGCTCGTCGTCGATCGGGTGCGCCGCCGGCTCGGCCTCACCGCCGAGGCGCCGACGCTGCATATGTCGTTCACCGGCAATCCGGGCACGGGCAAGACCACCGTCGCCCTGCGCATGGCGGAAATCCTGCACAGGCTCGGCTATGTCCGCAAGGGCCAGCTCGTTTCGGTGACGCGCGACGATCTCGTCGGCCAATATATTGGCCATACGGCGCCGAAGACGAAGGAAATCCTCAAGAAAGCGATGGGCGGCGTGCTGTTCATCGACGAGGCCTATTACCTCTACCGCCAGGAGAACGAGCGCGACTATGGCCAGGAGGCGATCGAGATCCTGCTGCAGGTGATGGAGAACCAGCGCGAGGATCTCGTCGTCATCCTCGCCGGCTACGCCGGCCGCATGGACCAGTTTTTCCGCTCGAACCCCGGCTTTCGCTCCCGCATCGCGCATCACATCGACTTTCCCGGATTATTCGGATCGCGAATTGATGTCGATTGCGCAGACCATGCTGGCGGCGCAGCACTATAAATTCAGCCCCGGCGGCGCGAGCGCGTTCGAGAGCTATATCGAGGCGCGCCGGCGCCAGCCCCTGTTCTCCAACGCGCGTTCGATCCGCAACGCGCTCGACCGCGCGCGGCTGCGCCACGCCAATCGCTATTTCGAGCAGGAAGGCCCCGTGCTGATCGATGATCTCATGACGATCGACGCCGTCGACGTGCTCGGCAGCCGCGTTTTCGAGGCCGATTCGTCCTCCGCAGAGAAGGTTCCGCAGACATGAGTTCGCTCGTCATCGCGCCCTCGATCCTCTCCGCCGATTTTGCAAAACTCGGTGAAGAGGTTCGCGCCATCGCCGCCGCCGGCGCCGACTGGATCCATGTCGACGTGATGGACGGGCATTTCGTCCCCAACATCACGATCGGGCCGGCGATCGTCGCGGCGCTGCGCCCGCACACCAGCCTCCTCTTCGACGTGCATCTGATGATCGCGCCCTGCGATCCCTATCTCGCCGCTTTCGCGGAGGCCGGCGCCGATCTCATCGCCGTCCATGCCGAGGCGGGGCCGCATCTGCATCGCTCGTTGCAGGCGATTCGCGGCCTCGGCAAAAAGGCCGGCGTGGTGCTGAACCCCGCGACGCCCGCGTCGAGCATCAAACATGTGCTCGATCTCATCGATCTCGTGCTGGTCATGTCGGTCAATCCCGGCTTCGGCGGGCAGGCCTTCATTCCCTCTGCGATCGAAAAGATCGCCGATCTCAAGGCCATGATCGGCGAGCGGGCGATCCGCATTGAGGTCGATGGCGGGATCAATCCCGAAACGGCGGCCCGCGTCGTCGCCGCCGGCGCCGACACGCTCGTCGCGGGGTCGGCTGTGTTCAAGGGCGGTCCCGATCATTATGCGGAGAATATCGCGGCGATCCGCGCCGGGGCGGCGGCAAAGTCGCAGCGCGACGCCGCTTGAGGCGGAAAATTCCGCTCCGCCGAAAATTGACTTCGCCGCCAAGGCGCCCTTATAAGACGCCTTCTTTGCCCGGCCCGGTCGCCGCGCTCCGCTCTAATGCGCGGAGGTCGCGGGCAGTCGGCTTTGCAGACGCCACATTTTTTGGCGGACGCTATTTTTTTGAAGGAACGAAACGGTGAAGCGGACATATCAACCGAGCAAGCTCGTGCGCAAACGACGGCACGGGTTCCGGGCCCGGATGGCGACCGTGGGCGGACGCCGGATCATCGCGGCCCGCCGGGCGCGCGGCCGCAAGAAATTGTCCGCTTGAGCCTGATCCGCCTGAACTGATGGGCGGAGCCGCGCAAATCTTCGCCTTTGCAAAAGATCATGCGCCCAAAAGGACAGGCGAGCGAGTTTTGTCCGATTCTTCCCCCAAAGCCGCGACGCATCGTCTGAAGCGACGCGCCGATTTTATGCGCGCCGCCGCGGGGAAACGCTTTCATGGCAAAGCCTTCACCCTGCAGGCCGCGGCGCAGCGGATCGCGGCTGACCCCGCCGGCGGCGAGGAAGCCGAGCCCGCGCTTCCCGCCGGGCCGGCGCGATTTGGCTTTACCGTCACGAAGAAAGTCGGCAAAGCCGTCGTGCGGAACCGGATTCGGCGCCGCTTCCGGGAAGCGGTCCGCACGCTCGATCCCCTTCCCGCGCGCGCGGGCCATGATTATGTGATGATCGCGCGGATCGAGGCGCTGAAGCTCCCGTTTACGGCGCTTCAGGCCGAACTTCTCCGCGCTCTCGGCAAGATCGATGCGGGAAAGATCAGGGCGCAGAGGCCGCCCGGGAAAGCACGGCGCCTGGATAAAGCGCCCGAAAACCCGCGACAAGGCGGCCAGGCGACTTGATCCACGAGAAGCCGGCTGGCGATTGCGCCGGGACAGTTCTATGGCTGGGGCGTTGTCCGGAAAGCCCTGCCTCAAACGATAGTCCGGAATTTTACGAAAGCGGCGCGACATGACGGCGGACAGTAAGAATCTTTATCTGGCGATCGGCCTGTCCTGTCTGGTCATTGTCGGCTGGAGCTATTTCTTCGCGCCGAAGCCCAACGGAACGCGGGTCGCCGAGATCCAAAGGCAGGCGCAGACGGCGCCGCAGGCGACGCCCGGAGAAACCTCAGGGGGCGCGCCCGTCACCCTGCCGCGCGATCTCTCCGCCCTTGATGCGACAGCGCCAAAGACCCGCGCGGCGGCGCTCGCCGCCTCGCCGCGCGTGAAGATCGATACGCCGGCGCTCAGCGGCTCGCTGGCGCTGAAGGGCGCGCGGCTCGACGACGTCGCCCTCAAACTTTATCACGAGACGACCGACCCAACGAGCCCGAACATCATTCTCCTGTCGCCGGCCGGCGCGCCTGACGCCTATTACGCGGAGGCCGGATTTCTCTCGGCGTCGGGCGAGCAGCTCGCGCTGCCCCGCGCCGACACGCTGTGGCAGGCCGATCGCGATGCGCTGACCCCGCAAACGCCGGTGACGCTCAGCTTCGACAACGGCCAGGGCCTCGTCTTCCATCGCCAGATCGCCGTCGACGACCGCTATATGTTCACGATCAAGGATAGCGTCGAGAACAAATCGGACAAGGCGGTGATTCTCGCGCCCTATTCGGTGGTCGCGCGCCATGGCCTGCCGAAGACGGACAATTACGCGGTCCTGCACGAAGGCTTCATCGGCGTCATTGGCGATGGCGGCGTCGAGGAGATCAAATACGACAAGATCGAGAAAGAGGACGGCGCCGCGAAGACGCTTTCGGGCGTCGGCGGCTGGCTCGGCTTCACCGACAAATATTGGGCCGCGACCGTCATTCCGGACCAGAAAGCGCCGATCGAGGCGCGTTTTTCGGCCAGCGTGGAGGGCGCCAACAAAAGCTATCGCGCCGCCTTCGTCGGCTCCACGCCGCTGGCGCTTGCGCCGGGCGCCTCGACCGAGGTGCTGAGCCGCGTCTTCGCCGGCGCCAAGGAAGTCGAGACGCTCGATCGCTATCAGGTCGATCCGGGCGTCAAGAAATTCGATCTTCTGATCGATTGGGGCTGGTTCTATTTCATCACCCGCCCGATGTTCCGCCTGCTGCATTTCCTCCATGGGCTGACCGGCAATTTCGGCGTCGCGATTCTGATCGCCACGGTGATCGTCAAGGGGATTTTCTTCCCGCTCGCCAACAAGAGCTACATGTCGATGGCCAAGATGAAGGCGGTCGCGCCGCAGATCGCGGCGATCCGGGAGAAATATCCCGACGACAAGATGAAGCAGCAGCAGGAAACCATGGCGCTCTACAAGCGCGACAAGATCAATCCTGTGTCGGGCTGCCTGCCCATGCTGATCCAGATCCCGGTGTTCTTCGCGCTCTACAAGGTGCTGTTCGTGACCATCGAGATGCGGCACGCGCCCTTCTTCGGCTGGATCAAGGACCTCTCGGCGCCCGATCCCACGAATGTGTTCAATCTGTTCGGACTGTTGCCCTTCAACCCGACGCTATTGCCCGTATTCGGCCATTTCCTTGCGCTTGGCGTCTGGCCGCTCCTCATGGGCGTCTCGATGTTCGTGCAGATGAAGGCCAATCCCGAGCCGTCCGATCCGACGCAGAAACAGATCTTCACCTGGATGCCGGTGATCTTCACCTTCACGATGGGGGGCTTCCCCTCCGGCCTCGTGATCTACTGGACGTGGAACAATACGCTGTCGATCATCCAGCAGACCATGATCATGAAGAAAGCCGGCGCGAAAATCGAACTCTTCGACAATCTCGCCGGCATGTTCAAGAAAAAGACGACGTGATGACTGGCGAGACCGCCGCGGTCGAGCCTGATTTCCTCGAGGCGGGGCGCAAGCTCTTCGCGCTCGAATGCGATTTTCTCTGGGCGGCCGGGGCGGCGAGCCAGCTGCCGCCGGCAGCCGCGCCCGAAATCGCCTTCGCCGGGCGCTCCAATGTCGGCAAATCCTCGCTTCTCAACGCGCTGACCAACCGCAAGACGCTGGCCCGCACCTCGATCACGCCGGGGCGCACGCGCGAACTCAATTTTTTTGGCCTCGGCGGCGATGTGACCTCGGCGAAGCTCCGGCTCGTCGACATGCCGGGCTATGGCTATGCGGCGGCTTCAAAGCAGAAAATCGCATCCTGGACGGAGCTGATGCAGGATTTCCTGCGCGGCCGGGCGCCATTGGCGCGGGTTTTCGTGCTGGTCGACGGCCGCCATGGCCTGAAGCCCATCGACGCCGAGATGATGGATCTGCTCGATCGCTCCGCCATGTCCTATCAGATCGTCCTCACCAAGCGCGACGAGGTCAAGGCCGCCGAGCAGGACCAGCGCATCGAAGAAACGCTGAAAGCGCTCGAAAAGCGTCCCGCCGCCTTTCCGCAGGTGATTTTCACCTCCTCGAACAGCTTCGCCGGCATTCCCGAACTGCGCGCCGCGATTGCGAAGCTGCTGGTGGAGCGCGGCGCATAGAACGCTTTTCGGCGTTCCTTCGCGCTTGAAAATGCGCCAGCGCCGCGTTGAGCTTGTCACAAGAAGCGAATAAATAACGGCAATTCCATCCGGACGGACCAAATGACCCTGTCGACGATCGCCAGCGACCTGCAAAAAGCCCAGGAACAAGCCAAGATCCTGATGCAGGCGCTGCCGCATATGCTCCACTATGACGATGCGACCGTGGTGGTGAAATATGGCGGCCACGCCATGGGCGATGAAAAACTCGCCCGCGATTTCGCCAAAGACATGGTTTTGCTCGAACTTTCCGGCGTCAAACCGGTCGTCGTCCATGGCGGCGGCCCGCAGATCGGCGCCATGCTGAAGAAGCTCGGCATCAAATCGGAGTTTTCCGACGGATTGCGCGTCACCGACAAGGAGACGATCGAAGTCGTCGAAATGGTGCTCGCCGGCTCGATCAACAAACAGATCGTCGGCTTCATCAACGCCGAGGGCGGCCACGCCATCGGCCTTTGCGGCAAGGACGGCAATATGGTCATCGCCAAAAAGGCGGCGCAGACCCGCGAATCCGTCGATCTCGGCTTTGTCGGCGAGCCCTCGAAAGTCGACACCACCGTGCTCGACCAGGTGCTCGGCCGCGAACTGATTCCCGTCCTCGCCCCGATCGCGGCGGGCGCCGACGGCGAAACCTTTAACGTCAACGCCGACACTTTCGCCGGCGCGATTGCGGGCGCGTTGAAGGCAAAGCGGCTGTTGTTCCTGACCGACGTGCCGGGCGTGCTCGACAAGGATAAAAACCTCATCAAGCAATTGCGCATCGACGAGATTCACGCCCTGATCGCCGATGGCACCATCACGGGCGGCATGATCCCCAAGGTCGAGACCTGCATCTATGCGCTGGAGCAAGGCGTCGAAGGCGTCGTCATTCTCGACGGCAAGACGCCGCATGCGGTGCTGGTGGAACTCTTGACAGATCATGGCGCGGGAACGCTGATAACGCGGTGAACGAAGAAACCCGGCCGAACGCTGAATTAGGCGCGCCAGACGCCCCGGATCCAGCGACGAAGGATGGAAAGTCGCCAGTCCTCGCCGCCGGAGCGTTCGCGCAAAAAGACATCTGGGTGTTCGATCTCGACAACACGCTCTATCCGGCCGGCAGCGACCTCTGGCCCAAAATCGACGCCCGCATCACGCTGTTTCTGGCGCATCTGTTCGGCCTCGACGGCATGTCCTCCCGCGCGCTGCAGAAATTTTACTACCAGCGCTATGGCACGACCCTTCGCGGCCTGATGGAGGAGCACCGGATCAGCGCCGACGAATATCTCGCCTTCACCCATGACATCGACAGGTCGGGTCTGATCCCGAACCATTCGCTGGCCGGCGCCATCACCGCCCTGCCCGGCCGCAAGCTGATCCTCACCAATGGTTCGCGCGATCACGCCCTGCGAACCGCCAGGGCGCTCGGACTTGACGAAATGTTCGAGGATATCTTCGATATCGTGGCGGCCGACTTCATCCCGAAGCCCGAAGCCGCCACCTATGAACGCTTTTTCGACAAGCATGACGTCGATCCCACGCGTTCGGTGATGTTCGAGGATCTTGCGCGCAATCTGATTGTACCACATGCAAGGGGAATGAAGACGGCGCTCGTCGTTACCGGCGCCCGGCGCGATGGATCACCGTGAAGCCTTCGAGATCGCGAGCGAAACCGTTCCCGCGCATATTGATTTCGTCACCAGCGACCTTGAAGGATTTCTTGTCGAGATCGTAGCCGGCCTGAACGCCCCCGCCCCCGGCTTGGCCGACTGAGGCCGCGCAACGCCGTTGATTGCCGCGCGGGAACGCTGTAACGCCTCTGCCAGCCCCTTTGACCCGCCCTCTCAAGCGAAAGACTTAAAACGATGACGCATACCGCACTGGAAACGATCATCGACGCCGCCTTCGAGGACCGCGCCAATGTCAACGCCGCGACGCAGGGCGACATCCGCAAGGCGGTTGACGCGGCCCTGCACCTGCTCGACGCCGGCAAGCTGCGCGTCGCCGAAAAAATCCCCGGCGCCGTCGGCCCGGACTCCTGGCGCGTGCATCAATGGCTGAAGAAGGCCGTGCTTCTCTCATTCCGCCTCAACGACATGGCCGAGATTTCCGGCGGCCCGGGCGGCGCGACCTGGTGGGACAAGGTGCCGTCCAAATTCGCCGGCTGGGGACCGAAAGAACATGCCGCGGCGGGCTTTCGCTCGGTGCCGAACTGCGTCGTCCGCCGCTCGGCCTATATTGCGCCGGGCGTCGTGCTGATGCCCTCCTTCGTCAATCTCGGCGCCTATGTCGGCGCGAATTCCATGGTCGACACCTGGGTCACGGTCGGCTCCTGCGCCCAGATCGGCAAGAATGTGCATCTTTCCGGCGGCGTCGGCATTGGCGGCGTGCTGGAGCCGCTGCAGGCCAATCCGACCATCATCGAGGATGATTGCTTCGTCGGCGCGCGCTCGGAGATCGTCGAGGGCGTCGTCGTCGGCGAGGGCGCCGTGATCTCGATGGGCACGTTCATTTCCGCCTCGACCAAGATCATCGACCGCGCGACCGGCAAGATCCATATCGGCTATGTCCCGCCTTATTCGGTCGTCGTCTCCGGCAATCTGCCCGGCAAGCCCCTGCCCGACGGTTCGGCCGGCCCCTCGCTCTATTGCGCCGTCATCGTCAAGACGGTCGATGCGCAGACGCGGTCGAAGACCGCCATCAACGATCTCTTGAGGGACTGATGGCCTCGGCTTACCTCGCCCGCTTCGGCTTCCGCTCGGATGAGGGGCTGATCGATGCGCGGACCTGGCGCGAGGGCGCCGGGCTGCTCGCCGTCATTTTCGCGGTCCTGAGCGCGATCTGGCTGGTGCTGGAGCCGAACGCCCATCGCGAGCTTGCGCCTGATTCGCCCCTGTTCGACTGGGCGACGTTCCTGACTTTCGTCTATCTGCTGTTCTACGCCTTCGCGGTGCTGTTCATCGGCATCAGCCTTTACAATCTCTGCGCCAGGCGCCTGCGCGCCCGCAAACTTCCGACGGGCCTCGCCGGGCTTGTCCCGCTCGCCGCGCTGTTTTCCGGCGCGGCGCATTGGCTGCAGCCGCGCGTCGGCGAATATCTGTCCTATTGGTATGTCGCCGGCGTCGACGCGTTGCTCGTCGCGGCGATCGTCTGGACGGTGTGGGAGCTGGGTTTCAGGGCGCCGCTAAGCGCATCTTCAGCTTAATACTGAAGGTTCAAGCCTTGCCTTTAGAAGATGCCGCTGTGCGAGCTTGTCTTCCCTCTGCATCGTTTTCATCTGTTCGACTATCTTGATTAAATCATTGAACTCGAAGTTACGCTTCCCATGGAGGAAATTTGATGCGTATCGGTCGACAACCTCTTTGTTAGGTCGGGTTACGCTTTTCGATCTCGATCGAATCAACCGCCGGTTATGTCGCGTGTTTGGAACGCCCGAAGCAACTGCCAATGTTACAAGTTTTTCCCGACGTTTACGTCCTTCAGCACCCATGCACTGATCGCGAAAATATCGAGCCAAGGCTAATGCGAGAATTACCTCGCTGTGAAACAGCGAGAGTCCGGGCCTAAAATATTGATCGTAGGCGGACACAATGTCGAGATGCTCAAAGGCCGCCTTGTAGAATGCTACTGTTGCCGCCTCCATGAAACCAAACGTAACGATATCATCAGGAGCGATCATCAGAAAAAACGGGCAAGGTTCCGCGATACTTATTTCCTTCGCTAGAGACGAACCAAAACATGCTGCCGAGACAACGCAAAGATTATTACCTGTCGCCACGTTAATTTTCTGAAGTTTTGCGCATATATCACGCCAATTTATGAACTCACCAGACGCACTGATTAGGATTTCATCGTCTTTGCTTCCGTGAGTATCCAAGTGTATGATAGGCTTCCTGCCGTTTATCGCTTCGAGCGCAACTCTATCGAGGAGATCATTTAGCTCGATGGCGCTTTGCGGCTGAAATGTCTTGAAGAACACAGAACTGGATTGAAAAAAGGGCGCTAAATCTTCGTGAATGCGTCTTGTCGTTCCCTGTTTATCGGGCTCCAAAGACGTGATCCAGTAAACCGAATTGATTTCTGCGTGAGAGGAAATCGTGACCATCCCGACCCATAGCTACGATTGGGCTCGGCTTCCAGACCCCGTTTGAACATCCCGCGAAAAATGCGCTAAGACAACGTGCTTCGCCCCCTTGAGCCCTGACCATGACCCACCCTGCCCGCCTGGAAACGCTGGCCGACCTTCGAGTTGAGATCGATTGCATCGATTCCGAGCTGCACCAGCTCTTGATCAAGCGCGGCGAGATCATTCACCGCCTGATCGAAGCCAAGCAGCGGCAGGGCGGCGGCTCGGCCTTCCGGCCGGGGCGCGAGGCCGACATGATGCGCGGCCTCGTCGCCCGCCATCGGGGCCTGCTGCCGCTCGATACGGTGGAGAGCATCTGGCGCATCATCATCTCGACTTTCACGTTTGTGCAGTCGCCCTATAGCGTCCACGCCGATATTTCCGGCGGCGACGGCGCCATGCGCGATTGCTGCCGCTTCCATTTCGGCTTCACAGTGCCCTATGTCCCGCACGACGGGCGCCGCCAGCGTGATCGAAGCGGTGGCGGGCTCAACAGGAGACCTCGGCCTCATCCGGGTTGAAGCGGATGCCGGCCCCTGGTGGCGCCGTCTCGAAGAACCCGCGGCGCCCAAAATCATCGCGCGGCTGCCTTTCGTCGAGCGGCCGGATCATCCGGCCGGCATGCCGCTCTTCGTCGTCGCGCAGCCGCTGGCCGAGGCCGCCGTGCGCGATGTCTGTCTCTACGCCGTCCGCTTCGACGGCTGGAAGGAGAGCGCGCCTTCGCATCTCGCGGGCCTCGACGCCGACATCATCGGCGCCGCCCTGGACGGCGCGGAGCCTTCGCTCCTCGTCGCAGTTGACGGCGCGCTCGCGCCGGAGCAATTGCGCGAAGCGCTGGAGGCGGCCGGCGCCATCGCGCCCCGGCTCGCTGAAATCGGCGGCCATGCGGCGCGTTTCGAGGCCTCGGACGCGCAGCGGGGCCAATCGCCCTCGTCGGCAGCCTCCGTCGAGGCGGCGCAATGAGTTTGCTTTGGAGTTTGTTTCGGAGTTCGCTTTCATGACCAAGACAGACGGCGCGACGCCGCCCCGCGCGCTCGCCGGCGTTTTCAATATCGACCCCTATGTTCCGGGCAAAAGCTCGGCGCCGGGCGTCGCCAAGATCCACAAGCTGTCCTCGAACGAGACGCCGCTCGGGCCGTCCCCACGCGCGATCGAGGCGTTCGCCGCCGCCGCCGGTCATCTTTCCGCCTATCCCGAAGGCACGGCGTCCGCGCTGCGCGCCGCGATCGGCAAGAAATTCGGCCTCGATCCGGCCCGCATCGTCTGCGGCGCGGGCTCCGATGAAATCATTCACCTTCTCGCCTCGGCCTATATCGGCGCGGGCGACGAGGGCGTTTTCACCGAGCACGGCTTTCTCGTCTATAAAATCGCCATCCTCGCCGCGGGCGGGACGCCGGTCATCGCGCCGGAGACCAACATCACCGCCGATGTCGACGCCATTCTGGCCAAGGTCGGCCCGCACACGAAAGTGGTGTTCTTCGCCAATCCGAACAATCCGACCGGCACCTATCTGCCCGTCGCCGAAGTCGAGCGGCTGGCCGACAGCCTGCCGCGCGACGTCCTTCTCGTCATCGACGCCGCCTATGCCGAATATGCGACGCAGGCCGATTACGCCGCTGGCGAGGCGCTCGTCTCGGCGCGGGAAAATGTCGTGATGACGCGCACCTTCTCGAAAATCTACGGCCTCGCCGCGCTGAGGCTTGGCTGGTGCTACGCCCCGGCCGCGGTCTGCGACGCGCTGAACCGCATCCGGCCGCCATTCAACACCAATGGTCCGGCCATCGCGGCGGGGATCGCCGCGATTGAGGACGCCGCGCATGTCGAGCGCTCCATCGCTCATAATGATGCGTGGCGCGACTGGCTGGCCGGCGAGTTCGCCGCGCTCGGGATCAAGGCGACGCCAAGCGCCGGCAATTTCCTGCTGCTGCATTTCGCCGACCCGGCCGAGGCGGCGGCGGCCGACGCCTTCCTGACCGGACGCGGCCTCATTCTGCGCGCGGTCGGCGCCTATGGCCTGCCGAAATGCCTGCGCCTCACCGTCGGCGCCGAAGACGCGAACCGGCTCGTCGTCGCGGCGCTCAGCGATTTCATCGCCTCCCGCAAAGCGGATGGCTGACGATCGTGCCTGATCAGCTTGGGGCTCCGATCGCCGCGCCTTTGTTCGAACGCGCGACGATCATCGGCGTCGGCCTCATCGGCTCGTCGCTGGCGCGGGTCATTCGCCGCAAGGGACTGGCCCGCGAGATCGCCCTTTATGACGTCATCCGATACGGTGCGCGGGCGGCTGCGGGAACTCGCCATTGCCGATGACGTCGCAGACTCGGCCGCCGCCGCAGTCGCCGGCGCCGATCTCGTCATTCTCTGCGCGCCGGTCGGCGCGATGGGCGAAATCGCGCGCGAGATCGGCCCCCATCTCAAGGCCGGCGCGATCGTCTCGGATGTCGGATCGGTCAAAAGCTCGATCCTCTCGGCCGTCGCGCCGCATCTGCCGGCTTCCGTGCATTTCATCCCTGCGCATCCCGTCGCGGGCACGGAGCAATCGGGGCCGGACGCCGGCTTCGCATCGCTCTTCCTCAACCGCTGGACGATTCTGACGCCGCCGGAAGGCGCCGATCCCAAAGCCGTGGCGCTGCTGACGGCGTTCTGGAAAAATACGGGCGCCAATGTCGAGATCCATGGCCCCCGCCCATCATGACCTCGTTCTCGCCATCACGAGCCATGTGCCGCATCTCATCGCCTATAATATCGTCGGCACCGCGGCCGATCTGGAGGAAGTGACGCAATCGGAAGTCATCAAATTCTCCGCCGGCGGCTTTCGCGACTTCACCCGGATCGCCGCCTCCGATCCGATCATGTGGCGCGACATTTTCCTCAACAACAAGGACGCCGTGCTGGAAATGCTCGGTCGGTTCAGCGAGGATCTCACCGCCTTGCAGCGCATGATCCGGCGTCAGGATGGCGAAGGGCTGGAGAAGCTCTTCACGCGCACGCGGGCGATCCGGCGCAGCATCATCGATCAGGGGCAGGAAACCGCCGCGCCAGACTTTGGCCGGCGCCCGAAAGACGACTGAAGCCTCGCCAATTGCCGCTCGCAAAAAAATGCAGACTTCCAGAGACGGATCATGCTTTAAGGCGTCTCTCGCGCTCGCGGCCCACTCCCGTCCGGGGCGCACCTGTCTAGTCCAAGCAATCCTGCAAATTCTTTCCGGATCAAAAAGCAATGCGCCGCAGCCTGACAGCTTCTCTCCTTTTCTCGCTCATTTGGTCGGCCGCCGGACAGGCCCAAACGCCAGCGCCGCAAGCCGCGCCCAGCGCCCCGGCGGCGCAGGCCGTCCCCGCCGCGCCAGCGCCCAAAAGGAAGGTCTTCGACTATTGGGTGCTCGTTTGCGCAACGCTTCCGGGCGCGACCGAGGAAACCTGCGAAGTCGATGCGACGCTTCAGCCGGAGGCCCAGTTGCCGCCTGTCGCGAAACTCGCTTTCGTGCGCGATCCGAAGAGCCAGACGGTGCGCCTCGTCGCCATCATGCAGGCCAATCTGAAGATCGAGCCCGGCGTCGAGGTCGCCGCCGACGCTGAGAAAAGCGGCGTGATCCTGGGTTTCAGGTCATGCCTCAACAGCGCCTGCCTCGCCGACGCCGTTCTGACGGCGGAGCAGTTGCAGGCTTTCCGCAATTTGAAGGCGGAAGGCCGCCTGACGATCAAGAACGCCGCCGGCGAGGATCTGTCCCTGAAGGTGCCGCGTCATGGCCTCGACGAAGCTCTCGAAGCCCTGGTTCCGCAAAAAGGGCAGTAGAGCGACGCAAAGCGGACGCAGCTTTCTTGAAGCTGCGTCCGCGTTTTGGCCCTGCCGCGTCCGATCAGTCGAGGAAGAACCGCATCATTTCACGCGAGGCGTCGGGACCGTGCGGATTGGTGTAGGATCCTTCGGGATCGCCACCGGACCAGGCGTGGCCAACGCCTTCAAGGCTCCAATGTTCGACATGCGGCGCGCCGCGCTTGCCGGCGATGACCGTGCGCTTGTAGGCGACGCCGCCGGCCGTGCGGCCCTCCGTGATCTCTTCCGTCGCGGCGGGCAGGCTCGCGCGGGCGGCGGCGACGATCAATTCGGCATTGAGGGGATGCACGGTCCGGTCCGCCTCGCCGTGAAAGACGATTGTCCGCACGCTGGCGTCGACGGCGAGGAGTGAGTCCTTGCTGGCGCCCTTGCGCATGGCGGCGAACGCCGATCCAACGTCACTCGCCGCTCCGTAAGGCAGCCCTGAGTGAATTCCGGCCGCGGCGAAAAGATCGGGATAGCTCGCCGCGAGATTCGCCGCCATCGCTCCGCCGGCCGAAAGACCGGCGACGAAGACGCGATTTGGGTCTACGGCGTACCGCGAAATGATCTCGCGGACGATTCCGGCGATGATGCCGGCCTCGCCCGAATCGCGCGCCTGATCCTTCGGGCTGAACCAGTTCCAGCAAGCCATATTATTCGCGCTCGTCGGCTGCTTCGGATAGACGACGAGACAGCCGCGTTTCTCTGCAAGCTCGTTCATGCCGGTGCCGAGGGCGAAATCTTGCGGATTTTGCGAGCAGCCGTGCAGCATCACGATCAACGGCAACCCGCGGGCCTTCGCGCGGCTGTTCGCATCGCTTGGCACATAGAGCATATAGTCGCGTGAACCGGCGGCGCCGGCATGGGTCATCGACAGAAACTGCGCGCCGGGCGGCGTCGCGACTTCCGGCGCGGGGCGAATAATCGGGGCGAAGCCAGGCGTGTGGACCGGCGCCAATCCCTTCTGCAGCAGTTGCAGCACCTCGCCAAGGGGCGGGGCCTTGCGGACGCCTTCCTTGACAGCGCCCTGCACGGCATCCTGCATGACTTCCAGAAAAGCGGCGGAATGGGCCATCGGCTTCGGCTGCGTCAGAGCTGAGGACGGCGCCACACCGCTCCACGGCGCCGCCGGCTTCGACGCTTCTGGCTTTGGCGCCTGGGGCTTCAGCGCCTCCGGTTTCGGCGCCTCTGGTTTCAGCACCTGGAGCTTCAACTTTGGCGGCGCATTCGCGGGGGTCGCTTCGGCGCGAGGCTCGCGGGCGCCGCCGGAGAGAGCGTGCTGAATAACCCTGGTCGCTTCGGCGAGGTTTTGACGCGACGTCAGCGCCGCGGCCTTGCGCATGGCGCCGCCAAGAATGGTTTTCATTTTTTCGATCCTTTTTTGAAGTCCGGCCAAGACCATTTTGAGCTGCTTCGCCTTAAAGAAATGAAGACGAAAAAGTGGTCAGCGAATGCGATCAGCAAGCGCTGTCTTGACCGATTTACTCGCCTGAAGAGTCCCGAGGACGGTGATCGCCTCGATCGTCGCGCAGGCGAGATCGCAGGGTACGTCATCGGCTATAATGGCGAGGCCGATGACCCTTATGCTCAGTTTTTCTCCCGCCGCCTGGACCTTCTCGAGGTCCGCCCGGCTGAAGTGCCGCAGCCCGATTTCGAGGGTCTGCCGCACGATGGTTTGCTGCACAGCCTCCGCATGGCGTCCAAGCTGATTGCGGATCGCTGTCCTGATCATGTCGGTGCGATTGGAGTAAAAGCCCTCGCGCACCAAAAGGTCGATGTGGCCGAGGTCGACATAGCCGAGATTTATGGTGATTTTTTCGCTCTCGCACGCTCGGTCGCGCAAGCGGTGAATCTCGGCGTTCATCTACATCTCCATCCCACTGGATGGTATATGGCTGGTTTTTCCTCATCTCGCAAGTGCGAAATAGCGACGCTACACAGAAATAGGCCGGCGTGACCGTCACAATTTCGAGAAGCATGGCCGCAGCATTGGGTTGCAGGCGAGCCGGCGCCGAAACGAGACCCCTGCCCGGCCGCCAGGTTTCGAGATGCTGCCCCCGTCCCGTTAACATTCTCCTCACATGAAACAACGCGTGGCGCGGTGCGTTGCGGCACTGGACAAGCGCCGATGGCGGGCGCATTAAATTGGCGTCCGGAGCCGCGCGGCCGGTCGCGCGAGGATGCTCGGGCCAAAGGGAGAATAGCGATGGCGAAAGGTCAAGTTCGCAGCAATCGCGAAGCCAAAAAGCCCAAGAAGGAAAAGCCGAAAGAGGCTGCGGCTGCGACGGGGCTCTTGAAGGCCGGCACCACCGGAAAAAAGAAATAGCCGTCTTCATTTTTGGCTAGCTACGGATCGCTCCATTTGTTCCGCTGGCATTTTCGCGGCGAGCGTAATCGCGTCGATGGCGCGGCGGACGGCCGGCGGCCTTGATGGAAAAAAATCTCTTCACAATTTTTATGGACTAAGATAACTATTAAGCCGGCTCGAACGAGCGCCGTGGCGAGAACGCCGCCGCGCTGGAACCCAAGCCATTCGAATGAGGCGCCCCGAGGCGCGTCGAAGGCCGGACGAGAGGCAGATGAACCGACGCATCACCGGGCGAATGACGCTGGCGCCCAAATCGGAGCCGTCGCTGGCAGTCGCGGCGGAGTCCGGATCGGCAGTCGTGCTTTGGGCCCGACTGCGCCTTGAAGCGGAGAAAGCCGTCGGCTCGGAACGCGCTCTCGCGCCTCTGCTCGTCAATTCGATCCTCAACCGCTCGACCTTCGAAGACGCCGTGATTCATCGCGTCGCCGCCCGGCTCGGCAATGAATCGGTTCCGGCCGCTCCGATCAGCGACGCCTTCGCGCAGGCGATCGCCGACGATCCGGCCATCGCGGCCGCCTTCCGGCGCGACCTGCTCGCCGCTTTGGAATGCAACCTCGCCTGCGGGCGCCTGCTCGAGGCTTTTCTCTATTTCAACGGCTTCCACGCCCTTCAGACGCATCGGCTGGCGCATTGGCTGTGGCGCGGCGGGCGGCGGGACTTCGCGCGCTACCTGCGGAGCCGCTCATCCGATCTGTTTCAGACGGACATCGATCCGGCGGCGCGCCTCGGCGCGGGCATTTTCCTCAAGCGCGCGACCGGCTTTGTCGTTGGTTCGACGGCGGTCATCGATGACGACGTGTCCATTCTGCAAAATGTCACGCTCGGCGGCGCCGGCAGGGAGGGCGCGGATCGCCACCCAAAAATCAGGCGTGGCGCGATGATCGGCGCCGGCGCCAGGATTCTGGGCAATATCGAGATCGGTTCCGGCGCGCGCATCGCCGCGGGGTCGCTCGTCCTGCATCCGGTGGCGCCCAACGCCACGGTCGCGGGCGTTCCGGCGCGTCCGGTTGGAACCGCCGCCGACGCTGAAGCCGCCGACAGCGCGAACCGGACGCCGGGCTGGCTCGCCTGTGATTCCTTCGCCCGTTCCATCTAGTCGGGCGACGTTCCGTCGCCGCTCATGTTGCACCGATTCGGGAGGTTTTGATGACGACCAATTCCAGGCATCCAGAGACCATTGGCCTGCACGCCGGCTGGCGCGCGGATCCCGCGACCGGCGCCGTCGCGGTGCCGATCTATCAGACCACCTCCTACCAGTTCGCCGACACGCAGCACGCCGCTGACCTCTTCGCCCTGAGGGAGCTTGGCAACATCTATACGCGGATCGGCAATCCGACCACGGACGTGCTCGAGAAGCGCGTCGCGGCGCTGGAAGGCGGCGTCGCCGCTCTGGCGCTGGCGTCGGGTCAGGCGGCCTCGGCCTTCGCCGTGCAAAACCTCGCCCGGGCGGGCGACAATATCGTCAGCGGCACAGATCTTTATGGCGGCACGTGGAACCTCTTCGCCAATACGCTGAGGGACCAGGGCGTCGAAGTGAAGATTCGTCGATCCAAACGACCCGGAAGCGTTCCGGCGCGCCACCGATGCGCGCACGAGGGCCTATTACGCCGAGACGCTGCCAAATCCGAAGCTCACAGTTCTGCCAATCGCCGAAGTCGCCGCCATCGGGCGCCCGCTCGGCATTCCGCTCATCGTCGACAATACGGCTTCGCCCATTCTATCCCGCCCGCTGGAGCATGGCGCGGCGATCGTCGTCTATTCGGCCACCAAATATCTCGGCGGCCACGGCAATTCGATCGGCGGCCTGATCGTCGACGGCGGCAATTTCGACTGGGAGGCGCATAAGGAGCGCCAGCCCGCCTTGAATACGCCGGACCCGAGCTACCATGGCGCGGTCTGGACCGAAGCTGTGAAGCCCCTTGGGCCGATCGCCTACATCATCAAGGCGCGCACGACGCTTCTGCGCGACATCGGCGCCGCGCTCTCGCCATTCAACGCCTTCCTGATTTTGCAGGGGATTGAATCATTGGCGTTGCGCATCGAGCGCCAGGTCCGCAACGCCGAGGCGGTCGCCAACCATCTCCTGCGCCACAATGGCGTGCGCAAGGTCATCTATCCCTCGCTGCAGACAGGCGTCGAGCGCCAGCGGGCGGATCGCTATCTCGCCGGCGGCTATGGCGGCCTCGTCGGCTTCGAACTCGACGACGCCGACGCCGGGCGCAAATTCATCGACTCGCTCGGGTTGTTCTATCACGTCGCCAATATCGGCGACTCGCGCAGCCTCGCGATTCATCCCGCGACGACAACCCATTCGCAGCTTTCGGGCGAAGACCAGCTGGCGACAGGGGTGACGCCCGGTTATGTGCGCCTTTCTGTCGGCATCGAGCATATCGACGACATCATCGCCGACCTCGACCAGGCGCTCGCCGCTGCGACGGGCCTCGCCCGCGCGGCCTGAAAAGGCGGCGTCGACGCTCAAAAAAGCCAGTGGCCCCGCTTCGGCTTTTTGATAGTTGACAGAAACTCTGGACTTTATAGTTTGCCGCTTCAGGCACGCTCGATCGCGCTGCGCAAAAGCGCCGCGATCGGGCGATTGCGCAACCAGTGGGAGATATGGGAAATGGCCCTGCAACTTGGCGATATCGCGCCGGACTTCGAAGCCGACACCACCGAAGGCCGCATCAAATTCCATGAATGGGCAGGCGATTCCTGGGTCGTCCTGTTTTCGCACCCGAAGAATTTCACGCCCGTCTGCACCACGGAACTCGGTTACACCGCCAAACTGAAGCCGGAATTCGACAAACGCAACGTGAAGGTGATCGGCCTCAGCGTCGATGAGCTGGCGAGCCATGCGAAATGGGATGATGACATCAAGGAAACGCAGGGCCACGCCCTGAACTTTCCCCTGATCGCCGACACGGACCGCAAGGTCGCCAGCCTCTATGGCATGATCCATCCGAACGCGAGCGACACGCTGACGGTCCGCTCGGTCTTCATCATCGGTCCGGACAAGAAGATCAAACTGAGCCTCACCTATCCGGCGAGCACCGGACGCAACTTCGACGAAGTGCTGCGCGTGATCGATTCGTTGCAACTGACGTCGAAGCATCAGGTGGCGACGCCGGTCAACTGGAAATCCGGCGAAGACGTGATCATCGTTCCCTCGATCTCGGACGAGGACGCGAAGAAGAAATACCCGAAAGGCTGGACCGCGCTGCGCCCCTATTTGCGAATCGTTCCGCAGCCGCAAGGCTGAAGCCGTCAGGCATCGCCCTTCCGGCCTCCGCGAACCGCGCGGGCGCCGGCGGCCGGCTGACAAGCATTCACCTCATCGGCGAGGGATCTGGCGGCGAAGACCGCCGTACTCGTCTCCCGCCGCAGCGTTCATTCTCGATGACGGCTGATCTTGCGCTTCGCTTGGCGCGCCTCTAAAAAGATTACGCCTTCCCGAGGGCCCTCAGATCGAATGATGGAGCAATTTTATGCCGCAAACAGCAGCACGGCAGACTAAGGCCTCGGCTCCGGACCAAACCCCGGGACGCGGCCGCATTTACAACTCGGTGACCGACACGATCGGCAATACGCCGCTGGTTCGCCTGCGCAAGATCGAGAAGGCCAGAGGCCTCAAGGCCAATCTGCTCGCCAAGCTCGAGTTCTTCAATCCGCTGGCCAGCGTCAAGGATCGCATCGGCGAGCATATGATTTCGACGCTCGAAGCCGAAGGCAAGATCACGCCCGGCAAGACGACCCTGATCGAGCCGACCTCCGGCAACACCGGCATCGCGCTCGCCTTCGTTGCCGCGGCCCGCGGCTACCGCCTCATCCTCGTCATGCCGGAATCGATGTCGATCGAGCGCCGCAAGATGCTGGCGCTGCTCGGGGCGGAACTCGTCCTCACGCCCGCGGCGCAGGGCATGAAAGGCGCCATCGCCAAGGCGCAGGAGCTTTCCGAAGCGACGCCCAACTCTGTGATCCCGCGGCAGTTCGACAATCCCGCCAATGTCGAGATTCACAAGCTGACGACGGCGGAGGAAATCTGGAACGACACGAACGGTCTCGTCGATGTGTTCGTCGCCGGCGTCGGCACGGGCGGCACGATCACTGGCGTCGGCCAGACCCTGAAGCCACGGCGGCCCACGCTGAAAATCGTCGCGGTCGAGCCCGAGGATTCGCCGGTCTTGTCCGGCGGCGCGCCCGGCCCGCACAAGATTCAGGGCATAGGCGCCGGCTTTGTCCCGTCGATCCTCGATCGCTCCATCATCGACGAAGTGGTGACGGTCGGAAATCAGACCGCTTTCGACACGGCGCGGCTTCTCGCCCGCATCGAGGGGCTTCCGGTCGGCATTTCATCAGGAGCCGCCGTGGCCGCGGCCATTGAAATCGCATCGCGGCCCGAGAGCGAAGGCAAGAATATCGTCATCATCATCCCCTCCTTCGCGGAGCGCTACCTCTCGACCGCCCTCTTCGACGGATTGTGAGCAAGCGGGCGAGTCGGCGTGACGTCACGCCGGCTCAAGCGGCCCGATCCTGTGGCCACAATGATACAGTGACCGGAAAATCGACCGCCGGAAGAGAAGCATTAACCGCGCGTCCACAGCGACGTGGCAGTCGGGCGCTGGCTGCGGTTGCAGGGGCGCTTGTCCCTATGTTTTGCTTGATTCAAAGCAAAGCTGGTCAAGACCAACAGAATTTCAGCGCACCGGACAAGAACTCACGGCATGGCAATGCGCAATACTTAGCATCTCCATTTGACGCCTGGCGCATTGTGCACACAAAAGCCGCCGATGGCGTCACGGAAACAACGGCAATTCTGCGCGTCGCGGATGTTTTAAAGTCAGATCCGCGCCTGGCGGGCTTGATGCTGCGATGCACCAAGCAGGGCGTCGAGCCCGTCATTGTCGTGGTGGAGCCTTTTTCTCCACAGGCCCGACCAAAAATAACCTTGCGCGCTGACGATCAAGAGCTTTATTTTGAAGGAAAGCCTCTACCGACAGGCGCGGGCTTACGCATTCCCGCGGACGGTCTGGATCTGATAAGCGGCCCTTGGAGAGGCGCCCGGGAGTTGAGGATCGGAATTTCCGAAGGCGGCGCGGAGATGAGCGGCGTTGTGGATTTGGCGGGCCTGACGCAGGCGATTCAGTCGCTCGACGATTGCGCCGGCAGATAACCCTTTGATTTTAAAGGGCGTAGACGCACTGAACGGAAAACGTTTCAGGCAAGAATGAGACAATAAAACAAGAAAAATCTGGGAGGCATCGAAATGGCCATGCTGTTAGTCGGAACAGCCCTTTTTGGGCTGGTCCTCGGGCGTTTTTTCAAAGTGTTTGTACTCATTCCGGCGTGCTGCTTCGCCTTTGTGCTGGCGTTCGCAGGGTCGACCCTCGGCTACGAGTCGCTGACGTATTCCCTCGTGGAAACCGCCCTGATAATGGCCAGTCTTCAAATCGGCTATTTTATCGCAACGGCGTCCCGAAACCTTCTCTCCTTTTACGAGAGCCCCAACACGATCTGGGATTCTCCGCAGAGCCCTGCTCCGTCCCGATCGCTGCATCCGAGATAGGCTAAATAACCACCAAATCGTAACTCGGCTGCATGGAATCCGTTGAAATACAATCCAACTTTAGAATTTCGACGCGATAGTGGTTATCTACCGCACCGCATCATTTATTGCAAGTGCAAATTTATTGCTGCAGCGCGGTCGACACGACCCAATCCTGCGCTTGCGTAGCTTCGCCGCGAACGCCGAACCGCGGCCTTGACCCCCGCGGCGAAGACTCCCGATCTCCCGATCCCGATCGCGTTTCACGCCAGCGGCGCACTTCGGCGCGTGGCCTCGGGGGAGCCGAA
Source organism: uncultured Alphaproteobacteria bacterium (assembly GCA_963767805.1). Classification (GTDB taxonomy): domain Bacteria; phylum Pseudomonadota; class Alphaproteobacteria; order Rhizobiales; family Beijerinckiaceae; genus Methylocapsa. The sequence continues at coordinate 41,837 of CAVYFP010000043.1, read as the reverse complement.
ATCGATCCCGTCGCCTCTCCTGTTGGCTCCACGAGTAGCCAGCTCCGGCTCGCGTCGGCGACGGAATTCTTTGCCTGTTGGTTAAGATTTAGTTTCATTCGGGTGGGTCTGCGCCGTATTTACGCCAAACAGATGATCACCTTGTTAACTCCGGGTGAAGGCGCACGGGCCACCTTCCGAAGAACCGCTGAGGCGGTCGTTCGGCGCGAAAGCCGCGCGGCGAATGGAGGCGAGACAAAATGGACCAATCCGTTTCCGCGCGCCGCCGCGCATCCTGTCCGCAAATGGCCTTCGCCGCATTCGGGATGCTTTGCGCAGGCGCCCTTGGCGGCTGCGTCGAAACGGGCGCCTTGTCGGGCGCCGAAACGCCCGAGCCTCACGCCCGATTGGCTGCGCGCGCGACCGGCGTCAGCCCCAACGGCGTCCGCGTTGCCCTCGCCAGTCTCAGCGGCGTTCCGGGGCCGCTGGAAAATCAAATGAAAGACGCTTTCGCCGCGCAGGCCGGCGAACGGAATATCGCACTGGCCGATCCCGCAAAAGCGGCCTATCTCATCCGCGGCTATGTGTCGACCTACCCCACCGCGACCGGAACGACCGTCGCGGCGGTCTATGACGTCTTCGACGCCAGCAAGAAACGCGCGCAGAGACTGGAAGACGACATCTTGGTCAAAAGCGATGGCGCCGACCCCTGGTCGGGTTTCAACGCGGCTGCGATAAACGCCCTGGCCGCGCGAAGCGCCGACGATCTCGCCGCCTTCCTGACCACGACGCCAGAGGCGCTCGCCGTTGCGGAAGCGGGAAGCGGAGCCGCCTCCGGCGCGGAGCCGGCGATCCGAGCCTCGGCACGTCAAATGGCCGCCCGCGCCGCCCCATCCGAACAGGAAGCCGCGCCCGGAACGACAATGTCCGGAGCGATGGCGCGGCGATCAGCTTTCGTGAGCGGTCTCAGCGTCGCAGCGCTTCATTAGCGATGACATGGCTTCGCCGCGACCGCTGCGGCGCATAGGACTCTCGACATCAAACGTTCCGGCGCTATCATCGCCGCGCCGCGCGCGATTTCAATCGAGCGCCCGCCGCCCCGGACTTGTTAATCCAAAGCTTGTTGACTAGAGACTTAGCCACACATCAATCTGGAGGAACTATGAAGCGCATCATCCTGACGGCGTTAGCGTTTATCGCGCTTTTCATTGGCGGAGCCAGCGCCGATCCGGTCGGCGAATGGCGGACCGCCGACGGCGCGACGGTGCGCATCAAGCAATGCGGGAGCGGACTTTGCGGCTATGTCGCGACGGTGCGCGGCGCGCCTGGAAAAGACGTGCGCAATCCCGATCCAGCCAAGCGCGGGCGTTCGGTGCTCGGCATCGAAGTCCTGATCAACCTGCAGCCAAGGGGCGCCAAGGTCTGGACCGGCACGACCTATAACGCCGAGGACGGATTGCTCTATAACGCAACCGTGACCGAGGAGAGCGCCGCCTCGCTCCAGATCAAGGGCTGCGGCGCCAATGGCGGCGTGTGCGGATCGGAGACCTGGAGCCGGGTGAAATAGCTTGCCGCGCGAGAGCGGGATGAGAAAAAGTGTAAGCACTTTTTCGCCCGCATCCCACTCTAAACTGTTGGAATCTGATCACGTTTATGACTTTTGATCGATTCGATCCAAAGTCGTCGTGATCTAGCGTCGTTTCGCCGCGCAAGCTCAGACAGCGAGGGGGACTGCAAGCCGCGTCGCGTTTTGACATACGCGGCGCAGCGACAAATTCGCGGCGGATTTGATTGCTACGCCAAGGCTGTCCGGTTTAAGACTGTGACCATCGGCGACGGCGAGCAGGACTTTGGTAAAATGAAGATATTGGCGGGCAACTCCAATCGGCCTCTTACCGAGGCCATTGCGGCCTATCTCGGCCTGCCGCTCACCAAATGCCAGGTCCGCCGCTTCGCCGACATGGAAATTTTCGTCGAGATCCAGGAGAACGTCCGCGGACAGGACACCTTCATCGTCCAGTCGACCTCCTATCCGACGAATGATCATCTGATGGAAGTGCTGATCATGACCGACGCGCTTCGGCGCGCGTCGGCGCGGCGGATCACCGCAGTCATTCCTTATTTCGGTTATGCGAGACAGGATCGCAAGCCCGGTCCTCGCACGCCGATTTCAGCGAAGCTCGTCGCCAATCTGATCACAAGGGCGGGCGCCGACCGCGTGCTCACCGTCGACCTCCACGCGGGCCAGATTCAGGGCTTCTTCGATATTCCAACGGATAATCTCTTTGCGGCTCCCGTCCTCGTCCGCGACATCCAGTCCCGGCTGGAGCTCGATAACGTGATGGTGGTGTCGCCCGACGTCGGCGGCGTCGTACGGGCCCGGGCGCTCGCCAAACGAATCGATGCGCCGCTCGCCATCGTCGACAAGCGCCGCGAGCGCGCCGGCGAATCGGAAGTCATGAATATCATTGGTGAAGTTGATGGAAAAATCTGCATATTGATCGACGACATCGTCGATTCTGGCGGGACGCTGTGCAATGCCGCAGATGCGCTGCGCGCGCGCGGCGCGCGGGAGGTCTACGCCTATATCACCCATGGCGTGCTCTCGGGCGGCGCCGCGGCGCGAATCGCCGCCTCCAATCTGAAAGAACTGGTTCTGACCGACACGATCCAGTCGACGGAAGCCATTCGCGTCTCGAAGAACATTCGCGTCGTTTCGATCGCGCCGCTGATCGGCGAAGCCATTGCGCGCATCGCCAAAGAAGAAAGCGTCTCCAGCCTTTTCGACTGAGCCAGCGCGTTCGGCTGACGGCCCCTGCGAATGCGGCGGCCGCCGCGACGCCTGCGGCGGGTCTGAGAATCCGCGCGCAGCCTCCGACCATTGGCGCGACCGGCCTCCAATCGGAACATTTGAGCGCGCTCATCGCGGCCCGTCAAATTCGCGCGACATTCTTCAAAGAAGCGCCACAAGCTTCGCGCACATTCACCTGCATATCAAATAGCGGGCGTATGAGGCCGGCATGGGGTTTGACGCCTTGAGGCCGGTCGGCGTCCTGACCGTCGCATTGATACGGGTGCGCGCGCCGACTGCGATAAATTGAACGCCAGACCAGCTGAAAATGGAATGTCTTTTGCGTCGAACCATCCGAATAAGAGAGACATTCTGAATTAAAACTATATATTTTGTATGTTGACGCCATGCTCTCGATTCCGGAGGGCGCAGAGGAAAACTCATGCCTGACGCATATGTCATTCAGGTCAGTGGCCGCACCGCCGGCATCGTCGCCCGCGATGGCCGCGATCTCTGCTTCAATTTCTTCGCGGCTTCGCGTCCCTTCGAAGCGATGGAGGGCCAGAGCTTCGCGGATCCCGTGGCGGCCGAGCGCGCCGCGCGCTATCTCGCCAAACATGGCAGCCTGCCCCGACGGGTGGAAGACGATGCGGCGGGCATCGGCGCAAACGACATATAGATCCGCTAGATCCGCAGAATATCAATTCAAAAGCACGGTGTGGTGGCGGCGAGCGGCAAGCGCTCCCCGCCAGGCTCGTCTTGCCTTCCGATAGGTGGGCGCCGTGATCGCACACGCGGCTACGATCACGTTTTCGCGTTCCGCTGAAGCCTTGTTCGCGCCACGGTCAATTGCTATCGACGCAGCGGCGTTTGGCTTCCATCGAAATTTACCGCCTGTCAGCGCTCGCGGGGGCGCGTCGGGGCCTTGCGCGCGGATCACGATAATCGGCGACAGCCGGGCGCCGGCTGCGCGGATTAGTTATTTTTGACCCATGAGCGAGCGCCGATTGAAAACCCGCCATTCCTTTCCCGCGCCGCTTCTCGGCCTGGGATTCGCCGTGGCGCTCTCGGCTTGCACGGTCGGCCCCGACTATATGAGGCCGCCGGCTCCCGAACCCGTCAGATACAAGGAGCTTAAGGGCTGGAAGCAGGCGACTCCGATGGACGCCATCGACCGCGGCGCCTGGTGGCGCGCATTCAAGGATCCCAAACTCGATTCCCTTGAAAGCCGCGTCGTCATTTCCAACCAGACGATCGCCCAGGCCGAGGCCGCCTACCGCTCGGCGCAGGCGTTGCTTAAGGAAGCGCAGTCCGGCCTGTTTCCGACCGTCACCGGGAACTACAGCAATAGCGGCGCGCATTCAGGCGCAAAATCCTCCGGAGCGTCGACCGGCACAGCGAGCACGCTGGACACATTCAAGGCGAACGCCGATGCGGCATGGACTCCAGACATCTGGGGCAAGGTTCGCCGCTCGATCGAGAGCGATGTTTCCGGCGCACAACTTTCGGCGGCCGACATCGCCAATGCGACGCTCTCGGCTCAGGCGACGCTGGCCACGGCCTATTTCAATCTGCGCGCTGTCGACGCCCTGAAGGACCTCCTCGACCAAACAGCAAAAGAGTACCAGCGAACGCTCACGATCACGCAGCACCAATATGCGGCGGGCACGGTCTCGAAGGCGGACGTCGCCACCGCGGAAGCGCAACTCCTGAACACGCAGGCGCAGGCGATCAACACGGGCGTCAGCCGCGCGCAATACGAACATGCGATCGCCGTGCTGATCGGCGAACCGCCGGCCGAACTGACGATCACGCCCGTCGCGTTCAAATACGTCCTGCCGTCAATTCCAGTCAGCCTGCCCTCGACCCTGCTCGAGCGGCGTCCCGACATCGCGGCGGCGGAACGGGCGATGCAGCAGGAGAACGCCCTGATCGGCGTCGCCGTCGCGGCTTATTATCCAAACATCGGCCTCTCCGGTCTCTTCGGCTTCGCCGGGCGCGGTTCGCTCGCCGTCTCGCTCGCCAATGAAGTCTGGAACGTCGGCGTAACCGGGGCGCAGACCATTTTCGACGGCGGCCTGAACAGCGCCACGGTCGATGCGGCGCGGGCGACCTACGATCAGAGCGTCGCCAGCTACCGGCAGACTGTGCTGTCCGCGTTTCAGGGGGTCGAGGACCAGCTTGCGGCGCTGCGCATTCTGGCGCAGCAAGCCAAGGTTCAGGCCCAGGCCGTCATGGCGGCGCAGGAGGAGGTTGACGTTCTGCTCAATCAATACGCCGCCGGCACCATCGCCTTCACCGCGGTGGTCGTCGGGCAGGCGCAGCTCCTCAGCAATCAGGAGTCGGCGCTGACGATCAGGCAGGACCGCTTCCTCGCCGCGGTCGCGCTCATCCAGGACATCGGCGGCGGCTGGGACACGAGCCAGTTGCCGAGCAGCGCGGCGCTCGAGGGCGCCAATCCGCTGACGCCACGGTTGTAGAAAGCTTTTGTCGCGGCGCGACCCGGGAAGCACATGGAAGAACTGGCGCCGCCCAAACCTGAGACGAGCAGAATATCAACAAAGAGTTGGCTCGACGAAAGTCATTATTTTGCTTCACGAAAGTGTTTGATTCCGGGGAAAAATAGCATCGATCGGAGTCGCGATCTTTGGTATTTGTCAGTATTGCAAAAAGCTCATGCGCCGGAAATCCGGCGGCAACGCGACCTGAGCGATGATCTTCCCGGATTCGCCTCCGCAACGCGCGGGCGAACCCGGTCATTGGAATGCAAGACCCATGGATGATCGCTCCCGCACGGAAGCAGACGAACCCCGCAATCCCGTCTATTTGCGGGAGGAGCGTAGCCCCGGCGTTGAAAAGCGCCCATCTCCCGATCCCGGCGCGGCTCAAACGAGACCGGCGCGATCGCCGCTGCGCACGGCCATTCTTGTCGCGCTCGCCGCTCTCATCGCCTTCGCAACCTATCGTTTCGTGACGGCGGAGCGGGCGCCGCCGTCAGGCCGGCCGCCCGAATCCGGGACGGCTCAGCCGGTCGGCGCGGCGACCATCGCGACAGGCGACATCAAAATTATCGTGACGGGGCTCGGCACTGTCACGCCGCTCGCCAATGTGACCGTTAAAACGCAGATCAATGGCCAGTTGACCGAAGTCGCCTTCACGGAGGGGCAGACCGTCAAGAAAGGCGATTTTCTGGCGCAGATCGATCCCCGGCCCTATCAATTGGCGCAGAGCCAATATGAAGGTCAGCTGATCCACGATCAGGGATTGCTGGATCAGGCGAAGAATAATATGGCGCGCTACGACGCCCTGCTGAAGCAGAATTCCATCGCGCGCCAGACCGCGGAAGACCAGACGTTTCTGGTCAAACAATATGAAGGCTCCGTCAAAACCGACCTGGCGCAGATCGATAACCAGAAGTTGAACCTCGCCTATGCTCGGATCGTCTCGCCGATCGACGGCCGCGTTGGCCTGCGCCTCGTCGATCCCGGCAATTATGTGCAGACGAGCGATACCGGAATCGCGGTCCTCACCCAGTTGCATCCGATCTCCGTGATCTTCACCGTGCCGGAGGACGATATCCCGGAAATCCTGGCGCAGCTGAAGGCGGGAACGCCACTCGAAGTCACGATCTTTGATCGCGCCAACGTCAATCAACTGGCGGTCGGCAAAGTCACGACCATCGACAATCAGATCGACACGACGACCGGCACCGTGAAGGTCCGCGCCACATTCGATAACCTGGATGACAAGCTGTTTCCCAACCAGTTCGTCAACGCCCGGCTCCTGATAAAATCATTGCAAGGCGTCGTCGTCGCGCCACTCACCGCCATTCAGCGCGGCGCGCCTGGAACCTATGTCTACCTGATCGGTCCCGACAATAAGGTGTCGGTTCGCAAGGTGAAGCTCGGGCCGCAAAGCGACGGCATGGTCGCCGTTGCCGAGGGACTTGCGCCGGGTGATCGCGTCGTCGTCGATGGCGTCGATCATTTGCGCGACGGCGCCGAGATCTTCATCGCCGCGAGCGACGGCGGCGCGGTCAGCGGACCCGACTCCGCCAAACCCGCCGGCGCGGGCAAAGGCGGCGGACGACATCGCGACCCTGCGGGGCAAAGCGGAACCCCGCCCGCCGCACCACCGCAATGATCGCCATGTTTGACCGCAAGGCGTTTGATCGGGCCACGCCGGACGCAGGCCGGCGCGGCGCCCCGGAGCCGCGTCGATGAATCCCTCCAGGCTGTTCATCCTGCGGCCGGTCGCGACGACGCTTTTGATGCTGGCGATTTTGCTCGCCGGCGGCGTCGCCTATAATTTCCTGCCGCTGTCGGCGCTGCCCGAAGTCGACTATCCAACAATCGAGGTGCGCACCTTTCTGCCGGGCGCCAGTCCCGAGGTGATGACCTCCGCCGTGACGGCGCCGCTCGAGCGGCAGCTGGGCCAGATGCCGGGCCTGAACCAGATGACCTCGGCGAGTTCCGCCGGCGCCTCGGTCATCACCCTGCAATTCAGCCTGAACCTCAATATCGATGTCGCCGAACAGCAGGTGCAGGCGGCGATCAACGCCGCAAACAGTCTGCTCCCTTCCGATCTGCCGGCGCCGCCGATCTACGCCAAGGTCAATCCCGCGGACGCCCCGATTATGACGCTCGCCGTCACCTCGAAGACGCTCGCTTTGACGGATCTCCAGGACATAAGCCAGACGCGCCTTGCACAGAAAATCGCGCAGCTCTCTGGCGTCGGCGAGGTCGCGATCACCGGCGGCGAGCGGCCCGCCATGCGCATCCGCTTCAACCCGCAGGCGCTCGCAGCCTATGGGCTCAACATCGACGATTTGCGCACCACCATCAACAACTCCAACGTCAACGGCCCGAAAGGCGGCTTCGACGGGCCGCACCTGTCGTCGACGATCGGCGCCAACGATCAGCTGACCAGCATCGACGATTACAGGAACATCGTCATCGCCTTTCGCAATGGCGCCCCGGTGCGCCTGTCCGACGTCGCCACTGTCGTCAACGGCCCCGAAAACACCAAGCTCCGCGCCTGGGCCAATGGCCAGCCCGCGATCATCCTGAACATCCGCCGCCAGCCTGGCGCAAATGTCATAGCGGTCGTGGACGGCATCAAGACGCTGTTGCCGACGCTGAAAGCCAGCCTGCCGGCGGCGGTCGACATCACCGTGATCAGCGATCGCACGACAACCATCCGGGCCTCCGTCGCCGACGTCGAGTTCGAACTCGCCCTCGCCATCGCGCTCGTCGTGCTGGTGATCTTCGTCTTTCTTCGCAATCTGCCGGCAACGATCATCCCCAGCCTCTCGGTGCCGCTCTCGCTCGTCGGCACGCTCGTCGCGATGTATCTTCTGGGCTTCAGCCTCGACAATCTCTCGCTGATGGCGCTGACCATCTCGACCGGCTTCGTCGTCGACGACGCCATCGTCATGATCGAGAATATCAGCCGCTTTGTCGAGGACGGCGATCCGCCGCTCGAGGCGGCGTTGAAGGGCTCGCGGCAGATTGGCTTCACCATCATTTCGCTGACCGTGTCCCTGCTCGCCGTGCTGATCCCGCTCCTGTTCATGGGCGACGTGATCGGGCGGCTCTTCCATGAATTCGCGATCACGCTCGCCGTCACCATCATCATCTCGGCGGTGGTTTCCCTGACGCTCGTGCCGATGCTCTGCGCGCGGCTGATCCGCCATCGGGCGGCTTCGCAGCGCAGCCGCCTCGATCTCTGGGCGGAGCGCGCCTTCAACGCCATCGTCGCCAGCTACGGCCGGATGTTGCGGGTGGTGCTGCGCCACCAACCGCTGACGCTGTTCGTCGCGATCGCCACGCTCGGCCTCACCGTCGCCCTTTACATCCTCATACCGAAGGGCTTCTTCCCGGTGCAGGACACCGGCATGATTCAAGGCGTCTCGCAGGCGTCGCAAAGCATCTCCTTCGAGGCGATGTCAACCCTGCAACAAAAGCTCGCCGACGTGATTTCGAAAGACGCGGCGGTCGAAAGCGTCAGCTCCTTCATCGGCGTCGATGGCGACAACGTGACCCTGAACAGCGGGCGCTTCCTGATCACGCTCAAGCCGCAGGCCGAGCGCGGCCTCAACGCAACCGCCGTGATCGCCAGGATCAAGACGGAGGTCGCGGACATTCCAGGCGCCCAGCTTTTCCTGCAGCCGGTGCAGGATCTCACCATCGACTCGACGGTCGGGCGGGCGCAATACAGCTTCATTTTGGAAAACGCCAATCTGGCCGAATTCGCCGCCTGGACGCCGCGTCTTCTGGAGCGTCTGCAGCAGATGCCGGCGCTCGCCGACGTCGCGAGCAATACGCAGGCGCAGGGACAGGCGCTGGATCTCATCGTCGACCGCGCGACCGCCGCGCGATTTGGCGTCACGCTGGCCAGCATCGACAATGCGCTCTACGACGCATTCGGACAGCGCATCGTCTCGACCATCTATACGCAATCGAACCAATATCGGGTCATCCTCGAAGTCGATCCCAAGCTGCAGCGCGACATCGCCGATCTTTCGACGCTCTACCTTCCGTCGTCGGCGTCGGCCGACCATGGTCAGGTGCCGCTTTCGGCGATCGTCCATGTTGAACAGCGCCCGGGTCCGCTGCTGATCAGCCATTTCGGCCAGCTGCCGGCGACCTCCATCTCCTTCAATGTGGCGCCGGGCTATTCGCTGGGCGCAGCCACCGCGTCGATCGACCAGGCGATCGCGGATATCGGCCTGCCGCAAAGTTTCGTCGTCGCGCTGCAGGGCTCCGCCGCCGCCTTCTCCGCATCGACGACGAATGAACTCTTCCTCATCATCGCCGCGGTGGTGACGATGTATATCGTCCTTGGCGTGCTGTATGAGAGCTTCATCCACCCGATCACGATTCTCTCGACGCTGCCCTCGGCTGGCGTCGGCGCGCTGCTCGCGTTGATCGCCTTCGGCGGCCAACTCGACGTTGTCGCCGTCATCGGCATCATCTTGCTCATCGGCATCGTCAAGAAGAACGCGATCATGATGATCGACTTCGCGCTCGACGCCGAGCGCAATGAGGGACTTCCGCCGGAAGAGGCGATCTTTCAGGCCTCGATTCTGCGCTTCCGCCCGATTCTGATGACGACCATGGCGGCCATTCTCGGCGCGCTGCCCCTTATGCTTGGAACCGGCGTCGGCTCCGAACTGCGCCAGCCGCTCGGCATCGCGATCGTCGGCGGCCTGACGCTCAGCCAGCTTCTGACGCTGTTCACGACGCCGGTGATCTACCTTTATTTCGATCGCCTCGCGGCGCGCCTTCGCGGCCGGCCGCCGGCCGGCGCTCTCGCCCCGGAGGGCGCGGAATGAATATTTCGGCGCCATTCATCGCGCGTCCGGTGGCGACGGTTCTGCTCGCCGTCGGCATCGCTCTCGCAGGCGCCATCGCCTTCTTGCACCTTCCTGTGTCGCCCTTGCCCGAGGTCGATTTTCCGACGATTTCGGTGCAGGCGAATTTGCCCGGCGCCAGCCCCGACACGGTCGCCTCCACGGTCGCAAGTCCGCTCGAGCGCGCGCTCGGCCGCATCGCCGCCGTCTCCGAGATGACGTCAACCAGCTCCATCGGAAGCACGGCCATCACGCTTCAATTTGACGTCGACCGCGACATCAACGGCGCGGCGCGCGATGTTCAGGCTGCGATCAATGCGGCGCGCGCCGATCTGCCGACGAGCCTGCGCAGCAACCCGATCTACCGCAAACTCAACCCCGCCGACGCGCCGATTCTCCTGCTCGCCCTGACGTCGAAGACGCTGACCCCGGGCCAGATGTATGATTCAGCCAGCAATATTCTGCAGCAAAGACTGTCGCAGCTCGACGGCGTCGGGCAGGTCACCATAGGCGGCTCGGCGCTGCCCGCCGTGCGCGTCGAGATCAACCCGCACGCCCTTTCGAAATATGGCATCGGCCTCGAAGACGTGCGCGCGGCGCTCGCCGCCGCCAACGCCAACAGCCCGAAAGGCGCCATCGAGGGCGATGGCCAGCATTTGCAGATCTACACCAATGATCAGGCGAACCACGCCGCCGATTACCGTCCCCTCGTCATCGCCTATCGCAACGGCGCGCCTGTCCGCCTCACCGACGTCGCCGAAGTCACCGACTCGGTCGAGGATCTGCGCAATGAAGGGCTCGTCAACGGCAAGCCCGGCATCATCCTATTGCTGTTTCGCCAACCGGGCGCAAACATCATCAAGACCGTCGACGCCGTCAAGGCGGAGCTGCCGCGCCTTATCGCCGCCATGCCGGCCGCCATCGAATTCTCGCTTGCCGGCGACCGGAGCAACACGATCCGCGCTTCGCTGAAGGATACGGAATGGACCCTGATGGTTGCGATCGGCCTCGTCACGCTGATCGTCTTCCTTTTCCTGCGCGACATTCGCGCGACCTTCATTCCGGCCATCGCCGTGCCGCTCTCGATCGTCGGCACCTTCGGGGCGATGTATCTGGCCGGCTTCAGCCTCAACATCCTGTCCTTGATGGCGCTGACCATCGCGACCGGCTTCGTCGTCGACGACGCCATCGTCGTTCTCGAAAACGTCACCCGCTACATCGAGGCGGGCATGCGACCCGTCGAGGCCGCCCTCGCCGGCGCCGGCGAGGTCGGGTTCACAGTGATATCGATCAGCATCTCGCTCATCGCCGTGTTCATTCCGATTCTCTTCATGGGCGGGCTTCTCGGACGACTGTTCCGGGAGTTCGCCGTGACCCTCTCTTTTGCAATTCTCATCTCGCTCGCGCTGTCGCTGACCCTGACGCCCATGATGTGCGCGCTCCTGCTCAAGCCGCGCCAGCGCGGCGTGGCGCGGGCGCGCCGTTTCGATCCGCTGGCCGCGCTCGTTCGCGGCTATGGGCGCACGCTCGGCTGGGCGCTCCGCCACAGCGGCTTCATCATGCTGCTTCTGTTTGCGACCGTGTGCCTCAACATCGCCCTGTTCACAATCATTCCGAAGGGGTTTTTCCCGCAGGAGGATACTGGCCGCATCATGGGCGCGATACAGGGCGACCAGAGCATCTCGTTTCAGGCGATGGAGCAGAAGCTGAAGACGCTTCAGGACATCGTCCAGGCTGATCCCGCGGTCGCGAGCGTCGTCGGCTTCACAGGCGGCACGCAAACCAACTCGGGACGCAGCTTCCTTACGCTAAAGCCGAAGGCGCAGCGCAACGTCAGCTCCGATGGAGTCATCGCGCGCGTGCGCGACAAGCTCGGGCAGGTGCCCGGAGTCAATCTCTTCCTGCAATCCGTGCAGGATATCCGCATGGGCGGGCGCCTCTCCAACGCGCAATATCAATATACGCTGCAAGGCGATGACGCCAACGCGATCTACGACTTCACGCCGAAGCTCGTCGAGGCTCTACGCAACAGCACGGTGCTCGCCGACGTCAGCTCGGACCAGCAACAGGGCGGCGTCCAGACCAATATCGAGATTGATCGCGACACCGCCGCGCGACTTGGCCTGACGACGAGCCAGATCGACAACACGCTCTACGACGCCTTCGGCCAGCGGCAGGTTTCGACCATCTACAGCGCGGTCAATCAATATCACGTCGTGATGGAGGTCGCGCCGCGCTATTGGCAGGATCCCTCCATATTGAAAGACATCTATGTAAGCACGTCCGGCGGCAATCCGAGCGGCTCGGCGCAGAGCAATCTGCCATCTGGAACGGTGCAAAGCAAGGCGACGAGCGCCACTGCGGTCAATGTCGGCGCCAGCGATTCGGCGCGCAACGCCTCAACGAACTCGCTGGCCGCCGCCGGCAACAGCAGCGCCTCGGCCGGCGCCGCCGTCAGCACGGCGCAAGAGACGATGGTTCCGCTCTCGGCCTTCGCCCATTTCGAGGCTGGCAAAACGCCGCTGATGGTGAACCATCAGGGCCTCTTCGTCGCCAGCACGATCTTTTTCAACCTGCGGCCCGGCGCTTCGCTGAGCCAGGCGATCGCCGAAATCAACAGGACTGCGACGCAACTCAAAATGCCGCCTTCAATTCACGGCGTGCCGCAGGGCGCGGCCAAGGCTTTCCAGGCGTCGCTCGGCAATCAGGGGCTCTTGTTCATCGCGGCGCTTGGCGCTGTCTATATCGTCCTCGGCGTCCTCTACGAGAGCTTCATCCATCCGATCACGATTTTATCGACTCTGCCGTCGGCAGGCGTCGGCGCCGTTCTCGCCCTTTTGCTGTTTGGCGCTGAATTCAGCATCATCGCCCTCATCGGCGTGATCTTGCTGATCGGCATCGTCAAGAAGAACGCGATTTTGATGATCGACTTCGCGCTGGAGGCGGAACGCAAGCAGGGACTTTCGCCGCGCGAGGCGATTTTTCAGGCCTGCATGCTGCGCTTCCGGCCGATCATGATGACCACCTTCGCCGCGATCCTCGGCGCCATTCCCCTCGCCCTCAGCTTCGGCGAGGGCGGCGAGATAAGGCGCCCGCTCGGCATCGCTATCGTCGGCGGTCTGGTCGTCAGCCAGGTTCTGACCCTCTATACGACGCCCGTGCTTTATCTTTACATGGATGAATTCCGCCTTTGGGCCAAGGCGCGCTGGCGCGGCCTTTTTCCGCATTTTGCGACGCCGGCGGCGGATCGTCCGCTCTGATCCGAGGCGTGGCGGCGAGAGCGTCGCCGCCACGCCTTCGCCCTTTTCTTGACTTCGTGGGGCAAACTGGCCAGTTTCCGCGCTCCCTGACGCACGGTCGCTCGACCGTGCCTTCCAATTCAACCGTGAACATGCGTCCCAATGGCAGCGCCGACAAAAAGCTATCTCGATTTCGAAAAGCCCGTAGCCGAACTTGAAGCCAAGGTGCAGGAACTGCGCTCGGTGGCGGAGAACGGCGACGCCGTCTCGATCGGCGATGAGTTGGCGCGGCTCGAGAGCAAGTCTGAAAAAGCGCTGGCCGATCTCTACGCCAGCCTGACGCCATGGCAGAAAACGCAGGTAGCGCGGCATCCGCAGCGGCCGCATTTCAGCGACTATGTGAAGGGTCTGTTCACCGATTTCACGCCCCTGTCCGGCGACCGGCAGTTCGGCGAGGACGCCGCGATCATCTGCGGCTTCGGCTGGTTTCGCGGCCATTCCGTCTGCGTCATCGGCCAGGAGAAAGGCACCGACACGGCCGCGCGCATCAAGCATAATTTCGGCATGGCGCGGCCGGAGGGCTATCGCAAGGCCGTGCGCGTGATGCAGCTCGCCGACCGATTCAACTTGCCCGTCATCTCGCTCGTCGACACGCCCGGCGCCTTTCCCGGCGTCGACGCCGAGGAGCGCGGCCAGGCCGAGGCCATCGCGCGGGCGACGGACGCTTCGCTCTCTCTCGGCGTGCCCAATATCGCGGCGATCGTTGGCGAGGGCGGATCGGGCGGCGCCATCGCCATCGCCGCCTGCAACCGGGTTTTGATGCTTGAACACGCGATCTACACGGTCGCCTCTCCCGAAGCCTCGGCCTCCATTCTCTGGCGCGACGCCGCCAAGGCCGAAGACGCGGCGACCACGATGAAGATCACCGCCCAGGATCTCTTCAAATTCGGCATCATCGATTCGGTCGTGCCCGAACCCGTCGGCGGCGCGCATCGCAATCCGGCCGCGGCCATCGACTCGCTCGGCGCCGCCATCCAACGCGCGCTTGAAAGTCTTGTCGGCCTGTCGCGCGACGAAATCCGCGGCGCGCGGGCCGACAAATTTCTCGCCGTCGGCCGCGGCCTTTAGGTCAATCGCCCCGGCGGCGAATGATGAACCCGATTTCTGTGGCCCCAGCGCAACAGCTCGCAAGTTTTTGAACGCCGCCACTGCGACGATTGCCATCAAATACGCAGTGAAACCGACCAGTTGATCGACCTACGGTCCCCTCCGGACGCGCCTGCGCCATCGCTTCCGATGATCAAAAAACGCGCGGGATTCGCGCCAGCGCGACGCAAGCTTCGCCTCACTCCCGCCGCTTTAGGCCTGGATGGTCAGGGCGTAGGCGGAAACCGCCTTTTTGGGCCGGGAACAATGCTTCGGGGACGCCTCTTCGGAGCCAGCCAATTGGCGCAAATTTGCGCGCTCGCCGGATGGTTTCCTTAACCATCGGACGCAAAAAGTCACCCGGCCGGGCGACTTGCAAATAAGAATAACGCTCGTAGATTGTTGAGACGCGAGTGACGACGCAAAACCGGGTTGAACGCGCGAGAGAGCCATGAGTTCCAGGAATCCGCTTTTCCGCATCGGAGCCTTTGTGCTGATCGCCGCAGCTGCGACCTTTCTGGCCGGCTGCGAGGAAAGCGGCCTCAGCGCCATCGGCGCCCACGCCAATGACCCGATCGCGCCCGAGACCGTCACTTTGATGAAGAAGATGGACACCTCGGAGAACGCGCCCGTCCTGATCCGCTCCTACAAAAAAGAATCCGAGCTCGAAATCTGGAAGATGAAGTCCGATGGCCGCTATGCGCTGCTGAAGACATATCCGGTCTGCCGCTGGTCAGGTCAGCTCGGCCCCAAGGCGCGCGAGGGCGATCGTCAGGTGCCCGAGGGCTTCTATTCGATCACGCCGGCGCAGATGAAGCCGAACTCGGCCTATTATCTCGCCTTCAACGTCGGCTATCCCAACGCCTATGACCGGGCGCTCGGACATGACGGCGGCTCGATCATGGTGCATGGCATCTGCTCGTCAGCCGGCTGCTTCTCGATGACCGACCCGCAGATCGGCGAGATTTACGCCGTGGTTCGCGAGGCTTTCGCCGGCGGCCAGCGCGAAGTCCAGATGCAGTCCTATCCGTTCCGCATGACCGCGGACAATCTCGCCAAATATCGGCTCGACACGAATATCGGCTTCTGGAAGGAGCTGAAAGAAGGCTCGGATAATTTCGAGGTGACCAATCAGGAGGTCGTCGTCGGCGTCTGCGGCAAGCATTACGTCTTCAACGCCGCGCCGGCCAATGGCGCGCATTTCGATCCACTTGGGCCCTGCCCGCAGCTGACGCGCGACGAAGAGGTGAAGGGGCTCGTCGCCGCGAAACAGTCGCGCGACGACGCCAAGGTCGCGGAACTCACCGCGCAGGGCGTCAAGCCGATCCACACTGTTTACGCCGACGGCGGCCAGCATCCGTATTTCGGCTCCATTTCAGCCTACGCCAGCCGGCCCGATGCGCTTGCGCGCGGCCCCGTCGACGTCGCCCTCGACGATAGCGCGATCACGCAAGGCGCCGTCAGGAAAGGCCGCATGTCGCCGGTCGTGCAGGTGGCGGCGGCGAAGATCAATCGCGCCAAGGTCGCGTCTCTCATCCCGGCGACCGCCGCGACCAATCCCAAGCTTGCCGACTCGACGGATGTGACGGCCTCTATTGCGAAGCCGGCGAAAGACGCCGACAAGCCCTGGATGTTCGCCAATTTCTTCGCCCCTAAAAAGACGGACGGCGGCTCCGACGAGGCGTCCGCGCCGACCGCACGCTGACGGGCCCGCATAACGAGAGCGGCCGTCGCGGCGCACGCCATTGAAAGGCGCCCTGCGCCGCCCCATGTGGCGTCGATGAGCAAAGCCTTCACCAAGGAAACCGACGACGACTTCGAGGCGGATGACGAGGTTCCGGCTCTGCCGGCGGGCGTCAAGAACTACATCACGCCCGAGGGACTGCTGCGGATGCAGGACGAGTTCGCACAATTGCACAGGATCGAGCGCCCGAAGCTCGTCGAGACCGTCTCCTGGGCGGCCGGCAATGGCGACCGTTCCGAGAATGGCGATTACATCTACGGTAAGCGGCGCCTGCGCGAGATTGACAGGCGCCTGCGCTTCCTGCGCAAACGCATGGAGATCGCCGAGGTCGTCGATCCGGCGCGCCAGACCAGCCGCGCGCGCGTCTTTTTCGGCGCGAGGGTCGAATATCTGACGTCGCAGAACGAAACGAAGCGCCTGCGCATCGTCGGCGTGGATGAAGCGCGCTCGGAGCTAGGCGAAGTCAGCTGGATTTCGCCAATCGCCAAGGCGCTCCTGAAAGCCGAGGAAGGCGATGTCGTCGAGGTCAGGACGCCGGCGGGGATCGAGCGCATCGAGGTGGTGAAGATCTCATATTGAGTGCGGGAATTTTCGGCGCGGCGAATCGGGGCGGTTTCAGGCGATCCGGCGCGGGATTAAGATCGCTCCATGACTGAAGCCTCAGAACGGATCATCGATCTCTATGACCGCCACGCCCTTGTCTTCGATCGGGCGCGGGGAAAGAGCCTGTTTGAGCGAACGTGGCTGGACCGCTTTCTGGCGCTTCTCCCTCCCGGCGGTTCGATCCTCGACATCGGATGCGGCGTTGCGGAACCAATCGGACGATACTTCATCGAGCGGGGTTACGATGTGACGGGCGCAGATTCGTCCCCCGCGATGCTCACTCTCTGCAAGCAGAAATTTCCGCATTGCACGTTCATTCAAACGGATATGCGGGCGCTTTCAATGGCGCGGCGCTTCGACGGAATCATCGCGTGGAACAGTTTCTTCCATCTCGATCATGACGATCAGCGCAAGATGTTTCCGGTTTTTCGCCGCCATGCCGCGGCGAAGGCTGCTCTGATGTTCACCAGCGGCCCCCAACATGGAGAGGCCATCGGCGTCTTTGAAGGCGAGCCGCTTTACCACGCAAGCCTGGACGGAGACGAATATCGCCTCCGCCTCGACCGGGTCGGTTTTGATGTCGTGACGCATCTCGCGGAAGATCCGCAATGCGGCGGGCACACTGTCTGGCTCGCGCGGAGCAGGCCCGGCGCGGCGCTCACCCCAAATTCAGCTCCTTGAAGAAATCATTGCCCTTGTCGTCGACGACGATGAAGGCGGGGAAATCCTCGACCTCGATGCGCCAGACCGCCTCCATGCCGAGTTCGGGATATTCCAGAACCTCGACCTTTTTGATGCAATCCTGCGCCAAGCGCGCGGCGGCGCCGCCGATCGAGCCGAGATAAAAGCCGCCGTGCTTCGCGCAAGCCTCGCGCACCTGCGGCGAGCGATTGCCCTTGGCGAGCATCACCATCGAGCCGCCGGCGGCCTGGAACTGATCCACATAGGAATCCATGCGCCCGGCCGTGGTCGGCCCGAACGAGCCGGAGGCGAATCCTTGCGGCGTCTTGGCCGGCCCGGCGTAATAGACCGGATGGTTCTTGAAATAGTCCGGCATCGGCTCGCCGCGCTCCAGCCTCTCGCGAATTTTGGCGTGGGCGAGATCGCGCGCGACGATCATCGGCCCGGACAGCGACAGCCGCGTCCTGATCGGATGCTTGGTCAACTCGGCGAGAATCTCCGGCATCGGGCGCCGGAGATCGATCTTGACCACCGCGCCGCCGAGCCTCGCCTCGTCGATGGGCGGAAGGAAGCGCGCCGGGTCGCGCTCCAGCTCCTCCAGAAAGACGCCATGACGGTTGATTTCGCCAAGCGCCTGCCGATCGGCCGAGCAGGACACCCCGAGCCCGATCGGCAGCGAGGCGCCATGGCGCGGCAAGCGGATGACGCGCACGTCATGGCAAAAATATTTGCCGCCGAATTGCGCGCCGACGCCGGAGGCCTGCGTCAGCGCCAGGATTTCGGCCTCCATCGCGAGATCGCGGAAGGCGTGGCCGTCTTCGCCGCCTTCGGTCGGCAGATTGTCAAGATAATGCGTCGAGGCGAGCTTCACGGTCTTGAGGTTCAGCTCCGCCGATGTGCCGCCGATGACGATTGCAAGATGATAGGGTGGGCAGGCCGCCGTGCCGAGCGTCAGGATTTTCTCGCGCAGAAACTCGACCAGGCGATCATGCGTCAGAAGCGAGGGCGTGCCCTGGAAGAGATAGGTCTTGTTGGCCGAACCGCCGCCCTTGGCCATGAACAAGAATTTATAGGAGTCCTCGCCCTCGGCGTAGATGTCGATCTGCGCCGGCAGATTGGTCTTTGTATTCACCTCCTCGAACATGCTGAGCGGCGCGAGCTGCGAAAAACGCAGGTTTTTCTTTTCATAGGCGTCGCGGATGCCCTCGGCGATGGCGCTCGCGTCGCCGCCCTCGGTGAAGACCAGCCGGCCCTTCTTGCCCATGACGATCGCGGTGCCGGTGTCCTGGCACATCGGCAGCACGCCGCCCGCGGCGATATTGGCGTTTTTCAGAAGATCGAAAGCGACGAACTTGTCGTTTCCGCTCGCCTCCGGATCGCTGAGAATTTTCGCGAGCTGGGCGAGATGGGCGGGGCGCAGCAGATGACTGATATCGGTCATCGCCGCTTCGCTGAGCGCGCGGATCGCCTCGGGCTCGACGACGAGAAATTCGCGCGACCCGAATTTCTCGAGCCTCACGCCGCCGCAATCAAGTTTGCGAAAAGGCGTCTCGTCCTTGCGGAGCGGGAATGGCGAATGATATTGAAACGTCATCTCGGATGGCCTCGTTACATGAGCATCGCCTATTTTTAGGCGCCTGCGTGCCAGTGTCCAAGAGAACTTGGCGCTTGCATGCCTTCCCGCCCTTCGCGGGCGGCGATCCTTACAAGGCGCCCGCTTCGCTTATTTCGAAGCCTCCCGCGCAAAAGAGAGACCGAGTGGACTTTCCCTTTCCCGTTGTTCTTTGCGACGTCGGCGGCACCAATGCGCGCTTCGCGCTGAAGATGAGCCCCGATTCGCCGCTCCGTCCAGGCCATGCGCGCAAGACATCGTCGCATGCGAGCTTCGAGGCCGCGCTGGCGGCGGCCTTCGAGGATTTCGGCGTCAGGCCACGCTCCCTCATCGCCTGCGCGGCCGGCCCGATTGCCGGACGCAAGGTCAAGCTGACCAATGCCGCCTGGTCGATCGACGGCGCCGCAGTGGCGGCCGAGCTGAAGCTCGATCAGGGCCTCCTGCTCAATGATTTCGAGGCGCAGGCGTTGAGCCTGCCCGTGCTGGAGCCCGGCTGGACGACCCCGATCGGCGCGCCGAGCGAGGCGCAACCCGGCGTAAAGCTTGTCATCGGCGTCGGCACGGGGCTTGGCGCCGCCGCGCTCGTCGCGGTGGAGGGTCGCTATCTGGCGCTGGCGAGCGAAGCCGGACATGTGGATTTCGCCCCTGTCGGCGCCGTCGAAATCCGCGATCTGGCCCCATATCGACACAGCGGCGCATGGCCGGATCAGCGCCGAAACAATTTTGTCTGGCCGGGGCCTCGTGCGGCTGCATCAGGCCCGTTGCGCGGCGGCGGGAGAGGCTCTTCCCGCGCTTGACGAGGCCGCACTGGTGGAACGGGCGCAGGCGCAGCCGGACGGCCCTGAGGCGCAGACGCTGCGCCTCATCTGGATGCTCGCCGCGCGCTATTCCGGCGATTTCGCGCTTGCGCTGCTCGCCACGGGCGGCGTCACATTTTCAGGCGGCGTGCTGCCGCGCCTCGCGGCTTTTCTCGAACCGGCGGCGTTTCGCGCGCGCTTCGAGGACAAGGCCCCCTTTGGCGATCTGATGCGGCGCATTCCGACGCGGCTTATAACGGCCCATGATGTGGTTCTGGCCGGCATGGCGGCGATTGCGGCCAAGCCGCGCGATTACATTATCGACTATGGGTCGCGGGCCTGGCGCTGAGTCCGGACCGCCAAAGCCTCGAGTTCAGGCTGCGTGGGAGGCGGGCTCCTCGTTCAAAACCGAATAGAGCGCATTGACGTCGCGCGCCGCGCGGAGTTTCGCGGTCGTCAGCGGATCGCGCAACATGCGCGCGAGGCGCGCAAGGGCTTTGAGATGGTCGGCGCCAGCCGATTCCGGCGCCACCAGGAGAAAAATCAGATCGACCGGCGCGCCGTCGAGCGATTCGAAATCGATAGGACGAAGCATCCGCGCAAAAATCCCGAACATGGATTTGGCGCGGGTGAGTTTGGCGTGCGGAATGGCGATGCCGTCTCCCGTGCCCGTCGATCCCAGCCGCTCGCGCTGAACCAGAGCGTCAAGGATTTCCCGGGCGGGCAGACCGGACAAATCGGCGGCCCGTTCGCTCAATTCCTGCAACGCCTGCTTTTTTGAATTCGCCTTGAGCGATGGAATGATCGCATCGGGCGTGATCAGGTTCGTCAATAAGGTCAATCCAAGTCGTTTGATGGGCATCCACTCGTCTCGATGCGCCGGATCTGGATCCCAGCACGGTTGATGACAGAACCCTTGAAAGAGCGCCCTTCTATAGCGAGCCTCGGCCAAGTCGCAAGCTTGGGCGAGACCCGCATTGTCGAGCCTTCCGCGCCCGGACGGCGATATAAGAGCGCCGCCCGGCGGTTCAAGGCGTCAAGCGTCCTCGCCAACGCGATTTTGTCCACGATCGGACCCCGGATGCCGGAACTTGCGCGTGTCTGGCGCCCCCAACACGCCATTTTTTTTGATTCTATTTTTTTAATGATTTAACGATGGCACTTGAGCGCGATGCCAAAAAGCAGAATCCGGCTTTACGCGTCAAATCCCGCTCTCTTCTCCACAACGGATCACGTTTCCTGCTTTTGGATGGCTCCATCCGAAAGCATCGTGATCTAGCGTCTCACGGGTCCGCTGGCGAAGCAAGCCGCGCTGATCCGCGGAAAAGACCGCGTACATGACGCGCTGCGGCGCAAAAGCAAAGATAATCCCCTTCGCATGACGACGGCGCCCATTCGCCGTCGCACGTCACATAATTTTCATCCCATTTGCGCTTTTTCGCGACGCCTTTCGACCGACGAACGAATTTTGAGGCTTTCGCGATATTTCGCCACCGTGCGGCGCGCAATGTCGATATTGACCTCCTTCAGCTTGGCGACGATGGCGTCGTCGGAAAGGATGTCGTCCGGGCTCTCCCGATCGATCATGTGCCGGATGCGGAACCGCACCGATTCTGCGGAGTGCGCGTCGCCGCCATCGTTCGAGGCGATCGAAGCGGTGAAAAAATATTTCAGCTCGAACAGGCCGCGTGGCGTCGCCATATATTTATTCGAGGTGACGCGCGAGACGGTCGATTCATGCATGCCGATCGCCTCGGCGATGGTCTTGAGGTTCAGGGGTCGCAAATGCTCGACGCCATGCTGGAAGAAGGCGTCCTGCTGACGCACGATTTCGCTTGAAACCTTCAAAATCGTGCGGGCGCGCTGCTCCAGACTTTTCGTCAGCCAGTTCGCTGTCTGCAGGCAAGTCGACATGAATGTTCTGTCGACGTCGCTGGCGTTGCTCTTCGTCACCCGCGCCGCATAACTGTTATTGACGAGAATGCGGGGCAGCACTTCGGTGTTGAGTTCGACATGCCAGTCGCCGCCAGCTGCGGCGCGGACGATGACGTCCGGCACGAGCGGCTGGATCGAGCCGCCTCCGAACGCCCGGCCGGGCTTTGGATCGAGCTGCCGGATCTCGGCCAGCATGTCGGCGATGTCCTCCTCGTCGACGTTGCATATTTTCCGCAGGGCGGAAATGTCCCGTTTTGCGAGCAGGGGGAGATTGGCGACGAGCGCTTTCATCGCCGGATCGAAGCGGTCGCGTTCGCGCAGCTGGATGGCGAGACATTCGGCAAGGTCGCGCGCCCCGACGCCGGAAGGATCGAAAGTCTGAATAAGCGCCAAGAGGCGTTCGAGTCGCTCGGTCGGAATCTGCAGACGGGCCGCCGTCTCATCGAGCGAACCGGTGTAATAGCCTGCGTCATCGATCGAATCGATCAGCACCTGGCCGATCAGGCGATCGACCGGATCCCGCGTCGCGAGAGTCAATTGCTCTTCAAGATGATCCTTGAGGCCGAGCTGCGCCGCCGCATATGCCTCTAGATTAGGCGCCTCGCCATCGCCCGTTCCGCCTCCAGACGAGCCGGACCATGAGGTCGCCGACAGCCCGGCGCCTTCGTGGCGCTCCGAATATTCAAGCGGCGTCGCCGCCCGGTCGTCATCGAAAGTGTTGGACAGCTCCGTGCCAAGGCTGTCCTCCAGGGAGCCGCGATCGGTGGCGAAGGATTCCGAAGTCCAGTCCGCCTCCGCCGGCTCGTTGAAATCCTGCCCTACCGAGGCGTCCGGGATGTCGGCCACCGGCTCGGCGTTCGGCGCGTCAATTCGATCGGGCGCCTCGTCGGAGCGCTCCAGCAAAGGGTTGCGCTCGAGTTCTTCCTGAACGAAGGCGGTCAGCTCCATGTTGGAGAATTGCAGGAGCTTGATCGCCTGTAACAACTGCGGCGTCATAACCAGGGACTGTCCCTGGCGCATCATGAGCTTAGTACCAAGCGCCATGTTTATGTCGACCTCGAAGAGATGCCCTGAGTTGAACGGCCCACTTCTTGCTTATAGCATAAATCGCGCGGATGCACGCCCTGGTTTCAAGCTTTCTGATTTTTTTTCGAAGCGAAGCGCCTTCATCCCGGCGGCGCCGGAACCAGACCCAACTTCAAAGCCAAAAGTCTTAAAGTTCAAAGTCGTCGCCCAGATAGAATCGGCGCACGTCGGGATGAGCGATAATGTCCGCAGGCGCGCCTTGCGTCAGCACGCGCCCCGCATGAATAATATAGGCGCGGTCAATCAGGCCAAGGGTCTCGCGCACATTGTGATCGGTGATGAGAACGCCGATGCCGCGCTTTTTCAGATGATGGACAAGAACCTGGATATCGGCGACCGCTATCGGGTCGATGCCGGCGAAGGGCTCATCGAGAAGGATGAAGGAAGGGCGGCTCGCCAGCGCGCGGGCGATTTCGCAGCGCCTCCGCTCGCCGCCCGAGAGCGCGACCGCCGGCGATTTGCGCAGGGCCTTGATGTCGAACTCCTCCAGCAGCGCCTCAAGCTCGCGTTCGCGCCTCACCCTGTCACGCTGGGTGATCTCAAGGACCGCCCGGATATTGTCTTCGACGCTGAGGCCGCGAAAAATCGAGGGCTCTTGCGGCAGATAGCCGATGCCGAGACGCGCGCGCCGATACATCGGCAGCCGCGTCACATCATGGCCATCGAGTTCGATCGCCCCCGCATCCGGCCGGATCAGCCCTGAAATCATGTAAAACAGGGTCGTCTTGCCCGCCCCGTTCGGGCCCAGCAGGCCGACCGCCTCGCCGCGGCGCACCACCATGCTTACATCTTCGATGATGCGGCGCATCCGATAGGATTTCTTGAGATGGTGGATGGCGAGGACGCCCTCCCCGGTCGCCCCCGCACCGACCGTTTCAGAGCCGGGCTGCAGGCGCGCCCCGGCCTCCGCGTCGCCAAATCCCGAGGCGTGCGCGTTCGACGCGGCGACGCCGCCGGTCAGCGCCGTCAGGGTCTGCGTTTCGCCGATATTCGTTTCAATCGCGAAGGCGCCAAATCCCGCCGCCTGCGGTTTTGGGCGGCGGCCGAACAAGCCGCCAAGTCTGAACATGGCCGCGAAAGCAGGAACGGAAAAGACGGGCAATGGTCGAATTCCTTGTCGGGGCACCGCCGCTCACCGCCCGCCCCGACGTTGACCGCTCTTTCGGTTGCACGCGCCTCACGTCGCCCAAAAGGGTGACCAAACAGCGCATGTTGTGCCACAGTCGCCGGATCAGGTCTAAGATATTTTCGCCGCCCGGAACCTAGCGCATGAGGCGCCGCGCTTCAGGGCGTCGTCTTCGCAGGCTTCTTGTGGATGGGCGCGACGGCGCCTCCGCTCGGAGGGGCGCCGCCTTCCGCGCCGCCGTTCTCGCCTTTCGCCGGCCCGTTGCTGGGAATGAACATGCTTCTGACGCGGCCCGTGACCACCGCCTGGCTGGTTGTCAGATCGTAGATCAATTTGTCCCCCTTGGTGACGTTAGGCCCCTGGGACAGCGTCACGTTTCCGATCAGATAGACCTTGTTTTCAGCTTTCTCGTAGACGCCGCTGTCGCCAGTGCCGACCTGATCCTTGGAAATGAGAGTGACAGGCCCGCTCGCCTCCATCCGCCGCAACTGGCTCGACGAGGACGGCGCGCCCTGCTGATCGGCCTTGCTTTTTGGCGTGAGGTAGAGCACGAGCGCGCTCGCCTTGAGCTTGCTCTCCCCTTGCGTCGCGACGACATCGCCCGTGTAGACGAGCTTTTGCTCCTTGTCGAAATAGTCGAGCTTGGCGGCGTCGATATTGATCGGCTCCTTCGAGTCGCCGCCCGGAAGGACGGGGCTCGATTGCGCCTTCTGGGCCAGCGCCGGCGAACAGCCGGCCGCGCCAAGCGCAACGGCGAAAAGCGGCGCCAGAAGGCGAGCGACGAGACTGGAGGTCATGCAACGGTCGCCTTCACGGCGGCGGGCCACATGCGGCGTCAAACCATGCGACACAAATGTTACTCCGCGACCGCCGCTGCGGTCGCCGGCGCGCGCTCTCTGTCGCCAGCCTCGATGATCGATTTGACCGCGCCTTCGAACGAGACCTTGCCATTGTTCTCGATATCGATCTGATTGGCGGCGATGGTGCCGCCATTCAGGACGACATTGACGGGATCGCTGGAGACGAGCGCGCCGGTCTTGAAGTCGACATGGGCGGTTTTCAGGAAAATGGCGTAACCTGCGTCGTTCTTGATCTGGGCCGAACCGTCCATGACAAGATGGTCATTCAAACTGTCATAGGTTCCGTGCTCGGCGGTCACCTTCAGGGTCGAGGCGTCGCTGAGGCCGATTTTGGCGTCGATGCCGCGCAATTCGACGATGTTCGGCGTCGTCGTATCCTGGAAGCCGGCCTGCGCGGTCACTTCATAGGGGTGTCCGTCCTTCTGGAGGCCCGAGATCTTCGGCGATTCGACCGTGATCCGCGTGCCGTCGACGCGAACCTGGCCGATCGAGACGTTGCGGGGCAGACGCCGGAACGGGTCGAACGCGGCGAGCCCCGCGACCATGCAGACGGCGAGGACGCAGATGACGACGATCGCGCGGCGCAGAAACCGCACCCGCGCGGAATGCCGCCCGGCCGCCTTGATGGCGCCGCGCCAGGGCGAATGCGCCATGTCCAGCACGTCGCCGAGCTGTTCCTTCGGCGCCGCGGAGGCGGCGTCCCAAGCTTCGGGGCGATCGGTTCGGGACCAATCCGTATCGGCGGCGAGTTGCGTCATTCGCGGCGCTTCACTTCCTGCGAGCCTTGGATCCTCGACGCCCAAAGGTTTGGACGCCCGAGTTCGGCTCCTTCCAGACAGCAAGCAAGCAAGGCGAAGTCAAGGCGGGGTTAAGTTTGCCGTCTGGCGGCGGTGAAATCTGCGTTACTGGTGGGAGAAAATATCCACGTCCGCCCATCCCATCAGGTCCAGCCGGGCCCGCTCGGGGAGAAAATCAAAGCAGGCTTGCGCGATCTCGAACCGGCCCTCCCGCCTCAGCATGGCGTCGAGCCGTGTCCGCAGGGCGTGCAAATGCAGCACGTCGGAGGCGGCGTAGGCGAGCTGCGCGTCGGACAAAATGTCGCTGCCCCAATCGGAGGATTGCTGCTGCTTCGAGATTTCGACGCCGA
Organism: uncultured Alphaproteobacteria bacterium; assembly: GCA_963767805.1. Classification (GTDB taxonomy): domain Bacteria; phylum Pseudomonadota; class Alphaproteobacteria; order Rhizobiales; family Beijerinckiaceae; genus Methylocapsa. The sequence goes on along the minus strand of CAVYFP010000043.1, from coordinate 15,737 downwards.
GCAGCTCGCGCGTCAGATCCTTCAGGCCATGGCGGTCCGTATAGGTGCGGGCGAGCTTCGAGGCGATCTTGGTGCAATAGACCGGCCCCGCCAGCACGCCGAAAGCCTTGAACAGCACGGCGATGTCGAAACGGCCGAAGTGAAACAGTTTCGTGATTGTCGGGTCGGCCAGAAGCCGCTCGATATTGGGCGCGCGCGTCTGCCCCGCCGCGATCTGCACGACATCGGCGGATCCGTCGCCCGCCGAAAGCTGGACGACGCACAGCCGGTCGCGATGCGGCAGGAGGCCGAGCGTTTCCGTGTCGATCGCCACGCTATCGCCGAAAAAGGCGTCGGCGGGCAAGTCGCGCTTGTGCAGGCGAACGGTCATCGCGCGGGCTCCGCAGGCGGCAGGAAGAGGAAAACGGGAAAGTCAGCCATCCCGGCGCGCCTAGCACCCATCGCCAGCCGAGGCAAGCCCGCCCCGAAGGCCAAGGTGCCGGGGCCTTGAGCGGAACTCGCGCCAATTCGAGGCGTTAAGTCGATAGAGAAGGCCTGATGCGGAGCTTGCAGGATGCAAAGAAAGTTTGGGATCGCAGTCCTTGCCGCCTTGGTCGCATCTCCGTTAGCCGCAAACGCTCAAGCTCCGGCCAGCGGCGCTGCGAGCGGAGCCGCTGCGGGACATGCTGCGCGAGCGCCGATCGGCGCAGCCGCCGGAGCGGCGGGCGACCTTATCAGCGCCGACCTTGCGCCGCGTTTCCGCGATTTCGTGCTGGGCGAACACCGCGCGGCGATCCGTTTCGATGAAAGCGTCACGCCAGGCGCGCGCCTGCCCCTCAGCGGCGTGACCTATTATCCGGTGCCCGCCGAATATGGCGTCGACCGGCGCTATCGCTACACGGTCGTGAACGACCATGTCGTGCTGGTCGATTCGGCAACGCGGCGAATCGTGCAGGTCGTCAATTAGCGCGGCAATAAATTCGCGGCTCGCCTTCGCAAGCCGGAACGCGGTTGATCTCGCGGCCCGCGTCACCCTTCCACGCCGATTTCGGTCAAGCTGAGATTTTGGCGGCTTTCCGGCGCACGCCACAGGCGTCGCGCCAATGCCTCGGCCTGGACCGCGATTTCAGGAACCGCATTGGTTTCCCAATACTGGCCCCGCAGCATCGGCCCGATCGCGTAGAGATCGCGGGAGGCCGCGCCGTCGCGGTCCACCGTGGCGAGATCATCCGTAACCGACACGCCGAGCCTGTGCCGGTTGAGGCTGATCCGCCCCTTGTCAATCAGGCGCTTCAGCAAATTCACGTCCGAGGCGGCGAAATCATAATTCGGTCCGGAGCAATTGATCAGCCTGTCGATGCGCAGATGGACAGTCCCGGCGCCGCCGCGAAGCTTGATCTCGGCGTCGACGCCATCCGCGATCCGCAGCAACCGTTTTAACCTGCCGGAGACATGGCGCAGCCGGCCGGTCGCGAGCAACGCGCGCAATTTCTCCCCGATCGCCGGAGCTATGCGATGGCGATGCGCATCCCACCACGGACGAACATGGCGAATGAAGCGGGCCTGCTCCGCCGCCGGAAAGCCGCGCCAAAGCGACTGGGCGAAAGGCCTCAGGCTGTTCAGGACCGATTGCCAGCTCTGGCCCTCGGATCGCGCCTTTGCGATCTGGCTTCGCACCTGCCGCACCAAGCGGCGCACCGAGCGCGATTTATCGAGGTCGATGAAGGGCTTCCATTCGCCCGCGGGCTCCTGCGCGCGGGGCAGAAGCCCGTGGCGGGAGACGGCGATGATTTCGCCTCGGTGGCCGCGCGCGTCGAGCGACAGCGCCACGTCGATCATCGTCAGCCCGGCGCCGAGCAGAAGCACGGTTTCGTCGGACGCAATGGAGTCGAGCGCCGCGACATTCCAGGGATCGCCGAGGTAGAAATCCGCATCCTCGATCCAGCCTTCGACGCCAGCGGGCGCGCGCGGCGGCAGATTTCCGGTGGCGAGCACGACCCGGTCGGCGCGAAACGAGCGTCCATCCTCGAGAAGAATGACGCTTCCGTCGTCATCGATGATATCGGTCGCCGTCCCCTGGACGCGCGTCAGATCGGGCCGCCCCGGTCCGGGTTGCAATTTCGTCTCGACCAGTTCGTCGAGGAAACGGCCGTAGGCGGCGCGCGGGGCGTAGCAGGCGGCGATCGAGGGCGCATCGGGCGGCAGCAAATCGCGGCGCCCGGCCAGAAACGCGACAAAGGCGTCCGGCCTGGCGGTGAAAGGGCTCATCCCGCTCGCAGGAATGTTCAGGAGATGGGTCGGCTCGTTGGTGGAATAGGCCTGGCCGGGACCGATCGCCGCGCGCTTCTCGATCAGGATCACGTGATCGCCGGGGCCGCCCTCCGCCATGAGGTTGAGCGCCAGGATCGCGCCGCTGAATCCGCCGCCAATAATCGCTACAGTCGTCATGCCGGGAGCCTGATCAAATGTCGATTGAACGACAACAAAAAAACGTGGCGGGACGGAGACGCCCCGCCGCCACGCGCGATCGACGCGCGCCAATATCGAGGCCGTTCGGCGGCGCCGGCTATTCGCCGCCTTCATAGAAGAGTTCAAGCGGCAAGCCGACGACGGTCTTGCCGATCCACTCGCGCGCGATGATGTTTGAAGGCCCCATCGCAATGGCGGCGCGGGCGTCGCGGAAATAGCGCTCAAGCGGGCCGCGCGCGTAGCCATAGCCGCCGGTCACGGTCAGGGCGATGCCGGCGACCTTGTTCGCGACCTCCGCCGCGTGAACCTTGAATTCGGTCAGCCCGATCAAAAGCTCGCTCTGCGGCTTGCCCTGGCTCCAAAGAGCGTCGAGCCCGGCGGCGAGTTCGCGGCGCCATGGCCCAAGCGATTCCACCAGCACCTTGGCTTCGCCGAGTTGCTGCCGGATGGCCTGATAATCGACGAGGCTCTTCCCTTGATCCTGATGCGTGTGCCGCTTCGCATGCGCCGTCGCCGTCTCCAGCGCGCCGCGCGCAAGCCCTTCCCAAACCGAGGCGAGGCCGATGAGATAGACGGGCGAAACCCCGTCATAGATGATTTCCTTGCCCTGCCCTTCGGCGCCAAGACGATCGCGTCGCGGAACCTTGACGCCGGCGTAGCGGATCGGGCCGGAATGATTGCCGCGAACGCCAAGCGCATCCCACGGACCCGCCGTGATGCCCGGCGCCTTGCCGTCGACAATGAAGAACGAAATGTCGGTCTGATCCTTCGCGCCGGGGGAGCGCGTTTGCAGGATATAAAAATCAGCCTGTCCCGCGCTCGTCGTGAAGGATTTCTCGGCGTTGATCAGATAGTCGTCATTGTCGCGACCGGCCTCGGAAAAATTATACCACCAATGGCCGCCCGACGCCCGCTCGCTGGTCGAGTAGGTGCCAAGAAGGCTCTTTCCATTTGGTTTCAGCCAACGCTGTTTCTGGTCTTCATCGCCAAACAGATTGATGGTCTGCGCGGCGCCGACATGCATGACGAAAATGAGCCCCGTCGAGGCGTCGGCCTGGCCGATCCGGTAGGCCGCTTCGGCGAACGCCTGATAGTTGAGGCCGAGACCGCCGTATCGGGGATCGGTCAGCACTCCGGTCCAGCCGGCGGCGCCCAGCGCGTCGAGGTTTTCGCGCGGAAAGCGGCTTTCCCGGTCATTGCGTTCGGCGTTGACCCGAACCACGTTTTCGACAATTCCCGTCAGCGCGTCATAAGGATCGGCGCCAGCCTGCGCGTAGTTTTCTTTCGTCATGTTCTTTCATTTCTCCGGGAAGGATTCCTAAGAGCCGGACGAGCGCCGTTCACGCCGCCCTTCGGGCGCTTTCGCGTTCGGCTTCGCGCTTTCTGACGAGCGGCAGCACATATTTGCCGAAGAACTCGACCTCTTCCTGGAAATGCAGGAAGCCAAGCAGCACGAGATCGACGCCGACATCCTTGAGGGCGAGGATGCGTTCGGCGATCTGTTCGGGCGAGCCGATCAGATTGGTCTTGAAGCCGTCATTGTATTGAACGAGATCCTCGAGCGTCGACTTCGCCCAGTTGCCCTCGCGTTCCGGCGAGGCGTTGCCGGCGTTCTGCACTTCATTGTGAAACGCGCGCACGGCTTCCGGATTGGCGTTTTCGAGGATTTCCGCCAACACTTGGCGCGCTTCGGCTTCGCTCGGCCGCGCGATGGCGAAAGCGTTGACGCCGATCTTCACCGAATGGCCGTTGTGCGCCGCCTTGGCCCGGATGTCGTCGACCTGGGCTTTGATCCCCTCGACGGTGTTGCCATTGGTGAAATACCAGTCGGAAACGCGCGAGGCCATGTCCCGCGCCGCGCGCGAACTGCCGCCCTGAAAAATTTCAGGAAGCGGATCGAGCGGCTTCGGCTTCAGCGAATAGTCGCGGAAGCGGTAGAAATCGCCGTTCAGCGTGAAATTATCCTCGGTCCAGATGCCGCGCAGCGCGCGGATGAACTCCTCTGAGCGGCGATAGCGTTCGTCATGGTCGAGCCAGGGTTCGCCGATGGCGTGGAACTCGCCGCGAAACCAGCCGCTGACGATGTTCACGGCGATGCGCGCATTGGTCAGATGGCTGATCGTCGCGACCTGCTTGGCGAGCAGCGCCGGATGCCAGGGGCCGGGAAGCACCGCGGCGATGACCTTCAGCTTTTCCGTCGCCGCCAGCAGCGCGTGCGTGAACGACACCGATTCATGTTGATATTCGGCGCCATAGCCCGCCGTGAAGCGAATCTGGCTCAGCGCATAGGAAAAACCAGACGCCTCGGCGATCTGCGCGAGCTTCCGGTTGTAGTCGATGTCCCAGCTGGTGCGCTGCTTGATCTTGCTGATCACCAGGCCGCCGGAGACGTTCGGCACCCAATAGGCGAACTGAATGGGCGCGGCCGATGTCTCCGGCGTTTGCAAGGATGCAGTGTTGGTCATGTAATTCCTGCCTTTTTATCTTTTGGAACAGAGCGGGCGCTCGCTCATTCAGCCGCGATCGCGCGCGGCGCAGGACTGTGGATCAGCAAATGCGCGGCTTCCTCGGCGGCCCGCGCGATGCGCTCCTGCACGGCGGGGCCGGGCAAGCGCGCCGCATCGAATTCGTCCTCCGTGGCGTAGACGAAGGTCGGGGCCGTGAAGGCGCGGAAGAAGCTCAGCAGCGGGCGCAGCTGGTGTTCGCCGATGAGGCCATGCAGCGGCGTTCCACCGGTCGCGGACAGGACGGCGATGCGTCCGATCAGGGCGTCGCGGTCGATGAGATCGAAGATGTGTTTCAACGCGCCGGCGATGCTCGCCCTGTAGACGGGCGTGCCGATCACCAGGAGATCCGCGCTCTCGATTGTACGCAGGATCTCCTCTCCTTCCGGCGTCGCCTGATCGCGCGACAGAGCGGTGAGAAGATGCGGCGCCGCATCGGCAAGATGGACGTTCTTGACGGCGACGGGAACTTTAGCGGCGATCGCCGTTGCGATGGCGCCGACGATCGCAGCCGTTCGCGAGCTGGAGCGGGGGCTGCCGTTCAACGTCACGATCGTGCGCGACGCCAGATGAATGGTCATGTGCGATGTTTCCGAAGTTCAGGAAAGGCGGCCGCGCGGTCGCCCAGACCATCGGCTTTTCGGCAAGCTACATGCCAGCAGTCGATGTCTCGTCATTTCAAGCGCATAGAGAATTTACCTCCGCGCGAAATGGAGTTGCATTTGCAGCACCTGCGGGCGGCGTCTGGTGCATTTCAAACAACCGACAGGAATGTCGACAAGTGGAGCAACCGCCAATCTGCAAGACTGCTTCTCGCGCCCGACGTTCTGCTGCAATTCAAACAACTTATTCCGCAATTTGATGCAAACGCAGCAGAACAATGGCGCAAATGCGCCGGATTATATTGAAATTATTCACACTATTACTGGCACATGATTTGCCCTCTGAGAGCGACGATCCACGGAGAGCGATTTCAATGACGCACGCATCAGAGCATTCATCCGGCGCGGCGGCGCCCGAGAGCCTCAACGTCCTCTGGTTTCTCCCGACGCATGGCGACGGGCGCTATCTCGGAACCTCCGAAGGCGGCCGCGCCGTCGACCTCTCCTATCTGCAACAGGTCGCGCAGGCCGCGGACAGGCTCGGCTATTTTGGCGTTCTGATCCCGACCGGACGGAGCTGCGAGGATTCCTGGGTCGTGGCGTCGTCTCTCGTCGCGCTCACCCAAAGGCTCCGCTTCCTCGTCGCGGTCCGCCCCGGCCTGCAATCGCCGACGCTCGCGGCCCGCATGACCGCGACGCTCGACAGGCTCTCCAACGGCCGTCTCCTCATCAATATCGTGACGGGCGGCGACCCTGTCGAAAATCGCGGCGACGGCCTCTATCTCGACCACGCCGAACGCTACGAACTCACCGATGAATTTCTTCAGATCTACAAATCGCTTCTCGAAGGAAACGAGGCGACGTTCCACGGACGCCACGTCAGCGTCGACGGCGCGCGCATCCTCTACCCGCCCGTGCAGCAGCCGCGGCCGCCGCTCTTTTTTGGCGGCTCCTCTGACGCGGCGAACAAGGTCGCCGCGAAACATATCGACAAATATCTGACCTGGGGCGAGCCGCCAGCCCAGGTCGCGGCGAAGATCGGCGTGGTCCGCGCGCTCGCGGCGGCGGAGGGACGCGAAGTCACCTTCGGCATCAGACTGCATGTCATCGTGCGCGAGACCGAGGAGGAGGCGTGGCGGGCCGCGCATTCGCTCATTCGTTACGTGGACGACGCCGCCGTGGCGCAGGCGCAGGAAGTGTTCGCCCGCATGGATTCGGAAGGACAGCGCCGCATGTCGGCCCTGCATCAGGGGCGCCGTGAAAACCTGGAAGTAAGCCCCAATCTTTGGGCTGGCGTCGGCCTCGTGCGCGGCGGCGCCGGAACGGCGCTTGTCGGCGACGCGAAGACCGTCGCGGCCCGCATCGAGGAATATCGATCGCTCGGCATCGACACTTTCGTCCTGTCCGGCTACCCCCATCTTGAGGAAGCCTACCGGTTCGCGGAGCTGGTCTTGCCGCTCCTGCCGCTGGCGAACGCGGCCGGCCCGCAAAAGCCCGCAGCCAATATGGGCCCCTTCGGCGAGACGATCGCCAATTTCGACCGTCCCAGCTCCCAGCTCGTCTCGCAGTCCTGAGGAAAGCGCCGCCTTACCGAAAAAACTGGCGTAAATCTTAAAGTCCACTAAACTGGTGTACTAAACAGGCGCACCAGAGGTGGATGAATGAACGACAAACCGGCCTTGTCGCTATGGCCGTCGCCCTCGACCGGCATTCAGGCGGTTGAGGCGGATCATCGGGAAATCGTGTCCTTCGACGCCGACGCGAGGCGCCGGCGTCAGGATACGATCCGGGCGACCGCAATGGTGTTCGAGGATCCCGCCTCGCTGGCCCTGCGGCGCGATCTCGACCGCATCGCGCCGAGCGAGGCGACGGTTCTCATCGTCGGGGAGACGGGCGCCGGCAAGGAGCTGGCGGCGCGCTACATTCACGCCCGCAGCGCACGCGCGTCGGGGCCTTTCGTCGCCGTAAATTGCGGCGCCCTCAGCGATTCCCTCGCCGAGGCCGAGCTGTTCGGCTACGAAAAAGGCGCGTTCACCGGCGCCCTCAAGACGCAACTTGGCTGGTTCGAGACGGCGCGGGGGGGCACCCTCATGCTCGACGAGATCGGCGACCTGCCGCTGGCCCTGCAAGTCAAGCTGCTTCGGGTGCTGCAGGAGCGCGAGGTCGTTCGCGTCGGGTCGCGGCGTCCCGTTCGCGTCGATATCCGCGTCGTCGCGGCGACGAATGTGGATCTGGAAGCGGCGGTGAAGGCGAAGCATTTTCGCGAAGACCTCTACTTTCGCCTGAACGTCGCCTCGGTTCGGCTGCCCCCCTTGAGAAAGCGCCCGGCCGACATCGAGCCTCTGGCGCATTATTTCCTCGATCTCTATCGGGAAAGGCTGCGGCGGACCGATCTGACCTTTGGCGCGCAAGCCATGAAACTGCTTCAGCGCCATTCCTGGCCGGGCAATATCCGCGAACTCGAAAACGTCATCCACAACGCGATTCTGCTGGCCGAAGGCCCGGTGATCGAAGCCGCCGACCTCCGGCTCACGAGCAGCGCGCTTGTTCAGGAGGCCGAACCCACCGACCTCGAAGGCGAGCTGCGCCGTCTCGTCGAGCGCGCGATCGTCAATGGCGAGCCGGAAATCCTCGATCGCACGATCCGCTGCGCCGTCGGCGCGGCTTTCGAGATGGCGGACGGCAATCAGGTCCGCGCCGCCGACTGCCTCGGCGTCACCCGCAACGCCTTCCGCACCCATCTGTCGCATCTTGGGGTCATTCCGCGACGCGGGCGCAATGGCCCGGCGAAAGTCGCCGCAAAGCCGAGCGCGTTGCGCATCGGATTTCAGAAATACGGAACCTTGAGCCTCCTCAAGGCGCGCGGCGCTCTGGAGCGCCGGCTGGCGGCCGAAGCGCTGGAGGTCGAGCTGGGAGGAATTCGCCGCGGGCCCTCAATTGCTCGACGCCCTGAGCCAGGGGCGCATCGATTTCTGCGCGACGGGCGACGCGCCGCCGATCTTCGCCCAGGCGGCGGGAACGCGCTTTTCCTATGTCGGCCACGAGCCGCCGGCGCCCAGCAGCGAGGCGTTGATCGTCAGCGCCGGCAGCGCGATCCGGACGATCGCGGATTTGCGCGGCCGGAAGGTCGCGCTGAACAGAGGCTCCAACGTCCATTATCTGCTGGTTCGCATTCTCGATGCGCATGGATTGTCGATCGACGACATCGATCCCGTTTTCCTGCCCCCGCATGAATTGCTGAAGGGCCTCAGCACGGGCGCCATCGATGCGGGGATGGTCTGGGATCCCCTGCTGCCGGCCGCCCAGTTACGGGGCGGCGCGCGCGTCCTCGTCGACGGCGTCGGTCTCGTCGCCAATCGCCAGTTCTATCTGGCGCGCGCAGCCTTCGCGCGCGAGCAGCCCGGCGCAATCGAAATCCTCATGGACGAATTGCAGGCGGTCGGCGAATACGCGAGCGCGACACAGGCTCGAAATGGCGCGCCTGATGTCCGCTGAAATCAGCATCGACGTCGAGGCGCTGGAAATCGCCCTCGGGCGCCTGACCTTCGGCGCGAAGCCGCTCGACGAAGGGGTCGTCGACGAGCAACAGGAAATCGCCGATACGCTGCACGCCGCGGGCCTCTTGCAGAAGCCGGTCTTTGTACGCGAGGCGGTCTGGCGACGCGCCTGATGGGGCGGGCATGGGCTTGCCGAACGCGCGCACAGCATCGACGGCGCTCGGCGCGACGAGTTGGTCGTTGCGCTCAATTCAGAGATGTTGCAGTTTTGCGACGCAACATAAGTATTGCTTAATATTGCGCCATAGGGTATTCTTTTTGAGCCACGTCGACCCGAAGTCTCGGCTCGCCGTTGGCGATAGGGGGCTGAGATGGCCAATAATTTGAACGAATTCCAAGCTTATGGCAAAGAACAAGTCGAATCTCTGACCACTTCGTCGGCTTCTTTTGTTAAGAGCCTGCAGACGATCGGCACAGAAACGACGGACTATTCCAAAAAGTCCTTCGAAGATGCCACTGCTTTCTTCGAAAAGCTGCGCGGGGCTAAGTCTTTCGAGAGCGCCATACAGATCCAGTCAGAATACGCCAAGGCCGTGTACGAGGCGTTCATCGCGCAGGCGAAAAAAATCGCCGAACTCTACACCAACCTCGGCAAAGAGGCGTTCAAGCCGGTCGAAGGCGTGGTCGCCAAGTTTCAAAGCAGCAAGGAGTAGGCTGCTTACAAACTGCGCGCGGAGTCTCTCTTTCGGGGGAGACCCCGCGCAATTGGCAAGAACCAGATCGCCGCGGACGTTGGTCGCCAACTGGCGATCCGCGAGCCCAACGCCCGCCCCGTGTTCGCGGAAACATGACCGAGTTGGCTATCAGCTTGACAGCTATGCCTCGGCAAATTCGACGCCAGGCGCCTAAATTCGTTAGTTGCGGGCCTTTGCGATCCCTGCTCACGCCGGATGGCGCGTTACAAACGGGGCGCCGACCAGATCCGAACGGACGCGTTGCCGGGAGATCTGTCGCACACGCACGCAAGCGGTGAGCAAGCCGGATCTGCGCCGCCGATTTCCCCCGCGAGGCGAATCTTCGGCTGCCTCAATCGGTTTGGCAAGCGCCTTGGCCATTGGCGCGACAAGTCGCCCGCGCCAGACCGACGTCGCAACGAAGCGGAAGCCCTAACCGGCCCTTCAAGTCGCTTTTCTCTCAATTTTCACAAATCGACCAACCATTTACCACTTGAGCGCTCTATGTAGAGAACAAGTTGGGCCTGTGAATAGAACAAGCCAAGGTCAGTTTAAGGAGTGAAACCTGAGTTCGCTTTCCGGGGCCATTCGATTGTGCGTCGCACAACAAACATCTTAGTGAGATAGGTTAGGTGCGAACTCCAAGCGCGGCGAGTTGGAGGAAGGCTGGCCCCCTCTCAACCAAGGAAATGACGACATGGCTAAGACCAAGGAAGAGGCTCAAGCGAAGGCGGAGGAAGAGGCTCGAGTGAAGGCCGAGGAAGAGGCTCGCCTCAAAGTCGAGGAAGAGGCGCGCCTCAAGACTGCGGAGGAACCTCGGGCGAAGGCAGCGAAAGAGACGGCTCGGGCAAGGGCTGCGAAGGAGGCTCGCCTCAAAGCCGAGGAAGAAGCTCGCCTCAAGGCCGAGGAAGAAGCTCGCCTCAAGGCCGAGGAAGAAGCTCGCCTCAAGGCCGAGGAAGAAGCTCGCCTCAAGGCCGAGGAAGAGGCTCGCCTCAAGGCCGAGGAAGAGGCTCGCCTCAAGGCCGAGGACGAAGAGCGCCTCAAGGCCGAGGACGAAGCGCGCCTCAAGGCCGAGGACGAAGTGCGCCTCAAGGCCGAGGAAGAAGCGCGCCTCAAGGTCGAGGAAGAAGCGCGCCTCAAGGCCGAAGAAGAAGCGCGCCTCAAGGTCGAGGAAGAAGCGCGCCTCAAGGCCGAAGAAGAAATCGCCAATTTCCAGGAACTCCGCGCGTGGTCGCCTTTGGCGCCTGCCGTCCTGACCACATGCTTCCAGACCATTGCCACCGAGACGACTGATTTTTCAAAAAAATCAATTGAGAACAGCTCCACATTCGTCGGAAAGCTGCTCGAAGCCAAGTCTATCGAGAGCGCTATCCGGATCCAATCCGAATATGCCAGCACGACTTACGCGGGGCTCGTCGCATATCTGACGAAGATCAGCGATCTCTATTCCAAACTGGCCAAAGAGGGTCTCAGGCCGCGCTATTACGTTTCATGATGGCGCGCGCGGCTTTCGCGCGCGAGAAGACCGGCGCCATCGATGTCCTCATGGACGAACTGGAGGCAGTCGGCGAATGTGCGACGCGCCACAGGCTTGAAATGGCGCGCCTGACGTCCGCTGAAATCAGCGTCGGGTCGAGGCGCTGGAAGTCGCCCTCGGGCGCCTGGCCTCGACTTTCGCAATCGTGACCTCGCGGCGGACCCCAGTCCCTTGATATGGCGCTCCCGTTCGGGCGACGATCGCGACGGTCTCGACGCCGGGAGGTCCCATGAAACGCGCATTCGCCATTTTGCTTGCGGCCGCCCTGCTCGGCGCCGGCGTCGCCTCCCGCGCCGATCCCCAACCCGGATCGATATTGACGCACCATGGTCATCCCGATCGCAGCGGCAATTTCATCGTCCCGGCGCTGAACTGGGATCGCGCGCGTTCGCTTCGCCTTGATGAAGGTTTCCACCCGCAAGTCTCAGGCAATGTCTACGCGCAGCCCCTCTATTGGCGGCCGCCCGGATCGAAACCGGCGATCCTCCTTCTCGCAACCGAAAGCAACAACGTCTACGCGATCGATGCCGTGACAGGGGCAGAAGTCTGGAAGCGCACGCTCGGGAAGCCGGTCGCCCGAGCGTCACTGCCATGCGGCAATATCGATCCGCTCGGCGTCACCGGCACGCCCGTCATCGACGAGTCGTCCGGCGCCATCTTTCTCGACGCGGCGACCGACGCTTCGCCCGGCGTCCGGCATCTCATCTTCGCGCTCTCGCTGAAGGACGGTTCGGTCCTGCCGGGCTGGCCGGTCAATGTCGCCGAAGCGCTTAAACGCGCCGGTAAGACATTCGCCCCGCTCGTCCAGAACCAGCGGGGCGCGCTGACGATACTGAACGGCATGCTCTACACGCCTTTTGGCGGTCACGGCGGCGATTGCGGCGACTATCATGGCGTCGTCGTCGGCGTTTCCATTTCCAATCCGCGGATCGTCAGGAGCTGGCGAACGCGCGCGCGCGGCGCCGCTGTTTGGGCGCCCGGCGGCATCAGCTCGGACGGAAAATCGCTCTTCGTCGCCACCGGCAACTCGATCGACGCCGCGACATGGGCCGACGGCGAGGCTGTCTTCCGCCTTGCGCCCGACCTGCATCGATCCGACGACAAAAGGGATTTCTTCACGCCGTCGGATTGGAAGGCGCTGGACGATCGCGACGCCGATCTCGGCAGCTCAAATCCGTTGCCGTTGGATGTCCCCGCGCGGACGGGCTATCAGGAACTGCTGCTTGCTCTCGGCAAGGACGGCAAAGCCTATCTTCTCGACCGTAACGACCTCGGGGGGACGGGCGGCGCCCTCGCCGTCGCGACCGTCGCCACGGGCGCCATCAAGACAGCCCCCGCCGCCTATCGCGTCGGGAACGATCTCTTCGTCGCTTTGCACGGAGAGGGCGCGCATTGCCCGTCGCCCCAGCCCGACATCGGCCTCACGGTCCTCAAAATCCAATCTGGTTCGCCGCCCGCGATGACCACAGCCTGGTGCGCCCCATTGTCAGGGGTCGGATCGCCGATCGTGACGACGACGGATGGGCGCGCCGATCCGATCGTCTGGATCCTCGGCGCCGAGGGCGACAACCGGCTGCACGCCTACAAAGGCGACACGGGCGAGCCTCTTTTCGCCGGGCCATCGGATGGCTTATCCGGCCTGCGTCATTTCCAGACTCTGATTGCGACCGATGATCGGCTCTACATCGGCGCGGACGGAACGATCCATGCGTTCGCATTTTGAGCGGGCGCGGATTCGTTCGATTGACCAACACGCGACGAATGGCGCAATCGAAGCGGCCGGCGATTCGACGAACCGAAAGGCGCCTGAGCCTTTTCCCGTCGGTCGGATTGATTCAGTTTGCGCGGGCGGCGGGTCCTTCGGCAAGCGCGCCAGTCTTCGGAAATTTCGCGTTCCGCCGCCACAGTAGAAATATGCGGCGGCAAATTCGACGGGGATCGACGCACAACGCACTTTCCCCGTGCTTCAACAGGTCGTCGCCGGCCGTCGGGCGACGCGGGCCGACGGCGGCGCTGCGGCCAAGGCGCAGGCAACTCCAAATCAACGATTGCTCAGAGATGACGGCGTGCTCAGGCGAAGCTCGACGCCCGATCAGGCGGCGCGCGTAGGCGTCGCTCCCTTGCTGGTCGCGCTTCGTTTCAGAGAAGCCGCAAGCAGGTGTTCCGGCCGCGCCCGCTCGGCCTTGGACTATTGGAAAGCCGGCGCGTCGTTCGAGCCATTTTACCGAGATAAAAAAAAGGCGCCCCGCGGCAAAGATGGGGGGCCGCGGGGCGCCAGGCGGAAAGGGAATGCGCATCATGCGGTCTGCGCCGTCAGCCGTCCGGAGCGCCGGGCGCAGCAACAACAATCAGCGCACGCTTCCTAAGCCAAGCCGGGGTTGGATCTTTCTGGCGAGCCGACTGCATCCAGATGCAATGCATCGACCCCCGCCGCTGCGAAGGACGCGATCGCCTTCTTGCGCAACCTCACGACACAATCGACTCTAGAGATCTCATAGCCCTCGGGCGTTTCGATCGGTTCGGCGAATTTCAACTCGCGCGGCCCGATATCGGCGACCTCCTTCGTGTCCTCGTAGAAATAATGCGAATGGTCTGTTGTGTTGGTGTCGAAAATCGTTCTATCGCCCTCGATCGCCAAGCTACGAACAAGTCCAACCTCACTAAAAAGATTTAACACATTGTATACTGTCGCCAGCGACGTCCGCGTGTTCGCGGCCCGCGCCTCAGCGGCCAAAGCCTCGGCGGTCAGGTGCCGATCGCCCTTGCCAAATAGCAACTTTGCGAGCCCACGCCGTTGACGCGTGGCGCGCAGGCCATATTTCTTCAGGAAAGCGCCAATGGGAAACTTCAAGGGAACAGGCGCAACGGCACTGCCGACGCGCGTTGAATTGTCCATCGAGCGTCTCCCTCTTTTTTCGCTTTTCTTGCTTGGGTTTCTTTTACGATCTGGCGCGACAGGAGCCCGGTCCTTCAGCTCGCGGAAAATCGCTTCCCGTCGAGACAGCAGCCGAACGGATCGTCGCGCCGGAACGCCCTAGTGGCCGCCAGCGACGCGATCGATGAATGCGCGCGACGTGTCGGTGGTGATCGAAGTCGTGCCCGGCCCGGCGGCGACGAGTTGCTCGGCGCCCGACACCCGGTCAATATAGGCCTGCGCCGGATTCGTCTCGATCTTCGTCGAAGCGACCACGCCCTCGGCCTTGAACGGCCCGCCGCCGACGCGATCGATAAATGCGCGTGACGGATCTTCCGCGTTCGCCTGGCCGCAAACGAAACCAGCCGCGATCACGGCGCCGGCAACAAGAATTGTTTTGAACTTGCTCATCAAACTGCCTCCCGTTAGATGCAAAGATTTCCCGTAACCGGGCTTCCGATTCCCCGTAATATTTCCCTACAATCTCGGGACCTGATATGAGAGATCAGGTAGGCATCGGTCTCCTGTGCTGCCGCCTTTGCGATGAGCGTTCTTTCCCCGTGCCCGGTGGGCCGTAGAGGAGGACGCCCCGTGGCGGGTCTATGCCCATGCGTTCAAAAAAGTTATGGGATATTTCAAGGGGAGTATGAATAATTTCCCGGATCTTGTCCACCTGTCCTTTCAACCCGCCGATATCCTCGTACAAGATGAGGCTCTTCTTTGTCTCTTTTTTCCTGCGTCTTCTTCCCATGGATTTTGACAGAAGTTGTCCCGGGTGATCAGCCCTATCTACCGGTGTGACATCGCCAGATCGAGAAAATCGAACTTCTTCCCGAACATGGAGAGGCGGATCTGATCGCCCTTTGTGACCGGTATTCCTTCAAACAGGCGGCTGTCAACTTCTTTTTGTAAGAACCGGTCGAGCGGCTGGAGCACGACATGACTCACCGGCGGGATGGTGATCGCTTTAATCTCTGCGGTCTCATTGATACCCACGGTGGCATTTTTCCGCACAATCCCGTCGGACGGAATCTGAATCGTCCTCCCTTTCCCCGGTCTTCAGGAAAAGATGGCATCACCTTTACACAGGTTGTGCGTTTTTCCGGAGATCTCTATGATGTCCCCGACACCGGTTTCCAGTTCTTCCATGGTCTTTGGATCAATCCTGCCGATCCCCCTTCCGATGTCCTTATTTCGCGCTGCGGATACTTTCACCTTCATGTGCCACACCTCCAAAGATATGCTGGAATGTAAATTTGAACTCGTCCACTTTCTGGTGGATATATGCCTCCCCCTGTTCTGTCGGGATATACAGTTTTGACTTCCCGGATGTTTTTACTTCAAGAATTCCCTGCTTTTCGAGTTCGTGACAGGATCGTGTAGATCCGGGACTGCGGAATGAGCACGTTGTGCCGGCTGTGGATTTCGTGGACGATATCATCACCGGACAAGGGCCTGTTCAGGATCAAGAGGACGAGCGGTTCTAATGATTTGCGCACAA
>CAVYFP010000042.1:0-15749 GCA_963767805.1 uncultured Alphaproteobacteria bacterium | reverse complement strand
ATCTATGGTATGCGGCGTTTTGCCAGGACCTTACGGCAGGATATCGAGGCCGTTCGTAATGCCGTGCAGGAACCCTGGAGCAAGGGTCAGACGGAGGGGCAGATCAACAGGTTGAAGACGCTTAAGCGGGCCATGTATGGCCGGGCCGGCGTTGACCTGCTTCGCGCACCGATGATGCCGATGCGGGGCTAAACTTGCACCGAGATTGAAGAAGACCCGATTTAAGTACAATCCGACAGACAGGAGACAATGCCGTAAGAACGCCATCATCACTGTGTAAAAGTTGAGCTTGAGCTGCCTGCGCTTTGCCCGCTGCGCCGCCAAGCCCCGGCATCACACCGCCGGCCGGTCAGAACCTCAGTGGAAACAAGGCGGGAGGACGTTGCGCGGAATTCCTGTGGCGGGGCGATCAGGTCGGCCCCGCAGGCGCCGGGCGGAATGCGCCGGTCTGGTTGGAGCCAACTGGATTGACGCCAATGTCTCGTCCCCTGCCGGCTGAATTAGGATCCGCGCCAAGAGGATCGAATGCGCATACTCGTCATTGAGGATAATTCCCGCCTTCTGGAACTGATCGCGGAGGATCTCAAAGGGGCTGGCTATGTGATCGACACGGCGCAGACCGTGGCCGACGCTTGGTCGTTCCTGCGCATGGTCCAATATGATTTGCTCGTGCTCGACCTCTCCTTGCCCGACGGTGAGGGCGGCGACATGCTGCGCGAGCTGCGACGCGCCGGTCACTCCCTGCCGGTTCTGGTCGCCACGGCTCGGATCGAGGTCCATCAACGCATAACGACGCTGAATGACGGAGCCGACGATTATCTGGTGAAGCCCTTCGATCGCGACGAACTGATCGCCCGCGTCAGGGCAATTCTGCGCCGGCCGCAGCTGCGGGCGCAGCCCGTTCTGCGTAATGGCAATTTGATGCTGGATCTCGACCGGCTCGTCTGTAGTGTCGGTGACCGGCCGATAGAATTGCCGCGCCGTGAAATGACGGCGCTGGAAATCCTTCTGCGTCACCACGACAGTCTGGTGCCCCGTCGCCGGCTGGAGCAGGGAATTTACGCCATCGACGAAGCCGTCACGCCGAACGCACTCGAAGCCGTAGTGTCGCGGTTGCGCAAGCGGCTGGAGACTGCCGAGGCGAGCGTCTCGATCACGGCGATGCGGGGGATTGGCTATCTGCTGTCGGAAAAAGCGTGACGCCCCCAGGCAGGTCTCCGCCTTCGCTGCTGCGCGTCATTGCGCTCCGATTAGCCGCCGTCGCCGCGAGTTTAGCCCTGGCTCTCGTCGTGCTGGTGACCGTCGAATATTCCATGGACCTGACCACTTTGCGGCGGGCAACGCTCGAACGCGAAGGCCACGCGTTGGCCGACGCGCTGCGCCATGGCGGCGTTGAAACCCTCGCGGCGACGCATTACGCACGATATCCAGAGGCTTACGGTTACCGCGTCTTCGATTCCGAGAACAATATCGTCGCCGTGGCCAATGAAGATCTGTTTCCGCTCATCCCGCGCTTTCGCAGCGGGCGCCCGGACCTTGTCTTCACGCGTGATCGCACGGCGCAGCCAAATGACGACCGATGGTTCGTCATCATGCGGGAAGAGATCGCCGGCGCGCCCTTGTGGATCCAGGTCGCCTTGCGCGGCGATCCTGCGTGGCTTTGGCGCGAGGTCCTCGTGCAAAAGGTGCTGGAGCATGTCGCTGTTCCGGTGCTCGTGCTCATTCCCGGCCTCACCCTGGCCGTGTTCCTGGTCATCCGGTCGACGCTGCGCCCTTTGACCGCCATCGCCGAGCAGGCGCGGGCGCTGGGGGCGCGCATTACGGAAGGCCGCCGATTGACGCCGCTTTCCTATTCCGGCCTGCCGCGGGAGACCATGGATCTTGTCGGCGCGATGAACGCCATGCTGATGAAGGTCGATAGTCTGCTCAATCAGCAAAGACAGTTCACCGCCAACGCCGCGCATGAATTGCGAACACCGCTCGCCGTGCTGCTGCTGGCGATTTCGCGGCTGCCCGAGTGCGACGCCGTCGCCCGGCTGAGGGGCGACGTGACCGCGATGAGCCGCCTTGTGGCGCAATTGCTCCGCCTCGCCCAGGCCGAGCAACTGGCGCGCGCGGATTTCGTCGTCCATGACCTGCGCGAAATCAGCCGCGCCGCATGCGAGGAACTGGCCGTGGTGGCGGTAGCGCAGCGAAAGCTGATCGAATTCGACGAGCCTCCGGCGCCGGTGCCGGCGTCCTGCAACGCCGACTTCCTCGGCGTCGCCATCCGCAACGTCATCGAAAACGCCCTGAACGCCTCGCCGGAGGGCGCGACCGTTTCGATAACGGTCGGCGCCGGCCGCAATGTCACCATCGAGGATCGCGGACCTGGGATCCCCGAGGCGGACAAGGATCTGGTTTTCGGTCGCCTCTGGCGCCGCGCGCGCCGAGAGGAGGATAGGGTCGGCGCTGGCATCGGTCTCGCCCTGGTGCGCCGCATCCTTGATCTCCATAACGGCACCGCCGCCATCGAGGATCGTGAGGGCGGTGGCGCGCGTTTCGTGCTGTCCATCGGACCCGATGCGGAGTGGGCGACTGAGGGAGAACAACGCGGCCGCCAGCGGGATTATTCAGGTCGGACCGAGGGCGCTGTGACGCTATCGAATTGACCGGTTTTCGATCATTTCCGTTCGGCGCCGTCGCCCTGAGAATAATTCCAACGCAGGACTGAATAAGCTCATTTCTGAATAAGCTGCGTCGATCAGCTTCCCGTCAGCGACGGCGTGTTATAATACCTAGAGACCCGTCAGTTTGACCTCTCTCCTCCCCCTTTTTCTTCCTTCCTTTCTGCTGCTCCTGCCCTATGCCCCCCTCGCACATCTCACGCTCTCTTCGAATTGAGGGCGCCCACGAGCGCGGTTGGATCCCATTTGCACGGCGCGCGATGGCATGGAGCGCATTTATAGGCGCCGGACATCGCGCTGTGCTATCTATCACCTCATCCGCCATCCTGGCCATTCCGCTGATCCATGTCGCGATTGTGATCAGCGCCGAGACGTTGGTGCAAATGAATTCCGCCGCTCATTATCGGCGTCGGCATCGCCATTCTCACTGAGTTCGCCGCCGCGCTGATTTGCTCAGGCGGCAGAATGCGAATTTTCCGAAGATCAGTGCGTTTGTGGAAGACGCTATGATCTTCGGAAAATGAACGCCCGCGAGAGACGAGACACAACAATCTTACGGTTTTTGTTTGGCGCGTCTACGCTGGACAACATGCGTCCGGTCGGACGAGCCTTGCCCCGTCGTCAACAGGCTTCATAAAGTCACAAACTTCCTCACCGCTCCCCGCGCGCCGAGTCGCGAGAAGGCAGCGCCGGGCAGCCTGTCGCGCTCGCCGGCGAAGCGCCGCCTGTCTGACGATGACCAGGGCCGTAGCAATCCAGCTCAACGAGAGCATTTCGAGCGAGCGTACCGTTCACGTTAGATGTTCTAAATTAAGTTTTCCTCCTCGACACTCCCCCCCCACGGAATGGGGTTCCACCAATCGAACCACTTGGGTTCGCTCGCCGTGCCGATGGTCGCGAGATAGGCCGCGATATTCGCCGCATCCGTCGCGGCGGCGATGCCTGCGAAGGAGCGCATGCCGCCTTCGCGGGCGTCGCCGTTCATCGCTTCGCTGACGTCGCCAGCTTCGGCGTGCTGAATGTTCGGCCCCATTCCGCCGGCGCCATTGTTGCCGTGGCATCCATAGCAGTTCAATTTGAGCCAGGCCCGACGGCCCTCGACGACCCCAGCGGAACCAGCGGCCGGCGCCAGGGTGGCCGCCGCCACGGCGGTGGCGATGGCAAGTTGCAGCAGACGCATATCGAAATCCTCCTGATCATGAGATCACGGTGATTTTGGATTGCAGCAATCCAAATCACGAACGCGATCGACTCCAATTGTTCAGAGCGGGATGCGAGCGGAAACTTTGTTTCCGCTTTGCCTCATCACGCTCTAGCGGGTCAGTTGCGGCGCGCCCGGTTGGCTCGCATCCGCCGTCGAAGGCGGCGCCTCCACAGCGACTGTCGGGATGCCATTGTCCCGCAGGACGGCGGCGATCTCGGCCGAATGGCGGTCGAGCGCTTCCTGCAGCCGGTCGCGGAGCTCGGTGTCCGTTTTGCGGACGCCGATCGCCATCGGAAAGACAAAGGCGAGATCGGGCCGCTGCGGATCGCTGGTGATGGGCTCGACCCGCAACGCCGCGTCATGCGCCTTGGCGAAATAGCCGCCGAACGGGCCCCAGACGAAGGCGACGTCGATGCTACCGTCGGCGACCGCATCGACGATGCGGCCCTGCGGGTTTTTTTCGCCATCTTCCGACCACATCGGGAAGGCGGTGATGTGTTGGTTAACGCCGCGGCTGGAGAGCGCCACCGCGGGCGGCGTCGTGGCGCCCTCATTGCCGACGAGCTGAAGCCCGATCCGCGCATCGCGCAGCCACGGATCGTCGAATGAGGTGAAGCGCCTCTCGTCGCCCGCCCGCGTCACGACGACGTAGCTGGAGGCGAAATAAGGTTTCGTCGCGGCGATGCCTGGCAAGCCCGCAGGCACGCTGACGACCGCGTCGCAACGCTTGTCGAGCAGGGTCCGGCGCAGGAAGGTCTTGTGTTCGGCGAACCAGAAATATTTCAGCTCTGCGTGCAGATCGTCGGCCAGCAGGGCGGCGATCTTGTTTTCAAAACCTTCGCGCGCTTCATTGGAATAGGGCAGGTTGGCGGGATCGGCGCAGACGACGAGCGCCGAGCCGGCGACAGCCGGATCCGTCTCGCCGGCCACGGCAGCGGTGAGAGTGGCGGCCAACGCCGCGACTGCGAGCCCTGGCAGGATGCGTTTTGAACAAGCCAAGAAACAAGCTCCTATCGACGAGGGTTGGTTTAGCCCGCGCGCGGGGTTCGCCAGCGCGCGGGCGCCCGGACTAGGGCAGCTTGAAGACATGGACATAGCCGCTGGTAGCGGGCGCCGCGACAGCCGCCGCGGCCGGCTGGGAAGCGCCCAGCTTGGCCGCCGCCTGCGCCTGCGCCGACTGCCCTTCGCTACCATCGCCGAAGGTGGACCCGGCCGGGCAGGGCCCGCCGGCGAAGCCGCCGTTGAGGTAGCCGAGGCCCGTCGTAATCGCCACGCGCTGCTTGCCGTCTGGCCCCTTGAAGGTTATCGGCGCGGAAGCGACGCCGCATTCGAGCTGCTTGGAGAACAACAATTTGCCGGTGTTGGCGTCGACGGCTTTGAACTGCTTGTCGAGCGTGCCGTAGAAGACGACATTTCCGGCAGTGGCCAGCGTGCCGCCGAACACGGGAAGCGGCTCCTTGATGGTCCAGGCCCGTTTGCCCTTGACCGGGTCGAAGGCGACGAACTCGCCCATGTTGCCGCCGGCGCCCGGAATAAGGCCGAAATCAATCCCCATGAACGGCGTGCCGGCGATATACTGCACCTTCAGCGGCTCGTAGTTCATGCACAAATTATGCGCGCCGAAATAGAACAGCTTGGTGGACGGCGAGTAGGCGGAATATTCCCAGCCTTTCGCGCCGAATGCCGATGGGCAGATGTTTTGCGTCATGACGCCCTGATGCGTGCTCTTCGCCGCCACGACCTGGGGCAGACCCGTCTTGAGGTCGATGCCCGTCGCCCAGTTGGCGAAGCTGAACGGATTGGCGCTGATCAGCTGTCCCGTCGCGCGGTCAAGGATATAGGTGAAGCCATTTTTGTTGAAATGCACGATCACCTTGCGGGTCACGCCGCCGATCGGCAGATCCACGACGGTGTCTTCGTTCGCCGCATCAAAGTCCCAGTTGTCATGCGGCGTCACCTGGTACACCCAGACGACCTTGCCGGTATCCGGGTTGCGGGCGAAGATCGACGCCGCCCATTTGTTTTCGCCCGGGCGCATGTCCGGATTCCATGTCCCCGGGTTCGATGTGCCGTGGAAGACCAGGTTCAGCTCGGGATCATAGGTAATCCAGGCCCATGTCGTGGCACCGCCCTGCTTCCACATCGTCCCCGGCCAGGTCGATGCGCCGAGATTGGCGCCGCGGTCCTTGGCGAAATAGGGATGGGTCTTGGAGTCGATCAGCACCTCGGCGTCGGGACCGGTGCCGTAGCCCTGCCAGAGCAGCTTTCCCGTCTTGAGGTCAAGCGCGCGCACCGATCCGCGCACGCCCATCTCTCCCCCCGAGCTGCCGAAGATCACTTTGCCGTTGACGATGATCGGCGCGCCGTTCAGCGTCTCGCCATTCCACGGCTCGGCGACCTTGGTCCTCCACACCTGTGTACCGGTCAGCGCGTTCACCGCGACGACATTGCCGTCGAGCAGCGTGTAAACGACCAGGCCGTTGGCGTAGGCGGCGCCGCGGTTGACGATGTCGCAGCATGTCAGTCCGCGGGCGTATCCGGCCGGTTGCGGGTTGAAGGTCCAGAGCGCTTTGCCAGGATGAGTGAGGTCGAGCGCGATCAGCTTGTTTGGGAAGGGCGTGACGACATACATGACCTTTCCAACGACAAGCGGGCTGCCCTGGTGGCTGCCTTTCGTGCCTGTCGGATAGGCGAATTCCTCAACCAGCGTCCCAGCGTTGGCGGGCGTAATATCAGTCAATGCGCTGAATCGCGTGCCCTGCGGCGTGCCGCCGGCAGTTGTCCAATCAGCCGTCGTCTGCACGGGCGCGGCGGTGCCTTGCGGAGCGGCGACGGCGGCTTGCACGGAAGCGGCGCCAGCCGGCGGGGCGGTGGCGGCGGTCGATTGGATATCCGTCTGCTCGGCAGCGTCGCTGTCTTCCGCCCACGCGCTGGATGGCAGCGCCACGCAGGCGAGCAGCATCCCCAATGCGATGCGCCGCCGCCGCGAAGATGTGGTGTAGGCGACTGGGTTCGATCCCGAAGCTGTCATCATGGTCTCCCTTGGACACTTATGGCGCACAGGCTTAGTCCTTGAAGCTGACACGACGCTGATGGCGTTCAGAAAAAATCACGTGGGACAAGAAAATTGCCAAATGCGCGGGGGCGCCATAAATATAACAATATCAGCCGGGTTGGTTAACTGTTCGAGCTCAGCTCTTCGAGCTGTTTAGCGAATTTGCGCGCAACGGAGCGCGTGCCGACTGCAGCTGCTCCGGCGCGCAAAACACGCGCTATCCATGCACACGTTATCGGAGCATCAGCGATGCGATCCGGCTCGGTCGCTCATACACGACGGTCAGTTTCATTCGGAGAGAAGAAACATCACCCGTAGTCACTTGCGCCATGCGAGTGAGTTGCGCGCGGCGCACTTAGGCGGTCCTGATGAGGGGCTTTACAGTAAGAGCGACGTCGTCGCGGTCGCCGAGGCTGCTCCAAAGGGCGGCATTGACACCGGATTCCTTCAGCAGCTGCGCGTGGCTGCCGCACTGAACGATGCGGCCCTGTTCGAGCACCAGGATTTCGTCCGCTTCGACCACCGTTTTCAGACGGTGGGCGATAACGAGCGACGTGGGATTGGCCGTCAGCCGCTTTACGGCCTCCATCAGCCGATGTTCGGTGACGGCGTCGAGGTTGCTGCTCGGCTCGTCCAGGATTACGATCGGCGCGTTGCTCAGCATTGCGCGCGCAAGCGATATGCACTGGCGCTGTCCACCGGAGAGCGTTTGCCCGCGCTCGCTGATGACGCAATCATAGCCGCCGGGCAGACGCCCGA
This sequence comes from uncultured Alphaproteobacteria bacterium, assembly GCA_963767805.1. Classification (GTDB taxonomy): domain Bacteria; phylum Pseudomonadota; class Alphaproteobacteria; order Rhizobiales; family Beijerinckiaceae; genus Methylocapsa. The sequence continues at coordinate 8,065 of CAVYFP010000042.1, read as the reverse complement.
TGATCTCGTCGATGCCGACGGCTTTCGCGGCGCGGATGGCGTCGTCGCGGGTCGCCCCTTCCAGGCCGTAACAGATGTTTTCCCAGGCGCTCGCCTGGAAGATCACCGGCTCCTGCAGCACGAGCGCCACCTGGCGGCTTACGAAGTTCAGTTTCAGACCGCGCAGGTCGCGGCCGTCCAGCAGGACGCGGCCCAGCACGGGATCGTAGAAGCGTGAAATCAGGCCTGCGATGGTGCTTTTTCCGGCGCCGGTGGGGCCGACCAACGCCACGGTTTTGCCGGGCTCCAAGCGGAACGAGACGTCCTTCGGGATATTTGGCCCGGGCTTGTAGCCGAAGCTGACGCCGTCAAATTCGATGAGGCGGCGCATCTATGATATGCGGCGTTTTGCCAGGACCTTACGGCAGAATGTCGGGCCGTTCGCAATGCCGTGCCGGAACCCTGGAGCAATGGTCAGGCGGAGGGGCAAATCAATAGGTTGAAGACGCTCGAGCGTGGCCTGTATGGTCGTGCCGGCATTGATCTGCTTCGCGTACGGATGATGCCGTTGCAGGGCTCTGGTTTGCACCGAGATTGAAGCAGACCCTTCGAAGATGGCTCCTGACAGCGGAATTTCGCCCCTCAAATCCGCAACAATAACTCCAGATTTGATATTTTCCTGCAAGTTGTGTTCGGAGGGACACAGGAGTCCGCATAAACGCAGCTGTTGGCCTGAATCAGCCAAAAATTCTTGCATTCTACGCTACCCTCTTTCTGCAGTGATGAACTGCGGCTTGCCTTGGGGGCTGCCGACCCATAGCGGTGTCGGCGGCCGGTCTTGCTCTCGGCGGAGTGACACGACTGGGATGTTTCGGATCGGGGGATCTTCCATGAGACTAAAACGGCGACGGGCGATTAGCGCCGGACGGATGGATATTGCCAAGCGGCCAACTCTCGCGCTGGCGCATTGCCGTCTGGCGTCGACCGCCATCGACGTCATCTTCGCCGCGCCGCCATCGGCCATCGCGCGGGTCTCTCCAGGCTACGATCCGTCTCTACAGTATGGATGGGGCCTCATCGGGGCTCCCGCCGCCTGGAAGTTGGGCTGTACCGGCGCCGGCGTCGCCGTCGCGGTCGGCGACACTCGCATCACGACCAATCAGAACCCCGAGCCCTTCACGAGCAATATCGACCCGCGCAGCCTGAATTTTGCGCCGCCCAACCAAGGAGCGCCTTACGATCCGAAACAAATCACAGATCTGGTCGGTTACGGCACACACAGCGCCGGCGCAGTCTTGGCTTCGAGCACTAGTCGAGCGCCCGGTATCGCCTCGTTTAGTTGAACGCCGGCAACGCCAAGCTGCGTACACGGTTCTGATGCGCGTGCAGTCGCCAAGGATCGCGCGGAAACAGCCGGCGCGCTCAGTCAAGTTGGCTTAACGCTTCGCAGTAGGAAGTAGGTCCGACATGCCGCCCTGCGCATTTCAGGCCGCCAGACGCCACCAATTCTGAAAGGGGACATGGCATATGATCAGCTTTCGCGGTGTATCGGTCACGCTCCGGCGTTGGATTTGCGCCATCGCGGCTGTCCTGTTGCTGCCGTCGACGGCGATCTCGCAGGTTCAGGTCAATCAGGCTTTCGTGCCACAGGGACCGGCGCCGAGCTCCGGACCTAAGGAAACGGTGCAAAGCGGCGACGCCCCGCCCAATGGAACCGTCGCGGGGGCCGTGCAGGCGATCCTGCTCGATCCGGCTCTTGGCCCAAACACGATGTTCATCGCTTCGCCAAACGGGGGCGTCTGGGACACAACGAACGGCGGCGCGACCTGGACTCCTTTGACCGACAAGCAAGCCTCTCTGTCGATCGCGAGCCTGGGGCTCGACACGACCGATCCAACCGGGAAGACACTGATCGCCGGTGTCGGCCTCACGTCAAATGGCATTTGGGACGCTTTCAACCGTCCGAACCGTGCGGGAAGCGGCGGTCAACAAACTGGTCTCCTCTATTCAACGGATGGCGGAAACCGCTGGACGTCGATGGGCGGCGCCGCATTGGCCGGGCAGAGCGTGATCGGCGTCGCTGCAAGGGGGAGCACCATTCTGGCGGCGACCTTCGAAGAACAGGCGCCGACGGTCACCCAGGTCGGGACTGCCGGCGCTCAGTATGGGCTCTATCGCAGCTCCGACGGCGGCAAGACGTTCGCGCTGGCCTCGGGGCTTCCTGCCGGTCCCGTGACCGCGCTCGTTGCCGATCCATCGGACCCAAAAACATTCTATGCCTCTGTCACCTCTCCGACGAACAAAAGCGCAGCCGGCGTTTACGTCAGCAAGGATTGGGACAGACTTGGTCGGCGGTATTTACAAGCGGCACGCTTGTGAGCGGCGGCGCCAACGTCTTCAAGGGGGCGACGGACCAGTTGGTTCCCAAGCTGGCGACTGGACCGAATGGCGCGGTCGCCATAGCGGTAGCCGACATCAAACCAACAGCGGATAACCCAAGCGCCGCCACACTGACCGGCCTCTATCTATCTAAAAACAAAGGAGGATCATGGTCGGCTCTAGCTGTGCCGGTCACCAACCCGGGCGCTCAAGGAATTGTCAATCTCGCGGTGGCGATTGATCCAAAGAATACGTCTGTCGTTTACGTCGCCGGCGACGCGATAGCTTCACCGCCTTACACGGTCGCGGCCTTTAGAGTGCAGGGGGACGTCGCCGTCAGCTTGGCCAATCACTCGACCGCCCATGCGGATGCTCGCGCGCTCATTGTGAACGCAGCTGGCACTCTGATGATGGGCAGCGACGGCGGCGTCTATCTGCGCGCGGCTCCGCAAACGAACACCGGCATTTGGCAAGGTCTCAACACAAGCACCTTGCAGATCCGTGAGCCGGTCGCTGTCGTCTACGGCGCGAACGCGAATTGAATTGCGGTCGCGGCGCAGGACACCGGCGTCGCAATCCAATCCTCGCCGAATAGCTCACTTTATAAAGCCGTTCAAGGCGGCGATGGCGCCACTGCAGTCGTGAGCGACGCGACTTTCGCGAGGCAAAGCGCATATTATACCTCTTCTCAACAACTCGCAGGAACTCAGCCGGCTGGTCCTCGACAGTCAGGGAAACCCTGTCAGTCCTGGCTCGGAGCCGGCCGGCGTGCTGGTGACCTGCAACGATGGAAAGGCGTGCGGATCGTGCCCCACGGACGCCCCATGCGATATACAGGTGGAGGGAGCGTATTTCAGCAGCCCCTTCGTGCTCAACAGGGTCAACCCGACGCGCATTGCTTTAGCCGGCGGCCATGTGTACGTGACCCAGGATACGGCGCCCGCCACCGCAACCAGCGTCGATTTGGCCCTGACGGATCTCGGCGCGACAGGGGGGAGCGTTTCGGCGCTTGCCTATGGCACGAGGGACAACACAAACGTTCTGCTCGCCGGCAACAACAATGGCGCCTCTGGCGGCGGATTGTTCCTCAGCGCGACCGGAGCGGCTGGATCGATATCGAGGGTGGCCGCCTATGCCGGTCAAACTCCAACCTCGCTGGTGTTTGATCAGCGCTCGCAGAACAGATTCTATGTCGCCGACAGTTTTAATCTATGGAGCACGCAGAATCAGGGCGCAACCATTCAAAATCTGACGCCGAACCTGACGGCTCTGAATATCATCCGGCCAACCTCGGTCGAGTTCATCAACAATAACGGGGTAAATGCTCTTCTGGTTGGCGGGCTCGGCGCGATCGCAGATGGGTCGAGCCAGATTGCGGTCGCCGACAGCAAAGAGAGCGGGGCTCTCCAGGGCTGGCGGCCGTTCGGGTCCGGTCTCCCCAACGTGCTGATCTCGCGCATGGCGTATAATCCGCTTGCCGACGTTCTGGCCCTATCGGCCGTCGGGCGCGGCGCATGGACGCTTTACGACGTCACCAGCTATTTTTCGCAAGCGACGGTTCTCCAATTCGGGCTGGCGAACAATGATTTCAAGCCTGATGCCTCCTTTCTGGTGGACGGTACGAATTTGGACGGCACACGTATCGTTCGCCCGCTCGTGAAATATGGGACCGGCGCGCTTACGATCGATGGCGCCGCGACCTATACGGGCTCAACCTCGGTCGAGGGCGGCGTCCTGAGCGTGAACGGCTCGATCACGAGCCCGGTGTTCGTCAATTCCGGCGGTGAGCTTTCCGGCAGCGGGTCAGTTGGCGCGACGACGATCGCAGCCGGCGGCGCGCTCGCGCCGGGCGCGACGAAGATCGGGACTCTGACAGTCAACGGCGATCTCACCGCCAATGCGGGAAGCGTCTATTCGGTTCGTGTGTCGGGAGCGACGGCCGATCGCGCCTTAGTCACCGGCGCAGCGACGCTTGCCGGTGAGGCCGTCGTCTCTTTCCAGCCTGGCGGCCTCTCGAATCGGTACTCCATTCTCACCGCGGCGGGCGGAACGAGCGGCGGCTTTTCGGATTTGATCGCGATGAATGCGCCGAGCTTCATGACTGCGAGTTTCGAATATACGCCGAATAATGTCCAGTTGGACCTCACCTCTGGTCTCGGCAGAATTGCCGGACTGACGCTTGACCAGAGCTCGGTGGCCGCGGCGCTCGACAATGCATTCAATCGAGGCGGCGGTTTCTTGACAGGCTTGTTCGGATTGACGCCTGTCCAAATTCCCGGCGCGCTCAGCATGCTCCCGGGCGAAGGAGCCATTGCGACGCAGGAAACCGCATTCGGCGCTAACAACATGTTTGTCTCGGCGATGATGGATCAAGGCGCATTTTGGCGCAATGACGACGCCGGGGACGCGAAGGGAAACACCTTTCGCTCCGCTGCGCTCGCCTACGCTGCATCGGACAAGGGAGAGCGCCCGGCCCTGGCCGCTATCCGGATCCATGATCCGGTCGAAGAATTGAACCGGTGGCGTTCGTGGTACTCGGGTTTCGACGGAAGTTGGTCGCTGCAGGGGCAGCAACCAACCCCCGGCAGCTCGAGCATCAGTCATCGCGCCGCTGGGGGAGCCGTCGGGCTTGATTATGAAGTCAACCCGGATCTCCTGCTCGGAATCGCCTCTGCCGGAAGCTACTCCAGCTTTTCGGCGCCGGGACTTCTGACAAGCGGCTATCTTGAGGGATTCCAGTTTGGCGGCTATGGCGTGGCGAAGGCGGGATCGCTATATGCCGCTCTGGCGACGGCCGTTGGCTATTTCGACAACAATACGAACCGCACGATCGCCGGCGTCGGACCCAGGGAAACCGCGAGGGGGGAATTTGGCAGCGAACTCTTTAGCACCCGCCTGGAGGTCGGCTGGAAGCAAAATTTTGAAGGAATTGCGGTTACGCCCTTCGGCGCCGTGCAATATTCAGCTCTCCGGCAAAACAGTTACGCCGAGACGAGCAACGTCGCTGGCTTACCCGGCGTGCTAGGCCTTTCATATAGGTCCCACGCGGCGCCGTCGCTTCCGACATTCCTTGGCGCGCAGCTCGATATGCGCGAAGCATTGCCGAACGGCATAATCCTGGCTCCCTATTTCCGCGCGTCATGGTGCATGAATTTGATCCGAACCGTCGGATCGCGGCTTCCTTCGAAACGGTTCCCGGCGCCCTCTTCATGGTGGACGGCCCGCAGGCCGCTCGGGATGCTGCCCGGATAGATGCTGGACTGAAGCTCGCCATCGGCCAAAACTTCTCCCTCTTTGCTATTTTTGATGGAGAGTTTTCCGGGCGAGAACAAATGTATGCGGGCAGCGCCGGACTGAAGATCAGTTGGTAGCTTCGGCAGCCGTCACGCCGCAGTTAGTCTGTGAATAAGCGTCCAAGTATGACCCCGATCGGCAAGGGGTCAAACGCTCGGAGGGTTAAAATCCGAGGCTGTTAATGATGACCCTCGCGCCGATCGGGGGTCAAACAGAGGAGCCGATTTACAGTCCGCCCCGAGGGGCGTACTGCACTCCGGGGTCCCTATTCGATCCTGTTTGACAACGGGCCTTCAGATTGAGCATCGCCAGCACAAAGGCCTGAACAATCGAGCTGAGAATTCGCATCAGCCGACAAGGCGACGAGAGCGGATCATGAAGCGTTTCAAGTCGATGGCGCAGGCGCAACGGTTTTTGTCCATCCACGATCAAGTCGCCAACCTCTTCCACATCCCCTATCCAGAATACACAACAGCCGCCGAGCGCCACGCCGCGCGTGAGCGCGCTCTTACAGCATGGCGCGAAATTTCCAATGCAGCCTTCGCCGCATCATATAGGCTCGGCTCCAGATCAACGCCTTCTTCTACCTGAGCACGGTTAATGTGACAGTGCTCATCAGCCGACTTGCCCCGACGCGACGCCGAATCACGCATCGCGGCGGAACAGGCGCCGCCCAGGCGAAACCAGGCGATGGTTCCATCTGGATTGCGAAGGAAGTTCGCCCGCGCGCCGATCCCCTCCACGATCACATAGTCTTCCTTATAAAACGTCAGGGTCGTGGGCGGGCTGTCGTCTCCGACGTGCGCCATCGAAAGGGCGCCGTCCTTCGCCTTCATCTCAATCGCAAACTTGACCTCGGGTCCGGTGAAACCGATCTGTTCCGCGCGGTAGACGCCCTCGAAAGGCGCGAGTTCCGCAGCGCTCCGTTCACGCGGCGTCGCCGGTAGATTGCTCACTCCGGCGAACCGGCGGAGCGCCCAGTCGTCAGTGAACAGCTCGGCGAGAAGTTTTGGACTGCGATCGGAATTCGTCAGCAGAGCCATGCCGAACCGCCGCTCCGGGACCATGATGAATCCGGAATGGAAGCCCGGGAGGTGCCCCCATGCTGCACCACACGGACGCCCTCGGCGGTGGGCGGATCATCCAGGAGACGCCCGCGCCTACCAGTTCGACGATCAGGGTGCCGCCCGGTCCAGGCTTGGACCACATGTCCTGCAACGCGGCTGCGCTCATCACGCGCCGGCCATTGGCCGCCCGTCCATCGCCGAGGAGGAAGCGCAGATAAGCGAGTTGGTCCTGCGCGCACGACAGAACGCCGGCGAACGGGTTGTTGCTGCGCGGCAGATGAAACATCTCCGGAGCCGAAACCGCCTTGCCGTCCTCAAAGTCGTGCGGCGTCGCGACATTGCCGATATCGGGCGCGTCCTCCGAGAACAGGCTGCGCTGAAATCCCAGCGGTTCGAACAGAAGATTTTGAATTGAACGATTTATAGCTGCCGCCGGTCACGACCTCGACCACCCGGCCAGCCACGGAGAGAGCGGCGTTGTTATAGGAAAAGGTTATCCCGACGGGGGTGAGCTGTGGCAGCTTGCGGATATCCTCGACATAACGGGCGAGCGCGCCGGAATCGGATCCCGTGCCATGATAGTCGTAGCCGAGCCAGCCTGAGGAATGGTTTAGCACCTGCCTGACACGGCACATCCTGTGCGCCCGGCGCCACGAAATCCTCAAGGTAGGACCGCACAGGCCGATCGAGTTCCAGCCGCCCGCTCTCCACAAGGCGCGTCGCGGCCGCCCCCGTGTACGTCTTGCTGTTCGAGGCGAGCCGAAACACCGTCGCGGCGTCGACCGGCGCGGGCTGGGTGATGTTGGCGACGCCGAAGCCGCGCACGTGCTCGCGCCCGCGATAGACGACGCTGACGGCGCTGCCGGGGATCGAGAAGTCCTCCATCCCTTTCAAGATCTTCTCGTCAAGTTCGCGAACAGCCTGTCGCGTCCTGGCTCTCCTCGGCGCGAGCAGCCCTTGAAAGGAAGGCATCGGCAGCACGCCGCTTGCCGCGAGGCCGCCCAGCAGCACGCGTCGACGATTTAGGTTTTTCATGATTCTTCCCCCCGCTTGCCGCCACTGACTCGAATGGCCCAGACCTTGCGAACCCGAGCCGACGCGAAAGGCGATGCACGTAAGCATGCTTACGGCATGATTCGCCAGCAGGGGGTCACCGCAGAATTTATTCTAAATCCTACTTTAGGCAGATTGAAGCGTAAAATCAGTATCTTACAGAGGGGTCAACAAATCGGTCGTTTTTCGGACGCTGGCTCTTGGGTACCAAAATCAGCAGAAAACTCGTCCATAAACACCATCCATAAAGTCATCGCCGTCCCAAAACAATCGGCTGGGTTCCGGGACAACCC
>CAVYFP010000041.1:0-8273 GCA_963767805.1 uncultured Alphaproteobacteria bacterium | reverse complement strand
ATGGTGCTCACATTGAACGCCTGCTGCGTTGCAGCGGACGACCTAATTCTGCGGCGCCTTATCAATCGAGCGCCTCAGATGGGCCCGATGTGGCGAATTCATCCAGCAAAGGCGGCGCCGCGCTTCGGCGGTCGCCAACATTTTTTAAATTCTAAAGTAATTTCAATCTGATACTCGATACACCCCAATCACATGCCCGCTCCGTATTTTAAATTATACGCATCATTTCAATCCATCCGGTTGTGTGCAAATTTGACACTGATCAGAGCTGTCGAACACATGCATCGACACACCCAAATATCGGCCCTTCCTTCGCTTTCGCGCGTCCGGCCGCCTCGGGCGCAGACGTCCATGGGGAAGCCATGACGCGACGGGACCATGGCGCCTGCAAACTTGCGCGCGCGGCGTGGCGCGATCGCAGTGCACAATCGGTTGGCCGGAAATTTCGCGCCCCGTTCATATGGCCCGTATATATAGATTGAATGATTCCACCCGCGCGCCCGCAGTCGCCCGACGCATCCCAGAGACACGAATCTTCTTTGCCAAACACGGGAGGAATTGATAGAAAAGCGATCCGGCGCAATTTCAAGCCGGGCGAAAGAGCGCTGATCGAGGGCAGCCATCGCGACGGCGCTCACAAGGCAGCATGAATTTCGAACATACGTATGCGCCACGGTTTGGAAATGTATAAAAAATAAACAATGTGTATTGTATCAATACATATTGATGCCGTATATCCAGGGATAATCAGAGACCGTTGCGAAAGCCCTCTCGGTCCGATCTGCCCAGAAGGACCACGATGATCGCCAAGGTATCTTTTTCGGCAGAACTTCCGCTAACCTGATCGGATTTCGGCGGAATGTTTAAATTATATACGGTATCAATTTTAGGCTGTATTATTTTTATGCGTTTCTGGCATGCGGCGCATCTGAAACCGCTATGGGCCCGCCGGCCTGCTCCATTCGCCCCTTTGCTCCACCCGCCTGCGCCTCCGCCTGCCTCCCGCGGAAAGCCGAGCATGCAAATCCATTTATCCTATCTTAAAGTGACTTTCGGCGTTGGCGTCGAAAAGCGCTTTTCGCGAGCTTTGTCCCAAGGAAGTTGCATGCGTTGGTTGATCGCGATTATCTTCCTGAGTATCTGCAGCCCACCAGTTTTCGCGCTGTCGCCTCCCCCGAGCTACGCTGATGCGCAGCGCGCCTTCGATCAGCTTCCCCTTGGCGACCGGCTCGGCTTCAAGATAGCGCTGACCGCCGCAGGATACTGGCCAGCGACCGCCGACCCCGATTTCAACCGCAAACTGTTCGAGGCGACGACGCAATTTCAGGCCGACAACGGACTTAGCCCCACCGGCGCCGTCGACAAGGAACTTCTTGCAAAGGTTTACCGCAGCGCCTCACCCTTGCTCGGGATGTGGGGGTTCCGCCAGATCGCGCATCCTTACCGCGGCCGTCCGATCTGGGCGCCGATGGGGCTCGGCCTCATAGCCGAGCGCGATCAAAACGGCCTCACCTGGCGCGATCCGCTGAAGCGCGTCTGGATGACCTATGATTATCTGCGGGACGCAAATCTCGCCGCCGCCTATAATTCGGTCGTCGCAAAAGTCGTCGCCGACGGTGGCCAGATCAACTTCAAAATTCTCAAGGATGATTTCTTCATCGTATCGTCGAGCACGCACGGGCTCGACAGCTACATCCGCTGCCAGGCCGAGCATCCTGGCGTCCTCTGGCTCTCGCTGTTTTGGCTGCACGGCGCAACGGATCTGCACATGGATCGCGCGGCGACCCTGATATCGGGTTCGTTCGCGAGCGCGATGAGCGGCGCGCCCTTCGCCGACATTCCGCAAGTCGCCCCACCGGCGTCCCCCGACGCGACCGGTGCGCCCCCGCCTCCCAACATCGCGCCAGCGGCCCCGGCGGCGGAGCAAAAGGAAAAGAACGAGACATCCGGGATGGGCTTCCTGGTGAATGCCGGCGGGGATGTCGTGACCAACGCCCATGTCGTCGAGAACTGCGCGAGCATCGCCGTCGCCAAGGGGCAGATCGCCACGGCCGGCGCCAGCCTCGTCGCACGCGACGGCGCCAACGACCTCGCCGTTCTGAAGACGACGCTGAGGCCGGAAAAAATCGCGGGCATCCGCTCAGGCGTCAGCCTCGGCGAGGCCGTCGCGGCCCATGGGTTTTCCTCTGCGACTTCAACGCCCCACGCGGGCGATCTCGCCGACGGCAATGTCATGGCGCTGGTCGGCATGGGCGGCGACACGCGCTACATGCAAATTTCGACGCCTGTCGGCCCGGCCGATTCCGGCGCCCCTCTTTCGATCTGAGCGGCAATGTGGTTGGCCTCGTCTCGGCGAAACGCCGGGCGCCCAACATCAAACTGGCGACCGCCGGCGACATCCCGCAAGACGTGAACTTCGCCACGAAGGGAGGCCTCGTCGCGAGCTTTCTTGTGAGCAATCGCATCGCCTTCACCGAAGCGGCCGCATCGCACGAGATCCCGGAGCCAGATCTCGCCGAACAGGCTCGGGCCGTCAGCGTCTCCATTTCATGCAAATAGAGAGGGCGCCGCCGCGCCGCGCTCGCACAGGCTTTCCCGCCGCCGTCGGCCGGGCGCGGCGTTATTCATTGACAGCCTTCACGGGCGCGCCTTAATCGAACGCGCCGGCAGCGCCTGCGCCTAAATGCACCGATCGGGTTTGGTCGGCGGCAGGGCCGCTGATCCTTCCGCGCCAGCGCCGCCCGGTCCCTAAGACCGGTCGAATCGATCCTCAGGTCGAGTGAGCCATGCAGACCCTTGCGAGCGTAGCTTTCTTCAAGGATGTCGCCGATCTCGATTTCGAGCGCTTTGATCGGCTCTGCCACTGGCGCCGGTTCAACGATGGCGAGCTCGTCGTCGACTATGAAGACGAATCGTCCGACGTCTACTTCATCGTCGCGGGCGAAGTCCGGATCCTGATCCGCACGGTGGCGGGCAAGGAGATCATTCTCGGCGAAAGCCGGGCGGGCCAGTTCTTCGGCGAGATGACGGCGATCGACGGCGCCAAGCGCTCGGCCAATGTGACGGCTCTGACGAAATCCGAGCTCTGCATCATGCCCGCCCCGGTTTTCCGCGAGATTGTATTTTCATCGAAAACCGCCTGCGAGCGGATCTTGCGGATCCTGACGGGACGCGTTCGCGAGCTGAACTCAAGGCTCGCCGAACATTCGATCTTCGATTTGAAGCACCGCCTCTATTCGGAGCTGTTGCGCATGGCGCACCCGCGCCCCGGCAAGGCCAGCGAGCGGGTCGTGACGCCGCCCCCCTTCCATCACGTTCTCGCCGCGCGGATCGGCTGCCGGCGCGAACAGGTGACGCGCGAACTGTCGGCGCTGGCGAACGAAGGCTTGATCGAGAAAACCCGCGGCGCCCTCGTCCTCGTCAATCCCGGTGAGCTTGAGGCCCGCCTCGCCGAAGCCATGCGCGAGGGCGGCTGACGCCGGGCGGCGCCCCGCTCCCCAACGTCATTTCTCCTGAAATGACCGTGCGGTCAGTGTCCCTCTGGGGGCTGCGCCTTGATGTCGACGCGCGGCGAAAACAGCGGCGCCGCGGCGCCCGACTGCCGGATCAGGCTGCCCGCGTCGGGAATCAAAGCGATATCGTCCCAGGAGCCGGCGACGTCGAACTCGAATTTCGCCGGCTCGCGGCCCGGCTTCGGCTCGCTGCCGGATTTCATCGCCGTCGCGTGGACATTCAGCGCTCGGTCGCCAAAATCAACGGAGCCGCCGAAGCCGAGATCGAGGCTGCGGCTGCGCATCCCCGCGCCTTCCTCGATCTCCGCCACGCCCTTCGCGATGCGCAGGCCGAAGCTGACCCGGTCGAACCCCGTGCCGCCGTAGCGAATGTCCTCGGCGACGCCCAGCGGCCGCTTGTCGATCCAGCGCAACGCCTGATCGAGATTGAGCCCGCCAAGTTCGCCGCGCTCGAGCGCGACCTGCGCGCGGCCGTTAAGATTGCGCATCAACTCGCTCATGCTGGCGCCTGCGCTCTCGACATTGCCCGAGGCGGTCATTACGCCCGCGACGCGCCAGGAATTGATCGAATTCGGCCAGACCGCTGCGACGTCGACGTCCGACGCCGCGCCGCTCGCGCGCATTTCCAGGCCAGCGTCGGTTTTGGCGAATGACGCCCGCCCCTTAAGATTGCCGGAATAGGCCTTGGCCTCGATCAGCGCGACGTCAAGACGGTCTTTCTGGTTCAAGACCGAAAATGCGGCGTCGTCCAGATCAACCCCCGGCAGACTCAGGCGCGCCGCCGACACCCGCAGGTCGACGTCCGCGAAATTCTCCCAATCGAGATCGAACGCATCATGGCTCCACTGCCCGTCATGCGCGAGCGTCGGCGCGCGATCGGCGATGAACGGACGCAGTGACAGGAAGTCGGCGGCCAGCGTGCCCGAGAGAGTCGGCCTTTTTTCACCGACGATGAGCGCAAGCGCGCCGTCGTAATAATTGCCGTCGAGCTGAAGATGCAGACTGGAGAAACTCGCGCTGTCGGCGCTGATGTTCGCCTCGGCGTTGAGGGCGAAATCCTGAAACGGCGCCGGCAACTCGACGAAATAGCCGCCCGTCTCGACCAGCTTGCGAAGCGAGGGAGCAGCGGCGACGAAGCGCCCGACGAAGCGCGCGTCGGGCGCGCTCGCGAGGCTGCCTTCGGCGGAAAGCGACAGGGCGGGCCCGTCGATCCTGACGTTCAGGGGCGACGGCTCGCCGCGCATCAATTCGGTCGGCCGCTCGATGACGGCGGCGATGTTGGCGCTCTGGCCACGAAAACGCGCCGTCCCGGCGATGCTCGCGGCCGAGCCGAGTTTGCGCCAGTCGAGCGTAACATTGATCGCGTCGAGCAGCAGATCCGGCCGCCCGGCGTGGCCCGAAAGGCGCGCGCTGCCGTCGACCAGCGACACCACCCCGAGCCGCGCCTCGTCGGCGAAATCCGCCTGCGGGCTCGATGGTTTTGCCTTTGCGGCGCGTCCGATCGCGCTGTCGGAGGGCATCGGGCCGCTGTCAGGATCAATCGCGATCTGCGGCGCGCCGAGGGTCGCCGACGCGATCTCGAGCCTGCCGCGCAAAAGCGAAGTGACGCGCAGATAGCCTTTGAGATATTTGGCGTCGATGCGCAGCACGCCGGAGGGATCGGCGAAACGGATGTCGTCTATGCTGATATGCGGCTGCGGCAGCACCACGAAAACGGAATGGCCCTGCGAAATGGCGATGAGCCCGGTGGTCTGCCGAATCTGCGCAAGGATGTCTTTCTGAAGGACATTGGTCGAAAACAGCCAAGGCGCCACCGCGGCCGTCATGCCGGCGAAAACGAGGCCGAAAACCAAAACCCCGAGAAGGCCGGCGGCGCGTCTGCGCGGCGGCGGCGAGGAAGCGGGAGCGATCGTCGCCTTTTCGGCCATCGGTTATCCGGAGCCCTGCGTCGCCCGCCGGCTTCGCCGCGGAGATGACGGAGCCGCGCTTGTCATCCTTTACTATGTCACGAACATGGCGAAGATATGCGTCGCGGCGGCGCCATCACGCGCGAACGAACGCCGCTGCTTTTGTCAAAATTTTAGCGAGTTTCGAGGCGCGCCTCAAGATCGCGACGTTCGGCCGGCGGAGCCGAACACCTGGTCGACCATCGAGACCAGATCCGCGGTCCCGAACGGCTTTTGCAAAAACGCCCGGCCGGCATGGGCGAGGGGAACGTCGGCCCGGCCGAGACCCGTCGTGAAGATGAACGGGCAGGCGCGCGCCGCGAGCAGGTCGGCTACCGGGTCGATCCGCTGCGACCCAAGATTGACGTCGAGCAGCGCGCCATCGATTTGCTCCCGTCCGATAAAGGCGATGGCCGCGGGGACGTCGGCGACGCAGCCGGCGACGTCAAAGCCAAGTTCCGACAATGCGTCAACGAGCGAGAGGGCGACGAACGGCTCGTCCTCGACGATCAATATTCGCTTCGACGGCGGGTCGCCAGCATAGGCAAGCGTCATCTTGAACCCTGGTTGACAACGCGGACTGTGCCTTGCGCGCCTCTCGTTGTCCACAAAATCGATTGTCATCACCTTTGCGGCTAAAATCAGCGCGGGTCAGCGCCGTTCTGGCCAAAAACCCGCAACCGCAGCGACGGCCGTCGCCACCCAGCCGAGGATGAGCAGCGATCCGCCAATCGGCGCCGCCATCGGGAAGAGCCTTTGGTCGGTCAGCGCCCGGACCGACAGGTCGCCGCAAAAAAGAAATCCGCCAAGGAGGAAAAGCGCCCCTCCGCAGAGGAACCAGCCGCCCCGTCGCGGCGCGGCGAGGGCGAGCCCCGCCAGCGCCAATGTCGCGACGGCGTGGATCAGCAGGAAATTGGCCGCTGTCGTCAGCAACGGGCCGGCGGACGCATTGGCGGCGGCATGCGCGCCGACGGCGGCGAGGCCGACCCCCGCGGCTCCCGAGAGTCCAGCCAAGGCGGCGGCGGCCAAGGCGAGCTTTGCGAATCGAGGTGCGGTCACGGTGGATCCCTGGCGCCGTTGCGGCATCGCTTCCTTAACGATGCCGGCGCATAAATCAAAGGCCTCCGACGATTGGCCCGGCAAGGCGTCGATTCCGGCGATTAGTCCCCCGCCAAACGACGGGGCTTGCCCCGCGCGACGACGAGCCTATAAATCCGACCTCACATTGAGGCGAACGCATGCGAAAAACCCTGAATGCTTTTCAGTTTTCCTGGCTGATGTCCTGCGCTGCTGCGCTGATCGCGCCCGCCGCCGCAATGGCTGAGGTTAAAGCGACGACGACGGAGCCCGCCGCCGCGCCGGAAACCTTCGGCGACTGGACCTTGCGCTGCGGCGTCTCGCCCGATGGAGCGACTCGCGCCTGCGAGATCGATTCCTGGATCACCGGAAATAGTTGATCCCGCAATCGAGGGCGGCATGAACCGCGGCAATGGCCGCCGCTTCCTCGACCGGATGGAAAACGCCCCCAATCAACAATGCCACCGAAGCTCAGCCGAGAAACCTTCAGTCGCGTTTTGCCGAGCAAATTGTACTGCATGGCAATTTACAACCTTTCGGAAATTTAAAATCCGGTCATTGAATTGCCGACAGCCAGTGCGACGATGGCGGCGATGAGGACGGAAAGGCCCGAATACAGCGTTCTGAGCGCCTGGGCGGGGGAGCACCCGTCCATTCGCGCGTCATGAAGCCGAAGATGTTGGCAACCAGAAGCGTGAAAGCCATATAGACAGCCCATCCGACCGAAGTGCCAAGGCGGCCGAAGTAATATGCGCCCATGCCATAGGGGATGGTAGCAACAAACCATATAGCTCCCATGGGGACGCCCATCAGCCAGTCGTGTGCAGCATGCGGACCGAAGTTTTTCCGCCAAGTGCCTTTCTTGATTTGAAGCCGCCGAACCAGAGCAGAAGCGAGGCCGTCGCTCCCCAGAAGACGGCATCCAACTGGCCAGAGTGGAAAAAACCGGACTCACGCCGAGCTTTTGGGCTTCTTCGCCCACCCGGCTAGTGAAAGCAAAACCAAGATTCGCGCAGGCGCTCAGCAGGCCAGAGGCTGCACAGACCAGTATTGCCCGCCGAATCCACGCTGTGGACCGCGGTACCCGTCTGGCGTTCCCGCAGAAAGCCTGCCCTGCCGCAGACCACTACCCCGGCAACGCATCCCGCGATGCCGAGCAGAATCACCAGCCCGCCTGAAGTCAGAAGATCGGCAGGCGATTTGACCAGGAACGGAAGAAGGGATCCGACCGCGGTGTTGATCCCCATAATCGTCGCAAAGCCCACTGACATTCCGGCCATCGTGACACCGTACCCAAACAGGATGGCGCCAACGCCCCATCCAAACCCGAATACGGCGCCAGTCCACACGGCACGTCTCCCGCCGCGTGCACGGCCTCGGGCCAGTTCGGCATAACAAACGCGGCCATAAGAAACGGCAGGATGAGCATCATGACCAGCGTGGAGGGTATGTAGATGTTTTCGAGCTCAAATTGCCGTCTCTTCTTCAAAGGAACTGCAAGCCCCCCACCAGCGATTGCGGCGATGAAAACCAGTGCGAATCCCAAAACCGGTGAATGCACGCGAACGAACCTTCCTTTCTGGCAGCGGCGCTGAAGATGCCGATCCCAAACGTAGAAGCTGATAAATTGGTTCATCCATCTTAATATGCGGATACTAAGAACGGTATTCCCCTGCTGTCAAGCCGGTCTCGGTAGGGCCAGGCAATCGCATTTGAAATTCAGCATTTGAAATTCATT
>CAVYFP010000040.1:0-38963 GCA_963767805.1 uncultured Alphaproteobacteria bacterium | reverse complement strand
CTAGCCGCGCTTCCGCTTGGGCGACCGATCTTGTCGGGCTGCCGGGCTGGCGGCCTGCCAAAAATGGCGCCATCGGCAAAAATAAAAATAATGGCGCGAAAGACGCCGGGCTTCTCCAAAGTCTGGCGCGCTAGTGGATGCGATGCCCGACCACCTGGCTGATCTTCAGTCTTTCAGAAGCCGGATGCCCAATTGGTAAAAGGAGCGGGATGTTATCACAAAGATTGACTGAATGGCGACCGCTTGGCGGACATGGCAGGCCGGAAACCATCGCTCCTTTGCGCTAAATCATTGCTGTGCGCTATGAATTTGCGTTAGGGAAAAATGTTATCCTGATAGGTGTCGATTTTCCGACTTCTGTCATCGATTTGAGTACGTTTTCGCATTCCTGAGGGCGGCGAGCGCAAATTCCGCCGCTTCAAAATATTTGTGGAGCTCTGGAGATTTATCATGCGCATTGCGATGATAGGATCGCGCGGCTTGGGCTCAAGTTATGGCGGAATCGAGCGCGTTCTGAATGAGCTTTGCCCTCGTCTTGTGGAACTCGGTCATAGCGTCGATGTTTTCTCCCGGTATGATATAGCGTTCGAGGACCGTCCGGGCTTGCGGGCGATCCCGACGCCTTCATTTGGCGGAAAGCATTTCGAGACGATAAGCCGGAGTTGCGTCGCCGTCGCGCAGGCGATGGGTAAATATGATCTGATTCATTTTCATGCCGTCGGCCCCGGCATCTTGACCCTTGCGACCCGTTTGTTCGGACAGAAATCCATCGTCACCATTCACGGCCTTGACCACGAGCGCGACAAATGGAGTCTCGCCGCGCGTCTCAGCCTCCGGCTCGCGGAAAATATTCTCGTCCGCAACGCGGACGGGATTGCGGTCGTCTCGGAAAATTTGCGGCGCTACTTCAACGAACGTTACGATGCGAGGGTCGATTTCATTCCGAATGGCGTCGCGCATAAGCTGCGCGTTGCGCCTGGGCCGATGATGGCGCAATTCGGCCTCGTCCCCGGGCGTTACGTCTTTTTCGCCAGCCGGCTGACGCCCGAGAAGGGCTGCCACGACCTGATCCAGGCGTTCAACCATCTCGACACGGATATGAAGCTGGTGATCGCGGGCGAACGCCGCAAAGTCAACAACAGCCGCGATCCGGCCCTGCGCGGCAAAGGCTCGGTCGAATATATCAATTCGCTCGGCGCGCAGGCCAACCCGAAGCGGGTGGTTTTCGTCGGTCATCGAACGGGCGACGAGCTGGCCGAGCTTTTCAGTAACGCCTATTTGTTCGCCTTGCCCTCCTACCTTGAAGGGATGTCGATGGCGCTGCTTGAGGCGATGTCTTACGGCGTTCCGGCGCTTGTCAGCGACATCCCGGAAAACAGCGCCGTCGTCGGCGGCCATGGCTTCTATTTTGAAAAGAAGGACGTCGACGGGCTGCAACGGGAACTGGCCGGCCTGATCGCCAACCCGCTGCTTGTGGCCGGGATGGCGAAGAAACTCGAGACCTTCGTCCTGCCCGATTGGGACGATGTGGCGCGCAGCTATGACGCTCTCTACTCCAGAATCGTCGAACCGCGGGCGGCGCTCCAGCACGCCGCCATCCAGCTGGGGCGATGATGAAGAGCCCCCTGCTCACGCTTTCTCTCGGGTGGGAGAGAGCGCGCGAGATTGCGCAGGGCTATGGCCGCGAGGCGGGCCTCGTGCTCTCCGGCCGCATCCTGCAGAATGTCAACGGTTTTCTTCTCTCGGTGCTGATCGTGCGCCGCTTCGGCCTCGCTGCGGCGGGAACGCTCGCTG
This sequence comes from uncultured Alphaproteobacteria bacterium, assembly GCA_963767805.1. Classification (GTDB taxonomy): domain Bacteria; phylum Pseudomonadota; class Alphaproteobacteria; order Rhizobiales; family Beijerinckiaceae; genus Methylocapsa. Next base: position 37,169 of record CAVYFP010000040.1, on the reverse strand, counting down.
TCGCGACGGTCGCGACGGTCATCATCGCCATCGTCGGCACTTTCGGCTTGACCTATGTGTTCGCGCGCTCGAATGCGCCGATCCAGGTGAAGAACGGGTTGGGTTTCGTCGCCGCCCTCGCGATTGTCCCGTTCAGCCTGCCTTTCATCATCGCCCTTGGCCTGATCGCGGGCCACAGCCCGGAGGAGGCGGCGACCATCACGATCCTCTCGCTTGGCGGCTGCTTCTTCGCGCAAACCAATATTGCGAACGCGCTGCAGGTTCTGCAGGGCCGCGCGCGCAAATCGATCATTCCGCCAGCCGCCAATCTCGTCGGGCTTCTCGCCGCCGCCGCGTTTGGCGGTTCCTATCTCGTTTTCGCATCGATCCTCGCCGCCTTCCGCTTCGCCGGCACGCTCGGCGCATTCCTTTGCCTCGAGCGGGCGCGCATCGATCTGCGGGTCTTCTGGGCGAATGTGCGGGTCGGCGCGCATTTCCTGACCGCGGATATCCTGAACCTCGGATCGGAACAGCTGACAGTCCTGCTCGCCTCGTTCCTGATGAGCCGCTCGGATCTTGGCGTCTTCGGGCTGTGCCGCCAGATGCTCACCGTCAGCGACACCCCGGGCTGGTCGCAGGTGCAGGCGAAATATCCGCTTATCGTCTCCAACCCGCCCGAAACCGTCGGCGAACTGAAGCGGACGATGCCGCGTCTCGGCGCCATCTGCGGCGCGGGCGTCGCCGCGCTGACCGTTCCGCTCGGCTGGTTCGTCTATCGTTCGCCGCAATTCATGATGCTGGCGCCCCTTCTGCTCGCCAGTGTGCCTCTGCGGTACCTCCTCACCGTCTATGACGTGGCTCTGCGCGCGGTCGGCGCCATAATGGCGACCAATCGGGTGTCGCTGATCCGCGCGGCGCTCGCCCTGATCCTCATCCCGGGCGGCGCATGGCTTGGCGGGGCCGCCGGCGCCATCCTGGCCACAATGGCGCATACCGCCATCTCGGTCTGGCTCACCCGTCGCGTCAACGCGCTGATCGAGCAGCCGGCCGCCGATGCGCCCGTCTCCAGCGGCTCGCTCGTCCGATGACCGATCTCGCCCCCGCCCCGGCTCGACGGTCCTTGCGCGCGGCCACGCTTCATCGCGGGGCCAGCGACCGGGGCTCCGGCGCGCCGACGAAGACCGGTGGCGTGTTCGCCGCCATTCATATTCCCGCGCATGTCCCGGGATGGCTGCGCGGCGCCACGATGTTCGATACGTTTTTGCGCTGGATTCCAGCGCTATGGGGCCTTGGCGCCCTGACGCCGACCGGGGCCGCCATGCTGGTCAAGCTCGCCATCGAGCGCTGGCCGCGCGGCGCCCTGATCAACTTCATCGTTTACAGCTGGATCGCGATCGGCGCATTCGCCGCCTTCGCGGCCATCCTCAACGGAATCGCCCTCCACGAATACGGCAAGGGCGTTGCCAATGTCTTCGGATTTGGCGTCGTCGGATGGATATTCGGCGCGCTCGCCATCGCCGCGGGAGCGGCGCATCATCTGGACAATCCCAAAACGGTCCGCGCAATGACTCAGGTCGGCGGCTACATCATCATTCTTGGCGCGATCGCCGGCGTCGCCCGCATGGCCGGGATGCAGAACCTTGAATTATGGCCGACGCCGATAGGAATGATGCTGCCGAAAAGTCCGTCCGTCTCGTTCTACACCGTCACGACCATATTTCAGTCCGAGGAAACCTTGGGCGAGGCCACGACGCGGCTGCTGCTTTTCTTCCCATGGACCACGGGACTTGGCCTCGGCGGTCTCGCCATCACATTCATCAGCATGCTGGAGGGGAACCTGCGATGGCGGTTGATCGGCGTCTGCGGCGGCCTCATCGCCGTCGTGTTCAGCTGGAGCCGGATCGCCATCGCCTCGCTGGTCGCGATCGGCGCGCTTCTCGTTTTTCTTCGCCTGTCGTTTCGCTGGCGCGTCGCCGCGCTGGGCATTCTGCTCGTCGCCTTTTTCGTCGCCAGTCTTGGGGGCTTCGACCCGCTCCAAAAGATCAAGGAAGTGCAGGATAGCGTCAATGGCGCGCGCGCCGGGTCGAGCCTCGCCCGCGAATTGATTTACGAGAAGAGCTGGGAAGGCTTCCTCCAGTCGCCGATCATCGGACATGGCTGGATCGGCGAATCCGTGCACCGCAAGGAGACGCTTCCGATCGGCAGTCATTCCACCATCTATGGCCTTGCCTACACGGGGGGATTGCCGACGCTGGCGGCGTTCGTTTTCGCGATGGGGATGACTCTGTTGGCTTTGGCTTGGCGGTTTCTGAGACTTGCCTATGACGATCCGCGCCGCAGCGGCGCACTCGTCGGCCTTGGTCTCGGGCTCTGCCTCGCCGCCTATTGCCGCTACGAGGCGCTGTTCAACCTCACGCTCCCCTGCCTGTTTCTTTTCACATGGATGGGCGCATGCCTCAAATCCGACGAGGACGTTTCAGCAGGCGGCGCCGCAGCCGCAAGCCCGTCCGGCAGCGCCGCGAGCTCGACGCTGCGGCTGGGCGGCCGCGCGCTTGGACCTTGCCCGCGCGCCGAACGCAAAAGCGCATTTTCGATGACGAGACAAGCTGAAAGAGCGGGAGAAGACGCATGACCGGCATCGAAAAGAAGTCCGTCAGGAATCTCGAAAAGCTCTCTCCTTTGACGGGCGACGGCCCATCGCCGATTCTGAGCATCGTTATCCCGGCGTACAACGTCGCGCCCTATATCGCAGAGGCGGTCGACTCCGCTCTCGATCAAACCCTGCGCGACATTGAAGTGATCGTCGTCGATGACGGATCGACCGACGCAACGCCAAAAATTCTCGACGAGATCCGGCGCGCGCGCGGCGATGCGCGCCTTCGCATCATCCGGCAACCGAATGGCGGGCTTTCAGCGGCGCGCAATACGGGAATTCGCAATGCGCGCGGCGCGTTCATCGGCTTTCTCGACTCCGACGACATCTGGGCGCCCGAAAAGGCTGAGTTGCAGATCGACCTGATGCGGGCGGACGAAACGATCGGGATCAGCTTCAGTTTTTCCGAATATCTAACCGAAGATGGGCGCCGCACAGGCTCGATTCTGTTCGCCGAACGAATGCAGCCATCGCTCCACGATATGATTCGCCGCAATCACGTCGGCAACGGCTCGACCCCCATCGTCCGGCGCGAATGTTTCGAGATTGCCGGTCTGTTTCGCGAGGAGCTGCGAAGCTGCGAAGATTACGAGATGTGGTGCCGAATCTTGTGGATGACCCCCTACAGGGCGGAATGCGTGCCGAAGCCCTTGACGTACTACCGCTTGCGCGAAAGCAGCCTGTCCTTCAATTCCGCGAAATTCGTCGAGAACGCCGACCATGCGATTGACTGTCTGCGCAGCGCGATGATCAACCTGCCGCCGCGACTGCTGCGGGCCGCCCACGCCGAACACTATCGGATTGCCGCATGGAAAGCAGTGTCTTCGGGGCGGCATATCGAGGCGCTGGGCCTGCTGATGCGGGCGGTTTCGCTTCGCCCCTTGCTGCTCTTTACCGACTGGCGCGCGATGGGAACCGCCGTCTCGATCGTGTTGCCGGAGTCCGTTCGCAACTGGCTCTCCCGCAAAGCGAAGGAGAGACAGCGCGCCCGCGCAGTTCAGCGGACCATCATGCCGGGATAGGCCCGGCAAATGCGCCCGCTTGACGCGCTGACAGCTTTGCGACGCTGCGCGTGATGATGTTTGAAGGACAGCTGCGCATGCAAGAATTATCGACGCCATCCGACAAACAGCCAAAGCCCCCCGCGGGAGCCGACGCGATTGGGGATGTCATCGCAAAGCTGTGGGATCGGGTGCTGGAGCGCGGGCCGGTTGCGCGAGGCGCGAGCATTCTCGACCTCAAGGTCGGCGCGCTGCGCGTGCATCGGCTGTTCGAAGAAATCAAACAGGCGACCGGAGTCGACCTGCCAATCACCGTGATGTTTCAGGCGCCGACTCTGGAACAAATCACAGAGCTTGTCCGTCTCGGGCGCGCACCGGCCGCCGAAGCCCTGGCGGAGCTGAAAAAGGGCGCTGGCTCGCCGCCTTTGTTCATTTTTCCGGGAATAGGCGGCATAGCGCTCGAACTGGCCGAACTCGCCCGCCTCATTCGCTATGATGGTCCGATTTACGCCAATCAGCCGCGCGGGCTCATCCGCGGAGAAACGCCGCATCTCAGCGTCGCGGAAATGGCGGACTATCAGGTCGCCGTCATTCGGGGCGTCCAGCCGCACGGACCCTATCGGCTGGCGGGATACAGTTTCGGCGGTTTGGTCGCGCTGGAAGTCGCCCGGCGGCTCCAGGAGTCCGGCGAGACTGTCGATTTTTTGGGCCTTATCGAGCCCACTCTGGCGGAGCGGAATTGGCCAAAATTGGCTCGATTTGGTTTTGTGTTTCGTCGATTGAAGCATCATGCCGCAGCCCTGCTCGAACTGCCGCCATCGAAAATCGCGCCCTATATGGCGTCGCATGCGCGGACGGTTTTCGAACGCTTGCGCCGCCTGCTCGGCGCTAAGGATGCCGGCGTGTCGCCTTACCATCGCGAGGGGCTGCCCGCCGGTTTGGCGGAGACGCGCGCCGCCGGCAACGCCGCTTTTTTGGGGTACAGACTTGCACCTTACCGCGGCAAGGCGACGTTGCTTTGTTCCGAGAGAGGAGACGCCCTTGGATGCGACGCCCGTTTGATCTACCCGGGATTTTTAGAGCAATGCGACATGCTGCAATGCGGCGGCGACCACGCCGCCATGCTGCGTTTACCCTTTGTAAAGGAGTTGGCGGAGAATATTACGCGCTGTCTCGCGGCGCTTGGTCGCAAATAAATCGACAGCCCACCGAAGCCCGGCGGCGCGGCGAGCCGTCTTTCGCGACCTGTCGAATTCTACTCGCTTCTTAAATTGATCTGATCCTGATCTCGTTTGAAACTGCGTAAATCTCACTCTGTTGAAAATCAGCGAATCTTCCCATGAAAGCTCTTCTTCTCGCGTTCTCGGCAAAACAGCAATATCACGCCCTCCGCTGCGCTTGCGACGCCGGCTACACAGTGCATGTGCTGGGCAAAGACATGGCCCGCAAACTCCGTCTTTCGCGATATTGCTCGTCCTATCAGGAAATGACCTATAGGCCCGGCGTCGCGTCGCTCGACGCTGCGGTGGAGGAAATCTCCGAGGCCGCGCGCCGCTGGTCCGTTGACGTCATTCTCCCATCCGATGTTGTTTCCACAAAGCTGCTGACCTTGATCGCAGATCGTCTGCCGGCTCCGACCTGCGCGTTGCCGGACCCCGCCACGTTCGAGAAGCTGAATGACAAATGGTGGTTCTATCAGTTCTGCAAGCGCGAGAATCTGCCGACGCCTGCGACCTGGCTGTTCCAAAGCGCTGGAGAAGCGTCGGGCGCTCTCGTCAATGAGGAGATTCCTCTGCCCGTGATCGTCAAGCCGATCGGCAGGATGGGAGGCTCGGGCATTTTTGCGATCAAGACAAAAGCCGATCTGGCGCGACTGGCGAGCACGACATATAGCCCGCTTCTCATCCAGGAATATATTGAAGGGCGAGACTGCGGCGTCGCCATGCTCTGCAATCACGGAAAAGTCGTCGCCTACGCCTTCCAGCGACATTTCGAATGGGGATATCAATACGACGACGATCCCAGAATTCTCGCGATCGTCCAGCATATCGCCGCGGCCACGAACTATAATGGCGTGGCCCATTTCGACGTTCGGGAAGCGGCGGGCTCTGGCGATCTGACGTTGATCGAATGCAATCCCCGCTATTGGTACTCGATGTTCTCGCTCGCGCTCGCCGGCCTGAACTTCGTGAAGCTCAGCCTCGAGACGAAAAACCTCGATCCGGACAATCCGTTGCGGGTCGATGAAAAAGAGGTCCGCGTGAACCGGTTCCTCCTCCAGCGCCTATTGTCCGGAGCCGCGCTGAACGATTGCGACTGGCGCGCGCTAAAGTATTATTTCCGCGATCCCGTGCCGATCCTGCAGGAACGGCTCCAGCTGCTGGATGACGATCGCGCCGGGATCGCCGGCTCGCTCGAAGAACAGACCGCGGCGCTCTCGCATATGTCGCTGCCGTTGAAAAGCGTTCCGACATGAATGAGTCCTCGAACAAAGTGGGCGCCAGCGACACGTCGGTCGCGGTCCTGCGGGACGCAGGTCGGGCGGCCATTTAGAACGTGAACTCGAAGGGACTCCGCTTGGCTGCGATTGCTTGCTGGCCTATCCGAAATTTCTTGGGCGATGGGAGGTTCGCCGGTTCAGCGGCGATCATTCAGGCATGTTGCGGGAGCCGCATGTTCGCGATCTGGCGCATCAGATTTCATGCTGTCTTGCGGAGATAGAGGCGCAATGAGGGCGGCGGATTGCGTTTAGAGCCATCGCTCGAGCCAGCGCGGGATATAGGTTTTATATTGATTGAACACGACGCCGATGATCTGGCCGTCGAAGCGCTCCAGCGCCTGCTTGGTTTCGGCGATGGCCGGCGCGAGGCGGCTTCCGCCCCGATGACGAGCACCGTGCCGTCGCAAAAGCGGGCGAGGGCCAGCGATTCCGGCGTCAGGCAGGCCGGAGGACAATCGAGCACGATGATCGGAAAGGCTTTTTTCGCCAGTTCGAACAGCTTGCGCAAATCGCCCGCGTCAATGTTCAGCCGCCCGTCCTCGGCCGTTGAAAGGCGGGCGTAGCCGATGCCCGCGCGCCCTGGCGCCGGCTGGATCGCCGCATTGATCGCGCCGGTTTCATGAAAGGCGTCGATCAGCGAGGGCGACGGCGACGGCCTGCGCCGGGGGCGCATTGCAGTCGATGAGAAGAACCGGCTTGCCCTGCTGCGACGCGGCGATCTGGACGAAGCCGGACGCGAGGCTGGAGACGCCTTCGCCAGGGACGGAGCCGACGAATTGCAGAATGTAAGGCTGATGGCCGGCGTTCAACGTGCTGATCGCGTGGAACAGCTGGATGAGCTGGGGAATCCGCGGCGGCGCGGCGGCCAGCGGGACGAGCCGCCTGTCGCGCGGGAGCGGGCCGATCTCCGCGCGGCCGAGGTCCTCGACCGCTTTAATCATGGCCGCCTTCGCCGGAAGGAATGAGGGAGGCGCGCATTTTCAAAGGATCCGATGTTGACGCTTGCTGGACCATTGCGCCGGGAAGCCATAAATCAGGATAAGCAAAGGCCGATGGCGACAATCGCTTCAGGCGGCATTAATATTACGCGCGAAACATAGCGCATTGATCCCATACGCCAAAGATCGCATTTTTTCATTTATTCACCGGACCATGTTTTATTTATCGAACCGATCGCCGAGGCGCCGAGAGATGCCTGACTTCATCCAGTCCGACCGCCGCCCTTTCGCCGATCCCTCGCAAGGCGGCGCGACGCCCGCCGCGCAAGGGCTGCGCGGGGCCGGCGGAACCGCCCTGCGCATCATTCTCGCCAGCCTGTTCAAGAATTGGCGGCGCATTCTTGCGTCCATGGCGGCGATGCTGGCGCTGACGCTGGTTTTCGTCGTGATGGTCAAGCCGTCCTATGTCGCCGAATTCGACCCTGCTCGTGCTGTTGTCCTCGGAATATTCCCCGCGCGCCGTCGGCGATGACGCCAAATCATCCTCCATCGTGCTGGAGCGGGACGCCATCCTCAAGAACGAGGTCGAGATTCTGACGAGTTCCGCGCTTGAAAAGGAGACCCTGCGCAAAATCGGCCTCGACCGCGTCTACCCCGATTATCTGAAGCCGCCCGGCCTGTTTGCGCGGATCAAGGCCAGTCTTTCCGACCGCTTCCAGGGGCTGGTCGCGTCGCTTGGCGCGCCGTCGCCGCCGGCGCAGGTCGTCGACCCTCTCGATCTCGCCGCGCAGCAATTCGCCAGGGAGCTGACCGCGACCCCCGACAAGGCGGGCAATATCATCGTCGTCAGCTACCATAATCACGACCCCGCCGTCGCCGCCAGCGTCGTCAATACGCTGGTCGACGGCTATCTGGCCCGGCGGCAGGAGCTGTTGCGCGATTTGCAGACGGAGGTTCTGGCCGGACAGGTCGCGGCTCTGCGCGCCGCGCTTGACCGGGCCGGCCACGCCTACGCCGATTTCAAGGAAAACAACAATATTTCCGATTACAGCACGCAGCGTCAGTATTTGCTGCGCCAGCAGAGCGATACGGCGCAGGACCTGCAGCAGGCCGATCGCGACGTCGCCCAGGCGACGCAGCGCGTCGCGGTGCTGCAGGGCGCTTTCGACAAATTGCCGAAAGACGTCGTGCAATATCGCGATTCGGCGACGGTGCTTGCGCGCGGGCGCCCGGTCGTCCTCGATACGCTGGACGTCGACCGCAGCCGGGCGCAGCAGGATCTGCAGGCGGCGAAGGCGCGCCACGACACCGATATCGCGCAATTGGCGCAGCTCGACGCGCAGCTCAGGTCGCTCGACCAGAAGGAATTCGAGCTGGAGCGGCTCGACGGCCAGCGCAAACTGGTCGACGAGAATTTTCGCGCCGTGGCGAAGGCGTATGACGATCGCGCGCTGCAGGAGAAGGTCATGGCCCAAAAGACGGCGAATGTCCGCGTCATCCAGGCGGCGGAGACGCCGGTCGCGCCGACCAGTTTGCGGCTCATGATCTTCGTGGCGGGCGCCTTGCTCAGCCTGTTCGCCGGCGTTCTGGCGGCGGTCCTCTCCAACGCCTTCGGCCGCGGCTATATTTCGCCCGAAGCGATCGAACATGGCCTCGGCCTGCCCGTGCTCGTCGCCGTGCCCGTCCTAAAAACGCCCCCCGAAAAAATCAGGGCGGCGGATTGCGTTTAGAGCCATCGCTCGAGCCAGCGCGGGATATAGGTTTTATATTGATTGAACACGACGCCGATGATCTGGCCATCAAAGTCCTTCCAGCGCCTGCTTGGTTTCGGCGATGGCCGGACAGCGAGGCGGCTTCCGCCCAGATGACGAGCGCCGTGCCGTCGCAAAAGCGGGCGAGGGCCAGCAATTCCGGCGTCAGGCAGGCCGGAGGACAATCGAGCACGATGATCGGAAAGGCTTTTTTCGCCAGTTCGAACAGCTTGCGCAAATCGCCCGCATCAATGTTCAGCCGCCCGTCCTCGGCCGTTGAAAGGCGGGCGTAGCCGATGCCCGCGCGCCCACTGCGCGACGGCTGGATCGCCGCATTGATCGCGCCGGTTTCGTGAAAGGCGTCGATCAGCGAGGGCGAAGGCGACGGCCTGCGCCGGGGGCGCGTTGCAGTCGATGAGAAGAACCGGCTTGCCCTGCTGCGACGCGGCGATCTGGACGAAGCCGGACGCGAGGGTGGAGACGCCTTCGCCAGGGACGGAGCCGACGAATTGCAGAATGTAAGGCTGATGGCCGGCGTTCAACGTGCTGATCGCGTGGAACAGCTGGATGAGCTGGGAAATCCGCGGCGGCGCGGCGGCCAGCGGGACGAGCCGCCTGTCGCGCGGGAGCGGGCCGATCTCCGCGCGGCCGAGGTCCTCGACCGCTTTAATCATGAGCCAGCCTACGCCGGAGGAATGAGGGAGGCGCGCATTTTCAAAGGATCCGATGTTGACGCTTGCTCGAGCCATTGCGCCGGGAAGCCATAGATGAGGATAAGCAAAGGCCGATGGCGACAATCGCTTCAGGCGGCATTAATATTACGCGCGAAACATAGCGCATTGATCCCATACGCCAAAGATCGCATTTTTTCATTTATTCACCGGACCATGTTTTATTTATCGAACCGATCGCCGAGGCGCAGAGAGATGCCTGATTTCATCCAGTCCGACCGCCGCCCTTTCGCCGATCCCTCGGCAAGGCGGCCGACTCCGCCGCGCAAGGGCTGCGCGGGGCCGGCGGAACCGCCCTGCGCATCATTCTCGCCAGCCTGTTCAAGAATTGGCGGCGCATTCTTGCGTCCTCATGGCGGCGATGCTGGCGCTGACGCTGGTTTTCGTCGTGATGGTCAAGCCATCCTATGTCGCCGATTCGACCCTGCTCGTGGGGGTGTCCTCGGAATATTCCCCGCGCGCCGTCGGCGATGACGCAAAATCAACCTCGATCGTGCTGGAGCGGGACGCCGTGCTCAAGAACGAGGTGGAAGAAATTCTGACCAGTTCCGCCCTAGAAAAGGAAACCCTGCGCAAAATCGGCCTCGACCGCGTCTACCCCGATTATCTGAAGCCGCCCGGCCTGTTTTCGCGGATCGAGGCCCGTCTTTCCGACCGCTTCCAGGGGCTGCTCGGCGTCGCTCGGGCAACATCGCCACCGGCGCGGGACGTCGATCCTCTCGATCTCGCCGCGCAGCAATTCGCCAGGGAGCTGACCGCGACCCCCGACAAGGCGGGCAATATCATCGTCGTCAGCTACCACAATCACGACCCCGCCGTCGCCGCCAGCGTCGTCAATACGCTGGTCAACGGCTGTGCAGCCCCGCGGCCCAGGCTCTGTTGCGCGATTCGCAGACGGAGGTCCTGGCCGGACAGGTCGCGGCTCTGCGCCCCCGGCTTGACCGGGCCGGCCACGCCTACGCCGATTTCAAGGAAAAGAACAATATTTCCGATTACAGCACGCAGCGTCAGTATTTGCTGCGCCAGCAGAGCGATACGGCGCAGGACCTGCAGCAGGCCGATCGCGACGTCGCCCAGGCGACGCAGCGCGTCGCGGTGCTGCAGGGCGCTTTCGACAAATTGCCGAAAGACGTCGTGCAATATCGCGATTCGGCGACGGTGCTTGCGCGCGGGCGCCCGGTCGTCCTCGATACGCTGGACGTCGACCGCAGCCGGGCGCAGCAGGATCTGCAGGCGGCGAAGGCGCGCCACGACACCGATATCGCGCAATTGGCGCAGCTCGACGAGCAGCTGAAGTCGCTCGACCAGAAGGAATTCGAGCTGGAGCGGCTCGACGGCCAGCGCAAACTGGTCGAAGGGCGGCGGATTGCGTTTAGAGCCATCGCTCGAGCCAGCGCGGGATATAGGTTTTATATTGATTGAACACGACGCCGATGATCTGGCCGTCGAAGCGCTCCAGCGCCTGCTTGGTTTCGGCGATGGCCGGACGCGAGGCGGCTTCCGCCCCGATGACGAGCGCCGTGCCGTCGCAAAAGCGGGCGAGGGCCAGCGATTCCGGCGTCAGGCAGGCCGGCGGACAATCGAGCACGATGATCGGAAAGGCTTTTTTCGCCAGTTCGAACAGCTTGCGCAAGTCGCCCGCGTCGATGTTCAGCCGCCCGTCCTCGGCCGTTGAAAGGCGGGCGTAGCCGATGCCCGCGCGCCCTGGCGCCGGCTGGATCGCCGCATTGATCGCGCCGGTTTCGTGAAAGGCGTCGATCAGCGAGGGCGAGGCGACGGCCTGCGCCGGGGGCGCGTTGCAGTCGATGAGAAGAACCGGCTTGCCCTGCTGCGACGCGGCGATCTGGACGAAGCCGGACGCGAGGGTGGAGACGCCTTCGCCAGGGACGGAGCCGACGAATTGCAGAATGTAAGGCTGATGGCCGGCGTTCAACGTGCTGATCGCGTGGAACAGCTGGATGAGCTGGGGAATCCGCGGCGGCGCGGCGGCCAGCGGGACGAGCCGCCTGTCGCGCGGGAGCGGGCCGATCTCCGCGCGGCCGAGGTCCTCGACCGCTTTAATCATGGCCGCCTTCGCCGGAAGGAATGAGGGAGGCGCGCATTTTCAAAGGATCCGATGTTGACGCTTGCTGGACCATTGCGCCGGGAAGCCATAAATCAGGATAAGCAAAGGCCGATGGCGACAATCGCTTCAGGCGGCATTAATATTACGCGCGAAACATAGCGCATTGATCCCATACGCCAAAGATCGCATTTTTTCATTTATTCACCGGACCATGTTTTATTTATCGAACCGATCGCCGAGGCGCCGAGAGATGCCTGATTTCATCCAGTCCGACCGCCGCCCTTTCGCCGATCCCTCGCAAGGCGGCGCGACATCCGCCGCGCAAGGGCTGCGCGGGGCCGGCGGAACCGCCCTGCGCATCATTCTCGCCAGCCTGTTCAAGAATTGGCGGCGCATTCTTGCGTCCATGGCGGCGATGCTGGCGCTGACGCTGGTTTTCGTCGTGATGGTCAAGCCATCCTATGTCGCCGATTCGACCCTGCTCGTGCTGTTGTCCTCGGAATATTCCCCGCGCGCCGTCGGCGATGACGCAAAATCAACCTCGATCGTGCTGGAGCGGGACGCCGTGCTCAAGAACGAGGTCGAGATTCTGACCAGTTCCGCCCTCGAAAAGGAAACCCTGCGCAAAATCGGCCTCGACCGCGTCTACCCCGATTATCTGAAGCCGCCCGGCCTGTTTGCGCGGATCAAGGCCCGTCTTTCCGACCGCTTCCAGGGGCTGCTCGCGTCGCTCGGGGCGCCGTCGCCGCCGGCGCGGGACGTCGATCCTCTCGATCTCGCCGCGCAGCAATTCGCCAGGGAGCTGACCGCGACCCCCGACAAGGCGGGCAATATCATCGTCGTCAGCTACCACAATCACGACCCCGCCGTCGCCGCCAGCGTCGTCAATACGCTGGTCGACGGCTATCTGGCCCGGCGGCAGGAGCTGTTGCGCGATTTGCAGACGGAGGTCCTGGCCGGACAGGTCGCGGCTCTGCGCGCCGCGCTTGACCGGGCCGGCCACGCCTACGCCGATTTCAAGGAAAAGAACAATATTTCCGATTACAGCACGCAGCGTCAGTATTTGCTGCGCCAGCAGAGCGATACGGCGCAGGACCTGCAGCAGGCCGATCGCGACGTCGCCCAGGCGACGCAGCGCGTCGCGGTGCTGCAGGGCGCTTTCGACAAATTGCCGAAAGACGTCGTGCAATATCGCGATTCGGCGACGGTGCTTGCGCGCGGGCGCCCGGTCGTCCTCGATACGCTGGACGTCGACCGCAGCCGGGCGCAGCAGGATCTGCAGGCGGCGAAGGCGCGCCACGACACCGATATCGCGCAATTGGCGCAGCTCGACGAGCAGCTGAAGTCGCTCGACCAGAAGGAATTCGAGCTGGAGCGGCTCGACGGCCAGCGCAAACTGGTCGACGAGAATTTTCGCGCCGTGGCGAAGGCGTATGACGATCGCGCGCTGCAGGAGAAGGTCATGGCCCAAAAGACGGCGAATGTGCGCGTCATCCAGGCGGCGGAGACGCCGGTCGCGCCGACCAGTTTGCGGCTCATGATCTTCGTGGCGGGCGCCTTGCTCAGCCTGTTCGCCGGCGTTCTGGCGGCGGTCCTCTCCAACGCCTTCGGCCGCGGCTATATTTCGCCCGAAGCGATCGAACATGGCCTCGGCCTGCCCGTGCTCGTCGCCGTGCCCGTCCTCAAAACGCCCCCCGAAAAAATCGCCGCGCAGATCTAAGCCAAAAAACCAGCGAAAAACCCAACCGGGATCGAACCCGGCTAGCGAGCGACACGCGCTGATCAAAGGACGGACGCTGGAATGTATTTTTCAAGCAAGTCCGGTCTGAAAGGTATGCTCCCGATTGAGCGCCTAGCGCATTGGATTTAATATAATCTCAGCAAGTGGTGACGGCTTCGCCGGTGACAAAACGGCACACTAGGCGTGCTACTGTTCCCGCTAAGCTTGCCCATCGTCGCCGTAGAGTCTATGAAATGTCTTAGATATAGCTGCATCTGGTCTTTTTTGACGTTTGATGCTTCTCAATTATTCTACATGCTAAAGAGGTACAGGATGGGTTATTCCCCCTGCCGACTATCAATTGCCGCTGTCACGGCCGCCATATCCCTTTGCGCCGCAACGGCCGCGATTGCGCAGTCGGCGGAAACCCACGACGGCGTTTACGCCGTCGATATCGTCACGCAGACAGGCGGCTGCGACAAAGTCTATCACTGGACGATCAACGTCCAGGGCGGCCATATCACTTCGCCCGCCGACGGCTTCATGAAAGCCTCTGGCGAGATCAGCACGCGCGGGGTCGTCTCGGTCGCGTTCCGGCGCGACAGTCATGTCGCCAATGTTTCCGGACAGGTCAAGGAAAAGGCCGCATGGGGCTCGTGGTCCTCGGCGACGCTGAAATGCTCGGGAACCTGGAGCGCTGTTCGCCAGGATGGTCCTTCGCGGGCGCCCACAATGGCCGCGCTCGGCCGCTGATTGGCGCTGGCTGATCCGCCACGCGCAGCGCCCGCCGCCAGAGCAGCCTCCACATTCGATGCGAGATGCGATCGGCGCGGCCGGCGGGCGGCCGGACTCGTGACTGAGGCTGCAACAAACACGCAAAGACGGCGCAGCGGTCAATCCAGGCTCAAGCTTCGCCAGTCACCAGCGTGTCTGCAAAGTCACACCCCTGTAGAATGATGCCAATTTGATGACGGCGCCTTAATTTCGGCGGCTATTATGGTTTTGTTTACCTGAGAAGATCAGATTGCAAACAGATGCGAGCGTCAAACGATTACGCATGAAGGGCATTCTATACTTCATGATCGAAGAATTGCGGCATGACCTTCGAGTGGAGGATACGCCATGACAAATGCTCAAATTTACCAAAGCGGGATAAAGGCCTATATTGACGGGAGATCCCTCAAAGATAATCCCTACGATCAGTCGGCTCGTCACGACTCCTGTGAAGCCTGGGCGGAAGGCTGGCTTGAAGCAAGCCGAGCCCGGTGCCGCATCCACGCTCTGGAGATTGCGGCGCGCCCACATTTCAAGGCTTCGATGCGCGCCGCTAGTTTCTCCGCCCAGGGCCTCTAAGGACCTGTTTCAATAGGGGTGGCGGTCCTTCTTGTCCTCCCACGCCCGGAATGCCGCGAGCGCAGCCTCCCGCTCAAAGCCCGGCGTCACAGCGATGCGCCGCTTTTCCCATGGCAGCTTGAAATCAGCGTATTGAAAGGCGTCGTCGAAGCCGATCTTGCTGGTGTCTTCCAGACTTGCGCCAAAATAGACATGGTCGATGCGCGACCAATAGATGGCGCTCATGCACATCGGGCACGGTGCGCCATTGATGTAAATCTCGCAGCCTTTCAACATGCGCGCGCGCTCGGGCACGGGATCTGGCGAATCAGCTTCGCGCGGGATCATTTCGAGCATCGTGCCGGGGCCGTAATCGCTGCCGAGCAGCGCTTTGGGATTGAGTTGGCCCGAGGCGTCGATGATCGCCGTGACTTCGGCGTGAAACACCGGACATCCGGTCAGCAGCACGCGATTCTGGCCGCGCCCGATGATCTCGCCGTCCTTCACGATCACGGCGCCGAACGGGCCGCCCCAGCCCTTCTCAACCGATTCGATCGCGAGCCGCGTCGCTTCCGCCATGAATTTGCGCCTGTCGATTTCCGGCGCGACGATGGGCGCGGGTTCGGCGGCAAGCCCCGTGGCGGCGCCCGCCACGGCCACAGCGGCGGCGCTGGCGAAAAAGGCGCGCCGGCCGGCGTCCGGCTGCGAATTGCAATTGCAAAACTTCATGTTTATTTCCTCCCGCCCGACAGGGCGGGGACGACGCTATATCAATTAACGAAAGACGCCAGCCGTCAAACCGCGACGGAATGGCGGACGGCGGCGTCCGCGAAATAGGCGTCGAACACCGAAGCGACGATCCGCGTCAGATGCATCGCCTCGGGCCTGAGCGCCAGCCCATCCTGCGTCAGCGTCAGCAGGCCGTCGGCTTGCAGTTCGGCGAGCGTCCCCTCCTCGGCTGCGCACCAATCGCGCGCGAAGCCAAAAGCGCGCCCGGCAGCCGCGAGATCGACCGCGCCGTCGCACATGATGCGCTCGATCACATGGGCGCGCAGAGAATCCTCAGTGCTGAGTTCATGGCCGCGTGCGACCGGCAGACGCCCGGCCGCCACCGCCCGCGCCCAGGCGCCCGTTTCAGCGATGTTCTGCACATGGCCCTGCGGCGTGCGGCCAATCGACGTCGCGCCGATCCCGATCAGCGTGCGGGCCTGATCGCTGGTGTACCCTTGAAAATTACGCCGCAACGCGCCATTCGCCTTGGCGATGGCGAGCGTATCGTCGGGGCGCGCGAAATGGTCGAGGCCGATCCGCTCATAGCCGGCCGCGACCAGCGCCTGCGCCGCCGCCTCGGCCTGTGCGGCGCGCTCGTCGCTTTTCGGCAAGGCCTCGTCCGGGATCATGCGCTGGTTCTTCGCGGTCCATGGGACATGCGCATAGCCAAAGAGCGCGATGCGGTCCGGCGCCATGGCGATGCATTGCTCGACCGTTCGGGCGAGCGCCGCCGTGGTTTGATGCGGCAGGCCATAAATCAAGTCGAAATTGATGCGGCGCACGCCGGCGGCGCGCAGCGCCAGCGTCGCGCGCTCGACCATTTCGGGCGGCTGGATCCGGTTGATCGCCGCCTGAACCTTCGGATCGAATTCCTGCACGCCAAAGCTCGCGCGATTGAAGCCCAGCGCGCCGATCTCCCCGATCATCGCATCCGAGAGCGTGCGCGGATCGCTCTCGATCGCAAGTTCAGCGCCCGGCGTCAGGCGAAAGCGCTCATTGATGCGCGCCATGACGGCGGCGAGATCGGCGGGATCGATCGCCGTCGGCGTGCCGCCGCCGAAATGAACCTGCGCGACCGGCATGCGCGCCGGCAATGCGCTGGCGAGAAGATCGATTTCGGCGAGCAGATCCTGAACATAGGCCGCGACCGGCGCATAGCGCGCGGTGAGCTTCATGTTGCAGCCGCAATACCAGCATTGCTGCTGGCAGAACGGCACATGCAGATAAAGCGATATGGGCTCTTGCGGGTCGAGCCGCGCGAGCCAATCGCGATACGCTGACTTCGGGAAATCCGGCGCGAAATGGGGCGCGGTCGGATAGCTCGTATAGCGCGGCACGGCGCGCTTTGCGTATTTGTCGAAAGCGGAAGACATTTTTCTTTCTTCTCAGGGGCCGCGCGCCGCGACCATGATCCCGCGCAAGCATTGAGTCATATTTAGTTCCGTCGTGCGCAAAGCGCCGAAGATCTCGCTGAAATCATTTGGGAGCCTCCGGAATCCGCTCGACACGAGCCGCGGGAATTTCACGGCCGGCGCGGCGAGAACCGTCTTGTTGACGAATTCGACGACATCGCTGCGCGGCGCCCGCGAGGCTCTGGCGCAATTCAGATCGACATGCTGCGGCTGGGACATTGAGACGACGACGACGCCGGTCGGATTATTGCCGAAAGCATAGTCGAGCAGGATCTCGCTCGCCATGAACGGCGGCCCATAGGCGAGCTGGGAGGCGAGCGAGGCGAGACGGCCGCCATCGCCGACGAGAAGATGCGACAGGCGCTCATAGGCGCCGCCAAGCGGGTTGCGGAGGATGAAGAATGCCGCCGGATTGCCGGGGCCTGCCGCGCGAATGCGCTCGATCGTGCGGTGGAAGGGATTATGGCGAAACTGAACCATCGCAAATTTGCGAAAGGCGTTCGCCGCCTCGATCGCTTCCACATCGCCCTCGATAGAGAGACAGCGAACATAGCCCTTGTCGATGACGCGCTGGAGCGCGGCGCCGAGCGCCGGATTGGCGCAATCCTCAGGGGTTGGGTCGCGCAGAGAGAGGACATCGACGTAATCGGTCTGCAGGCGCCGCAGGCTCTCGACGACCGAGGATTCGATGAGTTCGGGACGCAGCGGCTCTTTTTCGCGGGGTAAATTCGGCTTGCCGGTCAGCAGTGTCGACAATTCCGGCAAGGCGCCGAGGACGCCCCGCCTGATCGAGCCGAGGAGACGCATCATCGCCGACGGCGGCCGGCGTTCGCCCCCGACTTTTGTGCAAACGACGATTTGATCGCGCCGTCCGGCCAGAAAACGCCCGAGGATCGCCTCCGCCTCGCCGGCGCCGTCTGGCGGCGCGACATCGTACCAGACAACGCCGCGCTCAAAGGCGTATTCGAGGATCCGGCGCGACTGCGTTTCCGAGAGACGCGATCCAAGCGAGGCGCAGCCGAACCCCAACGCGGACACATCGCGACCGAGCGCGGGACAGGCAATGGTTCTCATGCGCGGCTTTCCCTTGATCGGGTGAAACGGCGCCTCAAGAGTCGGACAAAGCCGCATGACAAGTCAATGGGGTCGTCAGGCGGACTCGGGGAGTGGGACCGAAGCCGTCCTGCTTACTCGGCCGGCAGCGCGCGATCGGGGAAACGGATGCGGCGCGACTTCAACGCGCGGGCCGGATTGCCGCCATAAATCATCCAGGGATCGAGGTCGCGAAAAGCGCATCCGCGCGCGCCGAGCACAGCGCCCTCCCCGACGGTGACGCCCGGCCCGACGAAGGCCTCGGCGGCCACCCAGGCGCGCCGTCCGATCGAGATCGGACGCGCCACGGTCTGAAAATTGACGTCCTCGACATCATGTCCCGCCGTGCATAAATTCGCGCCCTGCGAAACGATGGCGTAATCGCGCAGGGTGATCTTTGCGACATTATAGACGGTGACGTTCGGCGAGACCCTCGCAAATCGCCCGACTTCCAGATGGGGCGGATACCAGATCCGCGCGCTGCCATAAATGGCCGCGCTGTCGGCGATTCTCGCGCCGTAGAGACGCAGCAGCAAGATCCTCCACCGGTGCAGCATCGGCGGCGTCCAGGAAGCCAAAAGGAGCCACGTGACGCTCCAGACGGCGCGAAACATACGGTTCGCCAGCGAATAGGTCGGACCGCCCTCGAGCGTGCCCATGTCTCTTGCGTCGAGAATTTTCATCGCGGCCTACCTCGATCGCAGAATTTCGATCAGTTGCGGGGCCATGGCCCCGATGTCGAATCGCTCGACGTAAGCGGCGCGGGCGTGGACGCCCATCTCTTCTTTGTCGCCCGGCGAAAGGGCGATGAATCGCTCAAGCAGGCGCGTCACGCCGGCGAGATCGTCGGTCTCGACGAATCCAGCTTTATGCGCATCCACCTCGCGCCACGTGGCCACCTTGTCCGTCGTCAGCACCGGCTTGCCGCAGGCGAGCGCTTCGGCGACGACGATGCCGAAATTTTCCTGATGCGAGGGCAGCACGAAGGCTTCCGCGGCGCGGAACGCGCCCCATTTCAGATCGCCCTTAAGCATGCCCGGCCAATGAATGCGGTCTGCGACGCCGCGCGCGGCAGCCGCGGTCTGCAGCTTTTTGACCCAGCCGACGGAATCCGGGCCCGCCATGACGAGATCGAGGTCCGGGTTGTCGGCGGCGATCCGTGCGAAGGCTTCGACCAGTAAATCGCAGCCTTTCTTCGGATGGATCCGGCTCAGGTATAAAAGAAATTTGCGGTCGGCGATGGCGGGAAAAGCGGCGCGAAACGCCCTGATCTGCGCATCAGGATCGCCTTGCACGTCGATGATGCCATAGGGAACCACGCGCTCCCGGCCCTTGAAAGGCCAAAACGACTTGCGCGCCAGCAGACGCTCCTCCTCGGAGACGAACATCACGCCGGTGGCGTTATTGACGAGGCGCCCTTCGCTGTACCACCACAACAGTTGCTTGGCCGCCGCCTTGATCGGAAAGGCCTTGTTGAAATAGGGGTCCAGCATGCCATGCGTATAGACGAAATAGCGCGTGTCGGTGCCCGCGAGAGCCTGCCAGGCCGCGAAGGACGTGAAATTCCATAGCCCGTTGACGATGATCGCGTCATAGCGTTTGGCGTTGTCCTTGAGCCAGGGCACGAAGGTCGGGCTGTAGCCGTAACGCATCCAGGGAATGCGGCGCCGCCAGGCGTTATATTTCGGATCGACGTTGCCCATCGGATAGACCGGAATCGGGCATGACTTCACCCAGGGATCGCTCGGAACGTCGAGCGACATTATTTCGCGGTCGCATCCCTGCTCCCGCAAGACGGGGGCGGATGTTAAAATACCCTCGATCGGGCCGCCGTATTCTGGATTCACCGTTGCTATGACGTGCAATATGATCATAAAAAATCACGGTCCGCTTGCGGTTGATTGGAGGGCGCCGAAGCTGTGGCCGGACGGCAGGCTACCAGCGGATTGCCGAGGTCGTTCATTTAAGCATTGTTGTATCCGAGCTCCGCATGTGAAGCAATGCCGGCTGCGAAGCAATGGCAGATTTCGGGCCAAAGAAGGCAGTGTTGCATCCCGCCCGGCCGATTATGACGGGCGGAAACTCCGTATATCCCGAGAGTGACGACAGCATAACTGCAATAACAGGCCGCGTAAACAGCTTAACCGAAAACGCGCCGTCGGGCGGCTTGCGTATTGACCTTGCCATTCTTGGCGCTTCAGCCATTTCTCGCGCAGCGCGACAGCCAGGCTGCGGCGTTTCCGCACGGATCCATCGAATGGATCGAGTTGGCCCGCATGATCGCCGTTGGCGCAGGCCAATCAAGAAATGAGCCAGCGCCCGCCGCAAAGCCGGCGGCGACTGACCCCGCAGCGCGTCGGGTCGCTCTGGCGCAAAAAAACAACGTCGGTCGATGGAGGCGTCAGCCCTTGCCCCCAAGCTTCGCCTTGTGAGGAAGGTGGAAACGGGCTAGGAATGCCAAGTCTTTTTGCTTTAACGATCTCGAAACATCGTTTTCAGGAAGCGCCTGATCGAGCTTGCTTGGGCTTGCAGGCGTGTGGCGGCGCATCGGCCCGAAAAGGCGCGACTGGCGACTCCATCCGAAGCGCGGGCCGTTCGCCAGGGTTCGAGACGCGCACAATAGCTGCGGCATCCATGCGGCTGCGGAAATGAACCCAGGCTCAGGACGCCCCTAGAATCAAAGGACTATGACTTGGCGAGTTTTATCGGATCGATCGACCTTCGGGAGACCCGCGTTCCTTTCGTCGTTCCTTTCGCGGTGACGAGCGCATTGGAGATCGTCCAGCTTTTTCTCGGGGCGGATCCATTCGTCGTGCTTCTGAGCATGGCCGGCATTCTGGTTTCTTTTCTCCCTCTTTGCATGAACGGACGCGATCTCTACTCAATATTCGCGATGGTTTTCGGTCTCCGATATCTTGGCGCCGCCCTGATCCTCAAGACTTTGTACCTGCAGCCGTTGCAAAGCCATCTCTTCCAGCCGCTGATATCCTATTTCGGCGTCTTTTTGATCATGGTCACGGCAACTTCGACCATCCTGCTTGTCCGGAGCCTCGATCGCGGGATCGCCACTTTCGATTTCCCAAACGATCCCAGCAGCCTGCGTCGTCTCTCCATCTGCTGTTTCTGTGTCGGAGCCGTGTTTCTTGGCCTTTCCGCCGGCTCGTCGAGCGAAGCTGCCGGGACTGGAAACGGCGTCGGCGGCATCGGAATCGTAGCAGCCGCCCTGCAGTATTTATTGATCCTCGCTTTCGTCGCGGAAGCGGTGCGGAAGTCTCGAAGTGACGGGCGGCCGCAGCCTTTTTTCACCATTTCTTATTGGCATGATGTTAACTACGTTTGTCGCGGTATCCGCACTCAACGCCCGCGGGTTTTTTCTGAATTGTCTTATTGGCGTTGTGCTTGTCGGCTTTATATACAAGGTGATTAACTGGAAATATGTGGTTTTCGGCTTGCTTTTCATAGCCTTGTTTACGAACTTCATCACTCCGGTCATCCTTTACACCCGCGCGCAGAAGGGCATGGCGCTCACGCAATTTGTCCAATTTTCGCTGGAGACGGGGTACAAAGCCGCGACGAACCCGGGTTTCCTGAAATATGTCAAAAGCATCGAAGACGCGAGTTCTCAAAACATCAACGATGTCGAGTATGATTACTATGGAGATCGTTCGAACATCGGTAATCGCCTCTCCTTTATCGGCCTTTTCGATACCGTGTATCAGGCCAATCAAGGAACTGTTCCGCTCGGAATCAAATCTTTCCTGCAAAGCATGAGGGGCGTCGCGCCGGGGTTCCTGGGGTTGCCGAAGAACCCTGAGAGCCTGGGCGACTGGCTCGGCTGGCAGGTCGGCCTGGTGCCGCCGGGAATGCAGCCCTTCATCAATTTTGGTTTGCCCATGGAAGGCTATACGAGCTGGGGCTGGATTGGCGTGATCGGCTATCAGTTTCTGTTTCTATTCATGCTTCTCTTTATATTCTCAAAGATAGCGTCATTTCGGCTGGCGGTTCCCGTCAGCATATTCGTTTTTTGCGCCATTCAAACGGCGATTATAGAAACAACGTCGGATGGATTGCTGAATTTGATGACGCGAAACACCGTTATTCTGACGGGATTCTTTGTTGTGCTGCATTTCTTGTTTTTTCGCGGACGCGTTCGCACGGACGCGGCGCCGGCGTCCGCCCAAACCTAACGGCGACAAATCAGGACTGCATCACGCATGGATGGCGAGAATATTTCGAACGCGGCGAGCGCTCAAGAAAGGCCTGCCGCGGCTAGGTTTCGTTTGCATCTGCTCGACTCGATTCGGGGATGGGCGTCGGTGCAGGTGCTTTTCTTCCACGTTTGCCACGAGATGTTCTCCCACAAATTGCCGGAACTCGCTTCGCCCTGGCTGGGCTTTATCTTGAGTGGCGGCTTCGCCGTCGCCGTGTTCTTCGTCCTGTCCGGAGAGGCGTTGTCTCACGGATATTTTGCTCGAAACGACGTGAATTCGGTGCGCAAGCAGACGATCAAACGCTATGTCCGGCTCACAATTCCTATTTTTGCGTCCTGTCTTATTGTTTTTATCCTGATGAAGACGAATCTCGTCTTCTCCCATGACGCAACTGTCGTGCTTGACAGGCCGGATTGGCTGGGACGGTTTCTGCCCTTTGAACCAAGCCTTGGCACCTTCTTTTCCTATTCGCTGTTCGGCGTCTATTTTCGCCACGCGACGGAGATTTCCTATAATCCTTTTCTATGGACGATGAGCATTGAACTGTTCGGATCCATGTTTGTCTTTCTCGCCTTGTTCGTGACCCGGACGTCTCGACAAAGATGGGCCATATACGCCTGCGTCGCGCCCTTCATGCTTCTCTTCAGCCCTTTCCTTTTATGCTTCATGTTCGGCATGATTTTCGGTGAGATGCGCGTTGCCGGCGTTTTCGATCGTTTGGCCGCGCGACCCGCCGCAAATTGGATCGCGCTTCTCATAGCGATAAGCGTCGGGGTTGGCTTGACAGTCTATCCGATGCTGCCGCTGCCTGAAGCTGGAAGCGCCCATCGCATCAGTTTTGGGGCGGCGCTGTTCCTTCTCGCGGTTTATAGCTCGACGTGGCTGCGGCACATTTTCGACAATCGTCTGTCTCATTTCCTCGGTCAGTTATCATTTCCGATTTATCTGGTTCATTTCCCTATCATCGTCTCGCTGGAGTCCTTTCTCGTTTTGCGCTTCTTCGCGGACGGATCCGTCACGCGCCCCGCCGCCTATCTGATCATGCTGACGACCCTCGCCGCCTCACTGCTCGCGGCGTTCCTCTTCCTTCGGGTGGAACGCTTCGCCATTGCCGCCTCTAATGGTTTCTTCCGCTTTATCGACAGCCTGTAAGGGTGCGCAGCGCGCGCATGTTCAAACATGATTCATGATTATGGCGTCATAGGCGGAGGCATCGTCGGCCTCGCCGCCGCGCGCGAGATCGCCAGGGCGCGGCCGGGCGCGTCGATGTTCCTTCTCGAGAAGGAAGACGGCCATTGCGCGGCACCAGACGGGACATAACAGCGGCGTCATACACGCTGGCGTCTATTATGCGCCGGGGAGCCTCAAGGCGCGCCTCTGCCGTGAGGGCGCCGCCGCGACCAAGGCCTTCTGCGCCGAACATGGCATTCCATTTGAGGCCTGCGGCAAGCTTATCGTCGCCACCAGCGAGGCGGAGCTCGTCCGCATGGATGCGCTCTACAAGCGCTCCCGCGAGAATGACATCGAGGTCGAGCGCATCGACGCGCGCGAATTGACCCGCCGCGAACCCAACATTGCCGGCCTTGCGGCGCTTTTCGTCCCTTCGACGGCGATCGTCGATTACAAGCGCGTCTGCGCCGCCCTTGCCGACGACTTCCGCGCCGCCGGCGGCGATCTCGTGCTGTCCGCCGAAGTCATCGCGATCAGGGAGGAGGCCGACGCCGTCAGCGTCTCGACGCCTTCGCAAACCTATCGCGCGCGCGCGCTGATCGTCTGCGGCGGTCTGCAATCCGACCGTCTGGCGCAAATGGCCGGCGTGCCGATCGAGCACCGGATCGTGCCGTTCCGCGGCGAATATTATGCGCTCGCCCCATCGCGAGCTGGACTGATCAACGCGCTCATCTATCCCGTGCCCGACCCTGCCCTGCCATTTCTCGGGGTCCATCTGACGCGCACCATGGCCGGCGGCGTCATCATTGGCCCTAACGCCGTGCTCGGGCTGGCGCGCGAGAAATATGAGAAGCTCGGATTCGACGCCCGCGACGTCGCTTCCTACATCGCATTTCCCGGATTTTGGCGCGCGATCGGAGCGAATCTGCGATCGGGCCTGACCGAACTCAGAAACTCAGCCTGGAAGCGCGGCTATCTTGAGGAATGCCGGAAATATTGCCCGAGCCTCGAACTCGGCGACCTCGAGCCGGCCGTCGCGGGAATAAGAGCGCAAGCGGTGCTGCGCGATGGCGGATTCGCGCATGATTTTGTTTTCGCCGAGACCGCGCGGGCGCTGCATGTGTGCAATGCGCCCTCCCCTGCGGCGACATCGGCGATCCCGATCGGAGGCGTGATCGCCGAAAAGATTTTCGCGCTCGAAAAGCGCCGCTAACCGAGAAAACCTGACGCCTGGCGCCCGGGCGTCACATTCTATCCCCCGGATCAAACAGCCAGATCAACCCAAACGCCGTATGGGTCGGCGGCGCTCGTCAGCGCGTGGAAGAGGCTGCTCGCGAAACTGCGGGCGACCGCGCATTCATAAGCCTCGCCGTCGCGTCGTGCGTCGCAACTGGACGCTCATGCCGTGCAATTCCGTATTGGCGACGGCTCCCGGCGGAAAAGATGCTGGATCGAGATCCAGGCGAACCAGTTTGGCGAGCGTGTCCACGGTTTTCGGCCCGCTCAGTCGAAACGCTGCGAATCCATGCGAGACGTCGACGATCGTGGCGCGTTCCCGCACCGCCTGCGCCAGCGCGTCGCGCCGGGCGGCGCGCTCTGGCCCACGCGAAATCGCGTGCCAGCGCGAAGGGCCGACGCCAACAAAGCTGAAGCCGCCGGCTTCGACCGTTCGCGCGCCGTCGACGGGCGCGGCGCCGAAGCTCTCAGCGATGGCTGCCATGAGATCCGCCGCCCTGCCCCGGCGCGCCTCGATGTTGAAACGGTCCTCTTCAGCGATCAGCTCCAGCGTGACGCCGGGCTGCGAAAGACGCGCGCCCCGAAGCCCGGCCCGGAAATAATGCGGCGCCAATTCCAGGGCGAGGCCGGCTTTTGCGCCGGACGCATGAGTTGCTGCGGATTGTTCAGACACGGGAGCGCTCGCCTTTCGGATCAACGAAGCAGGAAGGGACGATCTCGGCAGCGACGTCGCCGCCGCGCACGGGATCATGGATCCGCACTTTTTCGCCTATTCTGTCGGGGCCGCCGGACACCATCGCAAGGCCGATCCAGGAGGATAGCGTCGGCGACCAGCAGGCCGAGCTGACCCAGCCGAGATCGGTCTCGCCGGAAGGAATGGCGTCGCCCGGGATGACATGTGCGCCGCCGCGAATCCTGTCAGCCGGATCAACTGGCTTGACGCCGACAAGACGGGGCCTTGCGGGATCATTGAGCGCCGCGCGGCCGGAAAGCACGCGGCCGACATGATCCTTGTCCTTGGCCAGCGCGCGCGCCATGCCGAGATCATAGGCCGTGGTCTGGCCATTGATCTCGGCGCCGGCCGGATGGCCTTTTTCGATGCGCATGACGCCCATCGCCTCGCTGCCATAGGTCACGATCCCGTAGGGCGCGCCGACCTCCATCACGCGGCGGATCAGCGCGTCGCCATAGCCGGCGGGAACGCCAAGCTCGAAAGAGCGCTCGCCGGAGAAAGATAACCCGCAGAGGCGCGCCGGAACGCCGCCGCAGATTGTGATTTCCGCCGCCCGCATCGGCGGAAAATCCGTTTTCGTGATCAGGACGGGCGCGTCGACGAGCGCCTGAACGACCGCCGGAGATTTCGGCCCGGCGATGGCGAGCTGCACCCAGCCGTCGGTAACCGCCGTGAGGTTGACGTCGAGTTCCGGCCACAGGACCTGCCGGCAATATTGCATGTGCCGATAGACCGGCGCGGCATGGGCCGTTGAAACATACGCGACGTATTTGTCCTCGGCGAAGCGGGCGAACATGCCGTCGTCTTTGAGGAAGCCGTCCTCGCGCAGCATGATGAGATAGCCGCATCGACCGATCTTGATCGCGGAGGGGCGCATCGCGAAGGCGCGATCAAGGAACTTCGCAGCGTCCGGGCCTTCAACCTCCACTTTGCCAAGCGTCGAGACATCTGTCACGCCGACGCCGGAACGAACGGCGTTCACCTCGCGATTGGCCGTCGCCAACAGATCCGCGTCGCCGGCAAGCGGAAAATACTGCGGCCGCTTCCACTGGCCGACATCGACGAAGGGCGCGCCGCGCTCCAGCGCATAGGCGTGGACCGGCGTCTCGCGGACGGGCCTGAAGGCTGCTCGCCTGTGCGCGCCGGCGACGGCGCCAAGCGCCACGGGAACGGCTGGCGGCCGGGCCAGCGTGACCCCGGTCTCGGGGATCGACTGACCCGTCAGCCGCGCCATGATTGCGAGCGCGTCGAGATTTGAGGTGCGCCCCTGATCGGTCGCCATGCCGAGCGTCGTATAGCGCTTCAGATGCTCGACCGAGCGATAGCCTTCGCGATGCGCGAGTACGACATCGGACGCCGTGACGTCATGCTGAAAATCGATAAACGCCTTGGAGCCATTATCGCCGCCTGGACGCCACCAGGCCGGCGCCGCTCCGTCGCCGTCTCCCGGACGATGGGAATCGCAATCGGCTTCGCCGAGAAGCCGAGCGCCTGCAAGGCCGCAAAGCTTGCATCCGCGCCGCTCTTGAAGGCGCCGCCCAGATCATAAACTCCCGCCGCCGCGCCCGCTGGCCGCAATCCCGGCGTGGATTCATTGGCGAGAAAGCTCTGGATCGCCTCGGACCAGACAGGACGCCCGCCGAAATGGCTGGCGAGCTGGATGTTGGGATTGAAGCCGCCCGAAATGGCGAGCGCGTCGACGGCGTAGTCCTGCGGCCCAGACGATCCCTCTTACGCTGATGCCGCTCAAGCCCTTATGCCGCCACTGGTCGCGACGACGGAGCCGCCGGCGACGACCGGAACGGCCTTGGCGACATCGGCGAAGGCGGGCGGCGCCGTGGGCCGGGCGTCGATCACCGCGACGGGCGGGAACCCGGCCTTGATGAGATCGCGCGCGGTCAGCCAGCCGTCATCGGTCGCCGTATAAATCGCGATTTTGCGGCCGACGACGACGCCGAAGCGATTGAGATAGGCGCGCGCGGCGCTGGCGAGCATGATCCCCGGTCGGTCGTTGTTCGGGAAAGCCAGCGGCCGCTCGGTCGCGCCCGTCGCGAGGATGCAGCGGCGCGCGATGATGCGCCAGAAGCGCTGGCGCGGCGCGAAAGGCGCCGGCTCGGGCAGATGATCGGACACGCGCTGAAGCGCGGAATAGGCGCCGCCATCGAAGGATGCGACGACGCTTGTGCGCGTGAGGACGCGCACATTCGCCATTGCGTCGAGTTCGGCCGCGACGGCCTCGACCCACTCGACGCCGGGCTTGCCATCGACGCTTTCGCGCTCGGCGAGCAAGCGCCCGCCAAGCCGCCTGTCATCCTCGCAGAGGATGACTTTCGCGCCAGAACGTCCGGCCGCGAGCGCCGCCATCAGGCCTGCGGGGCCGGCGCCGACGACAAGCACGTCGCACTGGGCGCTGACCCGTTCGTAGGAGTCGGGATCTTCGAGCGCGCTGGCGCGGCCAAGACCCGCGGCGCGGCGAATGACCGGCTCGTAGACTTTCTCCCAGAAAGACGCCGGCCACATGAAAGCCTTGTAGTAGAAGCCGGCGGCGTAAACAGGCTTCAAAAGCCCGTTGAAGGCCATGACGTCGAAGTCGAGCGAAGGCCAGCGATTCTGGCTCGACGCTATGAGGCCGTCGTAAAGCTCGACGACGGTCGCCTTGACATTGGGTTCGCGGCGCGCGCCCTCGCGCAGTTCGACGAGCGCGTTCGGCTCCTCCTGCCCGGCCGAAAGAACGCCGCGGGGACGATGATATTTGAACGAACGGCCAAAGACGCGCACGCCATTGGCGAGAAGCGCCGAGGCCAGCGTATCGCCGGCGTAACCCATGATAAGCCTTGCCGTCGAACGTGAAGGAAAGCTGGCGGGCGCGGTCGATCAGCCCGCCCGTTCCCAGCCTGAGGCCAACGCCGCTCATGCCGCTCGCTCCGGCGCGCGCGTCGCTTCCGCCTTCAGGATCTCATGCGTGCGGGTGTCGCGCTCGATGAGGAGCCAGCTCTGGCATCCCGCCGCGTGGAACCAATGCTCGCGATGCGGGCCCGCGGGATTGTCGCGGATATACACCGCCTCGGCGAAGGCGGCGCGCGTATCCGGACCGTCGAAGGTCTCCATCGACATGGGGCCGCGCGACGGCTTCGCCATTGACGACGAATTCCGCGAGGTCGCGGGGCCCGCAATAGGGACAATTGATCAGCATGGATAAAAACCCTGTTCCGGCATGATCGGTTGAACGATCCTCGTCATTCGATCCGCGCGCTAATGCAAATTCGGCGACGGGCCGACGCCCTTTTCATCGATGACGCGCCCGCTTGCAAAACGGTCGAACCTGTAGGCGGAAGCGGCGGGATGCGGCTCGCCTTTGGCGATGAGATGGGCGAAACACAAACCCGCCGCAGGCGTCGCCTTGAAGCCGCCGTAGGACCAGGCGCCGTTGAAGAAGAGGCCCTCGACCGGCGTCCTGTCGATGATCGGGGAGCCGTCCATGCTCATATCCACGAGCCCGCCCCAACTGCGCAAAATCCGCACGCGGCCGAGCATCGGCATCAACGCCATGGCGTTTTCGGCGACGTCCGAGAAGATCGCCAGACTACCGCGCTGCGCATAGGACGGATAGGGTTCCATATCGCCGCCGAAGACCAGACTGCCCTTGTCCGATTGCGAGACATAGAAATGCCCGGCGCCGAAGGTGATGACGCAATCGATCAGCGGTTTCAGGCTCTCGGACACGAAAGCCTGAAGCGCATAGCTTTCGATTGGGAGGCGCAATCCGGCGAGCGAGGCGACGCGCGAAGAATTGCCCGCGACCGAAAGGCCGACCCGTTTCGCGCCGATAAATCCCCTCGTCGTCTCGACGCCGACGATCTTTCCGTTCTCCTGCCTCAGTCCAGTCACTTCGCAGTTCTCGATGATGTCGACGCCGCGCCTGTCGGCTGCGCGCGCATAGCCCCAGACCACGGCGTCATGGCGCGCGGTGCCGCCGCGCGGCTGCAATAGGCCACCCTGAATCAGGGAAGCGCGCATTGTCGAAATCGAGATAGGGCGCCATGCGCCTCACGGCGTCGCGGTCGAGCAATTCGGCGTCCACGCCATGCAGGCGCATCGCGTTGCCGCGCCGCGCGAAGGCGTCGCGCTGGCCGTCCGTGTGGTACAGATTCAACACGCCGCGTTGCGAGACCATCGCATTGTAGTTGAGATCCTGCTCCAGCCCCTCCCACAGCTTCATGCCAAGTTCGTAAAACGGAATGTTGCCGGGGAGCAGATAGTTCGAGCGGATGATCGTCGTGTTGCGTCCCGCGTTGCCGGAGCCGATCCAGCCCTTTTCGACCACCGCGACATTGCTTATGCCGAACTCCTTCGCCAGATAATGCGCGGTCGCCAAGCCATGGCCGCCGCCGCCAACGATGACGACGTCATAGGCCGCCTTCGGCTGCGCCTTGCGCCAATGCGGTGTCCAGCCAGTCTGGCCGTTCAGCGCATTCTTCAGAAGCTCGAAGCCGGAGAATTTCATGCGTCTCGTCCTGAGGCGTTGATTGCAACGCTGAACCGCTCGGAACCAATATCAGTTGCGATGGACACTGCGCTATCGCCTGCCGGAAGCTGGCGGCGTAGCGCATGGCCCCACGAAAGCGTTTAGCAATCCAGCGTGTTGTCACGCTCCCATTCGGTCAGATGGCGCGTGTATTCACGCCATTCCTGATGCTTCAGCTTTGCATATGAATCGACGAAGGCCGCGCCCAATCCCTCCCGAAGAACGGCGGAGGATTCGAAATTGCGCAGCGCGTCGAGAAGGTTCTGCGGCAGTTTGCGCGCGCCGTTGCACTTCTCCGGCTCGGCGTACATGTCGAAATCGGACCGTTTGCCCGGATTGCGATTGCTCTTCAGGCCGTCAAGACCAGCGACGAGGACGCTCGCCTGCAGCAGATAGGGGTTGGCCGAACCATCCGCGAGCCGGAACTCGAAGCGGCCGCCATCCGGAATGCGGATCATATGCGTCCGGTTGTTGCCAGTGTAGGTGATCGAGTTCGGAGCCCAGGTGGCGCCCGAGGTGGTGCGCGGCGCGCTGAGTCTCTTGTAGGAATTGACCGTCGGATTGGTCAGCGCGCATATGGCGTCGGCGTGCTCCATCAGGCCGCCAAGAAAGCGGTAGCCCAATTCAGAGACGCCGAGTTCGCCATCCGCGTCTTCAAATACATTGTCGTCGCCGCGCCAGAGCGATACGTGCGAGTGGCAGCCGGACCCGGTCAGATGCAGAAACGGCTTCGGCATGAAGGTCGCGCGCATGCCGTGCTTCTCGGCCAGCGACTTCACCATATATTTGAAGAAGGAATGCCGGTCGGCGGTCTTCAGCGCCTCGTCGAACTCCCAGTTCATCTCGAACTGCCCGTTGGCGTCCTCATGGTCGCTCTGATACGGGTTCCAGCCGAGCTCCTCCATCGCCTCCGAGATCTCGGTGATGACGTCGTAGCGGCGCATCAACGCCTGTTGGTCGTAGCAGGACTTCGTTTGCGTATCGGCGCTATCCGAGATAGCCGAGCCATCGGGCGCCAACAGGAAGAATTCGCATTCGACGCCGGCGCGCATTTCGTAGCCAAGTTCGGCAAGCTGCGCGATGGTGCGTTTGAGCACGTTGCGCGGCGCCTGCTCGACGGCTTTGCCCTCCATGTAGAGATCCGCGGCGAGCCAACCGACTTCCGGCTTCCAGGGAAGCTGAACGAGACTATCGGGATCAGGCACGGCGAAGAGATCAGGCATGGCTGGCGTCATATCGAGCCAGGTCGCGAAGCCCGCAAAGCCGGCGCCGTCGCGCGCCATTTTGTCGATCGCGCGAACCGGCACAAGTTTCGCCCGCATATGGCCGAAGAGGTCGGTGTAGGAAATGAGGAAATTCTTGATGCCGCGCTGTTTGGCGACTTCCGATAGCGGCGTATCCTGATCGACTGGTTTGAATGCCGGCATGACTTCCTCCGTCTTATTCACTTTGCGCATCGGCGTTGAGACCAGCTTGAGCCGTCAGATCACTTTGAAGGCCAAAGCCTGGGGATCCGCGTCTCTCCGTACGCTAATATCCGCCCGCCCCAGGTATCCACGAGGTTCCCGCAAGAGGGACGCCGGCCATCGCGGCGGCCTCCACAGTCAATGAGACGAGATCTTCCGGCTCCAGATTATGGACATGGCTTTTGCCGCAGGCGCGGGCGATGGTCTGCGTCTCGAGGGTCAGCACCGCGAGATAGTTCGCAAGCCTCCTCCCCGCCGCGATCGGATCGAGCCGCTTCGCAAGCTCGGGATCCTGCGTCGTGATCCCGGCCGGATCGCGCCCCTCATGCCAGTCGTCATAGGCGCCAGCCGTCGTCCCCAAAGCCTGATATTCCAGTTCATGATGGGGATCATTGTCGCCAATCGCGACGAGCGCCGCCGTGCCGATCGAGGCGACGTCGGCGCCGAGCGCCAGCGCCTTCGCCACATCGGCGCCGCTGCGGATGCCGCCCGACACGATGAGCTGCACCTTGCGGTGCATGCCAAGGTCCTGCAGCGCCTGGACGGCGGGGCGGATCGCGGCGAGTAGCGGGATGCCGACATGCTCGATGAAGACTTCCTGCGTCGCCGCCGTGCCGCCCTGCATGCCGTCGAGCACAATGACGTCGGCGCCGGCCTTGACCGCCAGCGCGGTATCGTAATAGGGACGCGACGCGCCGACCTTCACATAGATCGGCTTTTCCCAATCGGTGAGTTCGCGCAGCTCCTCGATCTTGATCTCGAGATCATCGGGGCCGGTCCAGTCGGGATGACGGCAAGAGGAGCGCTGGTCGATGCCTTCCGGCAGCGTCCGCATTTCGGCGACGCGCTTCGTGATCTTCTGGCCGAGCAGCATGCCGCCGCCGCCCGGTTTCGCGCCCTGGCCGACGACAACCTCGATGGCGTCGGCCCGGCGCAGGTCGTCGGGGTTCATGCCATAGCGCGACGGAAGATATTGATAGACGAGGATCGACGAATGGCCGCGCTCTTCCTGCGTCATGCCGCCGTCGCCCGTCGTCGTCGAGGTCCCGGCCAGCGTGGCGCCGCGGCCGAGCGCCTCCTTGGCTTGCGCGGAAAGCGAGCCGAAGCTCATGCCAGCGATGGTGACTGGAATTTTGAGTTCGATCGGCTTCCTGGCGAAGCGCCCGCCGAGCACGACTGAGGTTCCGCATTTCTCCCTGTAGCCTTCGAGAGGATAACGCGACATTGACGCGCCGAGGAACAGGAGATCGTCGAAATTCGGCACGCGCCGCTTCGTGCCGCCGCCGCGAATGTCATAGATGCCGGTCGCCGCCGCGCGCCTGATCTCCGCCAAGGTGTGCGGATCGAAGGTCGCCGAAAAGCGCGGCAAGGTTCTCGGGATGCGAACTGGCTCGTTCATCAATATGCCCCTGCATTGTCGACGTGGAAATGATAAAGGTTCCGCGCCGAGCCGTAGCGCCGGAACTCACCGACGTCGATTTCGCCCGCGACGCCAGCCGCCTTGAGTTTCGCGAAGAGTTCGGCGCGGTGCCTGTCCTCCATCGGCTTTTCAATACAATCGGCGCCGAGACTTTTCACCGAGCCCCGCACATAAAGCTTCGCCTCGTAGATCGAGTTGCCGAGCGAGTTCGCCCGCGTCGCCGAATACCGTGAGCGTGCCGGACTGCGCCATGAAAGCCGACATCGCGCCGATCGAGCCCTTGACGATGATGTCGACGCCTTTCATCGAGATGCCGCAGCGACCGGAGGCGTTGCCTTCGATGACGATGGCGCCGCCATGGGCTGTCGCGCCCACCGCCTCGCTGGCGTCGCCCTTTACGTAGATGAGGCCGGACATCATGTTTTCGCCAAGACCGATGCCGGTGTTGCCGTTAATGATGACCGTCGCTCGCTTGTTCATGCCGGCGCAGTAATAGCCGACGTCGCCGTCAATCTCGATGACCACATCGGCGTCGACGCCGACGGCGATCGCATGGACGCCGCGCGG
This sequence comes from uncultured Alphaproteobacteria bacterium, assembly GCA_963767805.1. Classification (GTDB taxonomy): domain Bacteria; phylum Pseudomonadota; class Alphaproteobacteria; order Rhizobiales; family Beijerinckiaceae; genus Methylocapsa. The sequence goes on along the minus strand of CAVYFP010000040.1, from coordinate 3,896 downwards.
ATTGAGAACCTGCCAGCGGGTCACGTCGGCGCGGCTTTTTAGGTCATGCAGAGCCTGGTTTAGCGCGCGGACTGTGCTTGACGAAAGGTCTACGGTTCTTGCGGAAAATTGGGTGGTCATGCTGCGCGATCCCAGAAATAGACGGTCGCCGGATCAGGTTCGAATATTCGCGCCTTCTCAATTCCGGGCAGGCTGCTCAGCGCGCGATATTCGGTTCCGAACGCGACATATTGGTCCGTCTCCGCCATGACGGCGTGCTTGCAGGCGATGGGGTCGCGGAGGACGCCAAAGCCAGTGTCCGTGCCGACGACGAAAGTGTAGAACCCATCAAGGTCATTCAGCGACGCTTCCAGCGCGTCGCCAAGGCTGTCGCCCTCGGCGAGGCGCCACGACAGATAGCCCGCGGCGACCTCGGTGTCGTTCTCGGTCGAGAATGAGATCCCCTCGCGGATCAGACGGCGGCGCAGCTGATTGTGGTTCGAGAGCGAACCATTGTGAACAAGGCATTGATCCTTCCCCGTGGAGAAGGGATGCGCGCCCGCTGTGGTCACCGCCGATTCGGTCGCCATCCGCGTATGGCCAATGCCATGTGTGCCGCTCATCCCGGAGAGATCGAAACGTTTCGCCACATCGGCGGGGAGCCCGACGTCCTTATAGAGTTCCATATGCGCGCCAATCGAACTCAACGAAAGTTCAGGCGCCAGCTCTCCGATCGCGGCGCGCGCGGATTCAACCGCCGAACCTGGCACGGAGACGACGATATGCGTATCGCGGCGAACAAGATCGACATCCGCGCCAAGGCTTGAGGCCAATGCGACGCCGAACGATTCAACATCGAAAAGCGCCGGCGTGCGAAGCGTGATTTTGGTCCGATCCGGCGCGCCAGCCCCATAGACCGCGAAGCCGGCGCTATCTGGTCCCCGCGCCGTCATCGTCTCAAGCATTACGGCGAGATGTTTGCCTAGTTCAGGCTCCAGCGCCGGGTCTTTGAGGAACAATCCCACTATACCGCACATGGCTCGAATGACCCCCTTGGAATATTTCCTAATAGGAAACTAAACAGCTCCATAAGAAACATCAAGCGAAATATGCCGCGTTTGGAAAATTCTTTTTGGAATGGCGCTGGAACAGAAGTCGCCAGCAAGCGCGCGCCGGCGGTTCGACGAGCAAGCGGTCCGCATTGGAAAATAAACTCCGCAAGCGCGAGGCAATCAAAGGCAGATGCTTAACCTATCCAATTGCGAAGGCCGCATCCGGGCCCGTCATGTGATGCGCCCGATAAATCCGGGCGCGTCGCGCTTCATTGGAAACAGGCGGCCCGGGTTAGTTCTCGGAGATTGGCCGGACGAAAGCGAGGCCATCGGTTACGCCTGTCGCCACTGAAGCTGGCTCGCCAAGCGCCGTCGATTGTCCTTCAATGACGAGATAGACCGGCGACTCGGCCAGGCGGCGCACACGGTAGGGCTCTTGCTCCCAGAAGAAATTGGCGATGAGCCAGTGGCGCGGGGCGGGAGCCGCCATGACGATGGAGTTGCCGGGCCGACGACGCTTCGCCTCGGCGAGGATGCGCTTCGCGGCGTTTCGGCTGCTGACGACCTTGCCTGTCGCCTCGACCCCGCGGCGCTGCAGATGGTCTACAGCTTCCGCGACCGCATCCCGCTGGACCTGCCATTCATGCCTGGTCGGCATCAGGCTCGGATGCGGCAGGCCGAAGGCGCTGCCCCAAATTCGTGCGATCATGAGCACAAGGACCGGCGCCTTGGACCCGCGCGACAGTTCAATCGCGAATTCCACCGCCTCCGCCGGAAAACGCCGGCCCTCCGAGGCGAGCAGAATCGAGGCCGGCGCGAAAGTCCGCGGGTCCGGAGGATCCGGCGCAGGGCTCCACGGCCAGTTACGCGAGAATTTCAACACCATGGCGCAACCCGAATTGAGTTCGAGGACGAGGCAGCCGGGCGACCCGCACGAGGGCGCCCGACCCCGATCATTTCGCGCAGGCTAGCGAGCCTCGCCCGGCGCCGCGCGGCCCAATCGCATTGCGCGCTTGTCTTCGATCCTGCGGTACCAGTAGAGCGGCAGAAAGGCGAGCAGCGCGGCCCAGCCGAGCCAATAGTAAATTTCCACGTTGCCAATCTTCGAGTACCAGAGGCCGCCGAACAACCAGAACACGAAATAGACCGCAGCCAGAGCGAGAGCGACGTATTTCATGAACTCCGGCAGCTTGAAGGGGCGGCGGAGGTGCGGCTTGTCCTGACGCAACAGGTAGTAGCCAATCAGGATGGGAATGAAGGAAACCGTATAGCCGACATTGGAGAAGCTGTAGATCTCGACTGCTCCGCCCGCCATCACGACGAGAAGGGAGCACGCGACATTAAAAGCCATGGCGCGGGCCGGCACGCCGTGACTGTTGATTTCCTTGAACCAGGTCGGGAACTCGCCGTCGAGCGCCAGTTGATACAGTGCGCGGCCAGACCCCATGATGGCGTTGAGAGCCGAGAGCGCGAGGGCCACGATCAGCATGGCGGCGATGATCCAATTCATCGCCTCCCCGGCCACGCCCGGGAAGACCCTGCCGGCGAAGGTGATGAAGATCGTCTTTGGATCGGCCAGTGTGGCGTCGCTCAGCGTCTTGGCGCCCAGCACGACCATGAAGGCGATGGGCACGAGCGTATAGATGAAAACGCCATAGCCACCCTCGAGATTCATGGCGATCTTGGCGTCGTGATCAGGGTTGGCGCATTCGCCAACGTAGCACGCCGCGGCCTCCATCGCGATCACGTTCCATGTCAGCAGGAAGCCGTAGGCGATGTAGACCTGGATCCAGTTGTAGCCGCTCATGCCCGAAAAGAAGCTCGTCCCGTCAAGGTGCGGGAAGCCGGAGAGTTCCTGAAGATTCACCACGCTCGGATTGAACATCCAGGCGACCGCGATGAAGGTGAGCGGAATCATCGACAGCAAAGCCAGCACTGTAGCGAAAGCTGCGCCGACGCGGATGCCGCGGTAAGCCGGTATGAAAAACAGGAGGATGCCGATCACCGAGATGATGAGCGTCGACCAGGCGATGAAAGTGTGAATCGGCGTGAAGCCGGCGGTCGTGTTCAGGCCAAAGCGCTCCGCCAGATAGGCCGACGCCAGGATCATGTTGAGCGGCGCCACCGGGAACCAGCCGAGCCAGTAGGCCCAGGCTGTGAAGCCATTGATGTGTTTTGCAAATCTTGGCCAGCGGGAACAAAAGGCCGGGAAGGCGTAGCTGGGCGATCCGCCGGTGCGCTCCGGCATCATGGCCGAAAGCTCAGCAAGAAAGAGGCAAAGCAGCCAGCCTGTCAGCGTGATGAAAATAGTGATTGGAATCGACGAGGCGCCAAGTGAGGTCACCATCACCGGCGCGATGCCAGTCACCAGAATTGTGCCGGCGAGCCCGATAACGAAGGCTCCCCACCAACCCGTCTCGCGCTTCAGCCCACCGTGCGCGTATCCCAAGTGATGGGTCGCATGATGCTCCTGCTCTGCACTCATTGGCGCCGCTCCCAAAAGAAGTTTTTTTTCCTTAGGAGAAAGCTAATCTTCGCCCTTCAATCTTGTCAAGCGCGGATATTTCGAGAGCGAATATTTCATGAGCGGAAAGTTGAGGCGCTTGTCTCAAACGCGGCGCATTGAGAGCCATGGAGCCCGAACTCCATATCGCGATCTCCTCAAGCAGCGTCCCGAATGCGAGACCGCTCGACCGAAAAAGCTGGAGGTCTTGATCACGCCTTACCCGGCGTCGCGGCGGAGCGAAGCGCCTTGGAACATATGCCGATCGGATTGTACCAATCTGACCGGCAAGAATATGCTCAGGCGTTTGAATGTGGAGCGAGTTCTTGTCGACCGAATAATTCATTCGGTCGGAAAGCTCT
>CAVYFP010000039.1:0-26068 GCA_963767805.1 uncultured Alphaproteobacteria bacterium | reverse complement strand
AGGGCAACTCCTGCGATGATGAGAGCGTTGATCCTTCGCATGTCAGGCGTCAGCTTCAAGCAGCCGCGCGGCGCCTTCGAATATCGGCAACAATGTCGGCTCGATTGCGTCGCGATCATAGCGCAGGGCGAGGGCGAGCTGCTCCAGCCGTTCAGCCTCATTGCCGAGTACAAGGCCATTGCAGCCTTCGACCATCTCGCGCACGCGGTTCACCTCGCCATCAAGCGCCGGATCGACGACAAATCCACTGTCCGGCCGGTTCTCCAGCGCTTCGAAGGCGTCGCGTGCGGCTGCTATCTGCTTCAAAACTCGCTCATGTCATTGCTCCCGTCAAAATAGGACGGGAGCAATCCTGAACGTAGGAGTGCTGCGCGAGGTCAAGCTATTTGATTTTAAATGTAGTTATTGTTGCCTATTTGGCAAAATCAGGGGGCGGGTAGGGAGCGATGCTTACCTGACTTGCTTGAGTTGCCGTGGTTTCGCAGTTTCGGGAATCGCTGAATGTTGGGGTTCGCGTAGAAGTTGTGGGCCCTCGCGAGGCAAAAAAGGTGCGGGGGGCGCTCAAAATAACCATTCACAAATCAATGAGACCTTTTGCGCAAAGGTTCGGGTAAATGACATTGAAATCATTGACGAATTTGGTGTTCTTGGTGGGCCGGGCAGGACTCGAACCTGCAACCAGACCGTTATGAGCGGCCGGCTCTAACCATTGAGCTACCGGCCCGGCAGCCATCGAAACATCTTGTCTCAAGCAAGAGGAAGGGCGGCCGGAGAGGCGCCATTACACCGTTTTCACGCTGCGAAGCAATGGCTGCGCGGCGGGAAAGCGCCCGATCCGAATATTCCAGGAGTTCAGAGCGGAATGCGAGCGGAAATGCGGCGTCCGCTGTTCCTCATCCCGGCTCTACCGCGGCGCACGTTTGGCGAGGATGCGCTGCAGGGTCCGGCGGTGCATGTTGAGGCGTCGCGCGGTCTCCGAGACGTTGCGCCCGCAAAGCTCGTAAATGCGCTGGATGTGCTCCCAGCGGACGCGGTCGGCGGACATCGGATTTTCCGGCAGTTCCGCCTTATCGTGCTGCGTCGCCAGCAGCGCGTGATAAATCTCGTCGGCGTCGGCGGGCTTGGCGAGATAATCGAACGCGCCGAACTTCACCGCAGTGACGGCGGTGACGATATTGCCGTAGCCGGTCAGGATGATGCCGCGCGCGTCCGGACGCACCGCCTTCAGCTCGGCGATCACGTCAAGGCCATTGCCATCGCCGAGCCGCATGTCGATCACGGCGAAGGCGGGCGGATCCCGCGCGATCGCGGCCAATCCTTCGGCCACCGATTAGGCGCAACGCACGATGAAGCCGCGGCTCTCCATGCTCCGCATCAGCCGCGCCAGGAAGGGCTTGTCGTCATCGACGATCAGAAGCGATCGGTCCTGTCCGAGGGCGGCAAGGTCGTCCCCGGCGACATCGATAGCGGCGTTGATCGCATCCGGCGGGTCGTTTTTCATCTGGAACTATCTCGGTTTCTTCTTTTGGCGACATTTCCGGCGAATACCTCTGGCCCCTGTCCAATGCCGCACGGGGCAAACTGTCATTACCTTAGGGGGTTTCAAAATGATTTTCCACCCGCGCAGAACCCGAGTTGGATGACAAAGGAGCGGAACCTTGCTTCATTCGCGACGCTTCTTCAATTCCTGCGGGCGAAGGACGGAGCGAAAAATTCGCCAGCGGCGCTATCTCGCCGCGTACAGCTACAAACTTCAAATTCCGAGCTTCGACCACCTTCATGATTTTGGATTGATCAGAATCAATCAGCATCGCGATCGCGGCGGGAAAAAGCGTTTTTTGCGCCTTATTTACTTTGACCGGCTGCGCCGGCGCCCTTGGAAGGGCGGCGCCCGTTAAATATCGCCCTCGGCCAGACGATCCTGATGCGGGCGCCGCTCTTCGGCGGCGGAGCATTGGCGGTCGTGACGACGGCGCCCGAGCGCTCCAGCAGGGTTTTGGCGATGAAGAGGCCAAGCCCCACTCCGGCTCCATCCTCGGATTTGGCGCGCCGAATTGTTTTCGTGGTCACGTAAGGCGCGCCGATGCGCCCGATCACCTCCGGCGAAAATCCGGGACCGTCATCCTCAATCACCAGCACAACCGAGCTGGCGTCCCATCGGGCGACGATGCGCACCTCTGTCGCTGCGAAGTCCATGGCGTTCTCGATCAGATTGCCGAGACCGTAAAGAATTCCCGTATTGCGGCGGGCGACCGGCTGGCGACCGTCGCCCTTCTCCACGATGACGATATTGACGCCGAAATATCTTTGCGGGCCGACCACCTCTTCGATCATGAGGCTCAGCGTCATCTCGTCGAGAATGTCGCCGGCGTCGCCGCCAAGGGAGGTGAGCTTGCCGAGAATGTTGCGGCAGCGGGCGACCTGCTCCGCCAGCAGCGCGATGTCCTCGGCAAGCGGATCGGTCGCTGGAATCTGCTTTTGGAGATCGCGCACGACAAGCGTGACGGTGGCGAGAGGCGTGCCAAGTTCATGCGCCGCAGCCGCCGCCAGACCATCGAGCTGGGTCAGATGCTGCTCGCGGGCGAGAACGAGTTCGGTCGCCGTCAGGGCGTCGGCCAGCTTGCGCGCCTCGAGGGCGACCAGCCAGAGGTAGATTGCGATAAAGGCTGCGCTGACCACATGCGCGGTCCAGACGCCCGTCGCGTAAGTCAGCGGCAGCTTCAGCGTCTGGCCGGCGAACCAGGGCAACGGATAGTGCGCGATGGTCAATAGCGACGCGGCGGCGATCATCAACACCGTCAGGGACAATGTCATCCAGCCGCCAAGCGATACGGCCGAAATCATGATCGGCGCCAGAAACAGCATCGAAAATGGGTTTTCGATGCCGCCAGTCAGATAGAGCAGGGCAGTCAGCTGCAGGATGTCGAAGGCGAGCACCGCGGCGGCGGGCAATTCGTTGAGTTGATCGACGCGCCCGTAACTGAATCTGAGGCCGATGTTCAGCACCGCCGACAACGCTATGATTAGAAGGCACGAGCCGAGCGGCAGGGAAAAACCCAGCGCGAAATATGTGAAAAAAAGCGCGGCAGTCTGCCCGGTCAGGGCGAGCCAACGCAATTTGACCAGCGTTTCGACGTGCAGCCGCCGCGAATGGCGGCCAAGATCGAGATCCAGCAAATCAGCCATGTCCGACAGCGTCCGGATTGGGCGCCGGTGTGGTTGCGGCGGCGAAGTTCACGCATTGAAAAAACGTCCATATGGGTCTTGCCGGTGGGGCTTGTAACAGGCGTCATCCAATTGCCATGAGGGACTTGCGACTGCCCGGAGCCCGCATATCCGAGACGGGGCCTCTGCGATGGCTTTCTCGCGATAGCTATTCGGCAATGCTAGCGCCTGGACAGGCGGGATCTGAGGAGGTTGCGGGCGGGTTTGTACTTCAGCTTGGCCACGATGCGCGACTCTAATCGTAGAAACTGCGTGTGATTTTCGTCACGGAATTGTGGAAAAAGGCAAGATACGTTCTTTATTTGGATCCCGGGCGGAAGGAAACCATTTTTTGAACGTAGGAATTCATATATGAAAGAATTCATCGGCGTGACGCCGAGGTTTCTAGTGGCCCCGGACGCGCGTCGAGGTTTTGGGCGTTTTGACTAGAGCGGATTGACCGGCCGCCCGGGGAAATGAACTGATATGCCGCCGTTCACATATGAGATGCATGAAATTTCGCATTTGGCGCTCGCGCCTGCTCGCGCAATCTCGGACATAGCCCAGCTCTGGCTAAAGAATCCCGCCAATCTGCTTTCCTATACGCATGTCGGCAAAAACATTGTTGCGTCCGTCGAACTTTTCGAGCGGCTGACGCGCCGTTACAACAAGCCTTCCTTTGGCCTTTCCAGCACGCTCATCGGCGGAAAACGCGTTCCGGTTACCGAAAGCGTCGTTTGGAGCCGCCAGTTCTGCAATCTGCTTCATTTCAAGCGCGAGTTCGGTGCAGCGGACGCGGCGCCGCAGCCAAAGCTTCTGATCGTCGCGCCGATGTCCGGCCACCACGCCACTTTGCTGCGTGGCACCGTCGAGGCCTTCCTGCCTTTCTATGATGTCTACATCACCGACTGGATCGATGCGCGGCGGATGCCATTGTCCGCCGGCGCGTTTGGCCTCGACGATTACATCGATTATCTGATCGCGATCTGCGCGACCCTGAGCAAGGAGAAGGACGGCGCTCCGCTCCATACGATCGGGGTTTGCCAGCCGGCAGTGCCGCTGCTGGCCGCCGTCGCTCTGATGGAGGCGGCCGACGATCCCCATGTTCCGGCGTCGATGACGCTGATGGGCGGCCCCATCGACACACGGCGCAGCCCGACCAAGGTCAATCTTCTGGCGCAGGAGCGCGGCAGCCAATGGTTCCGGCGCCATTGCATCAGCACCGTGCCGTTCGGCTATCACGGCGCCGGCCGCGAGGTCTATCCGGGATTCCTGCAACTCGCCGGCTTCATGGCGATGAATATCGATCGCCATGTCAACGCCCATGTGGATCTGTTCACCCACCTTGTCGAAGGGGACGGCGACTCGGCGGAAAAGCATCGCGATTTCTACGATGAATATCTTTCGGTCATGGACCTCACCGCCGAATTCTATCTGCAGACCGTCGACACGGTGTTCGTCAAGCATTCGCTGCCGAAGGGCGAGATGATTCATCGCGGCGTCAAAGTCGATCCCGCCGCCATCCGCCGCGTCGCGCTGCTCACCGTCGAGGGCGAGAATGACGATATTTCGGGGGCGGGCCAGACTCTCGCCGCGCATGAGCTTTGCGCCAATCTGCCGGGAAGCATGAAGGGCGACTACCTGCAGGAGAAGGTCGGCCATTACGGCGTCTTCAACGGCTCGCGGTTCCGCAACCAGATCGTGCCGCGCATCCTCGATTTCCACGGCGTCGGCAGGCCTCCGATTCGAAGCCTCGCCGTCGTCAACAGCCTCTAAGTCTCGCGCCGCCGAACGGCGCGGCTGAGTGATCTTGCCGGTAGCGACTCACGCGCTATCCGGCTACTCTTCTCACCATGCTGCGCCTGTTTCGACGAGACCCGCCGACTGTGCGGGAGGCTGATTTCATCGACGTCTCGCATGGCGGCGAGACCTATCGCATTCGCGTGAGGCGCACTGCAAGCGCACGGCGATTTACGTTGCGCGTGCGAACGGCGGCGCGCGACATCCTTTTGACCATGCCCGTACGGGCGAGCTTCCGGGATGGCCAGTCATTCGCCGAGCGGCATGGCGCCTGGATCGGGGCGAAACTGCGCCGTCTGCCCGAAAAGGTCGGCTTCGAGCCGGGCGACAGCGTGCCCTTGCGCGGCGTGCCGCATAAAATTGCGCCAGCGCCGCGCGTGATCGATTCGAAAACTTTGGTGCGGGACGCGGGCCGAGCGCCGCCTGCCGCTTTTCCTCATTCCGCCCTGGGCGCGGTCGTCGCAACGCCGCCGGGGCCGGAGGGCGGCGACGCGATGCTGTGGGTTCGCGGCGAGCCCGCGTTCACGCCGCGCCGCGTGCAGGATTTCCTGATTCGCGAGGCGCGCCGCGACATTACGGTCGCTGTTGTCCGCCATGCCGCGCGGATTGACGTCAAGGTGCGCAAGATCACGCTGCGCGACACCAGCAGCCGGTGGGGCTCCTGTTCGGCCTCTGGCGGACTGAATTTTTGCTGGCGCCTCATCATGGCGCCGCCCTTCGTGCTCGACTATCTCGCCGCGCATGAAGTCGCACATCTTGTGCACATGAACCATTCGGACGCGTTTTGGGCGGTCGTCGGGCGGTTGTCGCCGGACGTTGACGCCGCCGAAGCCTGGCTGAAGGCGCATGGCCCGGGCCTGCTGCGTTTTGGCGCCCGAGGTAAAGACGAGAACTGACCGGATAAGGAAAAGGGCAGGACGCTATCCGCGTCCCGCCCTATGCTGTCGAAATCGATCGCTAAGATGGCTGCGATTTCGATCCATGACCATCGCGATTCCGCGGCTGTCAGTAATATCTGCGGCGCACGACGACGCCGCCGCCATAGCCATAGGGCCGGCGCACGACGACGCCGCCATGGGGATAATAGCCGCGACGAACGCCAACGGCGCCGTGCGGGCCGGCGCAACCCGCGCGATAGGGGCCGCGCGCACAGACGACGGCGCTGGCGTCGGATGAAAAGGCGATCACGCCCATCATGGTGAGAAGTGCTGCGGCGGCAGCGACAAGCGTCTTTTTCATGAAGGTCCCTCGTGCAGGATTGGCGTTGCGACTCGCTCGCAAACGCCGAACCTGCTTAAAGCACGAAGGTTCCACGCCCGAAAAACGTGTCTAAAGGCGCGGGGCGATTAGATTCGATGCGCGGCGCACGGAAAGCGCGCGCCGCCCGCAACCTCAGGAGGCGGCGGCCTGCTTCTTCAGGATCTCGCGCTTGATGGCGAGGGCGCCGCTGGAAAGCTCCGCATCGTTAGCCTTGACCAGAAAGGCGTCGAGACCGCCGCGATGCTCGACCGAACGCAGCGCCGCCGCGGCGACGCGGAAACGCAGCTTGCGCTGGAGGGCGTCGGAGATCAGCGTGACGTTGCAGAGGTTCGGCAGGAACCGCGTCCGCGTCTTATGGTTCGAATGGCTGACCAGATTGCCGGTCTGTACGGCTTTGCCGGTCAAATCGCAGCGGCGGGACATCGTGCTTCCTCTTTCAACTTCAAACGCCGTATCCTCGCCAACCCTTGAAGCGGGTTCGAGGCATTAACGGACGACGCAGCCTGTGAAGAGGCAGGACTTAATCGAGCCGGGGCGTCGCGTCAAGGTCGGACCTTTCCGCCGTAACCAGATCCCGCCGTCGTCTTAAGGTTAAAACAGCTTTAACCGGCGCTTGCTAATTTGCGCTTCGTTCACCCTTGTCGGTCAAGCTCCGCGCCATTCTAAAGGCGTTAGCCGGCCACGGCGGACGAAGACAGGGCTCATGGCGGTGAAATGGATGCGAACGACGACCAGCATGACGACCTTCGCCCTGGTCCCGGAGCCTTTGCGCGCCTTCGCGGCGCGGCGCGGCGCTGAATTCGCCGGGCTCTGCCTCATCGCCGGCACGATCGCGATCACGCTCGCCCTTCTCTCGTGGTCGGTCGAGGATCCGAGCCTCAATCATGCGACCTCCGGCGCAGTCCGCAATCTCCTCGGTTCGCGCGGGGCGGTCGCCGCCGACCTCCTGATGCAGATGCTTGGCCTTGGCGTCATCGGCTTCATCGTTCCGCCGGGCCTTTGGGGATGGCGGCTGCTCACGACGCGGCGGCTGGAGCGGGTCCAGACCCGGCTGCTCCTCTGGACGGTCGGCGGCATTCTGGCGGCTGGCCTCGCCTCCTTGCTGCCGGAGACGGCGCACTGGCCCTTGCCGACCGGCCTTGGCGGCGTCATCGGCGACGCGGTTCTTGCGCTTCCGCGGAAGCTCTTTTCTAATTTTGCGCCCGCCATGCTGGTGGTCGCCGGCCTTCTCGCTGTGGGATCCGTCCTGGCGCTTTCCGCTTGCGTCGGCCTGCGCGATCAGTTCGATGACGATGGCGAGGATGAAGAGGATCATCGGGCGCGGCGGAAGCCGCAGCTGGAGGATGAGGACGCCGGCGGCCCGGGGATGGCGCTTGTCGCCCTCGGCGCGCTGATCCACGCCGCGATCAGCCTCAAGGCCGCGATTGCGCGCCACATCGCGCGCCGCCGCGCCGCGCGCGTTCAGGCGGCGACGCCGGCGCCATGGCGAACCGCGCCGCGGTTCAGTCCGCGGGACTTCGATCCTGTGATGTCGCCCCTCGACCAGCCGCTCGGCGAACCGCGTGAGCACGCCCCTGCCGGCGGCGGCGATCATTTTGATTTCGGCGCCGCGCCGGGTGTTTGGCCGGAGCCCGGCATCCCCGAACCGGTTTTCGACGCGACCGCTTATGCGCCGCCCGCGGCGCGCGCCGCCGCCCGCCAGAAAGGCGGCGCCTTACCGGCCGAGAAGGCCAGCGCGCCAGAGGAATACGCTGCGCCCGGCCGGCGCGTCGTCGGGCCGCCGCCGGCGCCAGTGCGGGCCGGGCAACGCGCCGAGAAAGAAGCCCATCCGTCGCTGCGCGATCGCTTCAGCCGCGGCGAATATGTTTTGCCGCCGCTCAATATGCTGGCCGAGGCGAAGAATTGCGTCTCGAACCAGGTTTCCGAGGATGCGTTGTCGCAGAATGCGCGGCTGCTCGAAGGCGTGCTGGAGGATTTTGGCGTCAAGGGCGAGATCATCCATGTCCGCCCCGGTCCCGTCGTCACGCTCTATGAGCTAGAGCCGGCGCCCGGCATCAAATCCTCGCGCGTGATTGGCCTCGCCGATGACATAGCCCGTTCGATGTCGGCGATATCCGCCCGAGTCGCCGTGGTGCAGGGCCGCAACGTCATTGGCATCGAATTGCCCAATCAGCGCCGCGAAACCGTGTTCCTGCGCGAGCTTTTGGGCTCGGAGGATTTCGAGAAGACCAAGCACAGGCTGGCCATCGCGCTCGGCAAGACGATCGGCGGCGAGCCGATCATCGTCGATCTCGCCCGCATGCCGCATCTGCTCGTCGCCGGCACCACGGGCTCGGGCAAATCGGTCGCCATCAACACCATGATCCTGTCGCTGCTCTATCGGCTGAAGCCGAGCGAATGCCGCCTCATCATGGTCGATCCCAAGATGCTCGAACTGTCGGTCTATGACGGCATTCCGCACCTTCTGACGCCGGTCGTCACCGATCCCAAGAAGGCGGTCGTCGCGCTGAAATGGGCGGTGCGCGAAATGGAGGACCGCTACAAGAAAATGTCGAAGCTTGGCGTGCGCAACATCGAGGGCTTCAACGCGCGCGTTTCGGAGGCCGCCGCCAAGGGCGAAACCCTGATGCGCACCGTGCAGACCGGCTATGACCGCGAGACCGGCGAGGCCGTCTACGAGCACGAGCCGATGGATCTCAGCCCGCTGCCGTTCATCGTCGTCGTCGTCGATGAGATGGCCGATCTGATGATGGTCGCCGGCAAGGATATCGAAGGGGCCATCCAGCGGCTGGCGCAGATGGCGCGCGCCGCCGGCATTCATCTCATCATGGCGACGCAGCGCCCCTCGGTCGACGTCATCACCGGCACCATCAAGGCGAATTTTCCGACGCGCATCTCGTTTCAGGTGACGTCGAAAATCGACAGCCGCACGATCCTCGGCGAGCAGGGCGCCGAGCAATTGCTGGGGCAGGGCGACATGCTCTACATGGCGGGCGGGGGCCGCATCTCGCGCGTGCATGGACCCTTTGTCGCCGACGGCGAGGTCGAGAAAGTGGTCGCGCATCTGAAAACGCAAGGCCAGCCCGAATATCTCGATGCGATCACATCTGAAGATGACATCGCCGACGCGGCGGACGGCGAAGGCGCCGCGCCGGGCAGCATGGACGCCGAGGAATCGGGCGATCTCTACGACCGCGCCGTCGCCATCGTGCTGCGCGACCGCAAATGCTCGACGAGCTACATCCAGCGCCGCTTGTCGGTCGGCTACAACAAGGCCGCCTCGCTGGTCGAGCGCATGGAGCAGGAGGGCGTCGTCGGCGCGCCCAATCATTCCGGCAAGCGCGCCATTCTGGTCGGCGGCGGGATCGACCGCGGCGCCTTCGATCTGGCCGCCGAGGGGTAGATCTAAGACCGCCGGATCGTCAGCCCTGCGCGACTTTCAGCGCCTGGGCGAGATCGCCGATGAGATCATCCTCGTCTTCGAGGCCGACGGAGAGCCGTAGCAGATTGTCCTTGATGCCGGCGGCCGCGCGCGCTTCCACGCTCATCGTCGCATGGGTCATGCTGGCCGGATGGGCGATCAGGCTTTCGACGCCGCCAAGCGATTCGGCCAGCGTGAAAATGCGGGTCGCCTCGACGAGGCGGCGCAGGGCGGGAACGCCGCCGGCGACCTCGAAGCTGAGCATGGCGCCAAAGCCGCTTTGCTGCGCCTTGGCGACGGCATGGGAGGGGCTCGACGGCAGGCCGGGATAATACACCGCCTCCACTGTGGGGTGCTGCTGCAGGAACAGCGCGATCGTCCCGGCCGTCCGCTGCTGCCGTTCGATGCGCGGAAACAGCGTTCTGACGCCGCGCAGCGTCAGATAGGCGTCGAAGGCGGAACTCGTCACGCCGGTGATATTGGCCCAGTCCTTCAGAAGATTGACGTCGCTTTGCGCGGCCGAGATCACGGCGCCGCCGACGATGTCGGAATGGCCGTTGAGGAATTTCGTCATCGAATGCACGACATGGTCGGCGCCGAGCGCGATCGGCCGCTGCAGGGCGGGCGACAGGAACGTGTTGTCGACCGCGACTTTGGCTCCGGCGGCTTTGGCGCGCGCGCAAAGGGCGCGGATGTCGACGACGCGCATCATCGGATTGCTTGGCGTCTCGATCAGAACGAGTTTCGGCCCGCGGGCGAGCGCCCCGGCTAGAGCCGCCTCGTCGCCAAAATCGATGAAGACTGCCTCGAAATGCCCTTGTGCCGCATGCGCGCTGATGAGCCTCTGCACGCCCGAATAGCAGTCGAACGGCGCGATCACGAGATCGCCCGGCATGAGGGGGGCGAGCAACAGATTGACCGCCGCCATGCCGCTCGCCAGGGTCACGGCGCCGGCGCCGCCCTCGAGTTTCGCCAGCGTGTCGGCGAGCACGTCGCGCGTCGGATTGCTGGTGCGCGTATATTCATGGGCTCCGGGCTGCTCGAAGCCCTTGAAGGCGAATGTGCTGGTGAGATAGATCGGCGGCGCGACCGCGCCGAAGGCGAGATCCTGCGCGACGCCGTTCGAGGCCGCTATGGTTTGAGGGGCTTTCTGCGTTTCAGGCGCTTTTTGGCTTTGAGGCGCTTTTTGCTCCGCCATCGATCCGCTGCTTCCGCCTTACGTGATTAAAGAGCCAAAACAAGGTTGGCGGCGTCGCCCATAGAACAGGCTTGGCGGCGCGGTCTTATAGAACAGGCTTGGCGGCGCCTGCGCAAGCCGCCCATCGTGTCGCCTTCGCGCAAAAACATGTATAGTGCCACGGGTCGCGGCGTCCCGGCGCGGCGGCGCTCGCCGGGTTGACGCCCCGGACGGAAAGTGATTCCGGTTTAGGCGGGATGTCCTTGATTCGACTTGGAAACAGCCGCGCTTGAGCTATTTGCGCCGCATGCCCGCCGGCCTGTATGGGCCGCCATATCGATTGTTTTCCCCTCGCAACGCGCGATCTTCGCGGCGCGATTTTCCAGGAAGGTTATATGAACAGGACGGCAGGATTTATTGTCGCGCTCGTCGCCAGCCTCGCGCCGGCGGTCGGCCTCCGCGCCGAGCCCGCGCCCGCCAGCCCTTCGGCCGCCAGCCCCTCACCCGCCAATCCGCCGCCTGCCGTCGTTCCATCGGCCGCCAATCCCGCTGCGGCAAATCCGCCCGCCGGCGCGGCAAAGCCGCCGAAGACGACCGCCGCGCCGGCGCCAAAGCCTTTCGTCCCGATGGATCCCGCGGTCGCCATCCAGAAGGCCAATGATTATTTCAACATGGCGACGACGATGGTCGGGGACTTTGTCCAGATCGGTCCTGACGGGAGGCGCTCGGAAGGCAAGATCTACGTGCAGCGGCCGGGAAAACTGCGCTTCGAATACGCGCAGCCGGCGACGCTGGAGATTGTCGCGGACGGCCTCTCCGTCGCGGTCCACGATCGCAAGACGGAGACCAAAGATGTTTATTTTATCAGCCAGACGCCGCTGAAATTTCTGCTGAAGGATCACATCGACCTCAATCGCGACGTCAAGGTCGTCGATGTTTCGAGCGATCCTGCGTCGGTCGTTATCCAGGTCGAGGACAGTTCGACGTTCGGTGGAACCTCCCAGATCAAGCTGATCTTCGATCCGGCGAAGTTCACGTTGAAGCAATGGGAGGTGACCGATCCGCAGGGTTACGAAACGGTCATCTCGCTGTTCAACATCGACCTGACCAAAAAGCCGGATCCGAACATTTTCCAGCTGACGCAGGAGAGGTTGCCGAACACAAATAATTGAGGCGCGGGCTTCAGTCTTGAAACCTGTCCGAACCAGCTTATTTGTCGGACATGTGAGTGATTAAGCTGATCGGCCGAGACCCCCCGCCTGGCCGTTTCGGCGCTTGCCGGCCCCCCTCCTGGCAAAGCTTCGCTCCTAGGGCGTCCGGCTCAGCGTCGGACGCCCTTTTTGTTTCAGCTACCAAGCGAAACGACTAAATCTGTGGGCAGGGCGTCCATTCGCCTTGCAGCGCGAGCGTTGGCGTGTTCAGTCGGGGTCGGAGTTTGCGATGCGCCTGACGATTGCCACCTGGAACATCAATTCGGTTCGCCTGCGCATCAATCTCGTGGCGCGCTTCGCCGAGGAACAGGCGCCCGACGTCATCTGCCTGCAGGAGACGAAGTGCCGCGACAGCGAGTTCCCGCTCTCAAGTTTTCATAAACTCGGCTATCCTCATGTCGTGATCAACGGCCAGAAGGGCTATCATGGCGTCGCCATTGCTTCGAAGCTGCCGCTGACCGAGGTCGACCGACGCGGCTTTTGCGATATGGGCGATGCGCGCCATCTCGCCGCAACCGTGGCGCCGGATGCTGCGCGAGGGCCGATCAGGGTGCATAATTTCTATGTGCCGGCGGGCGGCGATGAGCCCGATCCCCTGATCAATCCGAAATTCGCCCATAAGCTCGCCTTTCTCGACGAAATGGCCGCCTGGATGGGGCCGGACACGCTCGGGGCCGGCCACTCGGTTCTCGTCGGCGACCTCAACATCGCCCCTCTGGAGACAGACGTCTGGAGCCACAAGGCGCTGCTCAGCGTCGTCAGCCATACGCCGATCGAGGTCGAGAAGCTCGGCCTGGTGCAGGCTGCGGGGGGCTGGATCGACGCCATGCGGCGCTATGTCCCCTCGGAGGAGAAGCTCTACACCTGGTGGAGCTATCGCGCGCGCGACTGGGCGCTGTCGAACAAGGGACGCCGTCTCGATCATGTCTGGGTCAGCGAAAGCCTCGCGCCGCGCCTCGGCGGCATGCAGGTCGCGGCCGAGAGCCGCGGTTGGGAGCGTCCCTCTGATCACGCGCCGGTGCTGGTTCACCTCGACTTCTGATCATTCTTGCCGGCGGCGCGCTACTGGCTCTCGGACGCTGGCGCTTCGCTGCTGACGGTATCAACCGCAAAGGCGGCTTCGAGTTCGGCGGTGAACAGGCCGAGCCGCGCCGCGAGGGTTTCGCGCAGACGTTCGGCGCCGGCCGGATCTTCGCCGAGGACTCGACGAAACAGTTGCTGCGAGATGCGCAGGACGTTTGACGGCTCGCGCGCGATCGCCGTCGCCGGCCGGCTGGTGCGGGCGATGAGGGCGATCTCGCCGATCAGAGCCGGCGGCCGCACGATCCGCGTCGCCGAAGCGCCATGATCCGATGGATCGAGTGCGATCGAGCCGGTAATCAGGACGAATCCGCCGTTGGATGGTTCATCGCGGCGGAACAAAATGTCGCCGGCGCGCAGCACGCGCGTCTCGGCCGAGAATGCAAGCAGGCGCAGGGCGTCCGGGGCGAGCGCTGAAAAGATCGCAATGCGTCCGAGCGTTGCGACATCATCCTCCAGAGCCATGGCGACGCTTTCTTTCCGGGGCGCTCGCCCGATTACGGCGCGTTCTCGAACCCGGCCGTCAGGGGACGAGTTTATAGCCGCCGGCCTCGGTGATGAGAAGCTGCGCCTTGGCTGGATCGCGCTCGATCTTTTGCCGCAGGCGGTAAATATGCGTCTCCAGCGTATGCGTCGTGACGTTGGAGTTATAGCCCCACACTTCGCGCAGCAGAACCTCCCTGACGACGACGGCCTGTCCGGCGCGATAAAGGAACCGCAGGATGGCGGTCTCTTTCTCGGTCAGCCGCAGCTTTTCGCCTTTTTCGTTGACGAGCAGCTTGGCGCCGGGCTGGAACGTGTAAGGGCCGATGCGGAACAGCGCCTCTTCATTGGTTTCGTGCTGGCGCAGATGCGCCCGCATGCGCGCCAGCAGCACGGCGAAACGGAACGGCTTGGTGACGTAATCATTGGCGCCGGCGTCGAGGCCCTGCACCGTGTCCCACTCGCTGTCCTGGCCGGTCAGCATGATGATCGGGTTTTTGAAGCCTTCCTCGCGCATGCGCTTGACCGCTTCACGCCCGTCCATGTCCGGAAGGCCGACGTCCATGATGACGAGGTCGGGCGTCTCAAGCCGCGAGGCGCTGAGGGCGCCCTCGGCCGAATCAGCGTGGACGGCGGAGAATTCTTCGTGCAGGGAGAGTTGCTCGGCCAAGGCGGCGCGCAGCTCCGCGTCGTCGTCCGCGATCAAGATTTTCAGAACCTGGGTCATCGACTCGTCCTTGATTGATCTTGCATCGCCTGCGTAACCTCTTCTATTCGCCAGTGAATCCCGCCAGCGCATCCTGTCGTCGGCGCATTGCCGATGTCCGATGGGGTATATCTAGTTTGCTCTCCCGCACAATTTAAGGCGTGAAAGCCGCTTCGCGAAATCATCACCCAACAAAAGCATAAGCTTCTATGAACTTTGTTGCAAAAGACTTGAGAAATGCGCGGTCCCGACCGCAGTCTATCGCAAAGTCCAAGCCAGTGCGCAGCCCAGAGCTTAACCGCGGTATTACGCGCCTCGTCGCGACCCGCCTTCCCGGCGCAAACCGCTCCGCCGGGCGGCTTCAGGCCGGCCAGCTCGTCCTGCGCTGCGCCCTCGGCGGCGCTGGCGTCAGGCGCGACAAGAGGGAAGGCGATCACGCCAGTCCCGCCGGAAGCTGGCGGCTTCTGTCGGGTTTTCACCGGCCAGGAAAAGCGCCGCAGACGTCGCCGCAATTGCCGATGCGGGTGATTCGCAAAAACATGGGCTGGTGCGACGATCCCGCCAGCCCTCTCTATAATCGGCTGGTGGCGACGCCATTTTCGCATTCGCACGAGAGTTTGTGGCGCGATGACCGCCTCTACGACATCGTCATCGTGCTCGATTATAACATTGCGCCGCGCCGCAAACAGCGTGGCAGCGCCATTTTTCTTCATTGCGCGCGGCTGAACTCGGATGCGAGCGATGGGTTTGCGCACGATGAATTTGCGGCGACCGAAGGGTGCGTTGCGCTTCGTTACGAGGATTTGCGCCGTCTGTTGCCTCGCCTTTCCAGGCGGACGGTGCTGACCATCAAATGAAGTGAGGGGGCGTCAGGCCGCCGCTTTCGGCCTCGTTCCAAAAATGGCGCTGCCGACGCGGACGTGGGTTGCGCCCAATTGAATGGCGAGCTCGAAATCGGCGCTCATGCCCATCGAAAGCTCTTTGAGGTCGTTGCGGGCGGCGATCTGGTTCAGCATGGCGAAATGCGGCGAAGCCTGTTCGTCCACCGGCGGAATGCACATCAGCCCCGCGATTTCGAGGCGATGCTCCGTGCGGCAGCGCGCGATGAACGCGTCGGCGTCAGTGGGGAGGACGCCGGCCTTCTGCGGTTCGGCCCCTGTATTGACCTGCACATAGAGCTTGGGATGGCGGCCGGTCTTTTCGATCTCGGCGGCGAGCGCGCGGGCGATTTTGTCGCGATCGACGGTTTCAATGACGTCGAACAGGTTGACCGCCTCATGCGCCTTATTCGACTGCAGCGGACCGATGAGGTGAAGCTCGATGCCCGGCCAGGCTTGGCGCAGGGACGGCCATTTCTCCATCGCCTCCTGCACGCGATTCTCGCCGAACACGCGCTGTCCCGCCTGAAGCACCGGCTCGATTTCGGCGGCGGCGAAGGTTTTCGACACGCAGACCAGCGTGAGATCCTCGGGCCTGCGGCCGGCATCGCGCGCGGCGCGGGCGATCGCCTGACGGATCTCTCCGAGCCGTTCCGGCGCGGTTGCGGAATTTTTCACGCTTTGATGCAATGCTTTCACCTTCCATTCACGCAGGAGCGGCGTATTTGACTTAAGTGACCGGCCCCGCCCAGGCTGGATCTGCGCCGATCCAGCGCGGCGGATTGACCCTCCCCGGCAAAAAATGCTGTTTGGGCGCAACCCGAGCTTTTCTCATATTTTCGATCGGCAAATCAGAGATCATGGACTTCGAGCGCTACAACGCCCGCGAAACGGAACCCAAATGGCGCGGGATCTGGGAGGAATCGGCGACTTTTCGCACCGATAACGCCGATCCGCGCCCAAAATATTACGTGCTCGAGATGTTTCCCTATCCCTCGGGGCGCATTCACATGGGCCATGTGCGCAATTATACGATGGGCGACGTCATCGCCCGTTACAAGCGCGCGCGCGGCTTCAGCGTCCTGCATCCGATGGGCTGGGACGCTTTCGGCCTGCCGGCCGAAAACGCCGCGATGCAGAACAAGACCAGCCCGGCCGCCTGGACCTACGCGAATATCGCCAGCATGCGCGCCCAGCTTCAGTCGATGGGGCTTTCGCTTGACTGGTCGCGCGAGATCGCGACCTGCGATCCGGCCTATTACAAGCATCAGCAGAAGCTGTTTCTCGATTTTCTGGCCGCCGGCCTCGTCGATCGCAAGCGCTCCAAGGTCAATTGGGATCCGGTCGATCACACGGTGCTCGCCAATGAGCAGGTGATTGACGGACGCGGCTGGCGCTCGGGCGCTTTCGTCGAGCAGCGCGAATTGACGCAATGGTTTTTCAAGATCAGCGATTACGCCGAGGATCTCTTGGCCTCGCTCGATTCGCTGAAGCGCTGGCCGGAAAAAGTGCGGCTGATGCAGGCCAACTGGATTGGCCGCTCGAAAGGGCTGCTCGTTCGCTTCGAGGTTGAGCCGACCCTGAGCCTCGGCGAAAGCGAGATCGAGGTTTATACGACACGGCCGGACACGCTGTTTGGCGCGCGATTCCTGGCGCTTGCGCCCGACCACCCGCTGGCGGCCGATTGCGCCAGGGCGGACCCGGCGCTTTCCGCCTTCATCGCGGAATGCCGGCAAAGAGGCACGTCGGTCGCGGCGATCGAGACGGCGGAGAAGAAGGGCTACGACACCGGCCTCAAGGTCCGCCATCCGTTTGACGAGACCTGGCTGCTGCCGGTCTATGTCGCCAATTTCGTGCTGATGGACTATGGGACCGGCGCGATCTTCGGCTGTCCGGCGCATGACCAGCGCGATCTCGACTTCGCCAACGCCTATGGCCTCGGCAATACGCCGGTGATCTGTCCGCCCGGCGTCGATCCGGAGAGCTTCGAAATCGTCGACACCGCCTATGACGGCGATGGCATCCTGATCAATTCGCGCTTTCTTGATGGGATGAGCGTCGAGGCGGCGAAGGACGAAGTGGCGCGGCGGCTTGAGGCGCGCGCGATCGGCAACCGGCCGCAGGCGGCCCGGCAGGTCAATTTCCGCCTGCGCGACTGGGGCATTTCGCGCCAGCGCTACTGGGGCTGTCCGATCCCGATCATCCATTGTCCCGATTGCGGCGCGGTTCCGGTTCCGGCCGCCGATCTGCCGGTCGAACTTCCAGGCGACGTCAGCTTCGATGCGCCCGGCAATCCGCTCGACCGGCATCCGAGCTGGAAACACGTGAAATGTCCGTCCTGCGGCGCGCCGGCGCTGCGCGAAACGGACACGATGGACACTTTCGTCGATTCCTCTTGGTATTTCGCGCGCTTCACGGATCCCTGGAACGCCGATGCGCCGACGAGTCCTGAGGCCATCGCGAAATGGCTGCCGGTCGATCAATATATAGGCGGGATCGAGCACGCGATCCTGCATCTGCTCTACGCCCGCTTTTTCACGCGGGCGATGCAGGCGAGCGGCCATGTCGGCCCCCTGAAGGAACCCTTCGCCGGGCTCTTCACGCAAGGCATGGTCGTGCATGAGACCTATCGCGATGGGCAGACCGGCGACTGGCTCTCGCCGATGGACGTCAGGATCGAGGCCGGTCCCGAGGGGCGGCGCGCGTTCCGCCTGGACGGCGGCGAGGAAATCGCGATCGGCGGCATCGAGAAAATGTCGAAATCGAAGCGCAATACGGTTGACCCGGACGAGATCATCTCGACCTTTGGCGCCGATACGGCGCGCTGGTTCGTGCTCTCCAATTCGCCGCCCGAGCGCGACGTGATCTGGACGGAGGAGGGGGTTCAGGGCGCGGCCAAATTCGTGCAGCGGCTGTGGCGTCTCGTCGGCGAACTGATCTTTCTTGGCGGCGCGGACGCCCAACTGGCGCCGGCTGTTTTTTCGCCTGCGGCGGTCTCCATCCGGCGCGCGGCGCATGCGAGCCTCGTCAAGGTCGAGGAGGATATCGAGCGCCTGCGCTTCAACCGCGCCATCGCGCAGGTGCATGATCTGGCCAACAAGCTCGGCGCCGCCGTCGGCGCGGTGGAGAGCGCGGACGTCGCGCCGGACATGCGCTATGCTTTCGGCGAGGCGGCCGACATCCTTGTGTCGCTGTTCGCGCCGATGATGCCGCATCTGGCCGAGGAATGCTGGTCGCGCCTTGGCCATGCGGGTCTCGTCTCCGAGGCGCCCTGGCCGATCGCCGACAGGGCGCTCACGAAGGAAGACACAATTGAGCTGCCCGTGCAGGTCAATGGAAAAAAGCGCGGCGACCTCGTCATCGATCGCGCCGCAGGCGCTGCGGCGATCGAGGCGGCCGCGCTGGGGCTCGAGGCGGTTCAACGCGCTCTCGAAGGGCGTCCCGTCAAGAAGATCATCATCGTTCCGCAAAGGATCGTGAATGTCGTCGTATGAACCGCGCCGCCGCCGTGGCTTGCAGAAGAGCCTTTCGTCTCGAACCCTGGCGCTCGCGCTTTGCGCGATGACATGCCTGCCGCTCGCAGGCTGCCTGCAGCCGCTCTATGGCACGATGGCCGGCGGCGGCGACGTCGCCAGCCAGTTGCAGGCGATCAAGATCGAGCCGATCGGCGATCGCCTCGGACATTATCTCGAAAACGAGCTGATCTTCGGCCTGAACGGCACCGGCGCGCCGGTAACCCCGAGATATTCGCTCAAGATCTCCCTGACCGAAAACGTGCAGTCGCCGCTGATCGACACGGTGACCGGCTATCCGACGCAAGGAACCGTGGTCGTCACGGCGACCTATGCGCTGACCCCGTCGGGGGGCATGGAGCCAATCACGAAGGGCGTCGCGACCGTGGTCGCGAGCTATGACCGCAACTCGCAGCGCTTCGCCAATATCCGCGCCTCGCGCGACGCCGAGATCCGAGATGCGCGTCTCCTCGCCGACCAGATCCGCACCAATATAGCCGCCGCCTTCGCGCAGAAGGGATAGAATGCGATTTCGCGCGGGCGGTCTCTCGTGACCGCCGCTCGCTGAGGGGACGCGGAAGCCTTGGTCGCAGTCAAAAATCACGAGGCCGACAAATTTCTCGCCCGCCCGGCGCCGCATATTTATCTTTATCTCGTCTTTGGCCCGGATCTTGGCCTCGTCGCCGAGCGGGCGCGGGCGATTGTGCGCAATGCGATCGACGATCCGAAGGATCCCTTTCAGCTCCTGCGAATCAGCGGCGACGATCTTTCCGCCGACCCGCTCCGCCTCGCCGACGAAGCCAACACCATCGGCCTGTTCGGCGGCAGGCGGGCGATCTGGATCGAATCGCAGGGAAAAGCCTTCATTTCCGCGCTTGAAAGCGTCGTCGCCGCGCCGCCGCGCGACTGCACCATCATCATCGAGGCCGGCGCTCTGAAGAAAGACGCTCCGCTGCGTCGCCTGTGCGAGCGCGAGAAAAACGCCGCCGCGATCGAGTGCTATCCCGATACCGCCCAGGAAATCGCCCATCTCATCGATGCTGAAGCGCAAAGCGCGAATGTCAAAATCGCGCCCGAGGCGCGTGCGCTGCTTGTTTCGCTGCTCGGTCAGGATCGCCTCGCCACCCGCGCCGAACTGTCGAAGCTGTTTCTTTACGCGCATGGCGCGGCTGAAATCAGCATCGACCATATCGAAGCCATCGTCTCGGACGCGTCGAGCCTCATGCTCGATCATGCGGTGGATGGCGCGTTCGACGGGGATTTTGCAGGGCTCGAATCGGCCGTGCGCCGAGCGCTGACGCAGGGCGGCGACGCCGGGGTCCTGCTCGGCGCCGCACTGCGACACGCTCTCGGCCTTCGCCGCGCCCGGCTCGATCTCGACGCCGGGTCGGCGCCGCGGCCGCAAGGCGGCGGCTGGAGCCGCAGCCGCGCTTTCGACGCCCATCTGCGCGCGTGGAGCGCCGCGCGGCTGACCCGCGCCGTCGAAACGCTGGCGGAGGCGATAAACAAGTTGCGGCGAGAGCCGAAACTGGCCGAGGCGATTGCCTTGCGCGCGCTCTGGCGCATCGCGTCATCCGCGCGCGCAAAGGCATCGATCCGCTAGAGCCGCTCGACGCGACTGCTCGCGCTGTCTGACGAAAGGCCCAGCTTGCGTTGTTTTGCCGCTGCCCGGCGTCATTCGGCGCGGCCAGGGTTGCGCCGTAAAATATCCTATGTTAGCAACCCCCTGCCGTGAGGGCGCGGCCGCTTTGCTTTGCCGCGCCTCGCAGCTTCCATTTTCGGTCTCCCGTTTTTAAGGTTTGTTCGCGCCCCTCGCTGTTTGGGCCGCCGCCCCGAAAACGCGGATAGGCCAGGTTCTTTGAACGGTTGGGGTATCGTTTGGCGAAGCAAGAAACCCTCGTTTCCGGAATGTCGGGGCGTTACGCCCAGGCCTTGTTCGCCTTGGCGCAGGAAACCCACACGACCGATGAAGTCGCCGGCGATCTGGCGAACTTCGCTAATCTTCTCTTCGAGAGCGAGGATCTGCGCAATTTCGTGCGCAGTCCCGTGTTCTCGGCCGAACAGCAGATCAAGGTGCTGGACGCGTTGCTGGCGCAGGCGGGAATCGGCGGGACGACGGCGAAGTTTTTAAAGCTCGTCGCGACGAAGCGCCGGCTTTTCGCGATCTCCGACATCATTCGCGACTACAATATTCTTTATGATCGGGCGCGCGGGCTCAGCCGCGCCGCCGTCACGGTCGCCGAGCCGCTCAAGGACGAGCATGTCGAGGCGCTGAAGAGCGCGCTCGCGGCTGTCGCCGGCAGCGATAGCGTCGCGGTCGACATCAAGGTTGATCCGAGCATCCTCGGCGGCCTCATCGTTCAGTTGGGCTCCCGCATGGTCGACAGCTCGCTCAAAACCAAACTCAATTCGATCCGCGCACGCATGAAAGAGGTCGGCTGATGGATATCCGCGCCGCAGAGATTTCCGCAATCCTGAAGAACGAGATCGCCGGCTTCGGCAATGAGGCCTCTGTCACGGAGGTCGGTCAGGTCCTCTCGGTCGGCGACGGCATCGCCCGCGTTTACGGCCTCGACAATGTCGAGGCCGGCGAAATGGTCGAATTCGAAAACGGCGTCCGCGGCATGGCGCTGAACCTTGAGGTCGACAATGTCGGCGTCGTGATCTTCGGCTCCGACCGCGACATCAAGGAAAGCCAGACCGTCAAGCGCACCGGCGCCATCGTCGACGTTCCCGTCGGCAAGGAACTGCTCGGCCGCGTCGTCGACGCGCTCGGCAATCCGATCGACGGCAAGGGCCCGATCAACGCGACGCGGCGCGCCCGCGTCGACGTCAAGGCGCCCGGCATCATCCCGCGCAAATCGGTGCATGAGCCGATGGCCACGGGCCTCAAGGCGATTGATGCGCTGATCCCGATCGGACGCGGCCAGCGCGAACTGATCATCGGCGACCGCCAGACCGGCAAGACCGCCGTCGCGCTCGATGCGATCCTCAATCAGAAGTCGATCAATCAGAGCGGCGACGAGAGCGCCAAGCTCTATTGCGTCTATGTCGCCATCGGTCAGAAGCGCTCGACGGTCGCCCAATTCGTGAAGGTGCTGGAAGAACAGGGCGCGCTCGAATATTCGATCATCGTCGCCGCGACCGCCTCAGATCCCGCGCCGATGCAGTTTCTCGCGCCATTCTCCGGCTGCGCCATGGGCGAGTTCTTCCGCGACAATGGCATGCACGCCCTGATCGTCTATGACGATCTGTCGAAGCAGGCTGTGGCCTACCGCCAGATGTCCCTGCTGCTGCGCCGTCCGCCCGGCCGCGAAGCCTATCCCGGCGACGTCTTCTTCCTGCATTCGCGTCTGCTCGAGCGCGCGGCCAAGCTGCGCGATGAAAACGGCGCCGGTTCGCTGACCGCGCTGCCGATCATCGAGACGCAGGCGAATGACGTGTCGGCCTATATTCCAACCAACGTGATCTCGATCACCGACGGCCAGATCTTCCTTGAGACCGATCTCTTCTTCCAGGGCATCCGCCCCGCCGTGAACGTCGGCCTTTCGGTGTCGCGCGTCGGCTCGGCGGCGCAGACCAAGGCGATGAAGAAAGTCGCCGGCAAGATCAAGGGCGAGCTCGCGCAATATCGCGAAATGGCCGCCTTCGCGCAGTTCGGTTCCGATCTCGACGCCACGACGCAGCGCCTGCTGGCGCGCGGATCGCGCCTCACCGAACTTTTGAAGCAATCGCAATTCGCGCCCCTCAAGATCGAGGAGCAGGTTGTTGTGATCTACGCCGGCGTCAACGGCTATCTCGACGCCCTGCCGGTCAACCGGGTTCGCGCTTTCGAAGACGGGCTTCTCGCCCTGGTGCGCAAGAGCCACCCCGATTTGCTGGATACGATCCGGCAATCGAAGGATCTTTCCGACGCTTCGGCCGGTCAGCTGAAGACGATCGTCGAGACCTACGCCAAAAATTTCGCCTGACAAGCACTCTCGCACATAACGAAGCGGACATTTCATGCCCTCGTTGAAGGACCTGCGCAACCGGATCGCCTCGGTCAAGGCGACGCAGAAAATCACCAAGGCCATGCAGATGGTGGCGGCGGCGAAACTGCGGCGCGCGCAGAACGCCGCCGAAGCCGCCCGGCCTTACGCCGAGCGGATGGCGCAGGTGCTGGCGTCGCTCGCCGCCTCGATTGGGCCTGGCTCGCCAGCCCCGGAGCTGCTCGCCGGCAATGGCCGCGATCAGGTGCATCTGCTCGTCGTCTGCACGGCCGAACGCGGCCTCTGCGGCGGTTTCAACGCGTCGATCGCGCGGCTTGCGCGCGAGCAGGCCGTCGCGCTGATCGGGCAGGGCAAGACAGTCAAAATGATCTGCGTCGGCAAGAAGGGTTATGACGTCCTTCGCCGCCAGTTCGCCCGCGAGATTATCGAATTCATCGATCTGCGCGGCTTCAAGAATCTCGGCTTCGACAATGCCGACGGGATCGGGCGCAAGATCGTCTCTCTTTTCGAGGGCGGCGAGTTCGACGTCTGCACCGTGTATTTCGCCCGCTTCAATTCGGTGATCTCGCAGGTTCCGACAGCGCTGCGCCTCATTCCGCTGAGTGTCGGCGGCGAGGGCGAGCCCGCGGCGCCGCAGGCGGTTTACGATTACGAGCCGGACGAGGAGGGAATCCTCACCACGCTTTTGCCGCGCAACGTGTCGATCCAGGTTCTGCGGGCGCTGCTCGAAAACGCCGCCTCCGAACAGGGCGCGCGGATGAGCGCGATGGACAGCGCCTCCCGCAACGCCGGCGAAATGATCAAGAAACAGACGATGCAGTATAACCGCTCGCGGCAGGCGATGATCACGAAGGAGCTCATCGAGATCATCTCCGGCGCCGAAGCGCTTTGAGCATCGAGGACAGCAAGGGAACGAGCATGGTTGACGCCGCAACAAATACGCCAACAGGCCACATCACGCAGGTCATCGGCGCCGTCGTCGACGTGAAGTTCGACGGCCATCTGCCCGAGATCCTCAACGCGCTGGAGACCGAAAACGGCGGCTCCCGGCTGGTGCTTGAAGTCGCCCAGCATCTTGGCGAAAATTCGGTGCGCTGCATCGCCATGGACGTTTCCGAGGGACTGACGCGCGGACAGCCGGTGCGCGACACCGGCGCCCCCATCACGGTTCCTGTCGGCGAGGCCACCCTCGGCCGCATCATGAATGTGATCGGCGAATCGGTCGACGAACTCGGTCCGATCGTCGCGACGAACCATCGCGCCATCCATCAGCCGGCGCCGAGCTACGCCGAGCAGGCGACGGAGGCGCAGATCCTCGTCACCGGGATCAAGGTCGTCGATCTCCTCGCGCCTTACGCCAAGGGCGGCAAGATCGGCCTCTTCGGTGGCGCGGGCGTCGGCAAGACCGTCCTGATCATGGAGCTCATCAACAATGTCGCGAAGGCGCATGGCGGCTATTCCGTCTTCGCTGGCGTCGGCGAGCGCACGCGTGAAGGCAACGATCTCTATTACGAGATGATCGAGTTCGCATGTGAATGTTAACCCGCGCGATCATGACGGCTCGGCCGCCGGTTCGAAATGCGCGCTGGTCTATGGCCAGATGAGCGAGCCGCCGGGGGCGCGCGCGCGCGTCGCGCTGACGGGGCTCACCGTCGCGGAGGATTTCCGCGACAATGGCCAGGACGTGCTGTTCTTCGTCGACAATATTTTCCGCTTCACGCAGGCGGGCTCGGAAATGTCGGCGCTGCTCGGACGCATTCCCTCGGCGGTCGGCTATCAGCCGACGCTGGCGACCGACATGGGCGCCCTGCAGGAGCGCATCACGACGACGACCAAGGGCTCGATCACCTCGGTGCAGGCGATTTACGTGCCCGCCGACGATTTGACCGATCCGGCGCCTGCGACCTCCTTCGCCCATCTTGACGCGACGACCGTGCTGTCGCGCTCGATCGCCGAAAAGGGCATCTATCCGGCCGTCGATCCGCTGGATTCAACCTCGCGCATGCTGTCGCCCCTCGTCGTTGGCGAGGAGCATTACAACGTCGCCCGTCAGGTCCAGCAGACGCTGCAGCGCTACAAGGGTCTGCAGGACATCATCGCCATTCTCGGCATGGATGAACTGTCGGAAGAAGACAAGCTGACCGTCGCGCGGGCTCGCAAGATCGAGCGCTTCCTGTCGCAGCCGTTCCATGTCGCGGAAGTCTTCACCGGCTCGCCCGGCAAGCTCGTTGCGCTCGCCGACACGATCAAGGGCTTCAAGGGGCTCGTCGAAGGCAAATATGATCATTTGCCCGAGGCCGCCTTCTATATGGTCGGTTCGATCGATGAAGCGGTGGAGAAGGCGCAGAGGCTCGCAGCCGAAGCGGCCTGAGCTTTCGCCGGTTTGCACGTCAATCGCGATCATCGCGCGGCGAAATAGCGCCGCGCGAAATTCTGCCGACCGGGTCGCCGTTCGGATCAGCGCAAACAGTTTCGGGGACGCGTCATGGCGGACTTTCATTTCGAACTCGTGTCGCCTGAAAGGCTCGTCTTTTCCGGCGAAGTTCAATCCGTCATAGTGCCTGGAAGCGAGGGCCAGTTCACGGTCCTCAAGGACCATTCGCCGCTTATGTCGACGTTGAAGCCCGGCGTCGTGGATATTCTCGAGGCGCCGTCGAAAACGGTGCGCTTTTTCGTGCGGGGCGGCTTCGCTGACGTTGCGCCGACGGGCCTCACGATTCTCGCCGAACACGCCGTTCCGCTCGAAGAGTTCGATGGTTCGCAAATCACTGCGGACATCGAGAACGCCGAGGCCGAAGTCGCCAGCGCGACGACCGATGAAGGGCGCCGGCGCGCAGCCGAGAAACGCGACCAGCTTGTCGAGGTCAAGGCCGCCCTCAAACTCTGAGCCGTTCGCGCGGGCGGCGCAGGCTCTGGACCGCGATCGATAAACGATCCGTCAGATCGCCTGATTGGCCTGATTGGCGACGTCAAAGAGCGGCGAACCGGAAGCTTCGCCGATTATCCGCGTGCGGCGCGTGATCTTTTTCGGCGATTGTCGCAACGAATATGCCGAGAGCCGTGACCGCCAGAAGCGCCGCGGCCAGCATCATGACTGCGAAAACAGTCCGCATTTTCATGCCTTTCCTGTTGCGTTCGAGCCTGGAGCACACGTCAGCTCTCCGGGCGCAGCAAACATGCGATTAATTAGTCAGGCGCTTTGGATGTTGCCATTGCCTTCCGGCGCGGCGTAGCTGGCGGCGTTGATGTTGCCATTGCCTTCCGGCAGATAGTCGGCGAAGGCGGCGCCGGAGATGAGAAGGCTTGCGCCGAACAGCACAATTCTAAGTAATTTCATGGTGTTA
>CAVYFP010000038.1:0-21063 GCA_963767805.1 uncultured Alphaproteobacteria bacterium | reverse complement strand
TTCCCTCATTCCCACTCGATGATCAACAGAAGTGGTAAGTATTTGAATTTTCGATGAGTGTAATGGCAAGAATTTGACGATTACCGTCAGATATACCGTCAGATTCATACGCAATTGTTTTTCCACAATAAATGTGGCGCGGTGCGCGGCGTCAATCTCTTCGTTCGTATTATATACGAAGTGCAGGAGAAATAGCTATAGCCGGTCGAAAACGTCCGCGATTGACTGCGATACGTGGCGAAACCGATTCTGCCGCGCGCGCATTGCTCGCTACCCTCCAGGCTACGCATCCTAGCCGGCATCCGATGCCCTCCAACCTTCACCAGGCTTCCAACGCCCGTCGGCAGACTCGATCAGCCGAAGCCCTGCAGAAGATCCCGTCACCTGCGGCCGCCATGACGCACTGGATATGGCGAATTTGGATCGGCAAGTCAGATCTGTCTCCACACGGATTTGCTTCGCTCATGAAGCAATACTAAGCGACGTTGGTTCTTACATTTTTGGCGTACACAAGAACGCCTACTTTCACTCTATTGGCCACATCTCCATAAATTGCGATATCATCAGCTGAAATCTCAGATCCGCTGGCGCCGGAGTGTGCTTCCACTGCGATACCCCAGATCAGCGAGACAATCCATGGAGCCGTGTCCGCCGGATTCCATTCAAAGGGAAATCCACGTCCGGATCGCTGATCCTGGAGGAAGCGCTCGGCGAGCCTTTCGCGCATGATGCGCCGCCCCTCGGCCCATTCGGCTCGGAACGGATGATCGTCGCTGATCGGCAACGAATTGTTGAGGATCAGGCAGCCAGGAGCGTGGTCGGCACTCGTGAGAAAGTCGCCGAACCCCGATAACAGTGTTGCCGCCACGGACCGAGAATGAGCCTCGTCAAACGCCCTCTCGACGATCTCGTCCTGACGCGCCTGATAGGCGTCGATGATCCGGCGGAAAACCGCGTCCTTGCTCTCGAAGGCGAAATAGAAGCTCGGCGCGCTTATGCCGATGGCTTTGGTGAGGTCGCCGATGGACGTGCCGTCGTAACCCCGCCGCCAGAACATGTCGGTGGCGATGCCGAGCGCGTGGTCGATGTCGAAAGTCCTGGGACGTCCCACCATCCATCCTCTTCAAATTTAGCGGTCGATATAGAATCGCCTTGACGAGCGCGCCACCGTACTTTAGTGATCGGTATAGAACGATTGCCTGCGGCGAGCAAGCCGCAAAGTCGGAGGGTGAAGGCATGAAGCACTACCTGCTGGAAGGAAAACATCTCGTGCCCTTTGCGGAGCTCCAGCACCTCGTCCCGGAGCACCACGCCTATCTCCAGGCCGGATACGATAAAGGGCATTTCCTCTTCTCCGGCCGCAGGTGCCGCCACACGGCGGCTTCCTGGTCGCCCGCGCCGAAACACGCGACGAACTCGACACGTTGCTCGCGGCCGAACCATTCGTGCGCGAGGAGAAGATGGTCTTCACCCGTGTCACCGAGTTCGAGGTGGCACAGTCTCAACCATTGCTGACCGATTGGTTCTCGGTGGAGCGAACTTGAGATGCGGCCCTTCTCCGAAATCGTGACCATGGCGGCCAGGGATCATGGGCCGCAAGAGATCGCCCGGGGGTTGGAAGATGTCCGGTCCCGTCCTGCGGCTGAAATCGTGGGGCTGCCCGACGATCGGGTTCTCTCGCTGATGGCCCATCGGGTGTTCTGCTCGGGCTTTTCCCGCAAGCAGATCGACGCGAAATGGCCGGCGTTCGAAGAGGCGTTCTGGCACTTCTCGCCGCAGCGCTGCGCTTTCATGCATGACGACGACCTGGAGGCGCTGCTGGCGAACAAGGCGATCGTGCGCAATGGCGCCAAGATCGCTTCGGTGCGAGACAACGCGCGCTGGGTTGTCGAATTGGCGCGCGAGCATGGATCCGCGGCGCGGTTCTTTTCCGGCTGGCCGGATGATCGCAATGTCGAATTGCTCGATCTGATGAAGCGGCGGGGAAGCCGCCTCGGCGGCGAGACGGGCACCCGCTTTCTGCGGGCGCTCGGCAAGCCCGCCTTCGTGCTGACGAAGGACGTGACCGCCGCGCTGATCCGCGAGGGCGTCATCACGTCGCCGCCGACGAGCAAGGCGCAGATGCACGCCATCCAGGCCGCCATGAACAGCTGGTCGTCAGAAACCGGCTTCGATCTCACGGCCTTGAGCCGCTACCTCGCGTGGAGCGTCGGCCGTGCCGGAGCGATGCCGGCCAGATCCCTGATCGACGCGGCGCCATGACCGCGCCGCTGCAAACGCGGGCGGCGGCGCGCGCCGTGTCGACGCCCGCCTTGCCAATGTCAGTCGAGACCCTCAAAACCGGGAGTATCCCCATGTCCCTCAATGCCCAGATTCAGCAGCTCATTCAAACATTTCGGTCGACGTTTTCGCCGGAGTTGAACACACTGGTCGAGCTTGGTGCAGGCGAAATCAGCGCCATGCCGATCGTCGAGAACGCGCTCAAGGCGGGCGACAGAGCGCCCGATTTTTCCCTCAAGAATTATGACGGCGCAGACCGCAGTCTGGCCGACTATCTGAAGGCCGGCCCGCTGGTGCTGACCTTCTACCGCGGACTATGGTGCCCCTACTGCAACCTGCAGCTTGCGGCCTACAATAAGCGCTATGAGGACATCAAGGCGTTGGGCGCCAACCTCGTGGCCATTTCTTCCGAGGGGCCTGATGGGGCCGAGGCGATCAAGGATTCCAACTTGCCGCAGGAAACCAAGGATACCATCATCAGCGCACCGGCATTCGATGTGCTGCACGACGCCAGCACCACCGTTGCCAAGCAATTCGGCGTGGCCTTCACGTTGCCCGAGTCACACCGCAAGATACTCGAACTTTTCAAGGTGAACGTGGAGAAGGCGAACGGCGATAGCACTTACGCTTTTGCCGACCCCGCCACCTATGTCATCGGCCAGGATGGCATCATCGCATGGGCGTATATTCCCAACAATTACCGCAAACGTGCAGAGGTAGACAATGTTCTTGCCCAACTTCGCCTGCTTTCGAAGACGTAACGGAAGCAAGTCCGCTCGGCCTGATGCGCGGCAGCGCATGGCGTAGCCAGGCGCGTGGATGGGGCGCCTTCTGCAGAGGACACCGGTGACGGTCGTCACGGTTGCGCTGGCGAACAAATCAGCGGCCATCTCGCGGTGCCTCCATCGCTTTCAGGGTGGCCAGTCTCGGCCTACGTCAGCCGTCTTGACCGACGTTCGACGGCGTCCAGCCTTTGCCGGGCTTCCAACGCCAGTCAGTGTCGGCAAGTTCGACCAAGGGAAGCAGAAATCGGGCGAGATCGGAGACGACGGCAGCCAACTCCGCTGGCGCCACGGCCATTCGCTCTCGCCCCAGAAAGGCCTTCCACTGCCGCCCCCAGGCATCGGCGTAAGCATCGCTCAGGCCGGTCGGCTTCTCGATTGGAAGCATGGTTCCGCGCCGCGTAAAGGTCTGGCGGACGGCCTCTGCAAGCGATGCCCGGTCAAATTCGAATGTCTGTGCGATCAGCCAGAGGTCGTAGAAATCTTTCAGCCGGCTGTTCGCGATGCCGAGCAGGACGAGTGCCTGGAATTTCTCGGCAACCACGGTCGTCACGGGATAGGCGCGAAGGTGGGGCGCTGGTGCGTCGAGCAGCGGCGGATACACGATCTCGACCGGTCCCGGCGTGACGGCATCACCAAAACCGATGTCGACCTGGATCGGAATGCGGGCGCCTGCGATCGTCGCGGAGGTGCGCACGCGGATGCCGCCGTATTCAACATCCTCCCGGATCGGAACAGCGGTGATAGCGCCGATGTCGAATACGACGCCGTCGTCATCGACCGGCTGCCCGCAGATCTCTCGAAAGGCCTCTCCGATCGCCTCCGGGCGGTTCTCGCCATAGCCGAGAAAGTCGAGATCGCGTGTAGGCCGGAAAGGATCTGCCACCCAGGTTACGAATAGCATCGCACCCTTCAGGATGAAGCGGTCGCGATGAGGTGACAGGCTCAGTCGATACAGAAGCCGTTCCAGCGCATAGCGCGTCAGCAGAATCTGAAAGTCCGTGCGTTCGACACGAGACCGGTCGAGCAGGCGAGCCCGGACCGAGGCGCCGACATTTTTTCTTGGTTCATGTGCCATCGGCTACCGTCGCTTCCACATAGGGCCTCATGGTCGACCAGACCTTTCCTTTCGTCCCATAGGTCCAGAGCTGGTCGCTCGTGACTTTTCGCTGTCGAAGTCCCTCACGCAGGCCTTCCAGAGCGACATCCAGTCCGATCTTCGCCCGATAGCGAAAGCAATCGACGATCGTCCGCGCCGGATTGGTGATCGCCACTTCGACGCCTTCGATGGAGCGCCGCTCCACACCTTCTGTCAGCGAGGGACCGGTGAAGCGCACAAAGCGAATGGGTGGATAGTCGATCTTGGGGCGCCAGGCGGTGCGATCGATGGCCATCCAAACGGCCGACGGCATTTGCAGCGTCAGCTCGTGGAACTGCAGCGCCGAGGTCAGACAGATGACGCCTTTGGGAACGAGCACCGAAGCTTCCGCCAGAATGCGAGCCGCATCGCCCGAACTATCCGCAAGCTGATAGAGACCGCGCGCGGGACGAACGACCTCGCCGTCCCGGACAAGACGCGCCAGGGTTTCGGGCGCGATGCCGCTGGCGGCAAAGTCCTTCAGCCGCATCATGGGACACGTCTTCAGCAGCTTGAGTGCTTGGGCGCGTTGCGAGTCCATAGCGATGTGATGTTTCCTTGGCAAATTTCAAAGATAGCAGAGGTTTTATCACATTTCCGAGACAGGGCAATCCAAAGTGGCTGCCCAAGGCGAACCAGCCTAGAGCTGCGCCGGCCAGCTTCGGATGTCCTCTTCCGGCTCCGTTCTGGCGCACTGCCGCTACCGGAGGGCTGCCTCCAACCTCTCTTTTCGTTCTTCCCAATCGGGCATCATCGTCTCAAGCAAAGCACGCCATCCCTCGCTGTGATCCGGGAAGAACGCATGCGCCAGTTCGTGGCAGATCACGTAGTCGATCAATCGGGGGCTTGCCCGCACCAAATCGACATTGAGCACAACCCGCCCGCCAGGGGTGAAGCTCCCCCATCGCTTTGACATCGGCCGGATAACGAGGGAAGGCCGTTTCAAGCCCTTACGAACGAATGGCTCCACAACGATTTCAAATCGTTGCCGGAATACCTCGCGCGCTCGGAGCTTATAGAACGTCTGAAGCAAACGCCGGCAATGGGGCTGGTCGTCAGGCGCTCGGGCGCATATCACCAAGCGCCCACCTTCGAGCCGAACATGGGGATCGTCAGATTGCTCAATCGACAACCGATATTGTCGACCCAGCAGAAGATGCGTCTCGCCGGAAATGAACCTGCGTTTCGGTGTGACCTTCGGCCTTTGGGAAATCGTGTCAATCTGAGCGAATATCCAAGCGCCCTTCCGGCGCGCTCTGCTCTGAATTTCGTCGATTTCCTCACCCGCAGGCGCAAAAATAGCGACTTCGCCCGTCGGCCGAACGTCGATCCGGAGAGCACGCCTATCCGTGCGAAGGAGCTCCGCGATGACCCGACGCTCACCCCAGCAAATTTCGATCTGCTCGCTTGCCGGGCGACCGGTCATAGTCGTCCTCATTGAGCCAGCCGCACGCGAGCCGATGCCAGCACATCGTCGACGATGCCATCAAGAATGGCGGGATCGATCAACATATCGCGCTTGCCGCGCAGCTCCTCAAAGAAGAAATCGTCAATGTATAAAGAGCGGTCGCAAAGTGTACCACTGAACCGGCTTTTCGATCGCCCTTGAGAGCGGCGCAAAAGTGTACCGGTCCTGCTAGGCCGCCTCGATGCCTCTGAATGGCATGGAGGGGCCGAAAGGATGTTCACAGTGGAGCTCTATGCCGGGATACGACGCGCGGTGATGATTGACGGGCTGAGCCGCCGGGAGGCGGCGAAGCGGTTTGGCGTCCATCGGAACACGATCACGAAGATGCTCGAGTTTTCGGTTCCGCCTGGCTACCGTCGGCGGGAGCGGCCGACGTCGAAGAAGCTTGGTCCGCACCTGGCTTGGATCGAGAAGGTCCTGGAAGACGATCGCAGCGTCCACAAGAAGCAGCGTCACACGGCGCAGCGGATTTTCGAGAGGTTGCGGGACGAAGAAGGATTTTCCGGCGGATACACGATCGTGCGCGAATATGTGGCTCAGGCGATGCTGCGCGCCCGCGAGATGTTCGTGCCCTTGAGCCATAGCCCGGGTCACGCGCAGGCGGATTTTGGCCAGGCGGATGGCTATATCGCGGGCAAGAAGGTCCGGTTCCATTACCTTTGCGTGGACCTGCCGCATTCCGACGGCTGCTTCGTCAAAGCCTATCCGGCCGAGACGGCTGAAGCCTTTTGCGACGGCCATGTGGCGGCGTTCGCTTTTTTCGGCGGCGCGCCAAGATCAATTTTGTACGACAACACGCGGCTCGCGGTGGCCAGGATCGTGAAGGGCGGGCGCCGTCTTCGCTCGCAAATGTTTGCGGAACTCCAGAGCCATTACCTGTTCGAGGACCGGTTCGGCAGGCCGGGCAAGGGTAACGACAAAGGCAAGGTGGAGGGGCTGGTCGGCTTTGCCCGGCGCAACTTCATGACGCCTTTGCCGGTCGCGGACAGTTTTGACGCGCTCAACGCCAGATTGCTTGAAGCCTGCATGAAGCGTCGTCAGGCGGTTTTGCGCGGCCAGGCGACAACGATCGCCGAGCGCATGCGGGCGGATGCGGCTGCGTTCATGCCGTTGCCGCCGGCGCCCTATGACGCCTGTCACAAGGTCGCCACCTGCGTCTCGTCCCTGTCGCTGGTGCGCTACCGGAACAACGACTATTCGGTTCCGACGCGCTATGGCCATCAAGAGGTCCTGGCGAAGGGATATGTCGACAGGGTTGAGATCAGCTGTCGCGATGAGACGATCGCTGTGCATCCGCGCAGCTACGAGAAGGCCGATTTCATCTTCAACCCGCTGCATTATCTGGCGTTGCTGGAACACAAAAGCAAGGCGCTCGATCAGGCCGCGCCGCTCGACGGCTGGCAGCTCGCGGAATGCATTCACCGGCTCCGCCGGCTGATGGAATCGCGGATGGGCAATCCCGGACGCCGCGAGTTCATTCAGGTGTTGCGATTGATGGAGGACTTCAATCAGCATCAGGTCGAACAGGCCGTCGCCGAAGCGCTGCGCCTTGGCGCCATCAGCTTCGACGCGGTGAAGATGCTGCTGCTAGCCAGGTTGGAGAACCGGTCAGCCCGGCTCGATCTGACATTCTATCCTTATTTGCCAGCCGCCACGGTCGGCGCGACGGATCCGCGCGCCTATCTCGGGCTCATCGCCAACGCCGGCCCGATTCCGGCGACCGCGGGAGTTTCAGCATGACTGCGCCGTATGAGCCAACCTCGCCGACAATCGTCGCGCCGCAAGTGCTGCTGGGCAATCATCTCAAGGCGCTGAAGCTCCCCACCTTCGCGCGCGAGTATGAGAAGGTGGCGATGGAATTGGCGCGCGATAGCGCCGATTACCCGCACTATTTGCTTCGTCTGTGCGAACTGGAGCGCATCGACCGCGAGCGGCGCAACGTCGAACGCCGGATTCGCCTGGCGCGCTTTACGCAGGTCAAGAGCCTCGATGCTTTCGACTTCGCCGCCCAGCCATCGCTAAATAAGCCGCTGGTGCTGGAGCTGGCGCGCGGCGAATGGATCGAGAAGCGACAGAACTGCATCGCGCTTGGGCCGTCGGGAACCGGCAAGACCCACGTCGCCCTGGCCCTGGGGCTTGCCGCCTGCCAGAAGGGCCACAGCGTCGCCTTCACGACCGCGGCGGCCCTCGTGCACGAACTCATGGAAGCGCGCGACGAACGCCGCCTGCGCGCGCTGCAAAAGCATCTCAACACGGTCAAGCTGCTGATCGTCGACGAACTGGGCTACGTGCCGTTCACGGCGGTCGGTTCGGAGCTGCTCTTCGAGGTGTTCAGCCAGCGCTATGAACGCGGCGCCACGCTGGTGACCAGCAACCTGCCATTCGACGAATGGACCTCGGTCTTCGGATCGGAACGGCTCACGGGCGCATTGCTCGATCGCCTCACCCACCATGTCCATATCCTGGAGATGAACGGCGAAAGCTTCCGGCTCGCGACAGCCAAGAAGGCTCAGCGCCGAACCGGTCATGCGCCGACCGCGACCGCGAAAACAACCAGCGAAGGAGACGCCGACCCCAAAAACTAAATCCCGCCGCGCGCATTGAGCCGCGCATCGCTACGCTCCGCGCGGCTCAATGCGCGCGGCAATGCCAAACTCCAGGGCTTTGCGGCCCTTTTCTCTTAACCCGACTGGTACACTTTCACGCCGCCATTTGGCACAATTTGTCTCCGCCGTTGACAGGTAGTCGTACCGGAAGGTGATTTGACCTGTCGTGGCAACGGAAACGTACATACCGTCACGATCGGCCACCTTGTACAATTTATCCTTTGGTTTCAGCCTCTTGATGGCCATGTCAGTGAGCATGGGGACGGCCTCGTTGACGATCGAAAACGCCTTTTCGAGCCCCAATTTTACCGTCAAATCCGATACCGTCAATCTATGAAAATAATCATTATATATCAGTATATTAGCCTGATTTTTAACAGGACGCTTCGGTTTTTGGCCTGACGGTAGGGTGAAAATTCGGCGGACGGCGAAAAATGCATACCGTCGCGTACACCGTCAGAACCCATCGCTTGAAGGCGATAGGCGCCGATAGTGAATGATTGATTTTTTGTTTTAGCTCAGCTAGTTATGAGGATGTGGCGATAGTTCGCGAAACGCCGCGAACCACATCATTTCATTCCCACTCGATTGTCCCCGGCGGCTTCGCGTCACGTCATACACCACCCGGTTGACGCCTTTCACTTCATTGATGATGCGAGTCGCTGCGCGGCCGAGAAAACCCATGTCGAAGGGATAAAAATCCGCCGTCATTCCATCGACCGAGGTGACCGCGCGCAGCGCGCAGACGAATTCATAGGTGCGCCCGTCGCCCATCACGCCAACCGTCTGCACCGGCAGCAACACGGCGAACGCCTGCCAGATCTCGTCATAGAGCCCGGCCTTGCGGATCTCGTCGAGATAGATCGCGTCGGCCTGACGCAGGATCTCGAGCTTTTCGGGCGTCACGCCGCCCGGACAGCGGATGGCGAGGCCCGGCCCCGGAAACGGATGCCGGCCCACAAAGGCTTGCGGCAGGCCAAGCTCGCGGCCGAGGTCGCGCACCTCGTCCTTGAACAGTTCGCGCAAGGGTTCGACGAGCTTCATGTTCATGCGCTCGGGCAGGCCGCCAACATTATGGTGCGACTTGATCGTCACCGACGGACCGCCGCTGAAGGAGACGCTTTCGATCACGTCTGGATAGAGCGTGCCCTGCGCCAGAAACTCCGGCGCGCCGCGCCCGTCGGCGGCGAGTTTCTTCGCCTCCGCCTCGAAGGCGGCGATGAACAGGCCCCCGATGATCTTGCGCTTTTCTTCCGGATCGCGAATGCCGGTCAGCGCGCCGAGAAAAAGCGCCTTCGCTTCGACATGCACGAGGGGAATATTGTAATGGCCGCGAAAGAGGCTGACGACTTCCTCGGCCTCGCCCTGGCGCAACATGCCGTGGTCGACGAAGACGCAAGTCAACCGCTCGCCGATCGCCTCGAAAATGAGCACGGCGGCGACGGCCGAATTGACGCCCCCCGAGAGGCCGCAAAGCACGCGGCCGGAGCCGACCTGCGCCCGGATCGAGGCGATCGCCTCCTGCCGGAAGGCGCCCATCGTCCAGTCGGCGCTGGCGCCGGCAATCTTATGCACGAAATTGGAAATGAGCCGCGCGCCGTCGGGCGTGTGGACCACCTCGAGGTGGAACTGCACGCCATAGAGCCTGCGCGCCTCATCGGCGATGGCCGCGAAGGGCGCCGAGGGCGACGTCGCAATCGGCGCAAACCCCGGCGGCAATTCGCTCACCGCATCGCCATGGCTCATCCAGACGGGATAGCTCTTGCCTTGGTCCCAAACGCCGTCAAAAAGCGCGCTCGGACGCAAGACCTCGACCTCGGCGCGGCCGAATTCGCGGCTGTCGCTATGGCCCGCGACGATCTTGCCGCCGAGCTGCTCCGCCATGACCTGCTCGCCATAGCAGATGCCGAGAATTGGCACGCCGGCGTCAAATAGCGCGGCGGGCGCGCGCGGCGACCCCGCGTCCAGCACCGAACTTGGGCCGCCGGACAGAATGACGGCCTTGGGCGAAAGCTCCGCGAACGCCTTCTCCGCCGACTGAAACGGCGCGATCTCGCAATAGACGCCAGCCTCGCGCACGCGACGCGCGATCAGCTGCGTCACCTGAGAGCCAAAATCGACGATCAGCACTTTATCGTGGTGACGGACAATCGTTTCGTGCAGTTTATCCTGCGCCATGAAGCGTCCTTTGCCGTTGAGAAATCCGCTTAGGCGATCGGGGCCGCAGGCGCAAGCGGCGCGTGGGCCGCCCGAAGAATGATGCGTTTCAAGCCCCGGGGAGCGACATGACGCGCGGCACGAGCGGACCAGCGCCCGCAATCGTCTGGTTTCGTGACGATCTGCGCCTTGGCGACAATGAAGCGCTGACGGCGGCCTGCGCCGGGGGCGGCCCGCTCCTTTGCATCTATGTTCTCGACGAGGCGAGCGCAGGTTTCCGCCGGCGCGGCGGCGCCGCGCGCTGGTGGCTGCATTATTCGCTGGCGGCCCTCGGCAGGGACATTGAGACGCGCGGCGGCCGGCTCGATCTTTTTTGCGGCCGCGCTGAGGAGATTTTACCGGATCTGGCGGCGGCGGCCGCCGCGCGCGCGGCGTTATGGACTCGACGCTATGGCGGCGCTGAAATCGCCGTCGATGCGGCGCTGAAATCGCGGCTGACCGAGGCCGGGGTCAAGGTAGAGAGTTTTCCCGGTCAGCTCTTGCATGAACCGTGGGAGGTGAAGAAAAGCGACGGCGGCGCCTTCATGGTCTATTCGGCCTATTGGCGCGCCGCCAGCGCCCTGCCCGGCCCCGGCGATCCAATCCCGGCGCCGTCCGAGATCCGGGCTTTGCCCTACCCGGTGGGAGGGCCAGAGCGCGTCACCCTTGCGCAGCTCAACCTTACCCCGCAAAAGCCCGATTGGGCGGCCGGACTGCGGGCCAGCTGGACGCCCGGCGAGGAAAGCGCGCGAAAACGCCTCGAAGCCTTTCTTGCGAACGAAATTGTGGATTACGCCGCCAGCCGGGATAACCCGGCGAAGCCCGGCGTCTCCCGCCTGTCGCCGCATCTGCGCTTTGGCGAAATCTCGCCCCGGCAGATCATCGCCGCCATCCGCGAAGCCGACGCAAGGGACACAAATGTCGCCAAGGGCGCCGACAAATTCCTGAGCGAAATCGTCTGGCGGGAGTTCAATCACCACGTCCTCTTCAGCCATCCGAATGCGGCAAGCGTCAATCTTCAGTCCCGCTTCGACCGGATGCCCTGGCGCGATCCGCCGCCGCACGAACTCACCGCGTGGCGGCGCGGACGCACGGGCTATCCGCTGGTCGACGCCGGCATGCGCGAACTCTGGACGACGGGCTATATGCATAATCGCGTGCGCATGATCGCGGCCTCGTTTCTCGTGAAGCATCTGCTGATCGACTGGCGCATTGGCGAGGAATGGTTCTGGGATACGCTCTGCGACGCCTGCCCGGCCAATAATCCGCTGAACTGGCAATGGGTCGCGGGCTCGGGCGCCGACGCCGCGCCCTATTTTCGCGTCTTCAATCCGGTGCTGCAGGGAGAAAAGTTTGATTCCGCGCGGCGAAATATGTGCGCCGCTGGGTTCCCGAGCTCGCCGCGCTGCCGGACAAATGGGTTCACAAGCCGTGGGCGGCGCCGGCGCCCATCCTGCGCGAGGCCGGTGTCGAATTGGGAACAACCTACTCAAGGCCGATCGTCGATCTCGCCGAAGGCCGCACGCGGGCGTCGGAGGCGTTCGCGAAGGTGAAGGGCGATTGACCGACGCCAGTCCTAAAGATGGCGCTCGAAATCCATCCGGCCATGCAGGATCCGCACGACTTCGACGCCATCCTGCGTCAGACGAAAAAACACGATATGGGATTCCGCGGGAAATTTGAAGTAGCCCTTGCGGACCTCCGCGCAGGATCGAGCGATGCCGGGCTCGTCCGCGACAGCCTCGATCGCCGCCTGAATATGCCGGATATAGGTTTCGGCCTGCCTCACATTCCAATGGGCGGCCGTGTAATCCCAAATGTCTTCGATGTCGGCCCTTGCGCGCGGGGTGAGGACATAGTCCGTCATGCCGCCGACGTTCAGCCCTGGCGTTTTCTGGCGATGAAGGCCTCGAAGTCAAATGGCCCGGAAACCCCGCTCGCCTCCCCCTCAATCAGGGCGGCGCGCAGCGCGGCGATTTTAGCCTCCTGTTCCTCCAGAAGACGCAGTCCCGCACGCACGACATCGCTCGCATTGCCATAGCGGCCTTCGGCGACCTTCCCCTCGATAAAGGCGCTAAAGTGATCGCCAAGGCTGAAAGAGGTGTTTTTACCCATCAGCTATGCTCCGACGTCTATGTATACCAAAATTTGGTACTTTCGCAAGGAGTGGTCTGGCCCCGCCAGCCAGGCGAGAAATCACCGCGTAACGAGATTGGCGATGATGCCGTGCGCGACCTCCGTCATCTTCGCGAACATGCCGAAATCGACGCGGTTTACGGCGACGAACACGCCAACGCCGCGTCCCGGCGCGAAGGCGATATAGCTCATGAAGCCGACGCCGGCGCCGCTTTTTGCGACAAGCGCCGGACGAATCCCGTCGGCGTTCAAAATGACCCAGCCGAGGCCGAGGCCGGCCATCGGCCCCCCCTCGTCGAAGCCGATTGCGGCGCCCAGCGACTGACGCTGGCGATAGATGGCGTGGCTCAGCGCCAGCGTCTCATTGGCGTCGTCAAGATTGTGGCGCAGCCAGCGCGCCATGTCGTTGGCCGTGCTGTAAAGGCCGCCGCTGCCGTCGGTCGCCTGCGTATCGACGCAGGGGCTCGGTCCGCCAATTCCGCTGCCGATCATCAGACGCTTGCATTGCTCGGGCGTCGGCGAAAATCCCGTATCCGCCATGCCAAGCGGACCCGTGACGCGCTCGCGCAGCAAATCGGGATAGGGTTTGCCGCCCGACGTTTCGATAGCGTCGGCAAGGAGGTCAAAGCCGACGTTGGAATAGGAAGCGACTGTGCCCGGCGCCCAGGGCAACTGGTAATGGCTGAGCCAGTTCGAGCGGTCGGCGCGGGTCGGCCACGCGCGGGGCATAACGCCCTCCGGCGCCTCGCCCATCTCGCGCGGCAAGGCCGCCGTATAGGTGGCGAGATCGAGCAGTGTGATTTCCCGACCGCCGAAGGCCGGCGTTTTCGCCGCCCTCGTAGCGTGCTGCAACGTATCGGTCAGGCGTAATTTGCCGTCGGCGACAAGCGAGACGAGTACTTCGGTCGCAAAGACCTTCGTGATCGAATTGAGACGCACGAGGCTGTTTCCGTCCGGCGTCCTGTCATTGCCTTTTTCGGTCTCGCCGAAGCCGAGGACGACGCTCTCGTCGCCTCGCACGACAGCCATAACCATGCCGGGGGCGCCCAATTCGCGGAACAGCACGAAACCGGGCAGATCGCTCGCGTCATGGAGCAGATGGTCGTCCGCGCGTACCGAGCCGGCCGCCGCCACGCTGATGGCGAGCGCCAAGAGAACTGATCGCATATTTCCCCCCGAAGTTTCTGCGCCGCCTCGTCAGCTGTCCCGCCGTACGCGCCGCGTCATTCGCCGCATCAATGGCAGCAGCAGCGCATAGGGCAGCAGCCGCGCCGCCTTGAAGACGTAGGCCAGCCTGCGCGGAAAAGCGATCTCGAAACCGCTCCGCTCGAATCCGTCGCAGATGATCTTCGCCGCCCGCTCCGCGCTCATGATGAAGGGCATATCGAAATCGCTGTTCGGCTCCGTCATCGGCGTTTCGACAAAGCCCGGATTGACGATCTGAATGGTGAGCCCGGCGGCCTCATGGGTCATGCGCAGAACCTCGGCCATGTAGATCAGCGCCGCCTTGCTGGCGCCATAGGCCATCGAGCCCGGAATGCCGCCATATCCCGCCAGC
This sequence comes from uncultured Alphaproteobacteria bacterium, assembly GCA_963767805.1. Taxonomy (GTDB): domain Bacteria; phylum Pseudomonadota; class Alphaproteobacteria; order Rhizobiales; family Beijerinckiaceae; genus Methylocapsa. The sequence continues at coordinate 6,899 of CAVYFP010000038.1, read as the reverse complement.
GACGAGGTGATTGCGATTTGCCCTCGCCCGCGCGCTTCCATCGCGGCGAGCAGCGGACCGAGGCAATTGATTACGCCGCCGACATTGACCTCGAAGGTGCGCCAGGCGATTTCAGCGTCAAACCCGTCGCGCTCGCCGGGAAAATAGACGCCCGCATTGAGGAAGGCGAGCGCGACCGGGCCATGGGCGGCCTCGACGCCGGCGATGACCGCCGCCATTTGCGCGCGGTCCGCGACGTCGCCCGGAAAAGCGAAAATGCGCGGATCCTGCGACGCCAGCGCATCGAGCTCCGGGGCGCGGCGCGCATTTACGGCGACGGTGAAGCCGCGCCGCGCCAGCAAGAGCGCGACCGCGCGGCCGATGCCCGAACTCGCCCCCGTCACAAAGGCGACGCCATCCTGGGGTTGAGCGCGAAAATTCACGCCGCGATCTCGATCCTCGGCGGCGTCATCCGCGCCAGTTTGAGCGAGGCGCGATCGAGCGTTTCGACGAACGCCGGAGAAAGCAGGAAGCTCAACTCCCTTTCCCGCGTCAGCGTCACCGGATCGATGAGGACCAGCTCGGCGTCGCAATAGCCGGGATGACACATGATGAGATGGCGCCGCCCCGGCGCGCGCAGATAGGCTGCGAAATCAGCGGCGTAATCGCCGCAGGGATCAAAGCCCGAAAAGCCGGAAAACCCCTCATTGGTGGCGTATCCACGCGCGGCTGCCTCCCGCGCGAATCCGCGGCCGAGCCAGGCGATGGCGAAGGCTTTCTTCAGCTCCGTATTGCGCCGCAGAATGCGCGAAGGACGATCGGCGGCGTCGCGCAGCCAGATTTTCCGGGCGAGGCCCCGCGCGTCGAGTTCGTCGAACAGCCAATTGCGGATTTGCGTCAGCACATGGACATGCTGGTGACCGTCGACGAAATCCGGCGGCGCGCCAAAATGTTCGACGAAGCCATCGATCTGGCGGGCGATCTCGCGCCTGATCTCCAGCTCCGGCAGTTCGCCCTTGTGGGCCGACTTGAGAAGGCGCGAAATGTCCGGAAAGTGTCCTGATGAGGCAAAGCGCGGCATGGAGCTCAGAGGCGCCCCGAGGGTCAGGTTGAGGTGGAGGCCAATGTCGGCCCGCGCCGCGTAGCGGCGCAACGCCGCCGCGCCCTCCGGCCACGACGGGCGCGTCGTCATCACGCTGACCGCGCTGAGACGGCCGGACGCCAGCGCCTCAAGAATGCCTCGATTGACGCCGGGCGACAGGCCGAAATCATCGGCGCAAAGGCTGATCGACGAGGAAACCCGGCCGCCGCCGTCCTTTTCGCCCATGCTTCCGCCTCCTCCGCCACGCTCGCCGACTGCCGGACCCGTTACTTACCGACCGCCGCAGCGCGAATTTTAGACCCTGTCTTGCGCAATTCAATGCCAAAGCCTAGAGCATCGGACGCAAATTTCGCTTCAATTTGGAGCGACAACCGTTTTGCCGGGCCATTCGTTTCCGACTGCCAGGGCAATATTTGCGCCCGTCCCCGCAGCGCGCCGGCGCGGGCGCGGCGGGCGGCCGACGAGACCCTCAACGCCTGACGTCCAAGCAAATCTGAGCGTTCCATGAAAGAAAAAGGTCAATGATGCGATCCGAGACTGCGATGGCGGAAGCCGAGCTTTCCATCATCGCGCCGATCTATAATGAGGCCGACAATCTGCGGCCTTTGCTGGATCGGCTCATTCCGGTTCTCGAATCATGCGCGCGCTCTTTCGAGATCATTTTCGTCGACGACGGCTCGACCGATCAAACGCTCGAGATCTTGCGCAAGATCCATGACGGCGATCCGCGCATTCGCGCCATCGCGCTCAGCCGTAATTTCGGCAAGGAAATCGCCATTGCGGCGGGGCTCGATCACGCCCGCGGCGCCGCCGCGATCATCATGGACGCGGACCTCCAGCATCCGCCGGAAATGATCCCGAGCTTCATCGAAAAATGGCGGGAGGGCTATAAAAACGTCTATGGCCAGCGCATCGACCGGGCCGCGGATGCGCCGCTGCGCCGATTGCTGACGCAGCGCTTCTACCGGCTGTTCGACGCGCTCGGCGAAACGCGGCTGCCGCAGGGCGCCGGCGATTTCCGCCTGCTTGACGCAACAGCCGTCGCCGCGCTGCGGACCATGCGCGAACACGCGCGCTTTTCGAAAGGGCTCTACGCCTGGATCGGATTCAAATCGATCGGCGTCCCCTTCGAAGTCGCGCCGCGGCTGCGCGGCCAATCCAAATTCAGCTATCGCAAGCTGACCCATTTCGCGCTCGACGGGCTGATGTCGTTCACGACCATGCCGCTGAAGATATGGACCTATGTCGGCCTCGCGATATCGATGTTCGCGCTGGCGCTCGCCAGCATTTACGTCGTGCGGACGCTGATCTTCGGCGTCGACGTTCCAGGCTACGCCTCCTTGATTGTGTCGATCACCTTCTTCGCCGGCATTCAGCTGCTCTCGCTCGGCATACTCGGGGAATATATCGGCCGCATCTTCGCGGAGGTGAAGCGGCGCCCGCTCTATCTGATCGAGGAACGCGTCGGGCTGACGCCCTTCATTCACGACGAGCTTTCCCCGCAAGCGCGCCGCGACTGGGCCTGAGCCATCAATGTATAAAAACCTGCTTTCGGTCGGCGGCATCACGCTGCTTTCGCGCGGCGCGGGTTTTCTGCGCGATGTCTTGCTCGGCGCGATTCTGGGCGCCGGCCTTCTCGCCGACGCCTTCGTCGTGGCGCAGCGTCTGCCCAATCATTTTCGCGCCATTTTCGGCGAAGGGGCCTGGAACGCGGCCTTCGTGCCGACCTATTCGCGCGTGCTGCATGGCGAAGGCCTCGACGGCGCGCGGCGCTTCTCGGGCCAGATCTTCGTCGGCCTGCTCGTCCTGCAACTCATCCTGCTGGCGCTCGCCCTCGCCTTCACGCCAACGCTTATCGACCTGCTCGCGCCCGGCTATCGCGAATATCCCGACAAGTTCGCGCTGACGGTGACGCTGACCAAGATCACCTTTCCCTATCTGCTTTTGATGACGCTTGTGACGCTGCAGTCGGGCGCCTTGAACGCGCATGGGCTTTTCGCCGCCGCCGCCTTCACCTCGGTCCTCATGAACGTGGTGATGATCGGCTTTCTCGGCGTCGCGTTCCTGTTTCCGAACGCCGCCGCGGCGGCGAGCTGGGGCCTCACCGTCTCCGGCGTGCTGCAGCTCGCCCTGACGAGCTTCGCGGCCTGGCGCGCGGGCATTCTGGAGCGTTTCGCCTGGCCGGCGATGACCCCGAACGTCAAGCGCTTTCTGACGACGCTGGGACCGGCGGTGATCGGTTCGGCGGGCGTTCAGATCGCGCTCTTCACCGACACCATCATCGCGTCATTGCTGCCGACCGGCGGCCCTTCCTCGATCTATTACGCGGACCGCATCTATCAGCTTCCGCTCGGCGTCATCGGCATCGCCGCGGGCACCGTGCTCTTGCCGCGAATGAGCCGCTTTCTCGCCGCCGGAGACCCGGGCGGCGCCCTGCACGCCCAGAACCGGACCATGGCGCTGTCGCTGGCGCTGACGGCGCCGTTCTTCGTCGCCTTCATCATGATCCCGGAATTCATCATGCGCGGCATTTTCGTGCGCGGCGCATTCACCCTCGACGATGCGGACGCCTCCGCCGCCGTGCTGTCGGCCTATGGATTCGGCATCATCGCGATCGTGCTCCTGCGCTCGGCCGTGGCGAGCTTCCAGGCGGATGGCGACACACGCACGCCAATGATCATTTCGCTCACGGCGGTCGCCTTCAACATCGGGCTGAAGCTGATCCTGTTCAAGCCGTTCGGCGCGCCGGGCCTCGCCGGCGCCACCGCCTTCGGAGCCTGGATCAATCTCGTGCTGCTCGCCATCTTCGCCATCCGGCGCGGGTCGATGAAGCCGGACATGGTTTTGTGGCAAACCGCCACCTGCGTCTCGGCCGCCTCCTGCGCGCTCGCCTTTTTCGCGCTTTTTTCGGCGCCCCCGTCCAGCGCATCGCCGGGCATTTCGGCCGCCTCAATCATGTGGCGGAGCTGCTGCTGCTCGGCGCGGGCGGCGCCCTCGTCTATGGCGTCGTGCTGATCGGCGGCCTCGGCATTGCGGGGGTCAAGCTGCGCCCGGCTGCGCGCGCCGCCGCCAACCCCGCCGAAGGCCTATAAGGCTGGCACCGCCGGGTGCCGGGCGCGTCACTGTGCGAGGGCGTGCAGTATCCGCGCCCAGCTTCGCGCGCCCTTGTGAAAGGAACTCAGTTCATATTTCTCGTTCGGCGAATGGACGCGATCATCCTCAAGGCCAAAGCCGATCATCAGCGTGTCCATCTTAAGGTCGGTCTTGAAGCTGCCGACGATCGGGATCGACCCGCCGCAGCCGGCAAGCACCGGCGCGGTTCCCCATTCGGCTTGCAACGCCCGGCTCGCGCGGGACAGCTCCTCCGAACTGAACGGCAATTGCAGCGCCCGCGAAGAGCCATGCGAGACGAACTCGGCGCGGCAATCGCCGGGGAGGCTCTTGCGAACATAGGCGCGGAAACTCTCCGCGATTTTGGCCGGATCCTGATTGCCGACGAGCCGGAACGAAAATTTGGCGCTCGCCTCAGCCGGCAGCACCGTCTTCGAACCTTTTCCGGTATAGCCGGCGATGATTCCGTTGACGTCGCAAGTCGGACGCGACCACACCATCTCGAGGACGCTGCGACCCCGCTCCCCGGCGGGGATCGAAAGGCCGACGGCGCGAAGAAAATCCGCCTCACTGAAGGCGAGGTTGCGCCACTGCGCGGCGACCTCCTCGGGCAATTCGGAAACGCCATCATAAAAGCCGGGGAGCGTGATGCGTCCTTCGTCGTCGTGAAGGCCACTAATGATGCGCGCGAGGACATGGATCGGATTCACCGCCGCCCCGCCGAAAATGCCCGAATGCAGATCGCGGTCAGCGCCGCGGACGATGACTTCCTCAAGCACGAGGCCGCGCAGCATGGTGGTGATCGCGGGCGTCGCGCGGTCCCACATCCCCGTGTCGCAGACGAGCGCAAGATCAGCTTCAAGCTCTTTCTTATTGGCGGCGAGAAAAGCCGGAAGAGACGGCGATCCGGTCTCCTCCTCGCCTTCGAGCAAGACGCTGATCCGGCAAGGCAGGCCGCCGGATTCCCTGAAGGCGCGAACAGCCTCGACGAAAGTCATCAGCTGGCCCTTGTCGTCGGCGACGCCGCGTCCAACGATTTGCCGCCCCGTCGCGACGTCGACGATGCGCGGCTCGAAGGGAGGCGTTTCCCAGAGTTCCAGCGGATCGGCCGGCTGCACATCATAGTGGCCGTAGAACAGAAGATGCGGCACGTCGGGCCGGTCGGCCTTGGCGTGGGCGACGACCATCGGATGTCCGTCCGTCGGCCGCACGGAAGCCTCGAAACCGAGCGAGCTGAGTTCCTTCGCCAGCCATTCCGCCGCGGCGCTGCAGTCGCCGTCATGGGCGGGATCGGTGGAAACGGATTTGATTTTGATCAGATCGAACAAGCGGGCCAGCGCAGATTCGAGATTGGCGTCGATCTTGTCCAGAACCGTGTCGAGCGCTGCCATGAGATCTTCCTTGCCGCAATAAAAACAGGTCTGCGCCGCGCCGGTCTGGCGATGAGCCCGTCCATCAAATAGGTTCGCAAATCGATTCGCAAACGCATCTGGCGCGAATATCCGGCAAAGGCCGTTCTACCGCGCGCCGCCTTGCCCTGAAAGATGAGAGGACAAGCAATCAAATGAGGCTGCGCGCCGATTTCTGGGTTTCAGCCTATCTGCGCCGCTGCGCGCATGAAGGGGCGAGCGCGGTCCTGCGCCGGCGCGGCGCGGCGGAGGCCGGCGCGATCCTGGTCAAGCTCGACCGGCTCGACGGCGCCGCCGCCCTGTTCGGTCCCGCGCCGCAGAGCGAGGCGCAGGGCGGTGCGGAGCGCTTGTTCGCGCGGCTCCATGCCGAGCCCTGGATCGATCCGGCCGACGCCGAACTGAAGATCGCCCGCCAGATCAAATTCGACCCGGACATCTGGATCGTCGAGACGGAAGATCGCGAAGGCCGCTCTTTTCTCGATCTGATCGATTGACCCGCAGCCCGGTCGAACGCCCCGGGCGTCGGAGACCCCTTGAGGCTTCGGCGTAGCCGCCGAATATGGTAATAGGCTACCGAATTGCCCCGGGGGAACTTCGATTGGCCGGCCCATCCCTGTTTGAACGCCTGAAGAAATCGCTCGTCGCGAGCGCGGGCGACATCGTCTTCGGCATGGAGGACGGCACCGTCTCGATCTTCGGCCTCGTGCTCGGAGTTGCGGCGACCACGACCGACAATATGACTGTGTTGATCGCCGGCGCGTCCGGCGCCTGCGCCGCCGTGTCGATGATGGCTGGAACCTATCTCGAAATCGAAACCAATCTCGACGAGGCGCGAACGTTCAGCGCCCAGCTTAACGCCGAGATCGAAGGAAATCCGGAAGCGGTCGTCGATCGCGTCGCCGGGCGCCTGCGCGAAGCCGGCGTCGCGGACGCCCAGACCGCCCTCGTCTCGACGCTCATCCGATCGAAGCCGGACCTGTTGCGTGGGGTCGCTTCCGCCATGATGGCCCCCATCGCGCCCGATACAGCCGAGAGCCCGCTCGCGCATGCGCTCTGGATGCTGGTCGCCGATTTCGTGTCAGCCGCGATCCCGATCGTTCCCTTCGCGCTGATGCCCGTCCCGGAAGCGCGCTGGGTCTCGACCGCGATCACCATGTTATTGCTGATCTGCCTTGGAATCGGCCGCGCCCGGGTCGGACGCCGGCCGCTTGCGCGGACGGTTGCGGAGACCGTTGCGATCGGCGTCGCAGCCGCACTCGCCGGCGTCGGCATCGGCCTCGTCATCGCGCACGCGCTTT
>CAVYFP010000037.1:0-99340 GCA_963767805.1 uncultured Alphaproteobacteria bacterium | reverse complement strand
GTCAGCGCCAGCCAGTCGGCCTCGCTGATCGTCTCGACGCCGAGTTCGGCCGCCTTGGCGAGCTTTGATCCGGCGCCCGGCCCGGCCACGACGAGATCTGTTTTCTTCGACACCGACGCCGCCACTTTGGCGCCAAGACGCTCGGCCTGCGCCTTAGCCTCGTCGCGGGTCATAAGTTCGAGCGCGCCAGTGAAAACAACCGTTTTGCCCGCTACCGGGCTCTCCGACGCCACCGCCTCCATCGGCCTCGGCGTCACCTGCTTGAGCAGCGCGTCGAGCGCTTCCTCATTATGCGGCTCGGCGAAGAAATCCGCGACCGCCTCGGCGACGACCTCGCCGACCCCCTCGATATTGTTGATTTCCCCGCGCGCCTCCGAGCCCTCGGCGGCGATCCGGCCGGCCGCGCGCAGCGCCTCGAACGAGCCGAAATGACGAGCGAGGCGGCGCGCGTTGGTCTCGCCGACATGGCGGATGCCGAGCGCATAAATGAAGCGGTTCAGCAGCGGTTCGCGAGCCGCGTCAATCGCGCTGAAGAGGTTGCGCGTCGAGGTCTCGCCATAACCTTCGCGATTCTTCAGCTTCGTCAACGAGGCCTTATCGCGCGCCTCCAGCGTAAAAATGTCGGCTGGCGTCTTGATCAGACCCTCATTGTAGAACTGCTCGATCTGCCTGTCGCCCCAGCCCCTCAATATCCATGGCGTTGCGCGAGGCGAAATGCTTCAGCCGTTCGATCGCCTGCGCCGCGCAAACCAGTCCGCCGGTGCAGCGGCGCACCACATCGGCGACGCCGGTTTTCTCGTCGATCTCGCGGATCGCGGCGGAGCCGCAGACGGGACATATGAAATTGCCCTTTTCGTCTTTAGGAAAGACGTACTCTTTCGGCCCGCGCGGCTTGTCTTTCACGCACAGACAGACCTGCGGAATGACGTCGCCCGCCCGCTGAATGCGCACCGTATCGCCGATGCGGATGTCCTTGCGCTCGATTTCATCCTCATTGTGCAAGGTGGCGTTGGCGACGACGACGCCGCCACCGTCACCGGATCGAGCCGCGCGACGGGCGTCAGCGCGCCCGTGCGGCCAACCTGGATCCGATGTCGCGCAACACGGTTGTCGCCTGCTCGGCCGGAAATTTATGCGCGATGGCCCAGCGCGGCGAACGCGAGACGAAGCCGAGCCGCTCCTGTAGGACGAGAGAATTGACCTTGTAAACCACGCCGTCGATGTCATAGCCGAGCGAGGCGCGCATCGCCTCGATGCGCCGGTATCGCTCGATCAGTTCCGCCGCCGAATGGCAGAGCGTCATCAAGGCATTGACCGGCAGCCCGAAGCGCTTGAACGCCGCCACCATTCCCATCTGGGTTTCAGCGGGCAGTTCGCTCATCTCGCCCCAGGCATAGGCGAAGAAATGCAGGGGCCGCCCCGCCGTGACCGTGGGATCGAGCTGGCGCAACGATCCCGCCGCCGCATTGCGCGGATTGGCGAAGAGGGGCTTTCCCGCCTCCGCCTGACGCACGTTGAGGGCGGCAAAATCTACGTGGGTCATATAGACCTCGCCACGCACCTCGAGAACCTTCGGCGGCGCAGCGGAAAGCCGCGCGGGGATCTCGCCGATCGTGCGGACATTGGCGGTGACGTCCTCGCCCTCGAAACCGTCGCCGCGCGTCGCCGCCTGCGTCAGCGCGCCTTGTTCGAAACGAAGAGAGCAGGACAACCCATCGATTTTGGGCTCCGCCGTGATCGCGAGCGGCGCATCTGCGGCGAGGCCGAGAAAACGCCGGACGCGGGCGCCGAATTCATCGACTTCCTCGTCGCTGAAGACATTGCCGAGCGAGAGCATCGGCACGCGGTGGCGGATCTTTGCGAATTTCTCCGAAGGCGCGGCGCCGACTTTCCGGGTCAGCGATTCGGGCGTCGCGAGTTCGGGGAAGGCGGCCTCCAAAGCCTCATAGCGCAGCCGCAAAGCGTCATATTGAGCGTCCGAGACGCTCGGCGCATCCTCGGCGTAATAGCGCCGGTCATGCGCGGCGATTTCGGCTCCGAGGCGCGCATGTTCGCGCCGCGCGCCCGGCAGGTCCAGAGCCTCAATGGGTTTCGGCGGTCTCATGGCGCAAGAACTAGCATGGCCGGCGAGGCCGGAGAAGGCGCTGCGGCGCCCGAGCTGCGAAGCGCCGGAGCCCGCCCGGTGGCGCGCGAATTGCTTCAATTTCGACTGTTATTGGCGCTTCGCACGGCGGCGGAAAAGCGGTCGCGGTCGCACCGGTTCGCCCCACTCAAAAGGCGCGGCTTCCTCGCGGCAAGGTCCATCCCATGCATGATTACGATATGATCGTCATCGGAAGCGGACCCTCCGGGCGGCGCGCCGCGATCCAGGCGGCCAAGCTCGGCAAATCCGTCCTGGTGGTGGAAAAAGGCAGGCGGGTCGGCGGCGTCTCCGTCCATACCGGCACCATTCCCTCGAAGACGCTGCGCGAGACCGTGCTCAACCTTTCAGGCTGGCGCGAGCGCGGATTTTACGGCCGCTCCTATCGCGTCAAGCAGGAGATCGAGGCCAGCGATCTGATGATGCGCATGCACAAGACGCTCGATCACGAGGTCGAGGTGCTGGAGCATCAGTTCAGCCGCAACGCCGTCAGGACGCGGCGCGGCGAGGCGCGTTTCCTCGGGCCGCATGAGATCGAGATTACGAGCGACGATGGCGAGACCCGCGTGCAATCCGCCGCGCATGTGCTGATCGCCTGCGGCACGCGGCCGTTCCGGCCCGACTATGTGCCCTTCAACGGCGTCAATGTCCTCGACAGCGACGAGATCGTCGATCTGAAGAAACTGCCGCGCAGCCTCGCGGTCATCGGCGCCGGCGTCATAGGCGTCGAATATGCGACGATTTTCAGCGCGCTTGACGTCGCGGTGACGCTGATCGAGCCGCGCCCGACCTTCCTCGACTTCATCGACAAGGAGCTGATCGAGGAATTCGTGCATGATCTGCGCGATCGCAACGTCGCGCTGCGCCTCGGTTCAGCCGTGACCTCGATCAAGCTGAACGAGGCGGGCAAACCGGTCGTATCCCTCGCCAACGGCCGCGTCGTGCAGTCGGAGATGCTGCTGTTCGCCGCGGGCCGCGTCGGCGCGACCGACGCGCTCAATCTCGAGGCCGCCGGCATTGCAACGGATCATCGCGGCCGAATCGCCGTGACGCCGGCGACGCTGCAAACCTCGGCGCCGCATATTTACGCTGCTGGCGATGTCATAGGCTTTCCGAGCCTCGCCTCGACCTCAATGGAGCAGGGACGCGTCGCCGCTTGCCACGCCTTTGGGCTGGAGCCTTCGCCTCCACCCGAATTCTTCCCCTATGGCATCTATTCCGTGCCCGAGATCTCGACCGTCGGCATGACCGAGGAAGAAGTGGCCAAACGCGAGATCGCCTATGAATGCGGCGTCGCGCGCTTCCGCGAGACCTCGCGCGGCCACATCATGGGGCTTCATTCCGGCATGATGAAAATGATCTTCTCGACCAAGACGCGGCGTCTGCTCGGCGTCCATATCGTCGGCGAAGGCGCGACCGAACTCATTCACATCGGGCAGGCTGTCCTGAACCTCAAAGGCACGATCGACTACTTCATCGAGAACACATTCAACTATCCAACGCTGGCGGAAGCCTACAAAATCGCCGGCCTCGACGCCTGGAACCGCATGGCGCGGGCGTGAGGCGCGAGCCGCGCTCACGCCGGCCGCGCCGCTCCCGCCGCATAACCGAACACGCGGGCGTAACGCGCGATCTCGTCTTTCGGCCCGAGAAACTTGGAGGGGTTGTCGGAGAGTTTGACCGCCGGACGGCCCTCCACCTCGATCACCTTGCAAACGAGGGAGGGCGGCTCAAGATCGACGCCTGTTCCATGCGGCGCGCAGCCCGCGAAATCATTCGTAAGATTGGTGCCCCAGCCGATCGAAATCTCCGCGCGCCCACGCAAATGCCTGACGCTGGCCTCGATCGAATCGATCGTCATGCCGTCCGAAAGCACGATCAGCTTTTCTCGGGGATCGCGACCCCGCGCGCGCCACCAGCCGATCAGTTCCTCAGCGGCTTCGATCGGCGGCTTTGAAGTCCGGCCGCGCGCCGGTCCAGTCGGCGGCCCAGTCCGGCGCGGCCTCGAGGAAATGGGTCGTGCCGAACGTGTCCGGCAACAGCACGCGCAGATTGCCGTCGTAAAGCCGCGCCCAATCCTCCAGCACCCGGAAAGGCGCCGCGCGCAGATCCTCGTCGCTATCGGCGAGCGCCGCATAGACCATCGGCAGTTCATGCGCATTGGTGCCGATCGCCTCAAGGCCGAGATCCATGGCGTGCTTGACGTTCGAGGTGCCGATCAGGCTTTCGCCAATTCCTTCATGCAAGGCTTCGACGCACCAGCGCTGCCACAGGAATCCGTGCCGGCGGCGGGTGCCGAAATCGGAGAGCCGGAGCGGCCCCTCAAGGGCCAGAGCGCGCAACCGCTCAACCTTGCTCCAAAGCCTCGCCTTCGCCCGCGCGTAGAGTATATCAAGCTCGAAACGGCCCATGCGGGCCATCGCCGCCCGCGCCCGCAGCTCGTTGATTATGGCCAGCGCCGGAACTTCCCACATGGTCGTTTCGCGCCAGAGCCCCTCAAAGCGCAGTTCGTACTCGCCGTCGCGGCGCGACAGTCGATAAGGCGGCAACCGGAATGCAGCGAGATATTCGAGAAAGGCCGGCTCGAAAATGCGGGTCTTGCCGTAAAAACTATTGCCGGCGAGCCAGATCAGCTCGTTCTTCTGGAAGCGCAGCGTGCGCGCGTGATCAAGCTGCGCGATCAGCTCTTTTTCGTCGATGCAGTCCGAAAGCCTTACCGATGTCGAGCGGTTGTGAAGACCGAAAGTCGCATGGACTTCGGGCTTCAGCTTCCAGATCATTTGCAGCATCAGGAATTTGTAGAAATCGGTATCGAGCAGCGTGCGAATGATCGGATCGACGCGGTAGGAATGATCATGCACGCGGGCGGCGAGATCGGGGATCACCCGGCGCCCCGCATCAGCCGCGCGGCGGCCGCCCGCGCCTCGTCGGTGATCGTCGCCCCCGCCAGCATTCGGGCGATTTCTTCGCGCCGCGCATCCTGGCCGAGCGGGAGAACCCGCGTCGCGACGCGGCCGGCCCCCGCGGAATCCTTGGCGATGCGCAGATGATCTTCGGCCCGCGCGGCGACCTGCGGCGCATGCGTGACCGCCAGCACCTGCACGCCCCTGGCGAGCCGCGCCAGACGCTGCCCGATGGCGTCCGCGACCGCGCCGCCGGCGCCCGTGTCGATTTCGTCGAAGACGAGGGTCGGCGCCGATCCCTTGTCGGCCAGAACCACTTTCAGCGCGAGCATGAAACGCGCGAGTTCGCCGCCCGAGGCGATCTTCATCAGCGGGCCAGGGCGCGTTCCGGGGTTGGTCTGCACCCAGAATTCGATCTGATCGACGCCCTCGGGACCAGCGGCCTCCGCCGCGATCACGGTCGAGAAACGCGCGCCTTCCAGTTTCAAGGGCGGCAGCTCGGCGTTCACCGCCCGATCGAGCGCCTTGGCGGCCGCGTGGCGCGACCGCGACAAATCTTTCGCGGCCCCGACAAAAGCCGCCTCCGCCGCCGCGACAGCGTCGGTCAGCTGGCGCAGCCGTGCTTCACCGGCATCGAGATCAGCGAGTTGCGCCGCGAAGGTCGCGGCGAGTTGCGGCAGATTATCGGCCGCGACTGAATATTTGCGGCTCGCCGCGCGCAACGCGAACAGGCGCTCCTCAACCTGCTCCAGCTCGCCCGGATCGAAATTCGCCGCGCGCAGGGAATCGTCGAGCGCCTGCCCGGCGACATCGAGCGCGCTGATCGCCGCGTCGAGCGCCTGCGCCGCCGGCTCGATCAGGGCCGGCGCCTGCGTCTGGCGGCGCTGCAGCCGGCGCAGAGCCGCGGTGAGCGCCGACATCGGCGAATGATCGCCGCTGACCGCTGCCGCGACGTCGCGGAGGTCGCTGACAACCTTCTCGGCCTGCATCATGGCGGCGCGGCGCGAGGCCAGCTCTTCCTCCTCGCCAGCGCGCGCGTCGAGCTTTTCGAGCTCGCCGAAAGCGTGGCGCAGATAATCGGCGTCGGCGCGCACTTTTTCGATTCGCTCGGCCTCGCGTGCGCGCTCGGCCCTGAGTTCGCGCCAGCGCGCATGCGCCGCGCGGGTCCGGGAGAGCTGCGGGTCGAGGCCGCCAAAAGCGTCGATCAGCTGGCGATGCGTGCTCGAATCGACCAGCGCGCGATCATCATGCTGACCATGGATTTCGACGAGTTCGCGCGTAATCGCGCGCAGCGCCTGCGAGGTGACGCGCTGGTCGTTGACGAAGGCGCGGGTGCGGCCATCGGCCAATTGCACCCGGCGCAAAATGAGCGCGCCGTCCGTCTCGATGTCCTGCGCACTCGCCGCCGCGAGGGCTGGATGGTCGAGGCTGAGTTCGAAGACCGCCGTGACCTGACCCTGCGCCTCGCCTTCGCGCACGAGCGCGCCGTCGCCGCGCGCGCCGAGCGTCAGGGAAAAAGCGTCGAGCAAGATCGATTTGCCGGCGCCGGTCTCGCCGGTGAGGACCGTGAGGCCGCCGCCAAGCGCAAGATCGAGCTGATCGATCAGAACAATGTTGCGGATGGAGAGGTTAACCAGCATCCGGCCGACGTATCCCTTTGCGCCAGCCAGCGTGATTTTGCCGTCGCGCGGCGCCTCAAAATTTCCGCGCCTGCCAGCGCGCAGCGAATCATCGATTCGCGCGCCGGCGCCGCCGTCGGGGCCAATGTAATTCGAGTAAGCAAAAGCGCAAAACGCAAAAGCATGACGATTCAAAATTGAATGATCCGGCGCTTTAAACTCTTGTTTTTATGGGATTCCGGTTCCCCTTCGCGCGAAAACACGCTTGAGCGATTGAAGCTCGGGATTGCCGCGATCTAGTCGCGGGCGGCATTTCGCAGGTCCTGGGGATCGTCCACGACTGGATTTCCGTGCGTCCACCCAAACTTTTGCAATCGCAGAAGCAGCAACTGGACCACGCGTGCGAGGAGCGCGCCTCCGCCAGCCGCGAAGGGCAGCTCGGTGCCGGAAGGCCGGCCGTCATCGCCCGCCCGGCGCCGCGCGCGCCGCGACAGCGCGCGTCGGGCGCCTTGAAGACATCAATCATTCTGAATCAGCGAGATCACGCCGCCGTCGCGGTGCTTTCCGCCTCCAGCGCCGCCTTCACCGACGGGCGCGCGCCGACGCGATCCATGTATCTTGCGATTGCCGGCCAGCGGTCGAGATCGATCGCGAAGACCCTCATCCAGAGCAGCACAGTGTACAGGTAGGCGTCGGCGACACTGAACCGCGCGCCGAGCAGATAGTCCCGCCGCTCCAGCGTCTGCGCGATGAAGTCGAAGCGCTGGAATAACCTGTCCTTGAAGATCGCCTTGATCGCCTCCGGGATCGCCGCGTTGAAGAGGGGGCTTGATCCGGCGTGGATTTCGCTGGTGATGAAATTCAGCCATTCCTGCAAACGCACGCGCGCGAGGCCGCCGTTCGCCGGCGCGAGCCCTGCTTCCGGCTTCAAATCAGCGAGATATTGCACGATTGCTGGACCTTCTGTCAGAACCTGACCATCGTCGAGCTGCAGCGCGGCCACGTAACCTTTCGGATTAATGTCGCGAAAGTCGCCGCCCTCGGCGGTCCTCTTCGTCTTGTTATCCACGCGGATCAGTTCGAAGGGCAGACCCAGTTCGCGCAGCGCGATATGCGGTGAAAGCGAGCAGGTATCTGGTGCGTAATAGAGCTTCATGCGGATCTCCCGAAACGAGCCGATCGCCAGAGGATTGCTTCACGGAGTCGGCTGCGAGCCCTGGCGCGAGCCGCAGATTGACATTCCTCATGATCAAATGAAAATTACTGACATAGAATTCTAATAGTAGAATTACTAATATGAATGTCACCCATTTACGGAGCCTCGTCGCGCTCGCCGACACCGGCAGCTTTACGGCTGCAGCCAAAGCGCTGGGCGTCACCCAGTCCGGCGTCAGCCAGGCTGTCGCGGCGGTCGAGGAGCGCCTTGGAGTCGTGCTGGTGGTTCGCCACCGGCGGGGCGCCGATTTGACCGCGGCGGGCGAGCGCGTCGCCGATCACGCCCGCGCGGCGCTCGATGCGCTCGGACGCATCAGGGGCGAGGCGGATGCGGCGCGCGGTCTGGCGGAGGGAAAGGTGCGGCTCGCCGGCTTCCCCAGCGTGTTCGCGACATTGCTTCCGCCGCTCCTGCGCCGCTTCAGGACCCAGCACCCCGGCGTTCAGGTAATCGTGCTGGAAACAGACGACAATGAGATCGAGGACTGGCTGGCCGCGGGCGCGATCGATCTTGGCGTCGTGATGAACCCGGCGCCTGGACGGGCGGCGGCGATTCTCGGGTGGGACGCCTGGGTTCCTGTCTTTCCAGCAAGCCACCGCCTCGCCAGGCGTCAGTCCGTGACGCTCGCCGAAATCGCCTGTGAGCCGTTCGTGCTGGCGACGGGCGGATGCAGCACGAACGCCCGCACACTGGCGGCGGCGGCTGGAACGCCGTTGACGAATATCGAGATTGAGGTGCGAGACCTTGCGAGCGCTATCGCTCTCGTCCGTGAGGGCGCGGGGCTGAGCCTCGTACCGGAGTCGACGCTGCCGGAAACGCGCCGGGGTTTACGGATCGGCGCGCTCGCGCAACCGATCTTCAGGACGTTCGCGCTCGTCGCGTCGCCTGCGAAAGAACCGTCGCGCGCGGCGCGAACCTTTATCGAAGCCGCGCGATCAAGTTCGCACGACCAAAAGCGAGCTGCGCGGAAGGCGTAACTCGGTTGTCGCAGTCTCGGACCGGCTAGCCGAGGCCCATCGAATGCGCGGCCTTGGAGATCCATGAGCCCTTGTCTTCATTGGGCTCGAGACCATCCGTCTTCAAGAGCGAATAGGCGTCCTTGTACCAGACCGAGTCCGGATAATTGTGGCCGAGGATCGCCGCTGCGGTCTGCGCTTCCTGCGGGACGCCGAGCGCGAGATAGGCTTCGGTGAGGCGCATCAGGGCTTCCTCGGCGTGGCGGGTCGTCTGGTATTTGGCCAGCACTTCGCGGAAGCGGCCGACGGCCGCGATGTAATTGTGCTGATTGAGATAATAGCGCCCGATCATCATCTCCTTGCCGGCGAGCTGGTCGCGGGTGACCTGAAGCTTGTAGCGCGAATCCTCGACATATTCGGATTTGGGGAACTTCTGGATGATCTCGGAGAACAGATCCGCCGCCTTGGCCGCCCGCTCCTGATCGCGGGCGACGTCCGGAATCTGATTATAATAGGACATCGCCTCAAGATACGTAGCGTAGTCGACGTCCGGGGCGTTCGGATAGAGGCCAAGATAGCGCTTTGCGGAGCCGATGGAATCGTCGTAACTGCCGGCCTGATACTGGCTGAACGTCGACATCAGCAGAGCTTTCCTCTGCCACTGCGAATAGGGATATTGCTTCTGGAGGGTCTCAAAGGATTTCGAGGCCGCGGCGTAATCCCTGACCTTCAGGCGGGCGAGGCCCTGATTGTAAAGATCGTCGGCCGGCGTCTCCGGGACGATCTCGGTCTTGTATTTATCGCCGCTGAACCAGTTCATCGGGTTCAGCGAATCGAGCATGTCCGCGCGGGCCGCGGCGGGCAGCGCAAGCGCGCCGGCTAGTCCGAGCGCGAGGCGCAAGGCGCGCCGCCCCTGGGAAAAACGCATGTCTTTTGATGCATAAGTCATTGGGGTCGCTCAATTATCGGCCGGAAAAACCGTTCATTCCCGCGCGGGCGGCCGACCGAGCCGCCCAAGCTCCGTTATTTAGTGGGGCGTCACAAAGGCATTAGTGTGGCGTTGCATTCCGCGCGCACGCCGATTTTTCCGCCGGCAGCGCGCCCTCACGCGGATCAACTCGCCCCGCCCGCCAAAGGCTTCAGGCGCCTTTGCGGGACGGGGCAACCTCGCCGTCAGCTCGACTGGCGGCGCAGGAACGCCGGGATTTCGAGCTGGTCTTCCTCGTTGGTGCGGGGCTGGTAAGCCACTCTGGGATGCTGCTCCTGCGGCTGGGGCGCGCGCGCAGGAGCGGGCTGCTGCGGACGCTTGCCATATTCGGCGTGCACGGGGCCTGGCGCGGGCGGCCGTTGCTGGGCCGGCCGCGGCGCCGCCGGGCGCTCGTGCTGCGCGGGCGGAGCGCCCTCCTCATGCCGCCCGGCGCCGAAGGAGGCCAGCCGCTCCAGCAGCGAACGGCGCTTGGCCTCCCCATGCGGCTGCGCAGGCGCCTCGCCGCGATGGGCGCGGATCTGGTTTTGCGCCGGCAAGGGCAGATCGTCGATCTGCGGCATTCTCTGCGGCCGCACGACGGGCGAATCGGCGGGGCCCGGAATGAACGGTCCTGGCTCGAAATGATCGAGTGTGCGGGCCTGCTGCGGCGCGGGCTCGGCGTAGCGCGGCTGCAACGCCGCCTCCTCGACGTAGACGCCCGGGGCTGCCTGCGGCGCGACGGGCGCCTGCCTGAACTGCTGCTGGGCCGCGGGCTGCGGCCGTTCCTCCTGAGCCGGCCGGGCCGGCGCATAGGATTCTGGCGCCGAAGCCTCGAAGACACCCTGCGGCGCAGTCTCGATCGGACGCGCCGCCGTCTGCGCGCGCAGGCGATTGGCGACCTCGACGATGCGGCTTTCGGCGGCGTTGGCCTCGAAAGCGCCAGCCGGATGATCGATGCCGGTGGCGACGACCGACACCCTGACGATGCCGTCGAGGCTCGAATCGAAGGTCGCGCCAAGAATGATGTTGGCGTCCTCGTCGACCTCCTGACGGATGCGGCCCGCCGCCTCGTCGACTTCATAGAGGGTCAGATCATTGCCGCCGGTGATCGAGATGAGAAGCCCGCGCGCGCCCTTCATCGACACTTCGTCGAGGAGCGGGTTGGCGATCGCAGCTTCGGCGGCGAGGATCGCGCGGCGATCGCCCGACGCCTCGCCGGTGCCCATCATGGCTTTGCCCATCTCGCGCATGATGGCGCGGACGTCGGCGAAGTCGAGATTGATGAGGCCTTCCTTGACCATCAGATCGGTGATGCAGGCGACGCCCGAATAGAGCACCTGATCGGCCATCGCGAAAGCGTCGGCGAAGGTCGTCTTTTCCGTCGCGATGCGGAACAGATTCTGGTTCGGAATGATGATCAGCGTGTCGACGGCCTTTTGCAGCTCGTTAATGCCGGCTTCGGCGACGCGCATGCGCCGGGCGCCCTCGAACTGGAACGGCTTGGTGACGACGCCGACGGTGAGGATGCCCATATCCCGCGCGGCGCGCGCGATGACGGGCGCGGCGCCCGTGCCCGTTCCGCCGCCCATGCCGGCCGTGACGAAGCACATATGCGCGCCGGTCAGATGATCGCGGATTTCCTCGATCGCTTCTTCAGCGGCGGCGCGTCCGACTTCCGGCTGCGATCCGGCGCCGAGGCCTTCGGTCACCTGCAGACCCATCTGGATGATGCGTTCGGCGCGCGAGGCGGTCAGCGCCTGGGCGTCGGTATTCGCGACGATGAAGTCGACCCCGATCAGTCCCGAGACGATCATGTTGTTGACGGCGTTGCCGCCGGCTCCCCCGACCCCGCACACCATGATGCGGGGCTTCAGTTCCCGGAGCTCGGGCGCTTTGAGATTGATGGTCATCGTCTGGCCTCTCGACGTTGGAGCACCGGTCAGGGTCGCCCAGGTTTGATTGTCTGCTTCATTCGATGAAGCCGGAAAGGCCGCCACCCTTCCGTCTTCACATGTCCGACTTCGTTCTGAATCGCGTCAAAAACTGCTTTTCAACCAGCGGCCGACGCGGCCCATATATCCATTCGTCTCCGGCCCCTGCGCGCTGACGCGGCGCGAGGGCCTGAAATGTTCGTTGCCGCTCACCTGCGGATAGACGAGAAGTCCGACCGCCGCCGAAAAGGCCGGGCTTTTCGCCGATTCCGGCAGCCCTTCGACGCCGAGCGGACGCCCCATGCGCACCTGTCCCGAAATGATCCGCTTCGCCTCCTCCGGCATGCCGGTGAGTTGGCTCGCGCCGCCGGTCAGAACGATCCGGCGGCCGGCGTGGGCGGGAAAGCCCGCGCTCTTCAACCGATCGCGCACGAGTTCCAGGATTTCCTCGGCGCGCGGCTTGATGATCGAGATCAGATTGGCCTTTGGCAGGTGCGCCGGATGCTCGCCATCCTCGCCGACCTGAACGACGGAAATCGTCTCGCGCTCGTCCGAGGCCGTGGCGATGCAGGCGCCGTAAAGCGTCTTCAGGCGCTCGGCGTCGGCGAGCCGGATGCTGAGGCCGCGGGCGATGTCGGTCGTGACATGATTGCCGCCGAGCGCGAAGCCGTCGACATAAGTGAGATTGCCGCCCGAAAACACGCTGACCGAGGTTGTGCCGGCGCCCATGTCGATCAGGGCGGCGCCGAGTTCGGCCTCGTCGTCGGCGAGCGTCGAGAGGCCCGCGGCGTAGGGCGTCGCGACCAGGGCGTCGACCGTGAGATGGCAGCGCTCGACGGCGAGGATGAGATTGCGCGCCGCCGCCGCATCGCAGCTCAGGACATGCATGTCGGCGCCGAGTTCCTCGCCGATCATGCCTCTCGGGTCCTCGATGCGACGCGTCTCTCCGATCGAAAAGCCGATCGGCAGGGAATGCAGGACCGCGCGTCCGTCGCGCCCGCCACGCGCCGTGCAGGCTTCGAGCACGCGATGGATGTCGTTTTGCGACACGGCCCGGCCGCCGATCGCGACCTTGGCGTCGAACAATTGCGACCCAAGCCGGCCGCCCGTGGCATTGATGATGACGCTCTCGACCTCGACGCCGGCCATGCGCTCCGCCGCGTCGACGGCGAGCCGGATCGCCTCTTCCGCCGCGTCCATGTCGACGACGGCGCCGCCCTTGATGCCGCGCGAGCGCTGGTGCCCGATGCCAAGTATGCGGCATCGATGCGTGCGGCCGCGCAGCGACTGGGACGCGCCGCCCGGGTTGAGCCGCGCGATCAGGCACACGACCTTGGACGTTCCGACGTCAAGCACCGACAAAATGGCGCTCTTTCGCTCCGACAGCGGGCGAAGCCGCGGCGGCAGGCTCATCGAATTCATGTCTGGCCGCCTTTCGCTTTCGGATTGTGGGCGAAACGCTCGGCGCGCGCCGCCGCCGCCTCTTCGGTGAGGCGCGCGACCATGCGATCGGGCTGGCGCAGATCGATTGACAGCACGGCCTTGTCGAGGATGTGCGCCTTTTGCTGCAGCCTGACGAGGCTCGCCACCGCCGCGGCCGGATTGATCTCCGGCAGCAGAATGTCGACGCCATTCGCCATTTTCAAATTCCATCGCCGCCCGGAAACGAAAACGCCGGCGCGGATTTCGTCCCGCAAATCTCCCGCCGCATTGAGCAGCGCGAGATATTCGGGGAGCCTCATATTGGCGCCGTCGCCGACGACGAGCGGCAAGCTCGCGAAGCGCTGGTCGCGCAGGGCGTCGATCGCCGCGCCATCGGCGGCGACGACATGCACCACGCCATCCGTCTGCCACAAGGCGGAGGGCTGACGCTCCTCGACCTCGATCAGCAAGCGATCCGGATAGAATTTGGTGACGGCGACCTCCTTGACGAGCGGAAGCTTTTTCAGCCTCTCGCGCACGCTGGCGACGTCAAGGAAGGGCAGCGAATTGCGCGGTCCGATCCCGGCCGCCGAAAGAACTTCAGCCTCGCTCAGTTCGTTCTGGCCGGCGATCGTCACCGTCTTGACGCCAAGACCGACGGCGCGCGCAAGAATATCCGCCGGCTCGCCCTTTTCGGCGACGAGCGCATCATATTCGCCGCCCCTTACGGCGCCATAGATTCCGGTCGTCAGAAACAGCCCGGCGATGAAAACGAATGTCGCGCCGGGTCCGCTGAGCCGTTCCAGAATGCGATGATAATGGCTGTTCCGCGCTCGCCGCGCGCGCGGGCGCGCCTTGAGGCCGGCGGGCTCTGGCGCGCGGCGGCCCAAGGCGCCGCCTGCGAAGGCCGGAATGGCGAGAGCCACCGGCGCGGATCCTCCCTGCGTTAATCTTAACGATCGCAGGAGGCGTCTTCGACCATCCATCGAACAAGCTCACCAAAAGATACGCCGGCATAGGCGGCAATCTCGGGCACGAGGGAGGTCTCGGTCATTCCGGGCTGGCTGTTGACTTCGAGCACGACGAGCTCGCCCGTTCCCCCGGGCGTGTCGTCGTAACGAAAGTCGGTCCGGCTAACCCCGCGACAGCCGAGCGCCCTATGCGCCACGAGGGCTAACTCTTGTACATTTTGGTAAACAAACTCTTTAAGATTCGCCGGAAGCAGGTGGATCGAGCCGCCCGGAGCATATTTTGCGTCATAATCGTACCAACCGCCGTCGGCGGCGAGAATCTCGATCACGTCATAGGCCTTGTCGCCGATGACGGCGCAGGTAAGTTCGCGCCCGGCGACGAAACTCTCGACCAGCACGGTGTCGCCATAGGCCCAATCGGCGGCGTTGAGTTCCTGCGGCGGATGGGCGTGATCGGCCCGCACGATGATGACGCCGAAGGAGGAGCCCTCACCGAGCGGCTTCACCACATAGGGCGGCGGCAGAACATGCCTGACCGCTGCCTCCCGCCGGTCGACGGTGACGCCTTTCGCCACGGGGACGCCCGCCGCGCGCAGCACATCGCGGGCGCGGTCCTTGCGCATGGCGAGCGCCGAGGCGAGAACGCCGGAATGGGTATAGGGAATCCCTAACATTTCGAGAATGCCCTGAACGATTCCGTCCTCGCCATAGCGTCCGTGCAGGGCATTGAAGGCGACGTCTGGCCGCAAGGACGCGAGCGTCTCTCCGATTCCGCGGTCGACGTCGAGGCGCGTGACCTTAAATCCTTCGGCTTCAAGCGCCCTGGCGCTGGCCTCACCGGAGCGCAGCGAGACTTCGCGCTCGGCGGAGAATCCGCCCATCAGCACGGCGACGTGTTTGGTCATGTCAGAGGTCCATTTCGGTCTGGCTGTCGGCCCGGGCGGCGCCGCAAACGTTAACGCCCAGCGAGACGCGCGCCTTGGATGCGCGCTCATCGGTCGCTGGCTCTAGATGAACGTCTTGCAACGCGGCGGTCAAGCCGGAGGACAGCGCCCTATTGCCCCGCCCCCGCCGGCCCCCCATGCTCGCCGACGCCAAAAATCTGGCGGAAGATGCCGGGCGCGATCGCCGATAGCGGGTTGACGCTAAGGGTCGGCGAACTGATCTTGCCCTCGACGCGAAAATTGACTCCGATCAGGCCTTCGTTGGATCCGCCGCCGAGGATGGCGCCGAACACGGGAATTTTCGAGAATAGATTATTTACCGCATAGGCCGGCACGAAGGTTCCTTTCATATCGACGGCGTCATGCGCAATGTCGAGCCAGCCATCGACGGTGAGGCCGATGGAATCGCCATTCATCACGCCGTCGTTCATGACAAGCCGGGAGCCTGCCCGCTCGAAACGGACCTGCAGCCTGTTGAAAGCCATCTCGCCGGGGTCGATTTTTCGCGGCTTGCCCGCCGCGTCGGCGGCGGGCGCGCTTTCGGCGACGAGTTTTCGCAGCGCCGGTTCGTCGCGCAGCAGGAATCCATCGATCGTGAGGACGCCGGAGAGGGACGCCGCACCCATCTGCATATTCGCGACGAGCCGGCCATTCTCCATATGTTTGTAGAGATCGGTGAACGTGAGGAGCGATCCGGCGTCGTCCGACAAGATCATCAATCGCGATGCGTTCGGCGGCCCGGTCAGATTGCCCGAAAGCGTGTCGCGTCCGAACCGCCCGGCGAAGGAAAGCTGCTTGTATTGATCGCCGTGCTTCAGCATCTTCATCTCGAATCCGCTCAGCACCTGCTTGTTGTAGCCACTGAGGAGAGCCGATTTGATGTCGTAATCGATCTCCTTGATCGGCGACGCGGATGCGGCGGCGGACGGCGGCGACGCGGCGGACGCAGGCTCGGCGGACGATGCAAAGAGGGATTTCAGGAAAGGTCTGGCGTCGACGGTCGCCGCCCGGATCATCACCTTGAGCGTGTCTCCGGCGCGCAGCGCCTCAACCTTGGCGTCGTCGCCGGGCGAAAACTTGACCTGCGGGAATTTAGCGCTCTGCAGCGACTGGTCAGGACCAAGCAC
The DNA here is from genome assembly GCA_963767805.1 of uncultured Alphaproteobacteria bacterium. Taxonomy (GTDB): domain Bacteria; phylum Pseudomonadota; class Alphaproteobacteria; order Rhizobiales; family Beijerinckiaceae; genus Methylocapsa. The sequence continues at coordinate 83,147 of CAVYFP010000037.1, read as the reverse complement.
GATCGAGCCGCGCGCCAGGATCGCGCCGGCGTCGAGAGCGATCTGGTCGAGCAGGGTCTGGCCATTGGCGATGGTCAGCGAGAATTTCGCCTTGCCGGGCCGTCCCGGCGGTTTTGACGCGCCGGGCCATTCGATGCCGGTATGCGTGAGGTCGAGCTCGACATCCGCCTTGACGTCGCCCGTCGCGCCGAGCGGCGCGCTGACGGCGGCGCTGATCGGACCGCTGATCCCGGGTACGCCGTCAAGACCCTGTTTGGCCCGCGCCGCCTCGTCCATTGTGAGATGAACGGTCGCAAAGGCGCTCTTGCCCGTAGGCTGCGTCAACTCGACTGTCGCGGGCGCGCCGAACATGCGCCCCTGCCCGCTCGCCTTGAGCATCCCCGGATCGACGACGACATTGAGCGTCGCCGCTTCCAGCGCCTCCTTGCCGAGCAGATTCTCCGCCGTGAAATTCGTGACCGCGGCGTTGATCTTAAGGGTGGTGTCGGCCGGGCCCATGTCGGGCTTCAGGTTGAGGTCGATCTCGAGTTGGCCGTCGACCGCGCCCTTCAGCGTCGATCGATCGAGCGGCAGGCTGGCGTAGGGCTTCAGCGCATCGCGCGAAAGCAGATCGCCGATTGCCTCGACGCTGCCGGCGACCTTGGTGACGATGGCGGCAGGCGTCGGCTTTTGCGCCTCATCGGGGATGCGGAACGTCCCGCCGGCCGCCGCGGTGAGCACGCCGACGCCAGCGTCGAGCATGCCAACGCTCGTCGTCGTGAAGGTGGTGGTGCGACCGGTGACGTGCCCGACCCCGTCGATGCCGGTCAGCGGCGGCACGCCGGCGAGGAATTCGACGCTTCCGTTCGCGACGGTGAAATCAATCAGCAGGCTGCCGTCCGGCGGCGGATGTTCCGCACGCATCGCCGCGAGATCGGCGGCGTTGAAATCGAACTGCATCGTCCCTTTCTGCATGATCCCCTGCTTCACATGGTCAAGCAGATAGGATCGCACCGGCGCGACGAGGAAGGACGGCCACAGGCGCGCGACGACCGCGATCGGCGTTGGGTCGAGCGAGGCGCCGAAGCGCAACCGCGGGCCATTTGTCCAGTCGACGTCACCCGCCATCGCGAAACCGGCCTGCGGACCTCCGACCATCAGGCGATCGACGACAAATTTCTTCTCGCCAAGAAAAAGCCGGGCGGCCAGCGAGACATAATCGACGACGACCGTTTTCTGGCCCGGACGGTCGGGCGCGGCGAACCAGGGATCAACATTCTGCATGCTGACGAGCCAGGGATCGCCCTCGTGCTCCGGCAGGGCGACGAAACCCGCGACCGCGCCTTTCGTATCGCCAGAGACGAGTTTCACCGGATCGATGACGATGCGGCGCGCCGCGCCATCCCAATGCAGGCCGCCATGAATGGAATCGACCATCATGGGTTCGTCCTTGGGATCATCCCAGCGAAAATACCCGGCGCCGAAATCGAACGCGCCGACGGCTTCCGAAAGCACCCCGTCGGGGCGCAGGCCGACGCTGAACGTCGCCGACAGCGGCATGTCGAAATCGGCGCCGATCGAGCGCGCGCCGGTCGCCAGCAGAATTTCGTCGATCGACAGGTTTTGCAGCGACAGCATCAGCCGCCGCTCGGCATGCGGCGCGCCGCTGGCGAGGCCATTCGCCGACCAGCGTCCATTGGGACCGTCGACCGAGAGGTTGAAAGTCGTCGCGCCGGACCGCTTGTCAAAGCTGAGATTGACGCCGTCGAAGGTCATTTTCTGGTGCGCGGAGCGGTCGTCGATTATGACGCGCCCACGCGAGATTCCGACTCGATCGATGGCGGCGATCTGGCTGTCGGGATTGGTCAGCGAATCGATCAGCAGGCGCAGCGCCGACGCCAGCTGCCTGACGAGCAACGCGCGCGGCTTCGGCTCGGCGGGCGCCCCCTCGTTCGGCGTCCCCGCGTTTCCAGCGGGCCCCGGTCGCAGCAGATCATTCGGAGCGCCTTCCTTGACAAGCTGGTCGGCGAGCGGCGGCGTCAGCGCGACGGTTTCTTCCGAATCGGGCGCGACCGGCTGTGCGATCGAGCCGTCCGGCAGCAGCGCGAGCCGCACTTCGACATCGAAGACTTCGAGCCGCTTTGGAACGACGCGTCCGACCAGCAGCGGGAGCAGCGCGACCGACACTTCCGCGCGGGGCGCCGTCAAAATAGTTCGTCCGGAGCTATCCTTGACCGTCAAGCCATCGACGCTGAGCGTCGGCGCGAGGCCGTGCCTGCTCAGTTCGGTCCGCCCCAGGCTGAAATCATAGCCGCGGCCGAAGCGCTGATCGAGCGCGCTGGCGATGGCTCGGGCCGATGCCGTCGATGACCATTGGGCCGGCCGCGAGACGCAGGGCGAGGAGGCCGCCGCAAAGAAGCGCGAGCAAGAAGACGCCGGTCGCGAGATAGCAGGCGGACCAGGCGAAACCGGCGAATCGGCGCGGCCTTTTCAACCGAGGCGAAGCGAGGCCTTTCGGCCCCCCCACGGACAATGCCGGCGCCGCGCTCAGCGCCGCGGGCGATTCCTCAGGATGCTTCACCAACCGCTCGCGGCCTTTCCAATGCAAGCTGAAGCTGGAAACTTCACCATTACGCGAATATACAGTTCCCGCCCGACACGGGTCTCTTCCGGCGGCTGACTCTTGACGCAGCTTTCACAATAGCCTCCTGCGCGCGGCCTTGCGAGCAACAGTTTTTCGCAAGGCCGGGGCCACGGAGCGCCTTGCAGGTTGCAAGGCAAAGCTTTGATTTGAACCAGCGGATCGGCGTTTCGAACCAGCGCCTGGACGTCGGCGGGCCAAAATCCGCGACGCCCACGAAAGAAAGATCGATGACTTTCCAATGCGACGAAAGGAAGGCGACATGAGCACGCAACAAGGCGCGAAGACGAAACTCGATTCCGGCGCGGCGGCGCCTCCTTTCAGCCTGCCGGCCGACGACGGCGGATCAGTTTCGCTGCAAAGCTTCAAAGACCGCAAACTCGTCCTTTATTTCTATCCCAAGGACGATACGTCCGGCTGCACGAAAGAGGCGATCGACTTCAACGGCCTGCGAAAGGAATTCGACAAGGCCGGCGCGGCGATCCTTGGCGTGTCGCCTGACAAGACCGCGAGCCATGTGAAGTTCAAGGCGAAGCATGGCCTCGAGATTGCGCTGGCCTCGGACGAAGCGAAGGCGATGCTCGAGGCCTATGGCGTCTGGGTCGAAAAGAGCATGTACGGCCGCAAATATATGGGCGTCGAGCGGACGACCTTTCTCATCGACCGCGCCGGAATCATCGCAAAGGTCTGGAACAAGGTGAAGGTTCCCGCCCATGCGGAAGCTGTGCTCGCCGCCGCCAAGGAACTGGCCTAGATCGCAATGCTTTTGGATGAGAACATCCGACAGCAGGAACGTGATCGGCTGCGGAGAAGAGAGATGGATTTGATGCGAAAAACCGGATTCCGGTTTTTCGCACCGCGCTCTGGCGCAAGCTTCGCCCCGTTCTTGCCGGCCTTGCTTGAAGCTGACCTGATTCGCGCAAACTGACGAATATTTCTTGATAACAACTCATACGGGTATTTAATATTTCCCCGTAGCGCTTTCGTTATCGCGCGATTTTCGGATGGAGCAGCGATGGAGGACACAGGCATGATTCGCGGCCGCGGCAGGGGCCTGTCGGAACGAAGCCGGGTCGCCCGGTTCTGCGGCGCCGGGGCGAACCGCTTCGGCGCCGGTGACGGAGGCCGGAGGGAGGGCGATCCTTCGGCGGCTGATTCGACGGCCGTTTACGTCGCCCACATGGCTGACGAACTGGCCAAGCTCTCCCGCCGCGCCGGGCTCGATCTCCTCGGCTATCTGCTCGACATGGCAAGGCTGGAGGCGGCGACCTGCGCGCGCGCCGGCGCGCCCGAAACCCCGCCGCCAACGGGCGTCTGAGCGCCGCGGCCGCGCGCCAAGCGAGACGACGGGCCTTGACGCCAGGCTCCCGAGCGCTGCGCGCAAAGTCCGCGCCGCCTCAGAAGGGATTCCAGGTCGATGCCGGCGTGAATTTCAGATAGCTGACGTTGAAGCCGAGGCGCGCGCCGACGCCGGAGCGAATTGGGACGACATAGACCTCGTCATTGACGAGCGCCGTCATGCCAAAGCCGCCGACGAGATAGGCGGAACCATCGACGCCGCCGAAACGGCGGAAAATGGCGTTCGTCGCCGGCAGATTATAGACCAGCATCATGGTGCGATCGCCGTCGGCGCCGGCGTCGAGGCCGAGCGAGGGGCCCTGCCAGAACACGCGCAGGTCGCCGGCGTTGCGCGTGTGCATGACGCCTTCGCCGTAGCGCAGGCCGCCGATGAAGGCGCCGGTCGCTTCCTGGCCCAGAATATAGCCGTTGGGCTTGCCCCAGCGATTGGTCGCCGTTTCTACGGCCTGAGCGAGGCCGCGCGAAATCGAGCCGAAGAATTTATGGCCGTTCGAGACGATCTCGTCAGGCGCATATTCGGCCGGCCGGTCCGGCCGCTGATCGGCCTGCGCCGCGACCGACCGAAGGCCGATGAATGAAACGCCGGAGGCGAGCGCCGCCAATTGCTGCACCGCCGCTCTTCGCGTGAGCATGTTCAATCCTCCGCTTGTGAAGCGTTGTTAATCTAATCGCGAGTTTTGGCAGAAGTGCGTTAAGGAATTGTTGTAAAGGCGACGCGCAAGCGGGCGCGCCGCGCGCGCAGCCCGCTTCAGGGGTGGCGAGCAGGCTTAAGGCTGAATGGCGCCGCGATCGCCCCAGGCGACAAAGGGTCCGTTCCTGAACTGAGCGCCCGCCTTGCCATATTGCAGCGGAAGATGCGCGCCATCAAGGACGATGCCGCCCGCCGCGCGCAAAACCGCATCGCCCGCCGCCGTGTCCCACTCCATCGTCTGGCCGAAGCGCGGATAGACGTCGGCGTCGCCTTCGGCGACCGCGCAGAATTTCAAGGACGATCCCGCGGTGCGGCGCTCCCTGATCGGCAATTGCGCGAGAAAAGCCTCCGTTTCAGGATCGGAATGAGACCGGCTCTCCAGCGCGGTCAGGCCTTCGGACGGCGCCGCTCGAACATGAATTTCGCGGCGCTGCGCGCGCGGCGGCAACGCCTCGCCGGGCTCCACCGTGCATGAGGTCGCCGTTGCGCCGCCGATCCAGAGCTGCGCGAGGGCCGGGGCGTAGACGACGCCGGCCAGCGGCGCGCCATCGACGATCAGTCCGATATTGATCGTGAACTCGCCATTGTGGTTCAGAAACTCGCGCGTGCCGTCGACAGGGTCGACGAGAATGAAGGTCGACCCCGCCACCGTCTTTTTGCCATGCGCCGCCGCTTCTTCCGCGAGCACGGGGAAACTCGGCAGCCGCTCGGCGAGGCGCCCAAGGATGATCGCCTCGGCATATTCGTCGGCGTCGCAGACAGGGCTTTTATCGGGTTTGCGCCGGGCATGGGAGTCGGAAGCATAGACGGCCATGACCGCGACGGCAGCCTCGAGCGCGATTTCGGCGAAAATCTCGGCGATTGCGTCCTGGTCGATCGGCGCGCCGCCGTTCGGCGCTCCGGCGAGCGAAGGGTTCAATTCGATAACCATGTAGATCCAACAGGTTCGGCGCCTAAGACCCGCGCACTTGAAGCATTCGCCCCTGCGGCGCTCCCTTGGTCGCCGCGAAAAATCAGTCAGCGCCAAGGTTAATGTAAAGCGCCGCAACGGGATATAAAGTACTTTTCAATTCTTTAATAAATCGCTTTACGAATTCGTGAGGAGCGCCTCGTCGGAAAATATACCCTATCCGTTCCGATGCAGGGCGCAAATCTCCGTGTTTCTAAGCTTGGCGGCGGTCTCGCTCGACCTTGGCCGCACGCGCGCCTTCGGGATGTCTCCTCACGCCGCTGCTTTTGCGCCTTCCATCAGCGCTGCGAAGCGGGCGAACAGATAGTGGCTGTCGCGCGGCCCCGGCGAAGCTTCCGGATGATGCTGCACGGAAAAGGCTGGCCGATCGGTCAGTTCGAGACCGCAGTTCGAGCCGTCGAACAGCGAGCGATGGGTTTCGCGCGCATTGGCCGGCAGGCTCGAAGCATCGACCGCAAAGCCGTGATTCATCGAGACGATCTCGACCTTGCCCGTGGTGAAATCCTGCACCGGATGGTTAGCGCCATGATGGCCCTGGCTCATTTTTACGGTCGCGCCGCCCAGCGCCAGCGCCAGCATCTGATGGCCGAGGCAGATGCCGAAAGTAGGCACCTTCCTGTCGAGCAGCGCTCTGATGACCGGAACGGCGTATTTTCCCGTCTCGGCGGGATCGCCCGGCCCATTCGACAAAAAGACGCCGTCTGGATGCAGGGCGAGGATTTCCTCGGCCGTCGCCGTCGAGGGCGCGACGGTCACGCTGCAACCGGCCTCCGTCAGCAGCCGCAAGATATTGCTTTTGATCCCATAATCGATCGCGACGACCTTGAACTTGCCGGGACCGCCGAGGCCGTAGCCTTTTTCCGGCGTCCACGCCGACTGCGTCCATTCATAGCGTTGCGTCGAGGCGACGCTGGGCACGAGATCCATGCCCAAAAGCCCGGGCCACGCCGCCGCCTTCGCCTTTAACGCGTCGATGTCGAAGACCCCGTCGGGGGAATGCGCGATCACGGCGTTCGGCATGCCGCGCTCGCGAATGCGCGTCGTCAGCGCCCGCGTGTCGATGCCGCAAAGGCCAATGACGCCCCGGCTTTTCAGCCAGGCGTCGAAATGCCGGGTCGAACGATAGTTGGAGGGGTTCGTGATCGGCGCATGGATGACGACGCCGCGAACGCCGGCGCTGGCCGCGCGGTTCGCCGTCTCGATGTCATCGTCATTGGAGCCGACATTGCCGATATGCGGAAAGGTGAAGGTGACGATCTGCCCGGCGTAGGAGGGATCGGTGAGGATCTCCTGATAGCCGGTCATGGCCGTGTTGAAGCAGACCTCGCCCACGGCTTCGCCCGTCGCGCCGAGCCCGGTCCCCTCAAGGACGAGGCCGTCGGCGAGCACGAGCAGCGCGCTCGCGCGGGGCGCCTGCCAGAAACCCGGCGCTTTTTCTTGATCCTGCGTCATGCTCGCTCTACACCCATGCGCTCGCCGCCCCGCGGGGCGGCCTCCGTCTGTTCAGGCCTATCTGGGGCTCAGGACGGCGCGAAGCTAGAGGCGCCTTGGGCGAACGTCAATTCTCGTGAAGAAAAGGCAATGAAATCATGCGCGAACAATTCACGAGCCAGCTGAAGCTTGCGATGAAGGCCGGCGAAAAGCGCCGCGTCGACACGATCCGCATGATCACCGCGGCGCTGAAGGACAGAGACATCGAGGCGCGCGGCTCCGGCAAGACGGTGGGCGCCGACGACATTCTCGCCCTGCTGCAGAAGATGGTGAAAAGCCGTCAGGAATCGCTGGAGATCTACGAAAAGGCCGGACGCGCCGACCTCGCGACGCAGGAGGCCGAGGAAATCGCCATCATCCGCGGCTTTCTGCCGGAGCCGCTCGACGAGGCGGCGGTGGAAGCGGCGGTCGCGGAGGCCGTCGCCGAAACGGGGGCCGCATCGATCAAGGACATGGGCAAGGTCGTCGCCGCGCTGAAAGCCAAATATGCCGGCCGCATGGATTTTGCGAAAGCGAGCGCGCTGGTCAAGGCCAAGCTCGCCGCTTAGATCACGATGATTTTGGATCGAATCGATCCAAAATCATGAACGTGATCGATTCCAATAGCTTAGAGCGGGATGCGGGCGAAAAAGTGCTCGCACTTTTTCTCGTCCCGCTCTAGGCTGATCCGCCCGGCGCGTCCCGCCGCAAAAAAAGCGCCAGTTCCTCCGCCGCCATATGCGTGAGGTTCTCCTCGGCCGGAAAGGCGCCGCCATGAACGTCGCTGACATAGGCGCGCGCCGTTTCCGCGACCAACGCGCCGACCTCCGCATAACGCCGGTTGTGCCGGAAGTTTTTCGCGCCGAACCCCAAGACATCGGTGATGACCAGCACCTGACCGTCGGTCTTGCGCCCGGCGCCGATGCCGATCGTCGGAGCCTTCACCGCCCGCGTCACCTCGGCGGCGACCTCTTCGGGAATCATTTCGAGGAGGAGCAGCTTCATTCCCGCCGCGTCGAGCGCCATCGCATCGGCGAGCAGCCTTCAAAGCCTCCTGCGCCGAGCGTCCTTTCACGCGCTTTTCGAGATGGGTCTGCGGCTCCAGGCCCAGATGGCAGCAGACCTCGATCGAGGCCGCCGCGAGCGCCTCCAGAATCGCCAGATGCGCGCCTTCGAATTTCACGATATCGGCGCCGGCGGCGACGAGTTCCCGCGCATTGGCGAGCGCCGCCGCCGGCAAATCATAGGTCTGATACGGCAGGTCGCCGATAATCGTCGCCTCGGGCGCGCCGCGGCGCACAGCGGCGATATGGTGGCGCATGTCGGCCAGCGTCACCTCGCGCTCGCTGGCGTAGCCGAGCATGTTCACGCCGACGCTATCGCCGACCAGTATGATGTCGACGCCCGCCGCCGCCTCGGCCCGGGCGGTGGGGGCGTCATAGGCGGTGAGGACGGCGATTTTCGCCCCTGCCCGCTTCATCTCGAAAAATCGCGCGGCCTTGCTCATCCTGCGGCCTTTTCCCAAGAGCTGAAGCGCGGCCGAATCGAAGCCGGACGCCCGATGTGAATCACGCTATATATAGGTTGCGAACGGGCGGACCTAGCTTGCGTGGAGCGACGCCGGCGGCGTCCCCGCCGCAAGGGTTTGGGAGACCGTCCCGGCTTCCGCCCTGTGGATGGCGGGGATAAGTCCGGATTCGTCGACCGGCATGCAGAAAATCCGCGAAAACACGAAGATGCGCTTTCCGCCCTCCTTTCTCGACGACGTCAAGGCCCGGCTTCCCGTGTCCGACGTGGTGCGTCGGCGCGTCAAGCTGGTCAAGGCGGGGCGCGAATGGAAGGGCCTGTCGCCTTTCAACGCCGAAAAGACGCCGTCCTTTTTCGTCAACGACCAGAAAATGGCCTGGTTCGACCTGTCGGCTGGCAAGAACGGCAATATTTTCGACTTTGTGATGGAGACCGAGGGGCTGACCTTTCCCGAGGCGGTGGAGCGCCTTGCGGGCGAGGCGGGCCTGCCCCTGCCGCGCAGTTCCCCCGAGGCGGAGGCGCAGGAAGGGCGGCGCGCCGGCCTGCACGAAGCGCTGGACATGGCGGCGGATTTTTTCGCAGCGACGCTCAATGGCGTCTCCGGGCGCGTGGCGCGGGACTATCTCGCCCAGCGCGGGATCGCGATCGACGCGCAAAAGCAGTTCCGCCTCGGCTACGCCCTGCCCGAGAAATTCGCGCTGCGCGACCATCTCGCCGCCAGGGGCGTCGCCAAAGAGACGATGATCGAGGCCGGGCTCCTGATCCATGGCGAGGAGATCGCCGTCCCCTATGACAGGTTTCGCGACCGGATCATGTTTCCGATCGCCGACCGCTCCGGGCCGCCCGATCGCCTTCGGCGGCCGCGCGCTGGCAAAGGACGTCGCCGCCAAATATCTGAATTCGCCGGAGACGCCGCTCTTTCACAAGGGCGCGGTGCTTTACAATCACCATCTCGCCCGCAAGGCCGCGCATGCGTCGGGGCGGGTCATCGTCGTCGAGGGCTATATCGACGTCATCGCCATGGCGAGCGCGGGCTTTGCCGAAACGGTCGCGACGCTCGGCACCGCCCTGACGCCCGATCAGGCGGCCCTTTTGTGGAAGATGGCGGAGGAGCCGATTCTCTGCTTCGACGGCGACAGGGCCGGGCGCAAGGCGGCCTATCGCGCGATCGACATGGCGCTGCCGCTGATCGGGCCGGGGCGATCCCTGCGCTTCGCGCTGCTCCCCGAGGGGCAGGACCCGGACGATCTCATCCGCTCCGGCGGCGCGCCGGCCATGGCCGAGCGCCTCTCCAAAGGCCCCGCCATGGCCGATCTGATCTGGCAACGGGAGACCGAGACGCAGGATCTCGCGACGCCGGAACGGCGCGCCGGGCTTGAGCGGCGCCTGCGCGACATCGCGCAGGAAATCACCGACGAGACGCTGCGGCGCTATTACAGGGATGATTTCAAGGAGCGGCTCTCGAAGCTGTTCGGCCAGCGCCGCGAGAGCCAGCCGCAGCGGCGCGAAAAGCGCGGCGAGGCGGCGGCTTTCGGCCGGCGGCGCGGCGTCGAATGGGCGCGCGACAGCGCCGACCGCGCCCCGCCGGTGGCCAGCGCCGCGCTTTCGAAATCGCCTTTGTTTCAGGCCGGAACATCCAGCCTGCTGCCGCGCGAAGCGCTGATTCTGCTGCTCTTGCTCAATCACCCCGGGCTGCTTGAGCGCTATCTCGAGGAGGTCGCGGAGATCGAGTTCTCCAATGCCGAGGCGAACGCCCTGCGCGACATTCTGCTCGACCGCGCGAGCACCGCCCCCGTCAATGGAGAAGAGATCCGGCGCGCCGCCAAGGAGGCGGGATTTACGTCGATTGTGCAACGGCTTGACGCCCTGGCCGCACATTCGACGCATTTTTACCTAAAGAGCAGTTCGGCTGAGGTCGATGCCGAGGAAGTCTTAAGGCAGGCGCTGACCTTGCATCGGCGCGCCCGCACGTTACATAAGGATATGAATCTGGCCGAGCTCGCTCTCGCTCAGGATCCAAGCGACGCCAATCTGGCGCGTCTCAAGGATATCCAGGAGCAAGTGCTGGCGCTGGGCGGGACGGAGGCGACAATAGAAGGATTTGGCGCATCCTCCGGCCAGTCGGGCGGGACTTTGTGACGGCGGGTTTTGACTCCCGCAAATTTGGTCATGTACAAGGAAGGGAGCTGAAGCTGCGGACGACGTCCGGCGGCAGAGGCTCTTAATGTCATCGCCGAGCCTCATCTGGTTCTGGAAATGACGTTCGATTGACAAAACTTGAGGTCAATCCCGCAGTGGCGGCTTGACGAACATTCGCGGTTTCAGGAATTGGTTCAGTCATATCGATCACGACCTCGTCGCCAATCCATCGCCCGGAAAGGCGAAGGCTGATTGATGGCGATCTGGCCGCGCCGGCGGGTCGAGTCTTTAATAGATAAGGCTTAAATCTCGTTCATCTTCCAAAATTTGTCGGGTCGGATGCCTTAAAGTGAGGCGCAGTCAGGCTCTGAGGCGCGTTTTCAGGCGCGGAACCGGCCGAACGCCGGCCGGAAGTCAGTCGAATGAATTGTAAAGGCGGAGGCCCTTGATGGCGAAAAAGGACAGCGAGAAGACCGAGGCGGAAGGCGGCGCGGTGGAAACCGTGGACAGCCCCCTGCTCGACCTGTCGGACGCCGCCGTCAAGCGGATGATCAAGGCCGCCAAAAAGCGCGGCTTCGTCACCTATGCCGAATTAAACGCCGTGCTGCCGTCCGAAGAGGTCAATTCGGAGCAGATCGAAGATATTCTGGCGATGCTCAACGAAATGGGCATCAATGTCGTCGAGACCGAGGAGCACGAGGAAGGCGAAGGCGAGGAAGCCGCCGAGGAGGAGGAAGCCGAAGGCGGCGACCTCGTCGAGGTCGCGCAACCGAAGGCGGTCGCGATCCGCTCGTCGGAGCCGGCCGACCGCACCGACGATCCTGTGCGCATGTATCTGCGCGAGATGGGCTCCGTCGAGCTATTGTCGCGCGAAGGCGAAATCGCCATCGCCAAACGCATCGAGGCCGGCCGCGAGGCGATGATCGCCGGGCTCTGCGAGAGCCCGCTGACGTTTCAGGCGATCATCATCTGGCGGGACGAACTGAACGACAGCAAGGTTCTGCTGCGCGACATCATCGATCTCGAAGCGACTTATGCGGGTCCGGACGGGCGCAATACGCCGAAGATCGACATGACGGCGCCGGGCGCGGCGGAAGCCCTCGCGGCCCAGCAGGCCGCGCCCGCGACGGCGCCGATCAATCCGCCGGGCCGCCTGCGCCCGGCCGGCGAAGAAGGCCTTGATCCGCCGATTCCCGAAGACGCCTTCGACGAAGAAGACGATATGGAGAATTCCGTCTCGCTGTCGGCGATGGAATCGGAATTGAAGCCGAAGGTTCTGGACACTTTCGACCGCGTGGCCGACGCCTATAAGAAACTGCGCCGCCTGCAGGACCAGAACGTCGAGAACAAGCTCAAAAACGAGACTTTGACGCCTTCCCAGGAGCGCAAATACAAGACGCTCAAGAAGGAGATCGTCGCCGACGTCAAATCGCTCTCGCTCAATCCGAACCGCATCGAGGCGCTCGTCGAGCAGCTTTATGACATCAACAAGCGCCTGATCGGCCTTGAGACGCGGCTCTTGCGCCTCGCCGAGGGCTGCGGCGTGACCCGCGAGGACTTTCTCAAGAATTACCAGAATTCGGAACTCGACCCGAAGTGGCTTTTGCGCGTCTCGAAGCTTGGCGGGCGGGGCTGGAAAGATTTCGTCGCCAGCGCCAAGGACGCCATCAAGGAACTCCTGAACGAGATTCACGGCCTTGCCACCGAGACCGGGCTCGAAATCCAGGAATTCCGCAAGATCGTCCATATGGTGCAGAAGGGCGAGCGCGAAGCGCGCCAGGCCAAGAAGGAAATGGTCGAGGCCAATCTTCGCTTGGTCATCTCCATTGCCAAGAAATACACCAATCGCGGCCTGCAATTCCTGGATCTTATTCAGGAAGGCAATATCGGCCTCATGAAAGCGGTCGATAAATTCGAATACAGGCGCGGCTATAAATTCTCCACCTATGCGACCTGGTGGATCCGGCAGGCGATCACCCGCAGCATCGCCGATCAGGCGCGCACCATCCGCATTCCGGTCCATATGATCGAGACGATCAACAAGATCGTGCGGACATCTCGGCAGATGCTGCATGAGATCGGCCGTGAGCCGACCCCTGAGGAACTCGCCGAAAAGCTCGCCATGCCGCTCGAAAAAGTGCGCAAGGTGCTGAAAATCGCCAAGGAGCCGATCTCGCTCGAAACGCCGATCGGCGATGAAGAAGATTCGCATCTCGGCGATTTCATCGAGGACAAGAACGCGATCCTACCGATCGACGCCGCGATCCAGTCCAATCTGCGCGAGACGACGACGCGCGTGCTCGCCTCGCTGACGCCGCGCGAGGAGCGCGTCCTGCGCATGCGCTTTGGCATCGGCATGAACACCGATCACACGCTGGAGGAGGTCGGCCAGCAATTCTCGGTCACGCGCGAACGCATTCGCCAGATCGAAGCCAAAGCGTTGCGCAAGCTGAAGCACCCCTCGCGCTCGCGCAAGCTGCGCAGCTTCCTGGACAATTGACGCGGCGGCGCGAATCAAAAAGGCGCAGCGAAAGCCGCCGCGCCTCTGATTGATTTCGGCAATTGAGGCTTGCGGCCAGCCGCGGCTATTTCCCCACGGTGAAGAGCTGCTGATGCAGCGCGTCGGGAATCTTGTCTTCCGGGATGGCGACCATCGTGTGGCCATTCATCTTGACGACATAGACCGTGGCCTTGCTGCCGTCGGTCATCGTGACCTCCTGCGACTTGACCATTTCCACCTGCATCATGTGTTTCGCTTCGGCGGTCGCGGCGAAGAGGACGGCGGCGGTTACGAGGGCTGCGGTGAGCAAGCGTTTTGACATTGAAATCCTCCATCAAATTTTGATCAGGTTTCTTGTTCGCCGGCATCCCGACGGCATTCCTGGTCGCGCTGCCAACGCTAAATAACGAATTTAGAGCGCAAATAGATCCACGCCATCCGCAAGGTTTGTTGCGAGGCTACGCGTCTTGTCCAACCTGATCAGCAATTGGCGCCAGGATTGACGCCTCAATCCTATTTCGCAGGCGCGCGGAAATCGTTACATATTCGTCGCGAAAACCGGAAATGTTCAGCTGAAGACCATGCTTGAGCGTGGCTTGACTATTGCGGCGCAGGCGGCGGCGAAAATTTGAGCGCCGGCGCGCTGGACCTTCGGATCAGCGCCGGTGCAGAGCGGCGCTCTGCGCCTCATGCGCCTGCCAACCGCACCGCTCAAGCTCTGGGTCGATGTGCTCCTCCTCGGGGCGGCCGACGCAGAGATAGGCGATGAGCTTCCAGCTCTCGGGCGCGTCGAGGCGGCGCGCGACGTCAAGCGGATCAATGATCGAGACCCAGCCGACGCCAAGGCCCTGGGCGCGCGCCGCGAGCCAGAAAGTGTGGACCGCCGCGACGACGGAATAATCCAGCATTTCCGGCATGGTTTTGCGGCCAAGCCCGCCGCCGGCCTGCGTCGCATGATCGCAGAATACGGCGAGATGCACAGGCGCCTCGCGCAGGCCCGCGAGTTTGAGGCGCGCGTAAAGGGCGGCGCGCTCGCCCTGATAGGCCTCGAGCGCGGCCGCATTGCAGAGATTGAAATTGGCGATCACAGCCGCCCGCCGCTCGGCGCTCTCGACGCTGACGAAGCGCCAGGGCTGACTATTGCCGACCGACGGCGAATGCGCGGCGATCCGCAAAAGCTCCTCGATCACGGCGATCGAGACCGAATCCGTCTTGAAGCGGCGGACGTCGCGCCGCCAGCGGAAAAGATCGTCGAGCCGCCGCAAAAACGCCGCGTCGAAGGTCGGCGGCGCCGTGTCGAGGCAGTCCGTCACGGCCGCCGCCTCAGGCGTGCGCGCCGCTCAGTTCGCGAAGCGGAAATGCAGAACGTCTCCGTCCCCGACCACATATTCCTTCCCCTCAAGCCGGAATTTTCCGGCCTCGCGCGCCCCGGCTTCGCCGTTATTGCCCACAAAATCATCATAGCCGATGGTTTCGGCGCGAATGAAGCCTTTTTCGAAATCCGTGTGAATCACGGCCGCCGCCTGCGGCGCCCGCGTCCCTTCGGGAATCGTCCAGGCGCGCGCCTCCTTGGGGCCGACGGTGAAATAGGTGATCAGCCGCAACAGGCCGTAGCCGGCGCGAATCACCCGGTTGAGGCCCGGCTCACTGAGGCCGACGGCCTCAAGGTATTCTTTTTGCTCGTCTTCCGGCAGCACGGCGATCTCGCTCTCGATCTTCGCCGAGACCACGACCGCGACGGCGCCCTCCTCTTTGGCGCGCGCCTCGACCGCGCGGGAAAAACCATTGCCGGCGTCGGCCGCGGCCTCCTCGACATTGCAGACATAGAGCACGGGCTTCGACGACAAGAGACCCAAGCCATTGAAAAGCTTCATCTCTTCCGGCTTGACTTCGACGAGGCGGGCCGGTCTTGCCCTCGCGCAACAAGGCGAGGCAGCGCTGCACCAGATCGAGCGTTTCCTTGGCCTCCTTGTCGGCGCCCTTGGCTTTCTTTTCGAGCGCGATCACACGCCGCTCAAGGCTGTCGAGGTCCGATAGCATCAATTCAGTCTCGACCGTCTCGATGTCGTCGACCGGCGCGATCTTGCCCTCGACATGGGTGATGTCGCTATCCTCGAAGCAGCGCACGACATGGGCGATGGCGTCGCATTCGCGGATATTGGCGAGGAACTGATTGCCGAGCCCCTCACCCTTAGAGGCGCCGCGCACGAGGCCGGCAATATCCACGAATGTGAGGCGCGTCGGTATGATTTCCTTCGAGCCCGCGATTTTGGCGAGCTGTTCGATGCGCGGATCGGGCACCGCGACGTCGCCGACATTCGGCTCGATGGTGCAGAACGGGTAATTGGCCGCCTGCGCCGCCGCGGTTTGCGTCAACGCATTGAAAAGGGTCGACTTGCCGACGTTCGGCAGGCCGACGATGCCGCATTTGAAACCCATGGATCAGGCCCGGTCGGAGGTTTGGAAAGCCGCGCCGCGCGCGCGCGGGGCGGCCGGCTGGCGGGGAAAATTGGTCACGACATGGCTATCGTGGCGCGACGGCCTCATGTCAAGGCGCGCACGGCGGGAAGGGTTTTGGCGGCCCAATCCCACTTTCGCGGATTCGTCGCGTGTAAGATGGCGGTCGCGCGCGATGTAAGGAACCGGGCCGCGATCGGTCAAAAAAGTTTCACGTGAAACAGTTTTGCCGCCCGCCGGCCTTGGCGAAACGGGATGCGGGGGTTGCCGAAACAGGCCATTTTCGCCGGCTGTTTCACGTGAAACACCCCCGAAAACGCGGCGCCACACGGCGCAATTGGAAAAAGACACGATTGCAGCGCAGCGAAGTCTGATCGCCCGATTTCGGGCGGATTCCGCCTTGAGCTTCACTTTGGCGCCAATCGTCATGGCCGGGCTTGTTTGCGCCCTCAGGCGAGGCCCACCCTTAAAATCTCCCACTCCAGCGTCACGCCGCTGGTTTCCAGCACCCGCGCCCGCACCGTCTCGCCGAGCGCCTCAAGATCGGCCGCTGTGGCATTTCCGCGATTGATGAGGAAATTACAGTGGAGTTCGGAGATTTGCGCGTCGCCGATGACGAGGCCGCGGCAGCCGGCGGCGTCGATCAGCTCCCAGGCCTTGCGGCCGGGCGGGTTCTTGAAGGTCGAGCCGCCGGTGCGGGCGCTGACCGGCTGGCTCTCGCCGCGCGCGCGGGTGATCTCGTTCATCTCGGCAGCGAGCGTCGCCGGATCGCCGGGGACGCCGGCGAATGTCGCATGGGTGAAGATGATGTCGGGGGCGACGCCGCTGTGGCGGTAGGTGAAGCCCATGTCGGCGTTGGAGAATGTGACGATGTTTCCGGCGCGGTCGATCCCCCGGCAGGCGACGAGGCGATCCTTGGTCTCGGACCCATAGGCGCCGGCGTTCATGCGCAGCGCGCCGCCGATCGAGCCCGGAATGCCGCGCAGGAAGGAGAGGCCGCCGACGCCGGCCCTGGCGGCATGGAGCGCGACTTTCATATCGCGGGCGCTCGCGCCGGCCTCGACGTTAAGGCCGTCGATGGCGATTTTTTCAAACCCCTCGCGGAGGCGGATCGCGACGCCCGCGAAGCCGCCGTCGCGCAGCAGAAGATTGGAGCCCGCGCCGAGAGCGAGGACTTCGTGCGCGGCGTCGAGCCGCTGGAGAAAATAGGAAAGGTCCGCCTCGTCGGCTGGCTCAAACAGGACCTGCGCCGGGCCGCCGGTCTTGAACCATGTGAGCGGGGCGAGCGGGACGTTGGGCTGAAGGGTCCCGCGCAGATCGGGCATGGCTTTGCGGAGGGCGGGGGTGATGTCGGGGAAGGCCATGATGCTGTCCGTTTGAAACGCCTGACTTCGGCCCTCTCCGCCCTCGCTGATTCGAGAGGCTGCCTTCTCCCGCTTGCGGGAGAAGGGTTTTTAAGCCGCGCCCGCGGCGAGTTCGCCGGGCAGCGCATAGGCCCATTGGGTGATGTTGCCGCCGCAGGAAGACGACATAGTCGCCGGGCTTGGCCAGTTCGCGGATCATGGCGGCGAGATCGGCGGGCGATTGCAGGGCCAGCGCCTGACGGTGCGCATGGGCCTTGATCGCGGTGATGAGGTATCGCGGTCGGCGCCCGCGATCGGCGCTTCGCCCGCCGCGTAGACATCGGCGACGATGACCGTATCGGCGTCGTTGAAACAGGCCGCGAATTCATTGAAGAGGCTCGCAAGGCGCGTGTAGCGATGCGGCTGCACGATGGCGATGACATGGCCCTTCGTCGACGCGCGGGCCGCGCGCAGCACGCGCCGAGCTCCACAGGATGATGACCGTATCATCGAAGATGATGGCGCGTTCCATTCGCCGTGGGCGAAGCGCCGCTTGACTCCGCCAAAGCCCGCCAGCGCGCCGCGGATCTGGTCCGGGCTCATGCCGAGCTCATTGGCGATGGCGATCGCGGCGGTGGCGTTCAGCGCGTTGTGATGGCCGGCATCGGCACCAGAATCTTTTCGATCGTCGTCTGGCGACCTGTCTTGCGGTCGCGGATGATGACGCTCAAGCGCGAGATGCGGCCGAGAGGTCGATGTCGACGAGCCGCACGTCGGCCTGCGGATTTTCGCCATAGGTGATGATGCGCCGGCCTCGATCTGGCCGACGAGCTCCTGCACGGTCGGATGATCGAGCACATCACGGCGGAGCCATAAAACGGGATGTTCTCGACGAAAGCGCGGAAGGCTTTCTTGATGGCGTCGAAGGTGCCGAAATGATCGAGATGCTCGGGGTCGATATTGGTGATGACGGCGACATCGGCCGGCAGCTTCAGGAATGTGCCGTCGCTCTCGTCGGCCTCGACCACCATCCAGTCGCCGGCCCGAGTCGCGAATCGGTGCCATAGGCGTTGATGATGCCGCCATTGATGACGGTCGGATCGAAATTGCCGGCCTCGAGCAGGGTCGCGACGAGCGAGGTCGTCGTCGTCTTGCCATGCGTCCCGGCGATGGCGACGCTTTGCTTGAGGCGCATCAGTTCGGCCAGCATTTCGGCGCGGCGCACGACGGGGAGCCTGATTCTCGGGCGTGGACGAGCTCGGGATTGTCGCGCTTGATCGCCGTCGAAACCACGACGACTTCGGCGTCGCCGAGATTTTCGGGCCGGTGGCCGACATGGACGATCGCGCCCTTCTTGCGCAGGCGCAGAACATTGGCGTTCTCGGCGGCGTCCGAGCCCTGCACGGAATAGCCGAGATTGAGCAGCACCTCGGCTATGCCAGACATGCCTATGCCGCCGATGCCGATGAAATGAATGGGGCCGAGTTCCTGCGGAAGCTTCATCGTTTTGGTTTTTTCTCTTTTTACGCCGTGTCTTTTTGGGCGACCACGCGGAGCACGAGGTCTGCGAGCCTATCGGCGGCGTCGGCGATGCCTGCGCCTTTCGCCGCCGCGGCGCGCTGCGCGAGGCCGGCATGATCGTCTTGCGCGTGCCTCAAGGCATTGGCCAGCCATTGCGGCGAAAATGCGCTCTGGTCGATGATGGTCCCCGCCCCGCTCAAGGCGAATTGCCGCGCATTGGCGGCCTGATCCTGATCCAGCGCATGCGGCAGCGGGACCAGAATGGCCGGGCGGCCGATGACGCCAAGCTCCGAGACGGTCGAGGCGCCGGCGCGGCCGATGACGAGATGCGCGCCCGCGATGCGCAGCGGCAGATCGGAGAAGAAGGACTTCACCTCGGCCTCGACGCCGAGGCGGGCGTAGGCCTCGCGCACGCGCGCCTCATCCTCGCCGCGCGCCTGCTGCGTGACGATGAGATTCTTCCGCGCCTCAGGGGACAGCAGTTCGATCGCGGCGGGGACGATGTCCGACATGATCCGCGCGCCCTGCGAGCCGCCGGTGACGAGGAGCCGCAGCTTGCCGCCGGAAAAATCGGGAAAGGGAATTTTCGCCGCCTCGATGACCATGGGCCGCACGGGATCGCCGGTGAGGAACGTCTTGCCGGCGAGGCCGGGCTTGAGGCCGCCGAGATCGGCGAAGCCCTTGGCGATGGCGTCGACGCGGCGGGCGAGGAAAAGATTGGCCTTGCCGATCACGGCGTTGCCCTCATGGATCACGGTCGGCACGCCAAGATGCGTCGCCGCCAGCACGGGCGGCACGCTCGGATAGCCGCCGAAGCCGACGAGGGCGAGCGGCTGGATTTTCCGGATCAGGCTGCGCGCGGCCGAGCGTTCCCCGCGCCAGGGCGAAGGCGGCGGCGGCGCGGGCGAGAAGGCCGCTCGTGCGCGGCGTCGCGGAAGGCACGATATGGATGGCGCGGGCCGGAAAAGCAGCCCCGTATTTTTCGGCGCGCGAATCGGTGAGGAGTTCGATGGCGTAGCCGCGCGCGCCAAGCGCGTTGCTCAAGGCCTCGGCGGGGAAGAGATGGCCGCCCGTGCCCCCCGCCGCCAGCAGGATGGGGCGATTCATGCGTAGCGCTCTTTCCGCGCGTTCTCGGCGAAGATGCGCGCGCCCGGGCGCTTCCGCGTCACAGCGATCAGAAAGCCGATGCCGAGCGCGAGCGAGACGAGCGAGGAGCCGCCGTAGGAGATGAAGGGCAAGGTCATGCCCTTGGCCGGCATCAGATGCAGATCGACCGCCATGTTGATGGCGCTCTGGATGCCGAACATCATGACGAGGCCGGCGCTGGCGAAGCGGCAGAAGGGATCGCTGTTGCGCGAGGCCATGACGAGGCCGCGCAGCACGACGAAGGCGAAGATCGTCAGGATGAAGAGGCAGGCGGCGATGCCGAATTCCTCGGCCGTGACGGCGAAGATGAAATCTGTGTGGGCGTCGGGCAGGATGCGCTTGACGGTGCCTTCGCCCGGCCCCTTGCCGAACCAGCCGCCGGAGAGAAAGCTGCCAAGCGCGGTATCGACCTGGAAGGTGTCGACGATGCCCCCGCCAGCGGCGGGATCGAGGAATTTGATCATGCGCGCGCGCACATGCGGCACGAATTTATAGGCGAGCAGCACCCCGCCGAAGCCGGCCCCGCCAATGCCGACGACCCAGAACCAGTGCAGGCCCGCCATGAAGAACAGCGTCGCCCAGACCACGCAGACGAGCATCGTCTGGCCGAAATCGGGCTGCAGGATCAGCGGGACGACGGTCAGCGGCAGCAGCAGAAGCGCCAGGAGATTGCCCGGCACGTCCCTGCGCTTGCCGCCCTCGGCGAAGGCCCAGGCGGCGAGAATGACGAAGGCGGGCTTCAAAAATTCCGACGGCTGGATGCCGAAGATCCAGCGCCGCGAGCCCTTGACCTCATGGCCGAACAGCAACGCGGCGATGATGAGGGCCATCGAGACGATGAAAACGAGGAGCGCGGTGCGGCGCACCTGCCTTGGCGACAGGAAGGAGGTCAGAATCAGCACGGCGATGGTCGGGACGAAGGCAAGCGCCTGCCGGTCGACGAAATGGAACAGCGGCAGGCCGAGGCGCTCGGCGACGGGCGGGCTCGCCGCCATGGTGAGGACGAGGCCAAGCACGATCAGCGTCGCCACGGCGGCGAGCATCCAGCGGTCAACCGTCCACCACCAATTGGCCAGAGCCGATCGTTCCGTGCGCGACGCCATTGCTTTAAGTCCCCGGGTTTCAAACAGGAGCGACTTTGTCGCGTTTTGGTTAACGATTTGCTAGGGGCGATTGCCATTCCTCAATATCAGCCTGGTTGACAGCCACGGGCCGGGAGCGGACGGAGTGCTTTAGAGCGGTACACTTAGAAAAGCCGAGATTAACGAACCGCTTTGTCAACGAATTTCATTCCCGCGCTGAGTAGCGAAGGAATTGGTGTACGACAGCCCGGTGCTTGCACCTGAAGGACCCGTGCGGCCGAAAATTGCTTATACTACCGAGAATCAGGGATCATCCTCGTGATAGTATCGATGATGGTGGACGAACCGGCCGCGAATGACGCAAGCACATGGATCGGATTAGGTTCTGTTGACAAATGTGCGGATCCATAGCCGGATTGATGTGATATGGACGAAGCCGAGATAGCTGGCTGCGGTTTTGTCGTATCGGGTCGCCAGCCTTCGCGCATTCTTGAGCTGTTGAAGCAGCGCTCGATGCGGTTGCGCAAGGCGTAGATGTAGCCGTCGACGGGGATTTGGACCTTGCGGTTCCGGCGCGTGGGAACGACCGGCGCGGCGCCCGTTTTCGCCAATGTTTTACGAATATGATCAGAATCATAGCCGCAATCGGCGAGCACCTCTTCGGCCTCCGGCCCTTCCGCTTCCATCAAGGGGTCAAAGCCCGAATAATCCGAGACCTCGCCCGCGGTGATCTTTGCGGCTATCGGCAATCCTGCGCCGTTCGTGCGGAGGTGAATTTTAGTCGTGAAGCCACCTCTTGAGCGCCCAAGACCCTGATGCGGAGTTCCCCGTTAGCGCCGGCGGCGCATTGATGCGCCCGGATGATGGTCGAGTTCGATCATCTGGACGCTCTCGCCGACGCCCTCGGTCTCGTTCAGAGCTTCCAGCAGGAGTTCCCATAATCCGGCGAGCGTCCAGCGCCGGAACTGTCGATAGACCGACGACCACTTGCCGAAATGCTCGCGCAGGTCGCGCCACTGCGCTCCGGTGCGAGCGATCCAGAAAATCCCATCGAGAACAAGGCGGTGGTCCTTCGGCCGTCGCCCGCTATGCGCGCCGCGAACCGTGACGAACGGCTCAAAGCACGCCCATTCCTCATCCGACATCAATCCCCGAATCAAGCCCGCCTCCTTCCGAAAGCCACCTTGAATCAGAACCCTGACAAAATGGGAATCCTATTTGTCAACGCGACCTAGAAGAAATCAACCCTGCCCCTGCGGCAGCGGAAAGAAGTATAAAAAATGCCATGGCGCCTTCGCCGCGGGCGAGTCACCGTTGCCCGAGGGGGTTTCCGAAGGGCTCGAACAGCACCTGAGGGAAATCAAGGCGCTTGGTGTCAGGCGCAAACAGCAGCAGGGATTGGGCCGTCCGATCATCGCGGTCAAGTTTAAAGACCATCAACTGGTGGCGGTTGGAGATCGTCTGTATTATTCAAAGGCTTGGAAAACGTTTCACGACTTTCCTCCGGGATCATTTCTTTGGCCTTCTCGGCAGAGAGTGGTTGGAAGCTGAGCGCGCAAAATTGCCTGAGAACCGTCATCGCATCGTGCGATGGTTCGATGAGGCATCGGACTTACTACTCCGTCTCGGCACGAAAAGCGGCGACATCTATTCCGCGCCGATGACAGGCGCGACACGCGCCTTCGTCAATCTCGCATACAATATTTATCTGATCGCCCACCATGCCGGAAAGGGAGGAAACGATATCGTCAAAGGCTATATCGACCGTCTCAAAAGCGCACGGTCGGATACTTTCATCGGCGCTTTGTTCGAAACCTATGCCGCTGCGGCTTTTCTGAAAGCTGGCTTTGAGCTTGAATTCGAAAATGAAAGAGACGGCACGGTTTCTCACGTCGAGTTTGTGGCGCTTTATCCCAAAACCGGCAAGCTGTTCTCCGTCGAGGTCAAGGCGCGCGAGCGTTCCGTAGGCAGCGAAGAAGTTGACGACTTTAAACGGCTGCGCGTCGGCAACAAGCTCAACAAGGCGCTCGGCAAGAAAGCCATGCATCCGCGCGTGGTCATGATCGAGGTCAACGTCCCGGAGGTTGTAACTTCTTTCGAAGGCTGGCCATCGGCGGCAATAGAACAGATTTGCTATAGCGAAAAGAGCAATTTCCCGGACGGCACTCAAAAGCCGAGCGCATACGTGTTCGTAACCAATCACCCTTTCCACAGCAACCTCGCCGTTCCGGATGCAGGAATGCAACTACTTGCAACCGGGTTTCATATTTCTGACTTTGGGCCGGATTCGAGGCACTCCAGCTACAAAGGCGTCCTTGAATCACGGTCGAAGCATGAAGAAA
Organism: uncultured Alphaproteobacteria bacterium; assembly: GCA_963767805.1. Lineage (GTDB taxonomy): Bacteria > Pseudomonadota > Alphaproteobacteria > Rhizobiales > Beijerinckiaceae > Methylocapsa. Next base: position 59,980 of record CAVYFP010000037.1, on the reverse strand, counting down.
TGTTCGCACTCATGAAGTCGATGCAGACCCATTACGAGATTCCATCGACCTTCGACGGCGAGATGCCGGAACTCGAGTTCCAGGAAGCGCGGGATTTGCTTCGGCTGCAGTTCGGCCGCTGGTACATGGTGCCGGCAACAGATGGGCAGGAGGTGCCTGGGTGCCTTTATGAGGCGATAGTCCGTGAAGATACCAAGGAAGTGCTCGGCTGTTACGAACTCGCAACTGGCGAGTATATTATGGCGACCTGCCCAATATCCGACGCCGAACTCTCTGCCTATCGCCGTTACCCCGAGACTTTCTTCGGCGAAATCCGAAAGCCCAGCGGGCAGGCCAATACGCTAATCGAACTCTGCGACTTTTTCTACGAGTTCCCATAAGAATACGTCGCGCGTGAAGCTGTTGGAATATCTATCGACGGCTCCGGATATCGAGCGGCTGCGGATACTGCCGCAGGAGGATCTCGCCATCATCGTATGCGAGCGCTGGGCCCGTGCAGCGTTTCAGCCAAACCGAAAGAGCGCATGATTAAAATATACGCGCGTCCAGCAGCGCTGCGATCATTTGATTCAGCTCTTGCGATGTCCGCTTTCAAGGGAGGCGAATGTTCGTCCAAACGACCGTCATGGGCGCTAACCAGAAGTGGCTGACGCTATCGGGGTGGAGGGATATGACCCGCTACACACACACCCGCCGAGGCACTCCTCCTGAGACTTCCCGGCGGATTACGCCAGCGAACGCGCCGGCCTCAGCGGTCCGACGTCGACCTGAATCTCGTCGCCTTCCACGCGCAGCTCATAGGGGTGCAGCGCGTTGCGGACGAGATGCGTCACGCATTTGCCGCTGGCGCAGTCGAAGCCCCAGTTGTGATGCGGGCAGGTGACGGTCTGATCCTTGAAGCTGGCCTCGTCCAGCGGCATGTCCGCATGCGGACAGCGCCCGCGATAGGCCTTGAGCTCGCCGCCCGCCGGCCAGACCAGCAGCACGCTTTTGCGGCCGGCCTGAAAAAAGCCCATGCACCCCTCGCTCACGGCGCCGGCGTGACAGATAAAGGTGAACGCCATCGGGGTCGCCTTCTCAAAAATGAACGTCTCACAGGCGACAGGCAAGTTGCGGACCAGCCGGAAGCCCTCGGGAGACGCCCGACGGGCGGCGAATGTCGCAAAGGCGACGCGCCGCGCGCAGCTCTCGATGAAACCGTCTCGACGGAGACGCCCCTCTTAAGCAGCCGCCCTTGAAGCGTCGCTGAGCGCCAGAAGCTCATCGACGCTCCACTGGTCATAGGCGTGCCTTCCATAATGGACCGCCCGCACCAGCCCATCGGACGCGATGAGGAATTCGGCGGGCAATCCGAGAATCCCGCCGTTCGGCATCAGCGTTCATCGCCGGCTTGTCCTTCCTGAGAATCCCTTTCAGCGAAGCCGCCCAGGCTTTCAGGGAAAAGAAGGCCGAGATCGAGCTCTCGACGCCATATTTCCGGTACAGCGCCTTTGTGGGGTCGCCGATGACGTCGAAGGGGAAGCGCCCCTGATAGGGCAGAAGCTCGGCGTCGGACGAGTGAAAGACCACGACCTCCCGGATGCCCGCCGCACGGATTTCGTCATGGCGCGCAATGAATGACTGGAGATGGATGTTGCAGATGGGGCATCCGGCAAAACGCCTGAATTGAAGATGCGTCCAGGGCCCCGCAGCCCGGAATGGACGACCTCGGCGCCGTGGATGTTCCGTGGCCCGCAGCGGCGGAAATGGCGCGCCGGCGACGATTTTGTTTCCCATGATTTGCTCTCCCGACCATTTCTTCGACCTGATGCCGGTTCAGGGCCGGCCCAACGCGGCCGACCGCCTTCAGGCCGGGCCGCTCGCCCGCCGCAATTTGGCCTATGCGAATGTCTAGCGGTAGTCGGAAAATCCGATTATCAATTATGCGATTTCCGAATGAACGACCGGTTCATCTCGATGCAGCTTTTCGTGCGCGTCGCCCGCAGCGGCAGTTTCTCGGCCGCGGCGCGCGAGATGGGCGTGACGCAGCCGACGGCGTCCCGGATCGTGGCGGCGCTTGAAAAGCAGGTCGGGGCGGCGCTGCTGACGCGCAGCACAAGGGCCGTGACCCTCACCGAGGCCGGCGCCGACTATCTCGCGCGGTCCGAGGCGATCCTCGCCGCTCTTGACGAGGCCGATCATGCGGCGCGCGGCGCCGGCGAATTGCGCGGCGCGTTGAAGGTGGCGACGTCGCCCTCCTTTGCGATCCGAACGATCATGCCGCGCCTTGCGCGCTTCACCGAGCAACATCCAAAGCTCCGCATCGAGTTTAAGCTGGATGACGCCCGACATGATCTCGTCGGCGAGTCCGTCGACGTCGCCGTGCGCATTGGAACGCTGCGCGACAGCGCCGCCATCGCGCGCAGGATCGGCGCGGTCCGGCGCGTTCTCGTCGCCGCCCCGGCCTATCTCGCCCGGGCGGGAACGCCGCTCACGCCTTCCGATCTCAGCGCTCACGCGCTCATCATCGGACCGGCTGGGCACGGTTCGGAAGGCTGGTCATTCCGCAAGGATGGAAAGGCGATGACCATTCGCGTTCAGGGGCGCCTCGTCGTCGATGCGGCGGAAGCGGCGACGGCGGCGGCGGTCGCAGGCTTGGGGATCGTCTCGACCGGCGAGGGAAGCGTGCAGGCCGAGCTTGAAGCCGGCGCCCTCGTGCGGCTGTTGCCGGATTGGCGGATCGGGACGTTAGACATCCATGTGATCCTGCCCGCCGGCCGGGCCGCGAAGGCCTCCGCGCGCGCCTTCGCCGATTTCGTCGCCGCGCAGCTTCGCGAGATCGAGGCTTTCTCTCCCTGAAAGCAGCCGACGGGGTCCGGGCTTCAATAAGCCGGGAGTATCGTTCGATGCCCGAGCGGTCCGATTGGCATGTGAAGAACATGGTTCTATGCTCTCCGGATGGGAACAATGGTCCAGATCCGCAATGTCCCGAGGCGCAGCATCGGCAGCTGAAATCGCGCGCCGCCCTGGCCGGCATGTCGTTATCCGACTATCTGCTCAACGAGATACGTCAGGCGGCGGAACGGCCGACGATTGATGAATTGCGGGCGCGCCTGCGCATCCGCACGGAAACGGCCCCTTCCACGCCGCCGGCCGAAGCGCCGCGCGCCGCGCGCGCGCGCAATTGATCGATCGTCGTCGACGCTTTGAGCGGCGAGATCGATGGCGCGCGCGGCGGCCTGGCCCTCGCCGACCTCGCGGACTTTCCCCTGCGGCGGTCTCCGCATGATTTCCTGTCGCCGCGCATCTGGGCGTTGCGGAACAATCTGACGGACCAAGACGACGCCTGGGTCGCGCTGGCCGAGGCGCTCGACACGCCGCTGCTGACGCGCGACCGGCGCCGCGCCGCCGGCCATCGCGCGCGGATCGAGCTGGCGTAATAGCGTCGGCGCCTGATCCCATCCCTTGCGATCACGCAAAACGCTTTGCGCCCGCGACGCAGAGTGCGACCAGCGCGGCCGTCACGATCATCCGCCAGGCGATGGGCTCGCCGAGGAGAGTCCCGGCCAGCGCCAGTCCGAAAAAGGGCTGGAGCAGTTGCAACTGACCGACCCCGGCGATGCCGCCGAGCGCCAGCCCGCGATACCAGAACACGAAGCCGACCAGCATGCTGAACACCGACACATAGGCGAGCCCCGCCCAGGCGGGCGCGCCAATGTCGCTCGCCGCGCCCGGCAAGGTCGCCAGCGCGACAAGCGTCATCACCGGCAGCGCCAGAAGAAGCGCCCATGAAATGACTTGCCAGCCGCCGAGCCGGCGCGACAGGGCGGCGCCTTCCGCATAACCGAGGCCGCACAGCAAGACGGCCGCGACCATCAACAGGTCGCTCGTGAGCGGGGCGGCGCCGCTCCGCGCCAGTGCAAAACCCGCGACCAGGGCGGCGCCGGTAGTGGAGAACAGCCAGAAGGCCGGCTTCGGGCGCTCGCCGCCGCGCCACACCCCGAAGATCGCGGTCGCCAGCGGCAGCAGGCCGATAAAGACGATCGATCGCGCCGAAGTGATGTGCTGGAGCGCCAGCGCCGTCAGCAGCGGAAAACCGACTACAACGCCGGACGCCACGATCGCCAGCGAGACGATATCGCTTCGTGCAGGCCGTTTTTCTTTCAGCAACGCCAACAGCGCGGCGCCGAGAAGCGCAGCTATCACCGCCCGGGCGGAGGTAAGGAACAGCGGCGTGAAGCCGCCGAGCGCAACGCGCGTCGCCGGAAGCGAACCGCTGAATATGATCACGCCGAGCAGCCCACTGCCCCATCCGTCCGTCGTCCGCTGCATGACGCCCCCTTGAAAAAGGCGTCGATAGCGCAGTCGCCGGTGGTCAAGACAGAGACAGTTCAATACAGTTATATCGAACTGTATGGGCTAGTTGAGCAATACGTATGGAACGGAGTGGATCGATGAGGGAAGGCGTCGGTGCGCGAACCGGAGAGGTGATGGAGGCCATCCGCCGCCGGATGGCGAGCCGCACGCTGACCGCCGGCGAGAAGCTGCCCTCGATCCGCAGTTTCGCCGCGACGATGCGCGTCTCCGCCTCGACCGTCGTCGAGGCCTATGATCGCCTCGCGGCGGAGGGCGTCATCCGCTCCCGGCCGGGCTCTGGCTTCTATGTTGCGGGAGCGCTGCCGCCGCACGCACTCGCCGAGGTCGAGCCCCGACTCGATCGCGCCGTCGATCCCTTATGGGTATCGCGGCAGTCGCTCGACGCCGGCGCGGAGATACTGAAGCCCGGCTGCGGCTGGCTCCCCGCCGACTGGATGCCGAACGCCGCCTTGCGGCGCGCCATCCGTAGTCTCGCCCGCGCCGATGATGCGGTGCTCACCGGCTATGGCCCCACGCGCGGATCGCTGAAGCTGCGCCAGCTGCTTGCGCGCCAGTTCGCGACGGAGGGAATAGACGCCGGCGCCGATCAAATCCTGCTGACCTCATCGGGGACGCGGGCGATCGATCTGATCTGCCGGCTGTTCCTGCGGCCAGGCGACGTCGTGCTGGTCGACGACCCCTGCTACTTCAACTTCCAGGCGCTGCTGCGCACCCATCAGGCGACCCTCGTCGGCGTGCCCTATACTTCCTCGGGTCCCGACCCCGCCAGGTTCGCCGAGATGCTGGCCACGCATCGTCCCCGGCTCTACATAACCAATTCCGCGCTCCACAACCCGACCGGCGCGACGATCTCGCCGCAGACGGCGCACCGGTTGCTCAGCGCGGCGGCGGCGTCCGATGTCGCGATCGTCGAGGACGACATCTTCGCCGATTTCGAGCCGGAGCCGTCGACGCGCCTCGCCGCGCTCGACGGGCTGTCGCGCGTGATCCGGATTGGCAGCTTCTCCAAGACGCTTTCCGCCTCGATCCGGTGTGGCTACGTTGCGGCGCGCGCCGACTGGATCGAGGGACTGATCGACCTTCAGGTCGCAACGAATTTCGGCGGCCCAAGCCCCGTCGCGACGGAACTAATTCATGCCACCTTGAGCGACGGCAGCTATCGCAAGCACCTCGACGCGCTTCGCCGGCGTCTGACCAGCGCGCGGCGCGCGACCGCCTCGAAACTGGAGGCCTTGGGCGTCCGCCCGTGGATTATGCCGCGCGGCGGATTTTATCTCTGGTGCGGCCTGCCCGACGGTCGCGACGCAGCCGATATCGCCCGCGCCGCCTTGCGCGAAAACGTTGTCCTGGCGCCCGGCGACGTTTTCAGCGTCTCTCAGTCGGCGTCCGGCTTCATGCGCTTCAACGTGGCGCAGATGGGGGCGCCCTCTATCTTCGCCGCGCTGGAGCGGGCGATGGCGGCGGCAGGCGCAATCGAAAAAGGACAATCCCTTCCCATTGGCCTGCCCTAACGAACGCCTTGAAAGCAAGCGGAAAAATCGGCGGTCTTCCCGCTTCATCTTCTCCTGACCGACAGCGACGGCGCCCCGGCCATCAGGGCGCGTCGATCAGCCCTCGTTTATCAAGGCTTGGCGAGATCGCGGAAGCGGTCGCCGCGCTTCTCGAAATCGGGGAACTGGTCGAAGGAGGCGCAGGCCGGCGAGAGGAGTACGACGGGGTCGGGAAGCGCGCTCGCGGCGGCCTCGGCGGCGGCTTTTGCGGCCTCGGCGGCGGCCTGCGGAACGCCTTTTCGAGCGTTTCGCAGAAAGCGACCGGAAAGGCGTCGCCGATCGTCTCAGCAAAAGCTTCGCTCGCCTCGCCGATCAGATAGCCCTTGACGATCCTGTCGAATAAAGGCCGCAGCGGCTCGATGCCGCCCGCCTTCGCGCGCCCCCCCAGGATCCAGAAGATGTTTTTGAACGAGAGCAGCGCCTTTTCGGCGGCGTCGGCGTTGGTCGCTTTCGAATCATTGACGAACAGCACCTTGCCGAGCCGGCCGACCTCTTCCAGCCGATGCGCCAGCCCCGGAAAGGAGGCGAGCCCCTGCGCGACGCGCGCATGATCGAGGCCGAGCGGCCCCAGCGCCGCGACGGCGGCGGCGGCGTTCTGGCCATTATGCGCGCCGCGCAGCGAGGCGATGCCGGAAAGATCCGCGATGAGGGTCGAGCGGCCGCCGCCTTGACGCCAGAGGCTTCCGCCCTCGAAGACGATCCCATCGGCGAGCGCCTGCCCCGCCGCGGAGATTTCGTCACATTGCGTCCCGCTACGCGAAGTTCATTGGCGATGGCGCGCGTGTAGGCATCATCGACGCCGATGACGGAAAGATCGGCGGCATGGACGAGACGCGCCTTGATGGCGGCGTAATTCTCCATCGTGCCATGCCGGTCGAGATGGTCGGGCGTGACGTTGAGCAAGATGCCGACGGACGGATCGAGCGAAGGCGCGAGATCGATCTGGTAGGACGAGCACTCGATGACATGGACGCGGGAGTTGTCAGGCGGGTTCAGCGCCAGAATGGGCGTGCCGATATTGCCGCCGACTTCAACGGGAAAGCCGAATGTCGAGAAAAGATGCGCGACGAGCGCGGTGGTGGTCGATTTTCCATTTGTGCCGGTGATGGCGACGAAGGGCGCGCCTTGAGCGCTTCGACCGAATGGCTTCATTCGGTCGATCAGAAATCGCCCTAATTCAAAGCCCGAGTATTCTTTCGATCAGATTGTTCCAATCTGATCGGAATGTTCCCCCGCGATCTGCGGCGCTCGCGGCAGAAAAGCTCGATGTCGCCGATGACTTCGATCCCCGCCGCGCGCGCCTTGAGGACGGTCCAGTGCGGCGCCGGATGCGTCAGGGGAACGCCGGGCGCAAGGATCAGCGCGGAAAAGGACGTCCAGTCGGCGCTGGCGAGATTTTCGATGCGCAGCCCGGCGGCCCGCGCCTTCTCCCGCGCGTGCTCATTATCGTCCCAGACATTTACGCGCGCGCCTCCCGCGACCAAGGCTTGCGCGGTGACGAAGCCCGAGCCGCCGAGGCCGAAGACCGCGACGGACTGGCCGGCAAAGACAGTGACCGGAATCATGATCACCTCAGTTTCAGGGTCGAGAGCCCGATCAGCGCCAGCACGAAGGCGATGATCCAGAAGCGCACGACGACCTGCGGCTCGGACCAGCCGAGCTGTTCGAAATGGTGATGGATCGGCGCCATCTTGAAGACGCGCTTGCCGGTCAGCTTGAAGGAGATCACCTGCACGATGACGGAGAGGGTCTCGACGACGAAGAGTCCGCCGACGATGCCGAGCACGATCTCATGCTTGACGGCGACGGCCACCGTGCCGAGCAGGCCGCCCAGCGCCAGCGAACCCGTATCGCCCATGAAGATCTGGGCCGGAGGCGCGTTGAACCAGAGAAAGCCGAGACCCGAGCCGATGACCGCGCCGGTGACGACCGCGAGTTCGCCGGCGCCCGGCACGAAATTAATGCCGAGATAGGTCGAGAAAATCGCATTGCCGGCGAGATAGGCGATGATGCCGAAGGTTCCGGCGGCGATCATCACCGGCACGATGGCGAGGCCGTCGAGGCCGTCGGTGAGATTGACCGCGTTGCCGGCGGCGACGATCACGAAGGCGCCGAAGACGAGAAAGAATATGCCGAGATCGACGACGAAGCCATTGACCGCCGGAATCGCCAGCGCCGTCGTATGCGGCAGGCCAAGCCGCATCATGGCGTAACAGGCGACGCCAGCGATGGCGAGTTCGATCGCGAGGCGAAGGCGGCCCGAAAAGCCCTTGTCGCTCTGTTTCGTGACCTTGAGATAATCGTCGTAGAAGCCGATCAGCCCGAAGCCGGTCGTGACGAAAAGCACGACCCAGACGTAATGATTGCGCAGATTGGCCCAGAGCAGCGTCGAGACGACGAGGCCGGAGAGGATCATGAGCCCGCCCATGGTCGGCGTGCCCTTCTTGGTGAGCAGATGCGAGGGCGGCCCGTCGAGCCGGATCGGCTGGCCCTTGCCCTGTTTGATGCGCAGCGCCGCGATGATGCGCGGGCCGAAAAAGAAGACGAAGAAGAGCGCCGTCGCGGTCGCGCCGCCGGTGCGGAAGGTGATGTAGCGGAACAGGTTCAGCGGCTGGAAATGGGATGAATATTCTGCAAGCCAGCTCAGCATTTACCGGTTCCGTTCTTTTTGATTGGTTTCACGCGCCGCCGCCTGATCGGCTTCGCGCCGGTCTGCCTCTTCCAAAGCATCCGCCCGCCGCTTGAGGCCGCTGACGATGGCGCTCATCTTGCTGCCGTTCGAACCCTTGACGACGAGGATGTCGCCGGCCCTGACCGCTCGCGCGACGATCGGCTCGAGGTCGCTCGCGCTGTCGCTCCAGGCGCCGCGCATCGACGCCGGCAGGGCGTCGTAGAGCGATTTCATCAAGGGCCCCGCCGCGAAGACGCGGTCGAAATGATTGGCGGCGAGATCCTCGGCGAGGCCTGCGTGCATTGCGGGCGCGTCGGGGCCAAGCTCCAGCATGTCGCCGAGCGCGGCGATGCGCCGGCCGTCCGCCGCCAGCGGCAAGGCGCCGGCGAGTTCGAAGGCGGCCCGCATCGAGGCGGGATTGGCGTTGTAGCTTTCGTCGAGCAGCGTATAGGCGCCCCCCTCGGCGGCGAGCGTCAGCCTCTGCCCGCGCCCCGGCTGCGCCGTGAAAAAGGCCAGCGCGCCGGCGGCCGCGTCAAGATCGACGCCGACCGCCTTGGCGGCGAGCAGAACGGCCAATGAATTGATGGCGAGATGGCGCCCCGCGGCGCCAAGGCGATAATGGACGCGCCGGCCGCAAATCCGCGCTTCGACGATCGAATGATCGGCCGCGAGGCGCGCGCTGACGAGCCGCGCGTCGGCGCTCTCGTCCTCGCCGAAACTGGCGACAAGCCCCGCCGGCGACGCCCTGGCGCGATCGCGCAGGCGCGCGAAATGCGGATTGTCGCGCTGCAGAATGGCGACGCCGCCCGGCTCCAGCCCGTCGAAGATTTCCGCCTTGGCGTCGGCGATCGCCTCGACATCGGGGAAATTCTCGATATGGACGGCGGCGACCGTGGTGATGATCGCGACATGCGGGCGCACCATCAAGGTCAGCGGCGTGATCTCGTCGGCGTGATTCATGCCGATCTCGAAGATTCCGAACCGGGTCGCCTTGGGCATGCGCGCCAGCGTCAGCGGCACGCCCCAGTGATTGTTGTAGGAGGCGACCGAGGCGTGCACGCCGCCGCCCTGCGTCAGCGCCACGCGCAGCGCCTCTTTGGTTGATGTCTTGCCAACGGAGCCCGTGACCGCGACGACGCGCGCCTTCGTGCGCGCCCGCGCGGCGACGCCGAGGCGCTCCAGCGCGGGAAGGACGTCGCGCACGACATAGAGCGGCCCGAGATGGGCCAGCGCGTCGGCGTGCGCCTCGTCGACCACGGCGGCGACGGCGCCTTTGGCGAAGGCGGCCGCGACATAATCATGGCCGTCATTATTGGCGCCGCTGATGGCGACGAAGAGATCGCCCGGCTCAAGCGTGCGCGTATCGATCGAAACGCCGGTGGCGTCGCTTTCCGGCACGCCGCCGCTGACCCGCGCATCGAGCGGCGCGACAAGCCCGAGGCTCGTCCAGAGAACATCCGCGCCGCTCAAACCCGGGTGATCCGTAACGCCCGCTTCGCGGCTGGCGACCTCGCTCATTCGGCATTGTCCTTCAGCGCCGCATCCGCTCAAGGCCCCGGCCGCGCACTCTATATCTGAAAATGGGAGGATGGCATCGCCGATGATCTGGCCCGTTTCATGGCCTTTGCCGGCGATGAGGAGGAGATCGCCGGGCGAAAGGCCGGCGATGGCCTCGAAGATCGCGCGCGCCCTGTCGCCGATTTCGCGAATTTCCGCCGCCCCATGGGCCCCGGCGAGAATGGCGCGGCGGATCTCGGCGGCCTCCTCCGAGCGCGGATTGTCGTCGGTCACGATCGCGACATCGGCGAGCCGCGCCGCGATCTCGCCCATGATCGGCCGCTTGCCGGCGTCGCGGTCGCCGCCGCAGCCGAAGGCGACGACGAGCCTGCCGCTGACATAGGGCCGCAGCGTGCGCAGAACTTTTTCCAGCGCATCGGGCTTATGGGCGTAATCGACATAGACCGGCGCGCCGTGACGCGCGCCGACCAGCTGGAGGCGGCCGGGCGCGCCCTCGATCGTTTCCAGCGCCTTGAGCGCGCGGGCGGGATCGGCGCCGGTTACGATGCAGAGCCCGGCGGCGACGAGGGCGTTTGCGGTCTGGAAAGCGCCGGCGAGCGGCAGCGCGACTTTGAAGATCTCGCCCTGATAAGCGACTTCAAGGCGCGTTCCGGCCGCGTCGGGCCTGGCGTCGAGCAGCTTCAGGCCGGCGCCCTTGACCCCGGTCGAGAAGATGCGCAGGCCGCGCGCGGCGCAGGCGGCGAGGACGATCTCCGCGGCGTCGCCGTCGGCATCGACGACGGCGCTTTGGCCCGGTTCGAGCAGCCGCTCGAAAAGCTCCAGCTTGGCCGCGAGATAGGCTTCCATCGTGGCGTGATAGTCGAGATGGTCGCGCGAGAGATTGGTGAAGGCGCCGGCGCTGAGGCGGACGCCGTCGAGCCGGCGCTGGACGATGCCATGCGAGGAGGCTTCGAGCGCAAGATGGGTGACGCCGCGACGGCTGAGCTCGTCGAGCGTCTTGTGGAGGGTGATGGGATCAGGCGTCGTCAGCGCGCCATAGGCCGATGCGCCGGGCGCGACGACGCCGAGCGTGCCGAGCGAGGCGGCCTGATGCCCGAGCGCCGCCCAGATCTGCCGCGTGAAGGCGGCGACCGAGGTTTTGCCGCTGGTTCCGGTGACGGCGACAATTGTTTCGGGCTGGCGCGGATAAAGCCGCGCGCTGGCGATGGCGAGCGCCGCGCGGACGTCGGTGACCTCGATCAGGGCGGCTCTATCGACTGGCGGCGTCCCGCGCGCCTCCGCGATGATGGCGACGGCGCCCTGCCGCAGGGCCTGCGGCGCGAAGCCGAGGCCGTCCGCGCGGACCCCCGGCACGGCGAAGAAGGCCGATCCCGGCGTCGCGAGGCGGCTGTCGCAGACGATCTCGCTGATGTCGCATTCGGCCAGTCCTGCGGGAATATGTGCGCCGGGAAGAAGCTCGGCGAGCCGCATCAATGCTCCCTTCCGCCGGTCTGGGGCGTGTTGGCCATGCCATAGCCCAGTTTGGCGAGAAGGGGAAAGGGTTGCGTCGGCAGTTCGAAGCGCGGCGGCAGGCCAAGCAGAGGCCCGGCCCGCTCGATGATCTTGCCGGTGACGCTGCCGGAATTCCAGGCAGCGGTCCGGTAGCCGCCGGTCTCGGGCAGGCCCTGCGGCTCGTCCATCAGCGTCAGGATCAGATATTTCGGCTTGTCGGCCGGCATCAGAGCCATGAAGGTCGTGAACACCCTGTCATTCGAATAATGGCCGTGCACGATCTTGTCGGCGGTGCCAGTCTTGCCGCCAATGAAATAGCCTTCGATATTGGCCTTTTTCGCGGAGCCGATCTCGGCGTTGAGACGCATCAGATAGCGCAGCGATTCCGAGGTCTCGGGCTTGACGACGCGGAGGACGCCCTGCTGCGCCGCCGCCGCGTCGCGCTTCAGAAAGGTCGGATTGACGAGGAGGCCGCCATTCGACAGCGCGCCGACCGCCATCATCGCCTGCAGCGGCGAGACGTTGAGGCCCTGCCCGAAGGCGATCGTCATCGTGTTGAGTTCGCCCCAGTTTTTCGGAACGAGCGGGTCGGCGGTTTCCGGCAGTTCCGTGTGCAGCCGGGTCAATTGACCCATCTTGCGCAAAAACGCCTTGTGCCCCTCGACGCCGACCATCAGGGCGAGGCGCGCGGCGCCGATGTTCGACGAATAGGTGAACACCTCCGGCACGGTCAGCATGCGATGCTGGGCGTGAAAATCATGGATGGTGAAGCGCCCGTAGCGCAACGAGTCGCGCGCGTCGACGCGCGAGTTGAGATTGACCTTGCCAAGATCCAGCGCCATGGCGACCGAGATCGCCTTGAAGGTCGAGCCCATTTCATAGACGCCGACGGAGATGCGGTTGATGTGGTTGGGATCGAGCGCGTCGGCCGGCGTATTGGGATCATAGTCAGGCAGGGACGCCATGGCGACGACCTCGCCGGTGTTGACGTCGAGAATGACGGCGCCGCCGGACTTCGCCTTGAACTTCGCGATGCCCTTGGCGAGTTCGTCGCGCACGGCGTAGGTGGCCTTGAGATCGAGCGAACTCGTGATCGGCGCGAGATTTTCCGGCGCCAGGCTGAACCCCGCGCCATGCAGGTCGGCGAGGCCCTGGCCGTCGATGTATTTCTCAAGGCCCGAGATGCCGACGCCGTCGAGATTGGCGAAGCCGAGGACGTGGGCGGCGACCGGGCCGTTCGGATAGACGCGTTTGTTCTCAGGGAGAAAGCCGACGCCGGGCAGTCCGAGGCGATAGACCTCCTGCTGCTGTTTCGGCGTGATGGCGCGCTTGACCCAGATGAAGCCCTTACGCGAGCCGAGCCGCTTGCGCAGGTCATTGGCGTCGACGTCCGGCAGCACGGCGGTCAGGAGTTCGACCGCCTCGTCCTTGTCGATGATGCGGCGCGGCTCGGCGAAGACCGACATCACCTTGATGTCGGTGGCGAGCACCTCGCCATTGCGATCGAGAATATCGGGCCGCGCCGCGGCGATGACGTCGCCGCCGCCGCGCTTGGCTTCCTGCGCCTGCTCCTGATGCAGGCCGAACCAGATGAGCTTGCCGGCGATGACCGCGTAAAGCGCCAAAAACACCAGCGCGATGAGCTTTATGCGTCCGGGCGTTTTCGCAAGATCGGTCGAGAACAGCTTGACGAAAAACGCCTTGACGCCGCGCGGGCGGCCCGGCGCGGCGGCGTCTTTTTGAGGGGCATCGAACGCTTCGGGCATGGCGGCCTTACGTCCTCATCTTTGCGCGGCGGGCGTCGCCGGCGCGCCCGTGGCGATGGCGCTCGGCGTATTGGTCGGATCGGCCAGCCCAAGCGCGCCGAGCTTGTCGCCGATCTGATCGGCGCGGGCGGATTTTTCCGGCACGGAATCGGCGCTGACGATCTGGCGCAGCGCGACCGGCTGCAGGTCGAGGAATTTGTCGGCGAGCGCCTGGACGCGCTCGGGCCGGCTGAGATGCGCCCATTCCGCCCGCAATGTCGCGATCTCGTCCTGCTCGGCCTTGATCTCATGCTTCAGCTTGACGATCCGCTCGGCGTGAAAAATCGTCTCGTATTTGATCGAATAGGCGTAGATCGCCGAGCCGACGAGGGCGAGGACGGCGACAATATTGAGAAATCGCACCATTTCCGGCTTCCTTAGCTCATGCTTTCCCGGTCAGCGCCCTTTGCCGGCGCGCTGCGGCAGCCGCGCCAGCGCCATCAGATCGGCCGACGCGGGCCGCGGCGGCGCACTGGTGCGCTCGCCATGGCGCAGTTTGGCCGAGCGCGCGCGCGGATTGGCGGCGACCTCCGCGATGGATGGCGTCACCGGCTGCTTGCCCGCGAGTTTGAAGGTCGGCGGCGGCGGAACCGGTTCGCCCGGCAGGCGGCGCCCGGCGCCTCGCCTCGCCCCGACCTCTCCGCGAAGAACTGCTTGACGATGCGATCCTCGAGCGAATGAAAGGTGACGATGACGAGCCGGCCGCCGGGCTTCAGAACCGTTTCGGCGGCGGCGAGCGCGAGGGCGAGTTCGCCGAGTTCGTCGTTGACGGCGATGCGCAGGGCCTGAAAGGCGCGCGTCGCCGGGTGCATCTCGCCGGGCTTGCCGGGTGCGACCCGCGCGATCATGCCGGCGAGCGCGGCTGTCGTAACGAAAGGCGCGCTGGCGCGATCGAGCACGATTGCGCGGGCGATGCGGCGCGAGGCCCGCTCCTCGCCGAAATAATAGAGGATGTCGGCGAGCGTCGCCTCGTCGGCCGTATTGACGATGTCGGCGGCGCTTTGCCCCGTCTGCTGCATGCGCATGTCGAGCGGGCCGTCGCCGCGAAAGGAGAAGCCGCGCGCGGCATCGTCGAGCTGCATCGAGGACACGCCGATGTCGAGGACGACGGCGTCGAAGCCGCCAAGATGGAGCCGCTGCGCGACCTCGGCGAGCTGCGAGAAGCGCGCCTCGACCAGAAACAGCCGCCCGTGCGCCTCGGCGGCGAGCGGGGCGCCCGCGCCGATGGCCGAGGGGTCGCGGTCGAGCGCGAGCACGCGCGCGCCTTCCGTCGCCAGAATCGCGCGCGAATAGCCGCCCGCGCCGAAGGTGGCGTCGAGATAGAGGCCGCCTTCATGCGGCGCGACGATGGCGAGAACTTCATCACGAAGCACGGGAATGTGCCTGGCCGGTCCGCCAGCGGCGAGATGATCCTCATCGCCGCGGCCCGCGTTCATTCCCGTGCTCCATGTGATCGCAGCGGCGGAGCGTCCGGCGCTGCGTTTCTGGATCCTGGCTGTTTCAGTGAATCGCGCGCCCGGGTTCTGGCCTCCCCCATGCGCGCGCGAAAACGACCAGATTCCCAGATCTGAAACTTGTGGCCGACGCCGACGAAGGTGACTTCGTTGGAGACCGCCGCGTAGGACTTCAGCGTATCGGTCAGGATGACGCGCCCTTCCGAATCGACTTTCAAAATCTCGCTCGAACCCATCAGCGCAAGAGAGAGCAGGTCGCGCTCCTCCGAATAGGGCGTGTAACCCGAAAGCAGTCCGTCGATTTCCCTCAACAGGGCATGGCCACCGCAATCGAGCGCCTCCTGATCGAGCGAAGGATGGACGTAGAGACCCTCAAACCCATCGCGCGCCAGCACCGCCCGAAACGGCGCCGGGATCGAAACCCGCCCCTTGGCGTCGAGCCTGTTGGTGTAGTTCGAGACATAAATGTCCACTCCACGGCCTCGAAACTCACTTGCAGCACTTGCCGCGCGCCGCCTCCTGAAACCGGGCTGCGCCGCGCTTTGGGCCTACGCCAACGCGAATGCTTTGTACTCTAACGGGACGATTTGGGATAACATGGGATTTTATGGGGGTCAATGCGATTCCCATGGGAGAAAGGGGTCGCGAGGGCGCCAACGCCAAGCCAGCGTTCGTTTTATCGAACGCGGCGGATTGGGTCGCGCAAGGACGGTAGGGCTACCGCGCAAGCCCTCGACGGGCGGCGCCGGCGGGGTTTGGATGGATCAGCCGAACGGGTCGATGAGCCCGAGCAGGCTGGCGCAATCCGAGCGAAGCCGCAGCGCGGATATGTTGGCGACGCCAAGCAGCAGACCGCTTGGCCGTGGCGGCGCGGCGTACCATGGCGACAGCGGCGCGGGCGCAAGGCCGAGGGGCCGCGCGCGGGCGGCGATGTCGACGTCATTCGCGCCATCTGGAAGCCGCAGCCGCACCGAGAGGGCCGCGCTCCCCGCGATTGCGACGCCGTCATGGGCCATCCCCCGCAGGCAGGTTGCGAGAGCGTCCCGGCGCATCGCGTAGATCCGCTTCATGCGGCGCAGATGACGCAGATAGTGTCCTTCCGCCATAAACGCCGCCACGGCCCCCTGCGTCACCGGCGCCGGCGCGGGCGCGAGGCAGGCGGCGACGGTCGCGAAAAGCGGGGCGAGCTGCGGCGGAACGACGAGAAAGCCGAGCCGCAACGCCGGGCTTATCGTTTTGCTGAAGGTGCCGGCGAGCAGCACCCGCCCGGCGGAGTCGAGCGAGGCCAGCGCGGGCGCCGCGCGGCCGGCGAGCTGGAGTTCGCCAAGATAATCATCCTCGATGATCCAGGCGTCCGACCGCCTCGCCCATTCCAGCAGCGCCTGACGGCGCGCCAGCGACAAAGTCATGCCGAGAGGCGCCTGCTGCCCCGGCGTGACGACCGCGAGAGCCGCGCGCGGCGCGCGGCGCGCGCCTTCCGCGACGTCGATCCCTTCTTCGTCGACCGGGACGGCCACGACTTTCAGGCCCGCGAACGCGACGGCCGCCCGGGTCAGCGGAAAGCCCGGATCCTCCAGCCAGACCGAGGCGCCGGCGAGCCGCAGAGCGTGCAGCGCAAGGCCAAGCGCGCCGGAGAAGCCTGCAGTCACAAACACCTGCCCGGGCGCGCAGCGCACGCCCCTGGCTATTGCGAGATAGGCCGCGATCTCGCGCCTTAGCTCGGGATGGCCGCGCGGATCCGGATAGGAGACCGGCGCCGCGGCGGCGAGCCGCGCGCTGCGCGCCATGATCCGCGACCATAGAATGAAGGGAAAGGCGTCCTGCGCGGGCGCGCCCATCTGAAACGGCGACGGCGGACTCTCGAAATCATGGAACAGCTCGGGCAGCGGCTGTGACTCGATGGCTGAATCAACAGGCGGCGGGGCCGGAACCCTGTCGGCGACGCGGCTTCCAGCCGCGCCATGGGCGACGATCAACTGCTCATCGCTCAGCCTTTCATAGGCGGCCCGCACAGTGCCGCGGGCGACGCCAAGTTGAGCGGCGAGATCGCGCCAGGATGGCAGGCGGGCGCCGCCGGCGAGCCGGCCGTCCTGGATCGCATCGCGTATGGCGCCATGAATCTGGGCGGAAAGAGGCGTTCTGACGTCATGGTCGAGGATGATCGGAAGCGAAACGCTCATTGGTCAATGGTACAAGAATTCCCTTAATTCTTGGTGCTTTTTATTGGCCTCAGCCCAGCGCACTCTCCGGTCATCGAACCCAAGGGAGGGTAGCCATGACCATCCGAATCTTCACGATCGGCGCAATGCTGGCGGCGGGCGGCGCGCTCTCGCCCCTTCTGGCGCATGACATCACGCCGCGCGAGACGGCGCGCACGGTGTTCGAGCATCCAATTTCGAACGTCCCCGGCAAAAGCCTCGTCGCCGTCCGCGTCGACTACGCCCCAGGCGCGAAATCGGCGCCGCACCGCCATGCCGGCTCGGGCTTCATCTACGCTTATGTGCTGTCAGGCGCGATTCGCAGCCAGGTCGACGACGAGCCCGCCAAAATCTACCGCGCCGGCGAGAGCTGGTTCGAGCCGCCGGGCGCGCATCACAAGATCAGCGAAAACGTCAGCGCCGACGAGCCGGCGCAACTGCTCGCGGTCTTTGTGGTCGACGCCGACGATCGCAAGCTGACCACGCCCGACAAGGAGTAAAATCGACCCATGAGCCAACGTCTCGATTACGTCGCCGCCGCCCCCGGCGGCATGAAAGCGCTCGCCGGCGTCCGCGCCTATGTCAGCCATGGCGGCCTGCCCGAACTTCTCGTTCACCTCGTCTATCTGCGCGTATCGCAGATCAACGGCTGCGCCTATTGCATCGATTTGCATTCGCATGACTTGCTGAAAGCGGGCCTGACCATCGACAGGCTGGTGCTGGTTCCGGCGTGGCGCGAATCGGCGCCCTGTTCACGGAACAGGAGAAAGCAGCGCTCGACTGGGCCGAGACGGTGACGCGGGTCGCGGAGACCGGCGTGCCGGATGCGGCCTTCAAGGCGGCGGCCGCGCATTTCAGCGAAAAAGAGCTGGCCGACCTCACAATCGCCATCGGGCTGATGAGCGCCTATAACCGCATCGCAATCAGTTTTCGCGCAACCCCCGCGACCGTCGGCGGAGCCCCGCCAGTGCTCGCGTGACGCGCCGCCGGAGAGCGGCTGAACTGCGGTCCTATTTCGCTTTGGGTTTCTCGCCCTTGTGATCGGGCGACCCGGCCGTGACGCTCGGATGGGTCACCGAGGGCGGGTCGCTGGCCGGAAAGGAATCCTCAAGCTCCCGCTCAAGTTCGGCGTCCTGTTCGGCCTTTTCCGCGCGGGATTGCTTCGCCGCGATGTCCGACTTGTCTTTTTCCGTCATGCCGGCGTCCTCCTGTGGTGGACAGGGCCAACGGGTTATCGCCTTATCCGTTCCCACCGCCGCCGCGCCGGAGCGTTTCGCGCGCCTCCGGGCCGTTTCCAACGACGCGGGCCGGCGGAAACACAACTTCGACCAGCGTGCCTTCCTGCAGCTTGCTCCTGATCGTGAATGTGGCGCGATTGGCCTCGACCAGAGCTTTCGTCAGCGGCAGGCCGAGCCCCGTGCCGCCGGACCCATGCGCGGCAGCCAGTTGGCGGAAGGGCTGAAGCGCGATCTCGACATCGCTTTCCGACATGCCGACGCCTGTGTCGCGAACGCGTAAGGCGGCGCAATTGGCGTCGGTCAGCGCCGTCGAGATGATGACCTGGCCGCCGGCCTGCGTGAATTTGATGGCGTTGGACAGAAGGTTGAGCACGATCTGGCGCAGCGCGCGCTCGTCGGCGCAGATTTGCGGCAACTGCGGCGCCAGCGACAGCCGCATGACGACGCGCGCGGCGCTCGCCTGCGGCTGCATGATCGAGACGCATTCGCTGACGATGGCGTTGGCGTCGACCGCCTCGAAGGAAAGCTCCAGCTTGCCGGCCTCGATCTTCGAGAGATCGAGGAGGTCGTTGACGAGGCTGAGGACGAGCGCGCCCGAATTGCGGATGTCGTTCAGATATTCCTTGTAGCGCGCATTGCCGATCGGACCGAAGCGTTCATCCATGATCACCTCGGCGAAGCCGAGGATCGCATTCAAGGGCGTCCTGATCTCATGGCTGATCTTGGCGAGAAAATCGGACTTCAGGGCGCTCGCGCGCTCGGCCTCGCGGCGCGCCTCCTCAAGATCGCGCTCGACCGTCTTCCAATGCGTCATGTCGCGCAACAGGGCGCAATAGCGCGCTTCCTCATGGGCGCCGCCATCGCCGATCTTGCCGAGCGTCATGAACAGCGGGATCGTCGCCGCCCTGCCGCGTCAGTCCCAGAATCTCGCGCCCGTCATTGAGGAGGCTCGCGACGCCATGCGACTTCAGCCCCTCGAAATAGCTCTCCGCGCGCGCCCGGCTATCGGGGGCGATGAGGGTCGTGAAAGGTTCGCCCGCGACCTCCGCCTTGTCGACGCCGAACAGCGCCTCGCCGGAGCGGTTCAGGGTCTTGATGCGGCCTTGCGCGTCGAGCACGGCGACGCCATCCATCGCGGTGTCGAGAATAGCGGCGAGTTCGCGCGCCTCGCGCTGATAATGGCGCAATTCCGCCTCGATGCCGGGTCGCGCTGGCGCCGGGACGGTATCCGGCGTTCCGCGCGCGGCGGTTCGCGCAGCCGGGCGGCTGGATCTTTTCGGCCGCGCGCCGCGCCGCCGCGAAACGCTCGGGGCGAAGCAGGCCGAAGCCGCGAAAGCCTGTGAAGCTCCGGCTTGCGTCGAACCCCGGCGCACCTGCGAGGGTGATGGGCGCGCTGGCCGGCGAATCCGCGATCGGCCAGAGGATCTCGACGCCGCTGAAACTTTCCCGCCGCGCGAGATGCCGCGCCAGCAGCGCGCCATTCGCGGGATCGACGCGCTCGAGCGCCGCGACGAATTCTTGCCCGGCGAGATCGCCGCCGCCGAGTTCCAGAAGCCCCCCGCCGATTTCGACGAGGCGATGATCCGCGTCGGTGCGCCAGAGGAAGCGGAGCGGCGCGACGCCCGGCGTCTCGGGCGAGCTGGCGCGGCGACGCCAATTCCGGCGCGGCGGCGGCTGGCCGGGCCGACGCCTCGGGATGCCCGCGCGCGACATTGAGATCGAGCGCCGCCGCGATGAACAGGGGCGGCGCCCCGCGACCGCCAGCCTGCGGCAGAGAAAGGTGATCGCCCGCTCGGCGCCGGCGACCTCGAAGCGCAACCGCTCCAGCCGCGCCGGGCCGTTCAGCGGCAGCGTCTGGCTGAGATGGTTCAACCGTCCGGCGGCCTCGCCGCCGCCGGCGATGGCCCTTGACAGCTCGGCAAGCGTGTTTGCGCCAAATAGACGCATCAAGGCCGCGCTGGCGAAGACCGCCTGCCCTGGCTGCGCCGCATGGCGGCCGCCAAGCGCCAGCACCGGCGCATCGGGGCTAAGCCGTCCCGACAGCGCGCGCAGGGCCTCGACGGCGTCCTGCGCGGCGGCCCCAGGCTCGAAGCACATCTCGGTCATGGCGAATCTCGAATCCCGGCCCCCGCGTTTTACAAAAACCTCGCGAACAGCCTCGCGAATCCTAGCTGCGGCAGGGGAGCGGGTCCAATCGTTAGCCAGATTTTAAGCAAAAATTGATTAATTATCCTTAACCACTATCTTGTCGATCCGCCGGCGGATGAGTCGCGTCGCGGCAAATCGCGGCGGCAATGAAAGCCGCCCGCTTGCATTCGGCGCATGATCCTTTTAGGGTCCGCCGCCTTCGGTTGCGCCGCCATAGCTCAGTTGGTTAGAGCGCTAGATTGTGGATCTAGAGGTCCCCCGTTCGAGCCGGGGTGGCGGTACCATTCAAGTCAACTCGTCAAGCGGATAAGGCGACCTCATGGCCGGACGCCAGACGCTCGGAGCGACGCATGGGTCAAGGCCTGGGGCGGCGCGTTTGGCCGCGCGCGGTGCCATGACCTGCCTGTGCCTCCTTGCCATCGCCGCAAGCGCGCCGGCGGCGCGCGCCGACGAGGCGGCGGAAAAGACGGCGATCACCGCGCGGCTGCGCGGTTTCTCGGACGCCTTCAACGCGCGCGATGAAGCTCGACTTTGCGACATCTTCGCGCCCGACCTCATTGCGACGATCCCGTTTGCGCCGGAGGCGAGCCGCGCGGCGATCTGCGGCAATCTCGACAGGCTGCTCGCGCGGTCCGATCTGCGGCTCGCCTACGCCTATCCGGACATCCGCGAGATCATTATCTCCGGCGACCTCGCCGTCGTTCGCATCATTTGGACGCTCACCGTCCACAAAGGCGCCGAGCAGGATACGACAGAGGAAGCCGGCATCGACATCTTCCGCCGCCAGCCGGATGGACGCTGGTCGATCGCCCGCATGGCCGCCTTGACCATGCGGCCAAACAGGCTGCTTGATTGATCGGGGCCAATCCCACCGCCCCGAAGGGAGAGACGAAATGCGCTATATTCTCGCGACGATTTTCATCTGCTCGCTGGCCATTCCGGCGGCGTCCGCCCTGCCGGCGGCCAGCCCCGCACCGCTTTCGGCGCCGAAAGCGGCCCCCGTGACGCAGGCGGCGGCGCGCAGCCGCCCGCACGCGCATCGTCAAAGCCGCAAGGACAACGGCATCCATCCCCTGGTCGGAAGCGGCGATTACTGATCAGGTTCCAGTCCGCCCGCAAAGCCCAACGAGCCTCGCCGTCCTGACGGGCCGCCCGCCGGCCGCGTCTCCCGACGCTCGCCCCAGCATCTCCAACAATCGAAGCGCATTTCATGGACGCCAAATCGCCGGACGCCAAACTGCCGGACACAAAGCCGCGCGAAAAAACAGAGCTCGCGGTCCTCGTCGCGCTCAGCCTCGCGCATGGATTGAACGATACGGTTCAATCGCTGATCGCGGCGAGCTATCCGGTCCTGAAGGCGGCTTTTGCGCTCGATTTCAAGCGGATCGGCCTGATCACGCTCGCCTTTCAGGCCACGGCCTCGCTGCTGCAGCCCGTCGTCGGCCACTTACCGACCGCAAGCTCGTGCCGCATTCGCTCGCGGCGGGGATGGCGGCGACGCTCGCCGGCCTCCTGCTGCTGTCTTTCGCGCATAGTTTCGTCGAGTTGCTCGCCGCGGCTTCGATGATTGGCGTTGGCTCCTCGATCTTTCATCCCGAGGCCTCGCGCGTCGCGCGCGCCGCCGCCGGCGGGCGCCCGGGACTGGCGCAATCGATCTTTCAGGTCGGCGGCAATGTCGGCGCGGCGGCCGGCCCCTTGCTGGCCGCTTTCATCGTCGCGCCGCGCGGACAGGCAAGCCTCGTCTTCATGGCGTTTTTTCCGGTCGTCGGCATCGCCATCGCCGATCGCGATCGGGCGCTGGCATATCGGCCATGTCGGGCGCATGGCCGCCGCCCGCCGGGCCGCGCCGATCGCGCCCGACCTGCCGCGCGCGACGATCATGAAATCCTTCGCGATCCTGCTGGCGCTGGTTTTTTCGAAATTCGTCTATATCGCGGCGATGACCAATTACTACACGTTCTATCTCATCGACGCCTTTCACGTCCGGGTGCAGACGGCGCAGCTTTTCCTGTTTTTGTTCCTCGCCGCCAGCGCGGTCGGCACCTTCATGGGCGGCCCCATCGGCGACCGCATCGGCCGCCGCCGCGTCATCCTCGGCTCGATCCTCGGCGTCTTGCCTTTCGCGCTGTTGCTGCCCTACGCCAATCTTTTCTTCACCGGCGTGCTCAGCGTGATCATCGGCCTAATTCTGTCATCCGCCTTCCCCGCCATTCTCGTTTACGCGTCGGAGCTGCGGCCGGGCAGGATCGGGACGGTGGCGGGGCTGTTTTTCGGCTTCGCCTTCGGCGTCGCCGGGCTCGCCGCCGCCGCGCTCGGCGCGCTTGCGGACGCGACCAGCATCGAATTCGTCTATCGGGTCTGCGCCTTCCTGCCGGCGATCGGCCTCGCGGCGCTTTTCCTGCCGCGGCTCGAGGCGCTGGACCGGGATTAAGGCCGGCGCATCGCGGTCAATAACAGGGGCGGCACCAGCAGCGGTAGGGGCCGCAGGCGCGCGTATAGCCCGGCGGACAATAGGGACCAAAGCCCCGGCAGGCGGCGCCCTCGACGGGCCTCGCGCTGGACTCGGCCGGCGGCGCGGCCTTCACCAGTCCCGGCCAGATCACGGCCCCGGCCCGCGCCAGCCCGGGCGCAAAGAGCAAAGCGGCGGCAACGACTGACAGCATGATCTTGCGCATCAATCCTTCCCCTGTTTTGAAACGGAAAAGCCTTGAACGGCCTTTCGCTTTCGCGCGGATCCAAAGCCGAAACGCCGAGGTACCGGCTCTGGAAATTTCAGCGGCGCGGCTCACCAGCGCCAGCGGCGATGCCAGCGATGATGCCAACGGCGGCGCCACCAGACATGTTCAACGCCGTCATTGTTCGCTGGCGGCATTTTTTTGGAGCGGCGCAACCGATGTCAGCGCATTGGCGGCGCTCGCAGTGAGGACGAACATAGCCGCCGCCGGCAACGCGGAAGTGACGAAGGACCGTCGATCCATGATTGATGTCTCCGGAGATAAAAATTGAGGGAGCGAAAATTGGGGAGGTAAAAAATTAACGATAAAGAGGCTTCCCCGCGCCGCCACCTCGACTGGGCGCCCTGACGGCGGCGCGGACGTCAAAAATGACCGTCAATCCATAATTTATTTTTTCGAGAAATACGAATTGATCGAATGATAAAATAAAAAAATTGAGGGGATAAAAATAAAAGATGGCTTCCCCGCGCCGCAATGTGGCGACATTGTGGCGAGCCGTTTCGCGTGTCAAATCACAAAATTATTCAGATGTTCACGATGCCGAACGCGCGCAGCAATCCGGGCGGGGCATCCGGATCGTCATCCAACTCCGCCTTGCGCGCCGCGCCAACGCCAAAAAGCGGGAAGAGGAAAAGTGGAGATCCACCTTATCCTCTTCCCGCTCCGAATTTTCAGAATTCGATCGCAATGATTTTGGATGGATCAGAAATCCAAAATCATCGCGAGCTTCAGGGCATCTGAATGCTGTGATCGTAATCGACGAGGCCGCGATTGGTGATGACGATCCAGCCGCCGCCGCGCCGTTCGATCGATTTCACCGTGCCGGCGCCCGGGATCATATCGCCGAGGGCGACCTCGATGGAGCCGCGCGCGTTTTCGACCAGCGCCACGCCATTATAGACGTCGCGCACGACCCAGCTCGTGATCAGCTCGGGCCGCTTTCGGCATTTCGACGGCGGGCGTCGATGCGGCCCGGCCCTGCGTCGCCGCTTTCACCAGCGGCGACACCGAGCCTGTCGGCATTGAGGAAGTCTGCTTCTCGATGCGATCCAGCCGCTCCGCCACCTGCTGAAGCGCCGGATCATGCTGCAGACGATCGACCTTGGTCGAAAGCTCGGCAAGCTGGCTGCTGGTCTCCGACCGCACCGCGTCGATCTTGGTTTTCAACGCGTCGACGCTCTTCTCGACGCCGCGCTGGCCGTTCGCCGCCTGTTGCTGCGCGAGCGCCGTGCGAAGCCCCTCCACATTGGTTTTCAGCGCATTCATGTCGGCGACCATCTTCTGCGTGGTTCGCAGCATCTCGATGCGCTCGGCGTCCTGTTGCGTCGCCGCGGCGGTCGCCGTCCGCGAAGCGGAGCCGGGCGCGCCGCCAAACAGATAGGTGCCGGCCGCGAAAGCGAAACCCAGCACGCAGACGACCAGCGCCGCGCTGGAGAAGAAATCGACAAGGGACGCAAAACGCGCGCTCGACGATCCAGCCGCGCCGCCGCCGGTCTCCGCGCGTCCGAAAAAGGGCGAAAGATCGGAAGGCGCCAGGTCGAGCGCGCTCAGATCGGAGCCGGTCGGCCGCGCCGCGCCCGACTTCGACGATTCGGCCTTGTTTGCGCCAGTCGGGCCATCCGCGGACGCCGCATTGCGCGACGCCTCGTCTTCACCCGCCGATTCCGCGCCATCGGCATCGGCATCGGTGTTGCGGTATGCGCTCCACTCGCCAAGATCGCCGTGGAGCGGATCGTCTCTGTCGTCGGAATGGTCCATCAGGCTTCGTTCCCCGAAGGTTAACAATTCACGAGATGTTTGAACCTCTACCCTTAAATGTGCGTTAAGAATTGGGCGGCGCGGAGGCGCGATTTTAAGCTGGAGATCTCGCTTTATTCGCTATTTTCCTACGTAAAACAGCGGGTTCCCCGGTATTTCAGGATGACTTCCTCACCTTGTTTTGATCTAATCAACACCAACGCGTGATCTTGATCATACCGGGCCGCCGCGGGCCCTGCGATTTTACCGGCGACGCGGAAAACGCGAAGGAGGTTCCAATGCGGAAATTGGCGCTGGCGGCCGTAATTTTCACCGCCGTGACGCCGCTGGGCGCGGCCATCGCGCAAAGCGGCGGCGGCCTTGTGGCTCCCGAACTCAGCAAGCCGACTCCCGGACGTCTCATCAATCAGGATTATCTGACGCCCACCGGCGAGACCGTGCCGCGGCCCGGCGTTCCGCAATCATCGGGTCCGACGCCGCTTGACCGCACGCTGCAGCAGCAAGACAAGCGCATCGACAAGAGCATCTGCAGCAATTGCTGACGCGGGCCAATCCGCAACGCATGGCGGCCGCGGCGCTGTCTTTTCGTCTTTAGCCCGCGGGGAAGATCATGCGCATCGATGGCGAAGCCTTCACGACGATCTGGCCCGGCGATGACGGGACAAGCGTCAAGATCATCGACCAGACGCGATTGCCGCACCGCTTCGAAATCGTCACTGTCGGCGATGTTGGGGCCGCCGCCCGCGCCATCAAGGACATGCAGGTGCGCGGCGCGCCGCTGATCGGCGTCATGGCGGCCTATGGCCTCGCCCTGGCGCTACGCGAAGACGCCTCCGACTCGGGGCTGAAACACGCATCGGCCGCGCTCGCCGCGACGCGGCCGACCGCCGTCAACCTGCAATGGGCGCTCGACGCAATGACGCGGGCTTTGGCGCCGCTGCCGCCGGCGCGGCGCTTTAAAGCCGCCTTCGAGCGCGCCGGCGCGATGGCGCGCGAGGACGTCGCGCTTTGCGCGGCGATCGGCGTTCATGGCCTCGAACTCATCGCCGCCGTCGCCGCCCGAAAAAACGGCGGAGCGCCGGTGAACATTCTCACCCATTGCAATGCGGGCTGGCTGGCGACGGTCGATTGGGGCACGGCGACGGCGCCGATCTACATGGCGCATGACGCGGGGCTAAAGGTCCATGTCTTCGTCGACGAGACGCGCCCGCGCAACCAGGGCGCGGCGCTGACCGCGTTCGAGCTTGGCCAGCATGGCGTGCCGCATACGGTCATCGCCGACAATGCCGGCGGCCATCTGATGCAGCATGGCGAGATCGATCTCGTCATCGTCGGCACCGACCGCACCACGGCTTCGGGCGATGTCTGCAACAAGATCGGCACCTATCTGAAAGCCCTGGCGGCATTCGATAATGGCGTGCCCTTCTATGTCGCCGCGCCCTCGCCCTTCGATCGATTTCTCGATCCTCGACGGCATTCGCGAAATCCCCATCGAGATCCGATCCGCAGCCGAAGTCACGCATATTTCGGGGCTCGGCGGCGATGGCGAGGTCGCCTCGGTGCGGCTGACGCCCCAGGGCAGCGCGGCGCTCAATCCGGCCTTTGACGTCACCCCCGCGCGGCTCGTTACGGGATTGATCACGGAGCGCGGCGTGATCGCGGCGAACGAAGCGGCTCTCGCCAAAGCCTTCCCGGAGCGCGTCGTCCCCCGCGCGTCTTAACCTGTCGTCGAAGCATCGCTCCCACCGCCGTCATGGGCATGGAGTTCATGCCGCCACCAGAAGAACGCCGCGGTCAGGCCAATGACGGCGATCGCGATCAGGGTCACGAGCAGCGCCGACTGATCGAGCCAGGCGATGGCCGGAACGCTGAGCGCCATGATGACGCCATTGGCGCCCATGCGCCACGAGTTGATGTGGACGCCCGCGATGAAGGTGCCGAGCGCCAGCAGCAGCATGATGGTGAGGCTCGTGTAATCGCTGTTGGCGATCGCCTGCACGCTTGGCAGCAGCACGAGATTCATGGCGACGAGAAAGGCGCCCCAATGCAGCGCCTGCGTCCAGATCAGATGCCATCGCGCGCGCCTGTCTTGAGCGTGCGGCCAGCCCGCCGCGATGCAGACGACGGCGATGAACACCGCCATGAACTCCCAATAGCCGACGAGCGGCCGGCGCGCCATGCTGGTGTAGGCGACGCCGCCAAGCGTCAGCGCGAGGATGACGAGAAAGGGCAGCTCCTTGATCCAGAAGCCGGGCCCTTGATGATCTTCGGTGCTGCTCATTGGATCCGTCCCTTGGCCATCTCGCCCTTGCGGCGCGTGGCGCCCGCCGCCGCGTTCAGTGTGTTTCGCGCCCCGCGACCGCCGCGTCCTCTTTGCGCGCCGCGCCGCGGCGCCAGGAATAGATAACGCCAAGGCCGACCGCGGCGACGACGAGGGCGAGGACGACGACGACCGCGCCCTGCTGCAGCCAGGCCTTGAGCGGAACCGAAATCGCCAGCACGAGGCCGATGAAGGCGATCTGCCAGGACAGAATGTTGATGCCGGCGGTGAGCGCGCCGAGCGCCAGCAGCAGCAGGGCGGTTATGCCTGTCGCCTCGGGATTGAGAATGCGCTGAACGCCCGGCAGAAGGGTGAGATTCATCGCGACCAGGAACGAGAGCCAGTGCAGCGCCTGCGTCACGATGAGACGCAGACGGGCGTTGCCGCCGCTGGTCTCGGCCCATGCCGATGAGATGGTGACGACGCAGAGAACCAGCGCCATGAACTCCCAATAGCCGGTCGGCGGCGTCCTCGACACGGCGGTGAGGCCGACGCCGACCAGCGTCAGGCCCAGCACGATGAGATAGGGAAGCTCGCGCAGCCAGAAGCTCGCCTTGGGCGTGGGCGCGGGACCTTTGCGGGCGGCGGCCGGTTCGGGTTCGCTCATGACAGTCCGCTCGCTGGAACCGGGCGCCGCGAGGACGCGGAACCAGTCCGGATAGGCCGGCCGCCGGCGCGAGCTCGGCGCCAGCGGATGAAGCGCAGAAATACCCCGCGACGCGGCAAAAGAACAGGTCTTAATCCGCGCCCGCCGCCCCCCGCCCGGCGCGGCGCGGGGATCGAGGCCAAGGCGGCGCCGCTTCAGCGCGTCAGCGACTGCAGGCCAAGCCCCAGCGCGGCGATGGCGACGCCTCTGAGGATCAGTTCGATCCCGATGAAGAGGCCGATCGCCCAGAGGCCCGTGACGGGCCAGCCGGACAGCAGCAGCGCGCCGAGCGCGACGCTCACGACGCCGTCGAAAATGGAGAGCCATTCGCCCTGGGTATGCGAGAACAGGGCGAAGCCGATGCCGACAATTCCGGTGACGAGAAAATAGAATGCGATGAAGAGCGTCAAACCCTCCGCGCTGGTCGTCGGACGCGTCACGAGAACGAAGCCGAGAATCGCCAGAACGACGGCCCAGAGCACATGGATGAAATACGCGGTCCAGTATCCCGTGAGCGAGAAGGCGCCGACGAACACGGCGAGCGCGGCGGCGAGAAGCAGGACGCCGAGAAAGACGACATAAACCAGCGTCGCGGTCCGCGCCTTCCAGATCGCCAGCGCGCCAAGCAGGGCGAGGACCGCCCCGAGCGCGACGAGCCAGCCCCAATGAAGGGAGACGTCGATCGGCGCCTCCGCGACGAAAATATCAAATTGTTGATTCATGGCCCCCGCCTTTTTTCTGGCTTTGCCGGCCGCCATCGCGCCGACGGCGATTCCCGTAGCGGAGGGTGCGGCTTTCGCGGCGTTTTGGCAATGGCGAAGCGTCAGGCGTTCGCCGCTCGGAAACGCGTCAGCGGCAATGGTTGAAGCCGAGCGGAATCAAAATCGGCGGAAAGGCCCGTATGATTCCGGCGTCGCCGCTGCACCAGCGCCGCGGCAGGTCCCGATCATATCTGCCATTATAGTCATAGATCGAGCAGTCCTGATTGCGGTCGCCCGTGGCGATGCGGAAATAGTCGAGGCCCGGATCGTCCGGGCCGCTGTCCCATAGCGCGACATAGGATTCGCCCTTGCAGTCGACGCGAAAAGAATAAGTGTTCGCCGAGGCGCCGCGGCTAACGAAAATCGCGCTCGCGAAGAGCGCGAGAGCCGCGGCGGCGGCTGGTTTTCCAAAATCGAACATGCCGTCTCCCACGGAGCTGGGCCCGCCCTGAAATCCGCCCCCGGGCCGGAGACAGGCGCGCCAATATCCCTCAGGCGAAGGCAATGCACGCGAAATCCGGCTCATCCATGGCGCCGCCGCGATCCACGCTTTCGCTCGGACTTGGCCGCGGGCGTCACGCAAAGGCCTGGGCGATGTCGGCGATCAGATCATCCGGGTGCTCGATCCCGATCGACGCCCGGATGAGGGCCGGCGTGATGCCGATTTCGCGCCGGGCTTCCTCCGTGAGAGCGGAATGCACCGTCGTCGTCGGATGGCAGATCAGGGATTCCGTCCCGCCGAGGCTGACCGCCAGCTTGAATATTTGCAGGCGATTGAGAAAGGCGAATGCTTCCGCCTGCCCGCCCTCGACCTCGAAGGAAAAGGTCGAACCCGCCGAAGCGGATTGCCGCTCCATCAGAAGGCGCGCCGGATGATCGGCCGGCAGTAGAGGCGTATAGTGGACGCGGGCCACCTTCGGATGTTGTTTAAGGAAATTCGCAACGAGCGCGGCGTTGGCGACCGCGCGCGCCATGCGCAGCGACAGCGTCTCCAATGACCGGCTCAGCATCCAGCATGAATGCGGATCGAGATGTGTGCCGATCGCATTGCGCATGACGCGAATGGGCTTCAGATCGGCGCTGGAGCCGAGGACGGCGCCGCCGATGAGATCGCTATGGCCCCCGACATATTTCGTCAGCGAATAGAGCGACAGATCGGCTCCGCGCTGCAGTGGCGACTGATACACCGGCCCAAGCAGCGTGTTGTCGCAGCAGAGGATCGCCCGCGACCCCTGTCTCTGCCCGATCTCGTCGGCGATGCGCCGCACCAGCGCAATGTCGACGAGGCTGTTCATCGGATTCGAGGGGGTCTCGATATAGACCAAGGCGACGCGCCCGCCGGCGAGGGCCTGCGCGGCGGCAAGGCGGATGGCTTTCTCGTCCAACCCGTCCGTGAAGCCGACGCTTTTCACGCCAAAAGGCGCAAGGGTCGTGCGGATGAGCGTCTCCGTCCCGCCGTAGAGCGAACGGCTGTGCAATATTGTTTCGCCAGCTTTGACGTAGGAGAGGATGGTCGTGAGGATGGCGGCCATGCCGGAGGAAAACACGAGGCCGCCTTCGGCTTTCTCATAGATCGCCAGCCGGTCCTCGACGATTTCGAGATTCGGGTGGTTGTATCTCGAATAGATGAGACCTGTCTGGCCATCGGGCGGAGGTGGACGGCGACCGGTGACGATGTCGAAATAATCGCGTCCCTCCTCCGCCGTCCGGAACACGAAGGTGGAGGTCAGGAACACCGGCTGCTTGACGGAGCCCTCGGAAAGGGCTGGATCGTAGCCATAGCCCAGCATCAAGGTCTCCGGCTGCAGCGCATGTCCGCCAATGCTGGCCTTGTGATAGCGCTTCGAGACCATGAAAAAACCTTTCCAGAAATTCGCCCGCGCCGCGCCTGTCGGACGCCGCTCAGCATCGCCCGACGCAGCTGGAGCCCGGCTTTTCGCAGCACGCCATTTGGCGCCGCGCGAAAATTTGTTCTCTTTTTTGTGAGAAGACGTCGCCGACAGGGCCCGCCTTCGGGCGCCGCCGCGACATGACTTTGTGACTTCAATCCCATTTTCGCCGACGAACGGGGATAGGCAAAACTGGGACATTTCGTAGCAGACGCCGGCATCGCGGCGGAGCGCAAAAGAAAACCCGGCCTGTCATGGCCGGGTTTTCCGCTTGATGAAGCGCCTGCTTTGGGGCCCCGGCGCAGGCGGCCCCGCTACCAGGAGATCTTCACGCCGCCGGTTCCGGCCAAAGCCTCGCCCTTGCCGGAGAAGTCGCCGATGAAATTGGCGAACAGCCCGAAATTCCTGGTGACGTCGAGCTTGAACCCGGCGTTGACGCGCGCGGAATTGCGCGCCGCCAGCGCGCCGGAGACAGTGAAATCAAATCCCGGCGCGGCGATGAACGAGGCGGTGACCTGCCGGTAGGCGTCGAACTCATGCATCCAGGAGACCCGCAGCGAGGTCGAGAGCGCCAGATTGCCCGGCAGGGCGAAATCGCTCTCGAGCTTGACGCCAAGGAAGCTCGGCAGGGAGACGACCGTCTTGTCGGCGAAGTTGAGCCCGATCGCGCTCGGCGCGTAGTTCGCCGTCTCGCCGAAGCCATGCATGTTGAGGCTCGAGAATTCGAGCGCCGCGAAGGGCGTGACGTTCACGGGCGCGAATGAGGTTCGCCATCCGGTCTCGAAGCGACCGCTGAAGGAATCGGCGCCGAAGCTGCCGACCAGATGCTCGGCGAAGCCGGGCACGGGAACGATCGTGGCGTTCGTGCCCGGGATCATCGCGAAGCGACTCTCGCTCACATTCGAGAAATCATAGGCGAGCGCGCCGCTGACGTAGAACGCCCCGGCCCGGCCCGCGCCATAAAGCGCGACATGGCCGGTATGAAGCGAACCGCTCGTCGAACGATCCTGGACATTGAAGCCGGAGGATCCGGCGCCGCCCGCGACGCCGAGAAGAACATCGGGCGTCAATTGATAGTCGAGGCCGGCGGAAATGCCCGAACCGTTATCGGTCAGTTTCGCCGAGCCGAGCGGATATTCGCCGCTGACCCGCGAATTGCCGCCATAGCCGGCGAACCAGGCGCGCCAGCTGCGCTGGCAGGGCCGCGGCCCCTTCCGCCCCGGCTGCGGCGTCCTCCGGCGCGCCGAACCACGGCAGGGCCGGCAGGCGATCGCACAGGGTGAGCCCGCTCGCATCGGCCGAAGCGTCGGACAGCCAGAGCTCGGTCTGTTGCGAGATGGTCGTCAGAAACAGGTCATTGGCGCTAAAAGCCGTCTGTTCGGCGCCCGAGACGCCCTCGCCGGACAGCGAGTTATAGACCGCGCCGAGCGCCGCCACAGTCGGCTGATAGAACAGCGCCGCCGCGATGGGCACGAAGGTCGGCGAGATGCGCGCGATCTGGATCTCGTTGACCGCGCTTCCGACCGCCGTCTGATTGATCGTCAGGCCGGCGGGCGCAAAATTGATGCTGTAGTTGAGATTGATGTCTGTCGGCGTATAGGAGAGGCCGTAATTGGCCACCGCCGTCGGCACGGCGGCATGACGCCGAGCCCCGGGTGCGTCTCCCCGCCCGCCGCGTGAACGATCGTCACGATATGCGAGCCGGGCGACGCCAGTCCCGGATTGAGGATGTTAACGTTGACCGTTCCGCTGACCGCCGCCGTTCCGGTCACATTGATGCGATCCGCGGTCTGGTCCTTGAATTCGAGATCCAGCCCGTAAATTCCGGTCGGCGTCTGCAGGAAATTGCCGGTCACATTGGTGGTCAGTTCGTTGAGATAGGCGCCGGGCGAGATCAACCCGTCATTTTGGAGCAAATTGCCGGCGCCGAGCCAGACCACCGCGCCGGAGTTGAATATGCCGGTCGTCAGATAATTATCGGTGGTCGCCTCGTTGTGGAAGGAATTGGCGCCGGCCGAGAGATCGACCGAGCCGTCGACCCGGCCGAAATTGTCGACCGCGTCATCGCCGAGGCCGCCGGTGACCGTGAAGCCCGCGATGCCGGAAACGGTCGTCAGATAGCCATGGTTGGTCAGCTTGTTCGCCGCGCCGCCGATGAAGCGCACGGCATTGGCGGATTCATCGCCATTGCCGGGCGTTCCGCCCGAGCCGACGCCGCCGGCGACAATGTCGCCGGTCGCCACCGTGACGGTGATGGGGCCGCCGCGTCCGGTCGCGTCGGTCGAGGCCGCGACAATGCCTGTGGAATCGACCCCGAGGGCCAAGATATTCGCCGTGGCGTCGACCTCGACGGCGCCCGCCGTGCCGGCCCCGCCCGCGCTGCCGGCGAAGGAGCCGAGCGTCGGCAGGGTCGTTGCGAATTCGCCAGCGCCGACAACGCCGCCGCCGCCGCCGACCGACTGGGCGATGACGCCATGCGCGCCGGCGCCCGTGGTCTCGATCGCGGCCTGCACCTGGACTTTAACGTCGCCGCCATTGCCGCCGGCGCCGCCGGCGCCCGCCTGCACATTCAGCGCCAGCAACGGTCCATCGAACGCCTCGACGAAGCCGCCGCCGCCGCCGATCGACTGCGCCAGAATTGCATGCGCGCCTTCGCCGCGGGTCGCGATCGCCGCGGCGGAGGTGACGGAGACAAGCCCCCCATTGCCGCCGGCGCCGCCGCTGGCGCCGAGCGTGACCGGGCCGGCGCCGGACACGCCATAGGCCTGCGCCGCGCCGCCGCCGCCGCCGATCGACTGGGCGATGATGCCGAGCGCGCCCGCTTTCGTCGTCAGGATCGTGCTTTGATTGCCAAGGATGACGGATGAGCCGTTGCCCGCCGCGCCGGCGGCGGCGCCGAGAACGAAGCCCGCCAGGGCCGGCTTCTGCGCGCCGTCGCTGACGAAGCCGGCGAGGCCGCCGCCCGCGCCGATCGCCTGAGCGACGATCGCGTCGGAGAGAAGCCCGTCGGTGCCTATCGTCCCGCTTTTGATCGTCCAGGTCGATCCGTTGGTGGGATCAGCGTTTCCGCCGACGCCGCCGGTCGAGCCAAGCTGGAACTGCACGCCGGAAGCGCTGATGCCGGACGACGCGGTCACGGCGCCAAAGCCGCCGCCGCCGCCTATGGTCTGGCCGATGACGGCCGGCGCGAAACGCCCGAGCGTCGTGATCTGGCCGCCGCTCGTCAGCGTCAGCGGGCCGCCATTGGCGACGCCCGTCTCCGACCCGCCGAGCGTGAGCTTGACCGGCCCCGCCGATCCGGTGACGACGCCGAGCGCATAAAGAGCGCTGCCGCCGCCGCCGCCGATGGATTGGCCGAGCAGGCCGACCGCCGCGTCGCCGCTGGCTGGCGTCGCCGCATCGCCGCCGGTTTGAATGAGGGACGCGGTGTTGGTGATGATCGCGGATCCGCCGGAACGTCCGCCGGCGCCGCTGGCGCTGCCGCCAACGGTCAGCGAAAGCGGTCCAGCCGCCGTGAAAGTCACGTCGCCCGTGACGCCGGACGTGCCGCCGCCGCCGCCGATCGACTGGCCGACGAAGCCGATCGAACCGGCGCCGGTCGTCGCGATCAGATTTGCGTTCGTCACGTTGAGCGGATTGCCGTCGCCGGAAATCGTGCCCGAAGCGCCGACGGTTTGCGTGCTGCCCAAAATGCCGATCGTCAGAGGATCGGGAACAGACAAGGCTCCATTGCCGCCGCCGCCGCCGATCGCCTGGGACAAAAGGCCATAGGAGAGATCGCCGCCGGTCAAAATCACGCCGCCGGAAATCTGCACGCTTACCGGTCCATTGGCGCCTTGCGTTCCCGCGCCGCTGCCACCGATTTGAAGGGCCGATCCATCAAGGGACCCGTCCTGCGCCGAGACGGAGAAGGCGCCATTGCCGCCGCCGCCGCCGATCGATTGCGCGATAACGGCGACCGAATCCGCGCCAAGGGTCTGGATCGAGCCGGTGCTGATCACCGTCACCTTGCCGCCGTCGCCACCAGCGCCGGCGCCGCCGACGGTGTTGGTCAATTGTCCGCCGCCGGTGAAATTCAAGGCGCCGCTGAACCCGCCAGCGCCGCCGCCGCCGCCGACCGATTGCGCATAGATGCCGACCGAACCCGCGCCCTTGACGAGGACCGAGCCTGTATTCGTGACCTGAACCTCACCGCCCGCGCCCCCCGCGCTGCCAGTGCCGCCGACGGTGGAGGTCGCCCCGCCGGAACTGGAATAGGCGCCCGCCACGCTGATGCCGCCGCTGCCGCCGCCGCCGCCGATCGACTGGGCGTAAATGCCGTAGGACAAGGCCTTGTCGGTCTGGATGGAGCCGTCGTTCTTCACGATGACGAGGCCGCCCGCCCCGCCCGCGCCGCCATTGCCGCCGACGCTCTGCGCCATGCCATTGCCGCTGCCGGCGACGCCGCCGGAAATCGAAAATGCGCCGTCGCCGCCGCCGCCGCCGATCGACTGGGCGAGAATGCCGGTCGAATTGGCCTCCAACGTGTGGATCACGGCGCCAAGGTGATTGGTGACGGTGACCGTGCCGGACTTAGCTCCAACGCCGCCGCTGCCGCCGCCGACCGAATTATTGACCTCGCCGCCGCTGGAGAAGCTGAGGCCCCCCGCAAAGCCGCCCGCGCCGCCGCCGCCAGCGACCGATTGCGCCAGAATGCCGACGCTGCTGGCGCCCTTCGTAACGATCTGGTCGAAATTATCGACGGTCACGGCGTCCGCCGCGCCGCCCGCTCCGCCGGAACCGCCGCCGACGGTCGATTTCGCATCGCCGCCAAGGCTCACGTTGCCGGCCGCCGAGAAGCCGCCATTGCCGCCGCCGCCGCCGATCGATTGCGCAATAATGCCATGCGCCATCGCGCCATTGGTGGTAATCGCGCCGCCGAGATTATTGGTGACGATCACCACGCCGCCTTTGCCCGCCGCGCCGCCATTGCCGCCCGTGCCCAGCACTTCCGTGCTCGCCTGCGTTGAGAAGGAGCCAGTCAGCGCGAAGCCGCCATTGCCGCCGCCGCCGCCGACCGATTGCGCCAGAATGCCTACGCCCTGATCGCCATTGGCGGTGATCGCCGCGCTATTCGTCACCTGCACCAGATCCGCGTCGCCGCCGCCGGCGCCGCTGCCGCCGACGGAATTGGTGACGGCCTTGCCGCCGGTGCTGATCGAAAGTCCTCCGGCGAAGCCGCCGTTGCCGCCGCCGCCGCCGATCGATTGCGCCAGGATGCCGATCGTGCCCGCGGCGTTGACGAAGATCGCGCCGGAATTGTTGACCGTAACCTTGCCGCCGTTCGATCCCGCGCCGCCCTGACCGCCCGTCGTGTTGGTCGTCGCGTCGCCATTGAGGTTCAGCGTCCCGCCGATCGCGAAACCGCCATTGCCGCCGCCGCCGCCGATCGATTGCGCGATGATGCCGTCAGACAGCAGCCCGAAGGTCGCGATCGTCCCCCGGTTGGTGACCTCGACGACGCCGCCCTTGCCACCGCCCGCCCCCGTGCCGCCGACCGAATCGGTCGAACCCTTGGCGTCCGAACCATTGGTGAAGCTCGCGCCGATGGTGAAGCCGCCATTGCCGCCGCCGCCGCCGACCGATTGCGCCAGGATGCCCGACGCATTGTCGCCGAAGGTGACGATCTGGCTGCCGATCAGCGTATCGACCGTCACCGCCCCGCCGTCCGATCCCGCGCCGCCCTTGCCGCCGATGGTGTTGGCCGCGGCGTCGCCGCCCGTCGAAAGCGAGATCGCGCCGGAGACGCCGCCATTGCCGCCGCCACCGCCAATCGATTGCGCGAGGATGCCGACCGAGCCGGAGCCGGTGAGCGAGTTGACGAAGACGCCGCCGGCGAAATTCGCGGTTCCGGTCATGATCAAGCCGCCGCTGTTGACCGTGACGTTTCCGGCGAGATTGCCGCCGCCGGCGCCGCCGCCGGTCGCATTGGCCTTCACGTCCTTGTCGATGGAGAGCGCGCCCGAAATGGCGAAGGCGCCATTGCCGCCGCCGCCGCCGACGGACTGGGCGAGGATGCCGACCGACATATCGCCGGCGGTGACGATCGCGCTGGTCGAATTGTCGACGTAATTGCTGACGACCTTGACGTCTCCGGCGCTATTGCCCGCGCCGCCGTCGCCGCCCACGGTCTGCGCTTTGGCCGAACCGCCGGAAACGGAGACCGAGCCGGCGACGGAGAAGCCGCCATTGCCGCCGCCGCCGCCAACCGACTGCGCCAGAATGGCGGCGGAATTGTTCCCTTTGGTCGAAATGCCGCCGGAATTCGTGACGTTCACGATCCCGCCCTTGCCGCCGGCGCTCCCCGTTCCGCCGACGGTGGAAACGCTCGCGCTGTCATTGATGCTGAGGCTGCCGCCGACGGAGAAGCCGCCATTGCCGCCGCCGCCGCCGACGCTCTGCGCCAGAATGCCGATGGAGCTGTCGCCGGTCGTCACGATGGAGAAGCCCGGCACGGACGAGGCCGCGGAGGAAGAGGCATTGACGGTGACCTTGCCGCCGTCATTGCCGGTCCCGCCATTGCCGCCGACCGAGTTGACGTCGGCCGATCCATTATAGGAAAGGCTCGCGCCGACGGAAAAACCGCCATTGCCGCCGCCGCCGCCAACCGATTGCGCCAGAATGCCATCCGACAGGGCGCCATGCGTCAGCACCGTGCCGATGCTGGTCACCGCGACGTCGCCGCCAGGGCTCGAGGAGCCGCCGTTGCCGCCGACGCTCTTTGGCGTGACGAGCGAGGTCGTCGAATTATAGGTCGCCTGGAGAAGCAACGAGAAAGCGCCATTGCCGCCGCCGCCACCGACGCTCTGCGCGAAAATGCCGGCGGAATTGGCCTGCTGCGTGGTGATGTTGCCGGTGCTCTCGACATCGACGGCGCCGCCCTTGTTGCCGGAGCCGCCATTGCCGCCGATGCTCCGCGCCACGGCCGCCCCGCCATTCTGCAGCTGGAGGGCGCCGCTGAAGCCGCCATTGCCGCCCGAGCCGCCGATCGATTGCGCGATGATTCCCGCCGACGACAGGCCGGCCGTCGAGATGTCGCCGATGCTGCCGACATGCACCTTGCCGGAGGTGGCGCCGGTCCCGCCGTCGCCGCCGATTGCGAGGCTGGCGTTCAGCGAAGTGTCCGACGTCGTCAGCGTGCCCGACACGGCGAAGCCGCCGTCGCCGCCGCCGCCGCCGAGAGACTGCGCGAAAATGCCGGTCGACTGATCGCCCTGCGTCGCGATCGCGCCTTGCGAATCGACGCTGACATCCTTGCCCTGGCCGCCATTGGCCCCGGAACCACCCATGGAGAGGCTCAAGGCGCCATATTGGGCGCCGCCGGCCGCCACGGAGAATCCGCCATTGCCGCCGCCGCCGCCGAGCGATTGCGCGAAAATGCCGTCGGACCTGCTGCCGAAGGTCGAAATGCCGCCGAAGCTGACGACCTTGACCACGTCGCTATTGCCGCCGGAGCCGGCGCCGCCGCCAAAACCGAGATTGACAGACGCATAGGAAGCGCCGCCCGCCGCGATGGCGAAGCCGCCATTGCCGCCGCTGCCGCCGATGGACTGCGCGAAAATGCCGTCCGACAACGACCCATAGGTCGTGATCTGATTGCCGATCGTCGCAAGATTATTGTTGTTGACGGTCACGGCCTTGCCGTCGCCGCCCTTGCCGCCCTTGCCGCCGATCCCGAGGCTCAGATTGCCGTAGACGCCGCCGCTGGCGGAAATCGCAAAGCCGCCGCTGCCGCCCGAGCCGCCGACCGATTCGGCGAAAATGCCGTGCGAATTGGCGCTGGCGACGCCGCTGCCGGGCACGCCTGTGGTCAGATTGCCGATGCTGGAGACATTCACCACGCCGCCATCGGCGCCCGCGCCGCCGGCGCCGCCGAAGGTCAGGGCGAGACCGGCGCCGGTCGAGCCGGCGACCCCGACCGTGAAGCCGCCGTTGCCGCCGCCGCCGCCGATGCTATGCGCTTCGATCGCCGAGGCGTAAGCGCCATTGGTCGTGATGTCGGTGGTGCTGTCGATCGTGACGGCGCCCGAATGATTGCCGGCGCCGCCGACGCCGCCGAAGGAGAGGGCGAGCGAGGCGTAGGTCGCGCCGCCGGTCGCCGCAATCGCGAAGCCGCCATTGCCGCCGCCGCCGCCAACCGACGAAGCGTCAATGCCCGCGGAATAATCGCCGACGGTGTGGATGGCGCCATTGCTGCCGACGAAGACATTGCCGCCTGTCCCGCCCTTGCCGCCGCCGCCGCCGATCGCGAAGGACGCGCTTCCGTAGATTCCGCCAGAAACCGATACGGCGTTACCGCCATTGCCGCCGCCGCCGCCGATCGACTGGGCGAAAATGCCCGACGAGCGGAAGCCATGCGTCGAGATCGTGCGCGCCGGCAGCGCGGCCGTGATCGCGGCGCAGGAGCCGTCGGCGTTGACGCAGACATCGCCGCCATTGCCGCCATTGCCCGCGCTGCCGCCAACCGCGACGCTGAGAAAAACGCCGACGCCGAGCGAGAATCCGCCATTGCCGCCGCCGCCGCCGACCGATTGCGCGAAAAGTCCGGAGGACATGTCGCCATAGGCGGTCAGATTGCCGGAATTATTGACGGTGACCTTGTTGCCGTTGCCACCCCCGCCGCCGGACCCGCCGACCGACACAAGACCGCCCGCCGCGCCGCCATCGCCGCCGCCGCCGCCGACCGATTGCGCGAAAATCGTCGGCGCCTCGATGCAATTGGCGCAGGGCGCGTGGAGGATGTCGCCGCTGTTCAGGACTGTGACGGTCTCGCCGTCGCCCGCCGCGCCGCCCGTGCCGCCGACGCCGACGAGACCGGCGCCAAGAGCGCCATTGCCGCCGCCGCCGCCGACAGATTGCGCGTAGATGCCGGCGGCGTCGATCGATTGGCCGCTCGTCGGCGCCAAGGAACCGCTGCCGGACAAGTTCATGGTCCCGGTGTTGGTGACCTGAACGACGCCGCCATTGCCGCCGCCGCCGCCGTTGCCGCCAATGCCGACGAGGCCGGCGCCGACGCCAGCCGTACCGCCGCCGCCGCCGACAGATTGCGCGAAGATGCCCGAGGAAAGATCATTCTGGAGGTTCAGGGTCGCAGCGTTGTTGACGGTGACCGCACCGCCGGTTCCGCCCGTCGAGCCGCCGCCGCCGAAACCGACGAGGCCGCCGCCGGTTCCGCCCGAGCCGCCGCCGCCGCCGACGCTCTGCGCGAAAATCGCGGTCGAGCCCGGACCGGTCGTGGTGATCGAGCCGCCTGTCGTCGTGACGCCGACCTTGCCGCCATTGCCCGCGCTTGACGAATTGCCGCCGAAGGAGAACAGGCCGAAGCTGCCGCCGCCAGAGCCCGCGAAGCCGCCGACGCTCTGCGCGAATATACCGATCGCGTTGGCGCCGCCGGTGACGATTGATGCCGGAATTCGTGACCTGAACGGTCGCGCCGGACGACGCCGCCGCGCCGCTGCCGCCCGCATTGATGATGCTGCCCCCCGCCGAGCCGCCCGAACCGCCCGATGCGCCGACGCTTTGCGCCCAGATGCCCGCGGCGCCGGCGCCGGCGGTCGACAGGTCAAGCGTATTCAACACGGTGGCGCTCGACGGGGCGCCGCCGGCGCCGCCGTCGCCGCCGAATCCGACGACGCCGAGAAAGGTGACCGCGTCACCGCCGTTGCCGCCCGTTCCGCCGGCGCTGAGGGCCAGAATGCCGTGATTATTGTCACCGGTCGTGGAGATCTTTCCGGCCCCGGTAGTCGTGACGTTCACGGCGCCGCCGGCCCCGCCGGAACCGCCGGAACCGCCGATGCCCGGCAGCACGAACGGCGGAAGCGGAATGGTGGCGCCATAACCAGTGCCGCCGTTGCCGCCCGCCTGCCCCTTGGACTGGGCGACGATGCCAAACGAACTTGTTGTGACCTGAAAACCGGGACCCGGCGAGGCGAAATTGACTGTGACGCCCGGCGTCGAAGAACCATTATTCGCATCGCTGCTCGGAATCCCGGCGAAGGAATCAGGACCATTGGCGGCCGGTCCCGGCGCGATGATGATCGAGGCGCCCGCTACGCCGCCAGCCGGCGCGATGTTCGCCGACAGTGCGTTTACGTTGAGCGTCGTGTCGCCCGGCACAGCGAGCGCGCCACCAGACGGGAAGGTCGCCGGATTGCCCGAGCAGGTCGTAACGCCGCCGCCGCCGACGCATTGCGCCGCCGCCTCGTGCGGGACAAAGGACAAAGCCGCAAAGACGACAGCCGCTAAACCGCCGGCCCCGCCAAAGAAATGCCGAATGGCGCCGGACCCGCCACACGCCGCGAGACTCTTCAACCGCCCGGCTTGGCCCGCTTCGCGCGCGCCGGGTTCGATCCGCAGCTCTCCCGCCATTCCCTGCGCCATCGTCGTTTCCTCGCGGTCTTGAATCCGGAATCAGGCTTTTCGCCCGCTCGAAACTATTTTTCCTGCTGCTTGAAGAAGGCGTCGAGCGCCTGATCGAGGCCGCGCAGCGAGAATTGCAGCGCGGCGGATTTGCCGGCGGCGTCGACCAGCGTGATCTGACCCGCCTTGGAGGCGCTGCGGAAACCCTGCAGCTGATCCTTGCTCAGTTCCGCCTCGGCGACGCAGGCCGCCGGAACGCAGGATTTGAACGGCAGGCTTATCTCCGATTTGCCGGGATCGGCCTCGATCTTGACGCCCGCGGCCGTCGAGACATTCACCGGGACGAGCGCCACGATGCGGGTCGGCTTGTCCTTGGCCACGCGCAGGAAAGCGATTCGCGCGAAGGGCGCCGACTGGCCCCGTACCGTCAGCGTGCTGTCGACCTCGCAGGTCCGATCGCTTGCGCCGGCGGAGGGCGCGGCGCAGATGATCGACCAGTCGCCGAAAGTCTCGCTCGTGCTGTCCGGCCCCGTGGAGGCCGGCTTAGGCGCTTCGGCCGGCTTCTGCTTGAGG
The DNA here is from genome assembly GCA_963767805.1 of uncultured Alphaproteobacteria bacterium. Taxonomy (GTDB): domain Bacteria; phylum Pseudomonadota; class Alphaproteobacteria; order Rhizobiales; family Beijerinckiaceae; genus Methylocapsa. The sequence continues at coordinate 18,471 of CAVYFP010000037.1, read as the reverse complement.
TCGCCGAGCGGAGATTCGCCAGCGCGCGCCGGCGCATGCACGGCGTTCGAAAGAAGCGCCAGGAAAGCGGCCGTGGCGATCAATGCAGTCCGCATGCGGTCCATCCGAGGGGTTGGAGATTGTTGACGATTGCCCGCACTGAGCAGCGATCGAAGCTAGGCAGTCAGGCGCCGATCACGCAATGGTGAAGAGAAATGTCGCGCCCGATTTCCGCTCTTGTGTGCTTTTTGTGGCACGGTGTTCGCGGACGGCCCGGATCGGCTGAATCGTGAGCGCGGGCGCACCGACGGCTCCGGCCGTCCCCGCCGCGCCGTCGGCTCCCAACCCGCCAGCATTCCCGGTTAGCCCGGCTGCCGACGCCCTCCGGCGTTCATGCCATCTATCCGGTCGCGCATGAGCTTCGCCCCGAACTCGCTCCGACCATCGGCGTCGGCATGCGTCCTTTCGACGCCGCTTGTCGAGAACCTCAGCCTCCTGGCGGACTGGGGCGCGACGCTCCCTGGCGCGTTTCCGCGTGACTCTTGTCAATATGGCCGCGCTTGGCGACGAGCCGATCGGAAACAGCATTTTCTGTCATGCGCCCGTCACCTCCTGACCGGAAAAGCAGCAGGCGCCGGATGCGAAAGTCCCCGGTGGCCAAATGATGCAAAGCCGGCTAAGTTCAGGAAGTCCTCTGGCCCGTAAAATCGAGCGCCGCATCGGCGAATTCGGGGCCTATCTTGCAACCTTCGGCGCACGCAGCGCCGCTGACGGGGCGGACGCCCCATCGGAGCCTGTCGCCAAAGCTGGGAAGCTTATGCGTCGGCGTCGGTCTGTGCGACGCCACTCCTTCGGAGGCGGCGGTGAAAGCGTCTGAAAACGAGGCAACGGCAAATCGGCCGGGGACCGGATGTCTTAATGGTTGAGTCGCGATCAGCGGAGGTGGCCGGCGCCGCCGTCAAAGAGTTCGGGGCGGACCGCAGCCGGCTCCTGGATATTGTCCAGGCGGTTCAACATCGCCTCGGATATCTCTCCGACGAGGCGATAGCCGCCGTCGCGGCGGCCCTCGGCGTCCCGGCGGTGGAAGTCGAGGACATGGTGTCCTTCTATTCTTTTTTGAACCGGGAGCCCAAAGGCCGCCACCACATTCGGTTATCGAAAACCCCCGTCTCGCTCATGCAGGGCGCGGCGGAAGTCGCGCGGGCTTTCGCAATTGCGACGGGGGCCCCGATCGGGGGCGCGTCGCCCGACGGGGACTTCACAATCGAATGGACGAGCGACATCGGCATGGCCGATCAGGAGCCGTCCGCCTTGATCAACGGGACCGTCGTCACGCGGCTTACGCCGACGGACCCCGCGGCGATCGTCGCGGCGCTTCGGCGGAGTCGAACCGCCAATTCGCCGCCGCAATTTCCCGGTCCAGACAGTCCGGCGCGAGCGCTGCCGCAGGCGCGGGTTGCGTCGAGCCTCGTGCAATCGGGTCCGATCCTCTTTCGTCAGGGCGGGAGCGGCGATGGCGTGCGCGCCGCGCTCGCCCTGGCGCCTGAAGGCATCATACAGGAGATAACCAAGGCCAAGCTCCGCGGCCGAGGCGGCGCCGGTTTCCCGACCGGGCTTAAGTGGCGTCTGTGCCGACAGTCGATCAGCACGGCCCACCATGTCGTTTGCAACGCCGACGAGGGCGAACCGGGCACCTTCAAGGATCGCGTTCTGCTGACCGAGGCGCCCGATCTTGTGCTCGACGGCATGACCATCGCCGCCCATGCGCTTGGCGCGCGGCAGGGGCTCATCTATCTGCGCGGCGAATACGCCTATCTCTGGAATGACTTGCAGGGCGTGCTGCAGAACAGGCGCCGCCTCGGCCTTCTCGGGCGCAATATCTTCGGCCGCGAAGGCTTCGATTTCGATATCCGGATCCAGCTCGGCGCTGGCGCTTACGTCTGCGGCGAAGAGTCGAAGTCTCATCGAATCGCTGGAAGGCAAGCGCGGCGCGCCCCGCGACCGGCCGCCCTTCCCGACGGAACGCGGCTACCTCCAGCAGCCGACCGCGGTCGACAATGTCGAGACCTTCGCCTGCGTCGCGCGGATCATGGAAAGCGGCGCCAATTGGTTTGCCGGCTTCGGCACCCCCGAATTGACCGGGACGAAACTTCTCAGCGTCTCCGGCGATTGCCTGCGCCCTGGCGTGTACGAGGCTCCATTCGGCATTACCTTGAATGAGCTTCTCGATCTGGTCGGCGCCCCGGACGCCGAATTCGTCCAGGTCGGCGGCCCGTCGGGACAGAGCGTGGCGCCCAAGGATTTCGGGCGGCGCATCGCCTTCGAGGATCTCTCCACCGGCGGATCGATCATGGTCTTCGATGGCAGGCGGGACGTGCTCAGCGTCGCGCTTCAATTCAGCGAGTTCTTCGTCGATGAATCGTGCGGCTGGTGCACGCCGTGCCGGGTCGGCGCCACTTTGCTCAAAAAGAACCTCGAAAAGATCATCGACGATCGCGGAACGCTTGCCGACATCGCCGCGATCGAGGCGCTGGCCAATACCGTGACGCGCATGAGCCGGTGCGGCCTCGGCCAGACCGCCGCCAATCCAATTCTGACGACCATGCGGAATTTTCCGCAAGCCTACGAGGCGCGGCTTCAGCCGGAGGCGTTCCTGCCGCGCGTGACGCTCCGCGAGGCCGTGGCCGAGGCGGTCGAGCTCCGTGAACGCGAGCAAGCGGCGCAGGAGGCGAGACCATGAGCGAGGAAAAATTCACCTTCACGATCGATGGGGTCGAAATCGAGGCCGCCGCCGGGCAGACCATCATTCAGGCCTGCGACGCGGCGGGAGTCTATATTCCGCGGCTCTGCTACCATCCAGACCTCGAGCCGGCGGGACATTGCCGGGTCTGCACGTGCAATATCGATGGTCGTCGCAGCAGCGCCTGCACCATGCCCGCCGCGCGGGGCATGGTCGTCGAAAACGACACGCCGGAACTGAACGGCGATCGCCGCACGCTGATCGAGATGCTGTTCGTCGAGGGCATTCATTTCTGCCCGTCCTGCGAAAAGAGCGGCGACTGCGAGCTGCAGGCGCTTGGCTACCGGCTCGGCCTGGCGGCGCCGACGCTCCCCTATCTGTGGCCCGAACGCGAGCTCGACGCGAGCCACCCCGACATCTTTATCGATCGCAACCGCTGCGTCCTTTGCTCGCGCTGCATCCGCGCATCGCGCGTCGCCGACGGGAAATCAGTATTCGGCTTCGCGGGCCGGGGAATTCATATGCGGCTGAACATCGACGCCAAGAGCCTCGACGAAACGTCGATCGCAGCGGCGGACAAGGCTGTCCATGTCTGCCCGGTCGGCTGCATCGTGATCAAACGCTCCGGCTACCAGACGCCCTATGGAAGCCGGCGGTTCGACGCGGCGCCAATCGGCAGCGACATCGAAGTCAAGCGCTTGAACCCCAAGCGGTGATGCGGGCTCATGCCGATTTACAATGACCCTGACGCGGCGGAGGCGATGCGATGGCGAAACCGAGATTAGCGACCTGCTCGCTCGCCGGCTGCTTCGGCTGCCACATGTCGCTCCTCGACATCGATGAGCGGATTATCGAACTCGTCGATCTTGTCGATCTCGACGTATCGCCTCTCGACGACAAGAAGGCATTCGACTGCGTCGTCGATATCGGACTCGTGGAAGGCGGCTGCGCGAACGAGCACAATGTCCACGTGCTTCAACAGTTCCGGCGAGCATTGCCGCATCCTGGTATCCGTAGGCGCCTGCGCCATAAACGGCGGCGTCCCCGCCATGCGCAATCTCGTGGGGCTGCGGGAGTGTCTGGAGGAAGCCTACCTCAAGGGGCCGACGATCGAGGATGGCGGCATGATTCCGAACGACGCGGATCTGCCGCTCCTGCTCGACCGGGTTTATCCGTCGCACGAAATCGTCAGGATCGACTACTTCCTGCCGGGCTGCCCGCCTTCGGCGGATGCGATCTGGGAAGCGCTGAAAGCCTTGCTTACAGGCGCCGAGCCGAAGCTTTCCTACCAATTGTTGAAATACGAATGACAAACCGGACTGCGTGTCGCGACGGTTGTGGAGAAGCATTATGAGCAGCGTTCCGGCGGGCCCGCGCAAGATCGTGATCGACCCGGTCACGCGCGTCGAAGGCCACGGCAAGGTCACGATCCGCCTGAACGAGGCCGGAGAGGTGGAGGACGCGCGCTTCCACATCGTTGAGTTCCGCGGCTTTGAGCGGTTCATCCGCGGCCGCCTGTTCTGGGAAGTTCCGCTCATCATCCAGCGCCTCTGCGGCATCTGCCCGGTCAGTCACCATCTCGCGGCGGCGAAGGCCATGGACGCTGTCATCGGCGTCGACAAGGTGACCCCCACCGCCGAGAAATTGCGCCGCCTGATGCACTATGGTCAGGTCCTGCAGTCGAACGCGCTTCACATCTTCCATCTGGCCTCGCCGGACCTGCTGTTCGGCTTCGACGCGCCGCCGGAGCAGCGCAACATCATCAACGTGCTCACTCGTTTCCCCGAGATCGGGAAGTGGGCGATCTTCATCCGCAAATACGGTCAGGAGGTCATCAAGGCGACCGGCGGCCGGAAGATCCATCCGACAAGCGCCATTCCCGGCGGCGTCAACCAGAATCTCTCGATAGGAGATCGCGACGCGCTGCGCCAGGATGTTGACAAGATCATCGCCTGGTGCGGCGAGGCGCTGGAGCGCCACAAGGGTTATGTCGCGGCGAACCCCGCGCTTCACCGCAATTTCGCAAGCTTCAGGTCGAATTATGTGAGCCTCACTGGAGCGGACGGCGTCATGGATCTCTACGATGGCCGGCTGCGTGCGATCGACGCTGACGGCGGGACGATCTTCGATGGCGTCAGGCCGGCCGACTACCGCGATCACTTCATCGAGGAGGTCCGGTCCTGGAGCTATCTGAAGTTTCCGCACATCCGCTCGCTCAGTCGCGAAGACGGCTGGTATCGAGTCGGTCCGCTCGCCCAGATCAATTGCTGCGCCTCGATCGACACGCCGCTCGCCGAGGCCGCGCGCCGCGAGTTCATCGCCGAGAATCGCGGCCCACCGGTTCACGCCACGCTCGCCTATCACTGGGCGCGGTTGATCTGCCTCATTCACTGCGCCGAGAAAATCAGGGAACTGCTGTTCGACGACGATCTGCAAGGCGACGATCTGCTGGTGCGGGGCGAGCGGCGGCCGGAAGGCGTCGCCTGCGTCGAGGCGCCGCGCGGCACGTTGTTCCATCATTATGTGGTCGACGAGAATGACCAGGTCACCAGCGCCAACCTCATCGTCTCCACCACCAGCAACAACGAAGCGATGAACCGCGCGGTGAAGAAGGTTGCGATGGACGATCTGTCCGGCCACGAAATCACCGAGGGCTTGTTGAACCACATCGAGGTGGCGATCCGCGCCTACGACCCCTGCCTGTCTTGCGCCACCCATGCGTTGGGTCAGATGCCGCTGATCGTGACGCTGGAAGACGCGGACGGAGCGGTGATTGCGACGAGGACAAAGGAATGAGCGGCCTTGCGGCTTTCGGCCATCTCGACCCGGCGGGACGGGCTCCTGCCGTCCGGGGGGCGCGGGTGCTTGTCCTCGGCTACGGCAATCCGGGCCGCCAGGACGATGGGCTCGGTCCCGCGGCGGCCGCCGAGATCGAGAAGCTGGACTGGCCCGGCGTCACGGTCTGCGACAACTACCAGCTCGTCATCGAGGACGCGATCGATATCGCGGAACACGACGTCGTCTGGTTCGTTGACGCGGCGCGTACGGGCGCCGAACCTTATGAGGTGCGCGCCCTTTCGCCCGCCTTCGACATCGCCTTCACGAGTTCATCTGGTGAAGCCCGAGGCGCTTCTCGCCATTGCCGGCCGATACTACGGCAAGTCGCCGGAGGCTTATCTGCTCGGCATCCGCGGTTATGATTTCGAATTTCTCGAGGGGTTGACCGACCGCGCCAGCAGCAATCTGGCGCAAGCCGTTGCTCTGATCCGCCACCGGATTGGCGCCTTTCTGGAGGCGGCGCCATGAACATCGGCCGTGGCGCAAAAAGGAAGTTGGTTCTTCTGGTCGACGCCGATCCGCATGCGCGCGCAGTCCTGCGGAATGCGCTGGAGGCGGCTGGCTTCTCCGTTGGAGAAGCGGCGACCGGTCGCGAGGGCGAGCGAACCGCCGTCCGCGTCAAGCCGGACGCAATCCTTGCGGATCTGATGATGGAGACTGTCGATGCGGGCGGCGTCATCGCCGACAAGCTCAAAGAATTGGGCAGCCAGATCCCGGTCTATATCGTCAGCACCGCCATAGACGCCCTCGTCGGAGCGGTTGGCCTGCACGAACTTGGCATATCCGGCGTGTTTCTCAAGCCGGTCGATCCGACGGTCGTGGTTCAGACGCTCAAGACACGCCTGAGCGTGACCTGATCGATCGACGCGGGAGCGGATGCGCGAGACGTCGATCGCCGCGACCCTACTCGAACTCCACGAAGAAGAAGGCCGCAGTCGAGGATTTGCAAGCTTGCGGGCAAGCTCGTCCGCCCACGCGATAGCGGCCGCTTCCACATGCCTGGAACCCGGGAAAATGCCCACGAGGTTCCCTCGGCCAGTCATGAAGATTGAGCTACCTCAACGATTTGAACTTGTTGGCGCTGCTGCGTCCACCGCATGCACTGTCGGAGCCGTCGCCAAAGGTCCAAATCGTTCCTGATCTGGACCAAGTCAGCCGACGAGACCGTCTCAAACCCGGTAAAAATTGTACTCTCCCTTTGAATATAAATTACTTCAGCAGCGGGATGTTCTTGACATCTCCACCGTTCAAATCGAACTGATTGAAATCGATCGTCATCACCTGCGGGTTCTCGAAAGAACGCAGGCTATAGGTCTTGTTTTTGAGGTCCGCCACCGCGGTCCATTCGGTGAGTTCGTAGGCGTCGGCGCCGCCGCCATAGCCGCTGGAGGCGTCCAGATAGATCGAACCATATGGGATGTCAAAATTGTTCATGATGTGCCAGATGCGCCCGCGCTGCACATCCGTTGGCGCGTTGGCCGGCGTATTGATGACGAACAGAACCGCGCGCACGAAGCGGTCGGAACTCAGCATGCTGCCCGGCATACGAGTAGCCCGTTCCCGGAACTGGCGGGGGGGAAGACCTCGCCCTTGATCGACATAGGCTTCTTGTCGTGGCCGCTGAGGTTTGCGTAGTTGCCGATATTGGCAAGGTGCCAGGCGAAGGGCGGGTCGTTCGTCATTACGCCGATCACATTGTCGGTGATAACCAAATTGCCGCCCAGATACTCGACGACGATACTGCCGCCTTGGGCGTCATGTAGCGTCATGTGGGCCTTGGGGGTTCCGCCCCATTCCTTCATGGGGGCGTTGTTGACATACATCTTTGGCAAGGCCTGGCGCACTTCATCTACCGAGGCGAAGTTGGTGAGGACATAGGTCAGAAGTTGCTGGGGGGCAATACTGTTGGAAGCCCCGCCAGCGGGCGGGTCCTGATACTTGGCGGAATTCGGGGCATTAAGCAGGCCGCCCGTCAGACCGGCTTCGTTCATGCCGTCCACATATAAAGGCATCCCGAACGCGTTGGCGCCGATGACCGCGTATTTCGACTTCCAACTCTTACCGGTCCCGGGCGCGCCGTCTGGACCGATGCCCTGGAAGGCGTAGCCTCGGGGCATCAGCATGGCCTGAGAATGGAGAGGGATGCCGAACTCCATGGTGCGACCGTAAACCCGGCCACCGTCAGCGGCATTCAACACCAGCGAGGTACAGGCGTCGGCGTGGTGGCCAGCCATCGCCAACAAGGTGGAGAGGGCCAAGGCCCAGTAGCGGCATTTCAGGTTCATGTTAGCGTTCCTTGATCGTGGATAAGCCCGCACAACGACGCTCACAGCGGCGAGACAACCCGATAATAGGGGCCGTTCGCGCCGTAATGGGCTGGCGCCACGTGCTGCCGCAGATGTGGTAATTGGCTCCATCGACGTATTGGTAGGAGCATCCCGCCAGAGCGCTGGCGACCATCGCGCCGACAGCCAAGGTCGTGGCAGCCACGGCGACCCCGATAGCGGCGGCGCCACAGCCCCAGCAGCCACCTTGGTAATAGCCATAGACGACGGCCGGGCCGTGGAAGCCCCCGCCGTAGTAGCCGCCAGTGTGCCGGCCATCGCCGTGCCACGCGTCCGCGTGCAAGCCGCGATCCAAAATCCTTTCATGATCACCTCTTCGAGCAAACCCACCCACGAATCGGGCATTCGTGCACGCGATTTGTGAAACCTTCTCATTGACGGAAATCAAGGGCTCCATCGCGGTTGGCACTCAACCTGTATCTGACAGCCCCTTCAATCAGCGACTTTTTCAACGGTATCCACCAACGTCAGACAATCAGCTTTAAACGTCGCATGCCCTGTTTCGGAACTGAAACCCTCTGATTCCTATTCGATGCTCAGAGCGCGGGGCGTAGATTGATCGGCGGACTGGTCTCCGCCTCTGGCGAGATTTCCTTCTTGGCGCCCGGGGAAGCAAACGAAAAGCCCTTCTCGCGGAAGAGCTTCAAGCAGGCTGCAACCACCTGGGGGTCAAAAAAGGTCCCACTACGGGCAGACACCTCGGCGAGCGCCGCATCGATTCCCAGAGCCGGACGGTAAGGGCGGTGGGACGCCATGGATTCCACCACGTCGGCAACGGCGACGATCCTCGCTTCAAGTCCGATCTGCTCGCCCGTCAGACCATCTGGATATCCTGACCCATCGAGCCGTTCGTGATGCTGGCGGATGGTCTGAGCCACTTCCGGCAGCAAATTCATGTTTTTGACGATCTCGTAGCCACTCTGCGGGTGCCTCATGATGAGTTCACGCTCCAGCGGATCGAGCTTGCCGGGCCGGTTCAGAATTTCCGCGGGAGTTTGGATCTTGCCGATGTCATGGAGCGTCGCGGCCATTCGCAGTCGCTCGATGACCTCCGGCGTCAACTGCAGTTCCTCGCCGATTGCAACCGCCAGGTTCGCCACCCTTTGCTGGTGCCCCGCGGTGTAGGGGTCTCTCATCTCGACGATCGTTGACACCGTCCGCACGGTGTCTTCCAGGGTCACCTTCAGCTTGTTGTAGGCGGTCCGAACCTCCTCCTCAGCGAGTTTTCGCTCGGTGACGTCGAGCAGGTTCCCAATCGTCGCCGGTCGCTCGTTCAGTACCGTGACAGCGCTAAAACGTTCAAAGTACCTTAGTTCACCATCCTTCTTCCTGGCTCTGAATTCATTGCGGTTCTCGCTGACTTCGCGCGAGAGGACCTTGATCATGTCTTGGCTGGCCGAGGTCTGGTCTTCGCGGTCGACCAGCATCAGGGGGGCACAGCCAAAGAGTTCCGCGGTTTCATATCCAAACATTTTTGCGAAGGCGGAGTTGACGTAGGCAAGCTTCCCATCCTGAATCATGTAAATGCCGACCAGCGAGATTTCACTCAGCGCCCGGAAACGCGCCTCGCTGTCCAGCAATGAAGCTTCCGCGCGTTGCCGGGACAAGGTGTAGGCAACAATGCGCGCCGCAAGTTGGAGCCTCTTGATCGTTGCCTCGTCCCAAGGCCGTTCCCGTAAGCGGCCGAAGGACACAGTCCCCAGAATCCTCGACCCACGGTCGACAAGGGGGAACACCACCGAGCTCTGGATGCCGTAATGCTGGAAAGTGCCCTGATCGATGCTTGCCTCCGGCGGTAGGGACCGAACGGCGTCGATCACCACCCGCTTCCCCGCCCTCACCTGTTGTTCACACCAGGGAAGGAATTCCCTCGCGTCGAACACGTTTGGCGGCGGCGGGCCATCGTGGTTGCGATGCAGGTGGATTAACCGGAGCCCTGGCGCGGATTCCGCCGAAGGCTCGAAAATGGTTGAGGCGTCGACGCCTAGAAAATCGCATATTCGGCGTTGCGCATCCGGGATCTCCGTGTTCAGTTCCTGAGACGAAACACCCAGTAGGCGAGCTGAAATGTCGGCCAGCAGCGTCTCGAAGGCCAGAAGCCGCGCCATCTCGTCATTGGCTTTCTGCTGCTCAGCGAGGACGGCTTTTTCCAAGCGCTTACGTTCCGTCACGTCGCGAACGATCGCCTGGAGCATCGGCTTGCCGGCCAGTTCCAAACTGTTCAGAGTGACTTCAACGTCAAAACGGGTTCCATCCGGGCGCTCGTGGACCCACTCAAAGGACTGCGGCACACCGGCCATGGCCTGCTCGATCTTCCGGAGAGCCTTCGCTTCGGATGGCTGTCCATCTGGCTGGGTGGGCGGCGAGACAGCGTATAGCGAGGCGCTCAGAAGCAGCTCCCTTGCGCAGCCGAACATCCTTAGTGCGCTCTGGTTGCAATCGACAAAGCGATCGCCCTCCATGAGCAGAATGGCGTCCCCGGCGGTCTCGAATAGCAGGCGGTAGCGGATTTCCAGACTTTTTGGGCTCTCCATCAGCGGTTCTCCCAACCGAAGCATGGTCAACGCTCGTAGATTAGCGGCGCCACGGCGTATATGCACCAAGCGCTGGGCTGACATTTTATCGCCTTAACGACGATAAACACTCTTGTCAGGTCGCATCCAGGAAGACCACGTACCAGCGGACGCCCCAAAGGATCACATCACGTTAAAAATGGCTGCCCTCGAACTCGATCATCATGCTGTCCCACCGGACCATGTCCGGCAATGCAATTATACCCCACACCTACGCCAGGCAAAGTTTGCGACAGAACCCGCTTGACCGTACCAATTGGTGAAGACCGCGCCTTCCTTGCCGAGTTGATCGACGTTCGGCGTCGGGTGGCCGAGCGCCGCGCCGCCGCCCGAATAGACGCCGAGATCGTTCCAACCGGTATCGTCGGTCATCAGCATGATGATGTTCGGCCGCTTCTGCTGGGCCTGCGCAGGCGAACTGATGAAAGCGCCCGCCGACAGCGATGCGCCAGCGGCGACTCCGCATGCGAATTTCATGAATTTCGACCGCATCTTGATTGGATCCTTCCCACGCCGCCTTACGCTAATCGCGTAAAGGCGCGTCGCCGTCCGACCATCTCCAGCGCTTCGCATAATGCCGATTAACGTCAGTGATCATTTCAGCGCGAGCAATGATCCAGCGCAAAAGTTCCCGTCCAGCCGCACAGCAGCCGGGGTTGCGGCATAGCCGGGTGGTGGAATCAGCAGCCGCGCGGTTCGGAGGAACGATGTATCTTCGCCGAGCCCGTTCCGGCTCGGCGAAGGCGAGCGCGGCGAGGTCCGCTGCGGGCGGCGGCTCGATCCCGGCGGTCGCGGCTTCGCCAACCGGCTCGTCGAATTTGCCGGGCCGGCGGAGGAGCGCCGTCACGAAGCGTGCGGCCGTGAACCGCGAGCTCCACCGCATATTCGTTTACGTTCGGCGCGGTCTCGGCCTGATCGGCGCGGTACGGGTTGCCGCGCTTGCGCCATGTGTCCCAGAACAACACGGTTCGTTGCGTTGGCGTCATTGATCCCGCAGGGCGCTCACCCGCTGAAAATGACGCGGCGAAAGCGGTGCAGAGCGTAGCCGAAATAGACGCTGCCAATAAGGGCCGTCGCCAAAATCTCTGACCAGACGATGGAAGCATCCGCTCCCCGATAGAGCACATCCTGGGCGAAGACCACGAAATGCGGCGTCGGGCTAATGAGCCTCATGAAGTACTGCAGCCACACGGGCATGCTTTCCATCGGCGTCGTTCCACCCGAAAGCAGCATCATCACCAGCAACACCGGGATCGCCAGCAAACCAAACTGGCCCATGGTGGACGCAATGGTGCCGAGAAGGATGCCAAGCGCTGCAACCGTGAACACATAAAAGCACGAGCCGACCAGAAACAGGAAGATCGACGATCCTGCGATCGGCACTTGCAGCCACCATCGCACGACGAACAGAAGCGATAGTCCCGCCGCAAGCAAAATGACGATGCCATTGGCCAGGATCTTGGACAGCATGATCTCGGCTGGAACCACAGGCATGACGAGAAGGTGCTCGACGGTGCCCTGCTCGCGCTCGCGAATGAGCGCGGCGCCGGTCAGAATCACGGTCAACATCGTGAGATTATTGATGACCTGCATCACCGAGGTGAACCAGCTCGACTTCAAATTCGGATTGAACTTTGCGCGCGCGACGATCTTGACCGGTGCACCGCTCAATCCTTCGCGTCCCGAGATGAAGTCGGCGACATATTTGAGGATGACGTTCTGGATATAGGTCATCCCGTTGAAGGCCTGGGCCGCCGCCGTCGCGTCAACATTGATTTGAACCGAAGCCTGCCGGCCGGAAAGAATATCGTCCTCGAACTTTGGGGGAATTTCAATGACGTAAATGAAACGCTGCGAATTCATCGTCGCGTCGATATCGGTCGCCGCGATCTCTACCGCCGGCTTGAAAGTGGGCGGCGTGAGGCCGTCCGCAATGCGGCGCGACAGATCGGAGTGGTCTTCGTCGACGATTCCAACCGAAAGGTTGGTCGCTTCGGTCGAGGCGCCGGTCGCAGCGGCATAGATCGCAAAGGTGAACGAATAGGCGACGAGCACCAGCATGATCGGGTCGGAGCGGATGCTGCGCAATTCCTTGATTGTCAGCCGGTAAATATTGCCCAGGCGCCGCCAAAGCCTGGCGAACCCGTTACGCCTTGGACGCTTCTGCTTCGCCGCTGCATGCGGCGTCGCCCGTTCTGCTGAGTTTGCGGTCTCGCTCGCCAGCGGCATCTCAGCTCTCCTGCTTCCGCAGCAATGTATGCGCCGCTATGAGGTAGCCGATCGTGAATGCCGCGAGGACGAGCGTATTGAACCAGAGATCGGAAAAGCCGAGCCCTTTGGTGACGGCGCCAACGGCGATCGGCTGATACCAGGCCGCCGGAAACATCAGGCCAATGATCCTTCCCTGGCCGGTGAGAGAGGACACAGGCACAAGCAAGCCCGAAAAATTCACGGTGGGAATGATGGCGAGCACCGTGGTCGCAAAAACCGCCGCAACCTGTGTCTGCGTAAAGGTGGAGACCAGTTGACCGAAGCCGCAGGTTGAGAACACGTAGAGCAGCGTCGCGAACGCGAGCGTTCCAAACGACCCTTTGACGGGCACGTTGAAGACGAAAAACGCCATCAGCACCAGAAGGATGAAGGTGATCATCCCGACCACGACATACGGAACCTGCTTGCCCATGAGGAATTCGAATTTGCTGACGGGCGTGGACCTGAAATTGGCGATCGAGCCGGTTTCTTTCTCGCGCACGACGGCAATAGTCGCCATGATCGCCGGGATCAGCACCAGCATCATGACGATGACGCTCGGAACCATGGAGAAGATGCTCTTGAAACCCTGGTTATAGCGGAAGCGATTTTCGATTTTGAGCCCGCCGACATAGACGTTGGACACGGCATTGGGGCCAAGGCGCTCAGTTACGAGGTCCTGAATATAGCGCAACGTCAGGCCGTTAACGTATCCTATCGCTGTCTCGCCGCGGAATGGCATCGCGCCGTCGATCCAGAATCCGACCTCGGGCGAACGCAAGTTCGTCAGATCGCGGCCGAACCCGGACGGGATTTCAACGACGACAGCGAGCTCTCCGCTCCGCATGCGTTCTTCGAGTTCATCGGTAGAGCTGATCGGAGGCCGTTCGGAGAAATAATGAGAGCCCGAGAAGCTCTCGAGCAGCCTGCGGCTTTCCGGCGTCTGGTCCTGGTCGAAGGCGGCGTATTTCAGATTCTCGACATCGAAGGTGATGCCATAGCCGAAGGCCACCATCAAAATGGCGGGACCGATGAAGGCGAACGCCAGCCGTATGGGATCGCGTAAGAGCTCCATCGTCTCGCGGCGGGCGTAAGCCCACAGCCGTCCAGGATCAAATCGCCTCGAAGCGCGCGTCTGGTCAGGTTTCCCGGCTGGGAGGGCCGCGTCTGCGGGGGCGGCCGGCGCGGCTGCGGGTTGCGGCGGCGGCGCGGGTTTATTCGTCGATTCAGTCGCCGCCGCCTCCTCCAGATAGGAGATGAAGGCGTCCTCGAGCGAATGGCTGCCGCGCTGCTCGACCAACTCATGCGGCGCGCCGACTGCGAGCACGCGACCCCGATGCATGAGGGAGATGCGGTCGCAGCGCTCGGCCTCGTTCATGAAGTGGGTCGAGAGAAAGATGGTGACCCCGTCATTTCGGGAGAGATCGATCAGCGTGCGCCAGAACGCGTCCCGGGCGACCGGATCGACGCCCGACGTCGGCTCATCGAGAATGAGAATGCGAGGGCCGTGCAGCACCGCCACCGCCAGCTGCAGCCGCTGCTTGACGCCGAGCGGCAGACTTTCGGGCTTCGCGTCGGCGACGCTCTTCAGATCGTAGCGTTCGAGCAATTCGTCGATCCGCCGGTCGACCTCGTTTGGCGGCAGATGGTAGAGCCGCGCATGCAGATCGAGGTTCTGGCGAACCGTAAGCTCCCCGTAGAGGGAAAACGCCTGCGACATGTAGCCGACGTTTTCACGCGCCTCCATGTCGTCGGCGCCCATCGGCTTGCCGAATAATTTCGCCGAGCCCTCCGTCACCGGTAGGAGCCCGGTCATCATTTTCATCGTTGTCGTTTTTCCGCAGCCATTCGAGCCGAGAAAGCCGAAAATCTCGCCGCATCCGATGCGAAAGCTGACATGGTCGACCGCGATGAAATCGCCGAACCGGCGCGTAAGCCCGTCCGCCTCGATCGCCGGCGTCTCGTCCTCGTTCGCTGCGCGCGGGCGCACGACGACCTCCTGGTGGAGGCTGCGCTTTTCCGGTGGAAGCAGGGCGATGAAGGCGTCGTCGAGCGTCGATTTGTTTGCGCGGGCAAGGATCTCCCGTGGCGCTCCTTGCGCGATGACCTTGCCGTCATCCATCGCAGCCAGCCAGTCGAACCGACTGGCTTCGTCCATGTAGGCGGTTGCGACGATCACGCTCATCCGTGGCCGGCGTGCGCGGATGGAATCAATCAGCTCCCAGAACTGCCGACGGGACAACGGATCGACGCCCGTGGTGGGCTCGTCCAGAACGAGCAGGTCAGGATCGTGCATCAGCGAGCAGCAGAGGCTCACTTTTTGCTTCATGCCGCCCGAGAGCTTGCCGCATGGCCGATCTGCAAACGGATCGAGTCCCGTGGCTTTCAGGAGTTCGTCGATGCGCGCACGCCGCTCCGCCGGGCCCTGACCGAACAAGCGCCCGAAAAAGTCAATGTTGTCAAACACGCTGAGCGTCGGATAGAGATTACGGCCAAGTCCCTGCGGCATGTAGGCGATGCGCCCGTAGCTCGCCCTGCGATGGCGCTCGTCCGCCATATTTCCGTCGAGCGCCACAACTTCGCCAGACTGGATCTTGCGCACCCCGGAGACGAGAGCGAGCAAGGTGGACTTGCCGACGCCATCGGGACCGATCAATCCCGCCATGCAATGGGCCGGAATCTCGAGGGTGAGATCGTTGATTGCGATCGTCTTTCCGTAACGGTGCGTGACGCGCTCGATCCTCGCGACCATGCCCTCGGTCATTGCGGAAGACTCACCACGAGCTCCGCAGGCCAGTGGATTCCAGGATCTGTGCGGACAAACCCGAGCCCGCGCACACCTGTCTTCAGCTGGCGATGGTATTTATTGAGGACCTTAGCATCGCCCTGGAGCTTGACCCGGAACATCAGTTTTTGCCGCTCCTCGGCGGTTTCGACGCTCTTTGGCGTGAATTGTGCGTCGGTCGCGACGAAGCTGATCGTTGCCGGGAATACATATTGGGGAACGGAATCGAGGATCACCCGCGCTTCGTCGCCAAGGCTGAGCTTGGCCGCCTGGTCGGCGGGAAGATAGATCGTCATGTAGACGTCATTCAGATCGAGGATCGTCAGAACGCGTTGTCCTGCGGCGATCACCTCGCCTTCGCGAGCGAGTCTGTATTGCACGCGTCCGCTTCTCGGCGACACGAGCACGAGATCGACCAGAATTGACTGGAGCCGTTCGACATCGGCTTCGGCTGCCTTGATTGCGGCGTCGGCCCCTTCGCGTTGTGCATTGGCCGCAGCATATCCGGCCTCTGCTGCTTCGAATCTGTTGCGCCGCTGGTCGACAACCTGTTGGGTGATGTATCCGCGACCGACAAGAGTTGTACCGCGCTCCAGATCGCCTCTCGTAAAATCCAGGTCGCTCTTGCGCTGGGCAATAAGCGCGACAGCCTCCGCCAGGGCCTGCTTCGCCTTCAACACCTGGGCCTGCGCGCCTCGCAGCTGGGCTTCGGTTTCCGGCGACGAGATGGTGGCGACGACCTGTCCAGCCGTGACCTCGTCGCCTTCGTTCACGGTCAGCGTCGCCAACCGACCGGGGTATTTGGCCGCGACGTCAACCTCGGTGGCCTCGATGCGCCCATTGGACTTCACGATCCCCTCAGGCATATCCTGGCCGCGCAGACGATTTATCAGCGTTTCTAAGGCTGTGCGGGCTTTTTCTACGTCTGTGCGGGCTTTTTCGAAAGCGTTTTGCTGCTTCGATTGCGCCTGCGCGCTGCCGACGAGAAGCGCCTCATTAGAAACGCGCAACGCCCATGTGACCACAGTCAGCGCAACGCAAACGAACGCGGTTCGCAGCATGACCCCGCAAAGCCGGCGGACGGCGAACTGAGCTTTCTTCGCATTAAGCATCGGCGAGGCCCTCCGCGCACGGCGCGATCATAGCGTGCTTTTGCGTGGCGGACGATTGCCTTCACGCCCGCGGAGGCGTCCGCTTTAATCCGCTCGACGGCGGCAAGAATGCCCGATCGCCGCGTTGCCGCCGCCTTGGTCGCAGCTTCAAAGCATCTCGCTACTCTCTTGCGTGACTGCCTCAGTTTGGACCCCGAACAAGGTCACGACTATGGGCTTTTGAACCGACTGACATTGATGGAGATCAAGCCAAAGCGGCGGCGCAAAACCTTCGATCGGGACGTCGTGCTCCTTCCGAGCGACGCTGCCGGACACGAAGCGGTTCGCATGTTGTCGTAGATGCCGCGCCGCGGCACGCCGCCCAGCACGCGGAAGGCGTGATTATGCGCGTCGAACAGCATCTCGTGGGTCTGCTGAGGATACGCCCGGAGGAAGAAGGCGCGGCTGTAGCCGAGCTTGAAGTGACCGACCTGGAGGTTGGTCCGCTCGCCCGCGATGACCGCAAGGGGCACGAAGACGCCGCGGCCCGTGGTCTTCTGCTCTCGCTGTCGGGCATCCTTCCAATCGCGCGCGAAAGCCGCCACGCGACTGTAGGATCCGTCGTAGCCCAGCGCCGCCGCGAAGGTCGGAGAGCTGGCGCGCCTTCCATAAAAGCCCTGATCATCTGTCCCGACATTGGCGATCTCACGCAAGGCCGGCGCAAGACCAGCGCGGGATAAAGGCAATCGCTGACCGGAAGCGTTCCGCCGGCCTGCTTGTTCCTCAGACGCCTTACGAAGGTGCTTCGCCATGCATGCCAGTTATGGCAGCTCCCTAACGCCAACCTTCAAGCAACAAGCCGCGATCGCGCTCTACGCCGCATGGAACGGCGCCAACGCCAAGATTCGCGCCGCTGCCTGCGCAAGCGCGCTGGCGATCGCGCAATCCGAGGCCGGGATCAGTAAGTTCCGTGGCGTCATCGCGATGGCTCGATCTGCGCTCGCCGGAATTGTCCTCGTCGCGTGCGCCGGGTCCGCCTCCGCGGCCTTTGCTCAGGAGCGTCCACTCGATCGCGGCGGCCAGATCCGATTCTACATTCAAAAGCTCGCCGCGGCATCGGGTCAATTGCACGAAATACGCGGCGACTGCATGTCCGCCTGCACAATTTGGCTTGGGCATAAACCAGTCTGTGTCGCCCCGGACGCGATGCTGTGGTTTCATCAGGCAAGCGACCCCCGTTTGGAACTCGTCAGCGGAAATCCGTGGCATTGGAAGTCTGAGACCGGCAATCTGGCGCTGAGCACGTTTTACCCACCGCGCGTCATGGCGGTCGTGCGCACCTGGTTGGAAAGCCCCGAATTCCACACGTTGAGCGGGCGCGAATTGATCGCGCTTGGCATACCAGAATGCCGGCGATGACGAGGCGTTGGCGCAGGACCGAACGCCGACCTCGTCGCCCCCGAATCGGTTATTTGCGCGACCGGAACCGGAGGCCGCCATGCCGAGACTGGTCATGCTGTCAAGAATGGTCCAGCCGTCTCCTCGGCGCTCTTTTCCCGCATGAAGGCGCCGGCGGATGATGACTTGACGTCTGTATATCACGATCTCGACAAGGCCCCGCCGGCCGAGGGCGTCCGCAAGATTGCGTAATCAGGTTTCCGAGAGCTTACCTTTGCGGGGGCTATACGGGGGGTTCTTCAATTGCGTCGAGCTGTGGCCTCAAACACGGGCATCATCACCGCCACTACGCCAGAGCTTCGGCGCATCCTAACCACTCGTAAGGCGAGAATTGCGACCGGCCGTCGGCGAACGGCTGGTGCGGACGGCGGGAATCGAACCCGCATGACCAAGGTCGAGGGATTTTAAGTCC
>CAVYFP010000036.1:0-102781 GCA_963767805.1 uncultured Alphaproteobacteria bacterium | reverse complement strand
CTTGCGTCTACCAGTTTCGCCACGTCCGCAAAGTTCAAGACACGCCAAGCCTTTAAGCCGAGGAGCGCCGCGAGACAAGCGAGGACGCTCCTATCCCCCCGCAGCGATCGGCGCCTGAAAGCTGAGGCCGAGATCCCACGGAAAATAGATCCATGTGTCCTGCGAAACCTCGGTGATGTAGGTGTCGACCAGCGGCCCGCCGAGCGGCTTGGCGTAGACGGTCGCGATATGGGCGCGCGGCAGCAGCGCCCGCACCGCCTTCACCGTCGCGCCGGTGTCGGCGAGATCGTCGATGACGAGCAGCCCGCGTCCGCCATCGCGACCGATCTCCGGCGCCACGCCCTTCAGCACCTTGATCTCGCCCTGCCTGCCCTCGCCGACGTAGCTCTGCACGCAGAACGTGTCGATGATCCGCATATTGAGTTCGCGCGCGACGATCGCCGCCGGCACCAGGCCGCCGCGCGTCACCGCCACCATGCCGGAAAAGGGCGCGGCGGCGCTGAGGCGCCAGGCGAGCGCGCGCGCGTCGCGGTGAAACTGGTCCCAGGAAACATGGAAGGCTTTTTGCGCCGTCTGGGGCGCGGCGCTCGGCGGCGAATTGGCGATCATCGGGCTTCAGACCCGTTCGTTGACGAGGCGCGCCAGCAGCGCCTCGATCGCGGCGGCGGCGGCGGCGACCTGCGCCGCGTCCTTGCCGCGAACGACGATCTGATTGTGGAAGCCGCCATCGCGGAAAGAAGGATAGGAGCCAATCGAAAGCTCCGGGCGCCGCGCGGCGAGTTCGCCGAGGCCCGCGGCATAGACCCCCTCGAACATCGCGCCCGCCTCTATTGTTCGCGCCACGACTTTGGCGCCGGTCGCGAGCTTCGGCGCGACGCGGTCGAGCATCGACTGCATGATCGCCGGAACGCCGGCCATGACGATGACATTGCCGATCCAGAAGCCGGGCGCTTTCGAGATGTCGTTCTCGACCAGTTCGGCGCCATGCGGAATGCGCGCCATGCGCCGCCGCGCCTCGTTGAGTTCGGCGGGCTTCATCCGCTCCAGCAGCAGCTTTATCGCGCGCGGATCTTCGGAAATCGGCACGCCAAAGGCCACTGCGATGGCGTCGGCGGTGATGTCGTCATGAGTCGGGCCGATGCCGCCGGTGGTGAAGACATAATCATAGCGCGCGCGCAGGGCGTTGACCGCGGCGACGATCTCGCTCTCGATGTCGCCGATCACGCGCATCTCGCAAAGATCGATGCCGATCTTGGCGAGATAATCGGCGATATAGCCGCTGTTTGCGTCCTTGGTCCGCCCCGACAGGATCTCGTCGCCAATCACCAGGACGGCCGCCGTCACGGAAGCTTTTTGCGTCATGCTGGCACTCCTGCGCGCTTGCTAGCACGAAAAAAGCGGGTGCGCGATGGGCGCGGATGCGGCCGCCATCGCCCCGGTCACGCGCCGATGAGATGCAGCGCGACAAGACGCCGGTGCGGCGCGCGGCGATGCTCGAAAACGAAAATCCCCTGCCAGGTTCCGAGCATCATGGCCCCGGCCGCGACCGGAATCGAAAGCTGCGTCTGCGTCAGCGCTGCGCGAATATGCGCCGGCATGTCGTCCGGGCCCTCGACGTTGTGAATGTAGCGGGCGGGATCCTCCAGCGCGATGCGCTCGAAAAACGCCGCGAGATCAGCCAGAACGTCGGGATCGGCGTTCTCCTGAACGATCAGCGAGGCCGAGGTGTGCCGGCAAAACAGGGTCAAAAGTCCCGTCT
Source organism: uncultured Alphaproteobacteria bacterium (assembly GCA_963767805.1). GTDB lineage: Bacteria > Pseudomonadota > Alphaproteobacteria > Rhizobiales > Beijerinckiaceae > Methylocapsa. The sequence goes on along the minus strand of CAVYFP010000036.1, from coordinate 101,022 downwards.
CGATCTTCTCCCGGCCGACGAAGGCGGCGACGTCGGCGGTGATCTCGACGAGGCCCTTGCCATGAGTCTCCACATGGAGCTGATGCAGCGCCTGGCGCATTACCGCACCTCGAAATCGAGCGGGCGGACATTGTCCAGCCCCTCCAGCGTAAAATGCCACCACTCCTTATCAAAATTGACGAAGCCATGGCGCCCCATCAGCGCGATCAAAAACGCCCGGTTCTGCTTCGCGGCCTGCGAAATTCCGGGGTGATGCGTGCCGGACGCCGCGTCAAAAAGATCGAAAGGCGTGCCGAAATCGAGCCCTTCCAGCGCCAGATCGACTGCGATCCCGGTCGAATGGGTCGATTTGCGCGCGATATAGCCGAGGTCGAACAGATCCGCCTTGTCGAGATTTGGATAATAGGCGTGCTTCATCGCCTGATCCAGCGGGTCGGCGGCCCAGGCGATGAAGGCGCGCGTCGCCCGCTGCGGCCGGTAGCCGTCATAGATGACGAGGCTCAAACCCGCCGCCGCCGCGTCCTTCGCGACCGCTGCGAGCGCCGCCGCCGCCTCCCGGCGCAGCCAGCATTGCGCGGCGCGATAGCCCGGAACCGGACGGCCGAGAAAATTCTCCGATCCGGCGTAGCGCATATCCTGCCGAATATGCGGCGCGACATCGGCGAGGCGGATGAAATCAGGCGGCGGCTCGGCATGGGGTTCGGCTTGCGGCAAAGCTTGAGCGCTGCATTTTGCGCCGGCATTCGCAAGGTTCAGCACGGGCAAATCAGGTTCCTTCATCCGTCGATCCTCAACTTCGAGCCCAGCGCGCGCCGGATTTCGCCGACGCGGCGACCAAAACCGGCAAATCGTCGAAAGAAAGCCTTCGATCAATCGCGCCATCGTCATATTCGACCGAAAGCAAGGCCAGATCTTGTTGTGCGGCGGCGCCGGGGCCAAATATGGCGCGCGCCAGTCGCGGAGCGCCGAACCGCGCGGCGCTTTTTCACGGAAACGGCGGACGGGAACGCAAGATGAGCAATTTGGGCGGCTTTGGCGGATGGCCCGTTTCGACCCCGGCGTATCTTCCCGCCAATCTTCCGACGGCGGCCTTCACCGGCGTCAGGACGCGCAGGATCGTCGCCTTCCTGCTCGACTTCATTCTCGTTTCCATCTTTTCGGTCGCGATCTGGTTCGCGCTGGCTGTCCTCACCTTCGGACTTGCGCTGTTCTTCCTGCCGCCGATCTTTCCCTTCGTCGCCTTTTTCTACAATGGCCTCACCGTGTCCGGGCCGAACATGGCGACGCCCGGCATGCGGGCGATGGACCTTGAGCTGCGCACCGTCGACGGACAGCGGGTTCCCTTCCTGATCGCCGCCGCCCACGCCGTGCTGTTTTACCTCTCGACGCTGTTTCCGCCGGTTTTCCTCGTTTCCCTCGTCGCCGAGGGAAAAAGATGTTTGCACGATATCCTCGCCGGCGTGATCATGACGCGCCGGCCGATCTAGCGCATCTGACCCGAAAGCGGTTTTCGCTTTCAGGTAGAAATATGCCGTTTTAACAATGGGATAGAGTGGAGAATCCGGTCCTGCCGCAAAGTCCGGCGCTGCAGGCGCCAAAGGCCGGCGCGATCCTTTTTGAAAAAAATCCAATGGCCGGACGGAAGAAAACTTGCGCCGGCGCCGGAATCTATCGGAGCATGGGCGGCTTCGACGCGGATTTTCAGTTGCGGCGATTCGGGAAAGAGCTAGCTTTGTCTGAACGAAGATGAAAACGGGATCAAAGGGCCCCACCACCTTGACGCGAGAACCGCGCGACGCGCCGCAGTTTTACCTGACGGCGCCGTCCCCTTGCCCCTATCTTCCCGACCGGCAGGAACGCAAGGTGTTCACGCATCTGATCGGCGGCCGCGCGGTCGCCCTCAATGATCAGCTGACCCTCTCCGGCTTTCGTCGCTCGCAGACCATCGCCTACCGCCCCGCCTGCGAGCGCTGCCGCGCCTGCGTCTCGATCCGCGTCCGCGTCAATGAATTCCACCCCTCGCGCAATTTTCGCAGGGTTGCGGATCTGAACGCGGATCTTTCCGGCGTCGTCGGCCGGCCGGAGCCGACAGCGGAGCAATATTCGCTGTTTCGCCGCTATCTCGACGCCCGCCATGGCGAGGGCGGCATGGCCGACATGACGATCCTCGACTACTCGATGATGATCGAGGACAGCCATGTCGAAAGCCGTCTCGTCGAATATCGCGCGCCCGATCCCGAGAACCCCGGTGAGACATTGCTGCTCGGCGCCTGTCTCACGGATCTCCTCGCCGACGGCCTCTCGATGGTCTACTCGTTTTACGCGCCGGACGAGCAGCGCCGCTCGCTCGGCACCTATATGATCCTCGACCACATCGAACGCGCCCGCCGCCTCGGCCTGCCGCATGTCTATCTCGGCTATTGGGTCGAGGGCTCGCGCAAGATGGCCTACAAGGCCAGGTTCCTGCCGCAGGAGCGCCTCGGCATGAATGGCTGGGAGAAGGTGGGGTAGGGCTGAAGCTTGAGATTTCGCGCGGAAAGCTTAGCGTCACAACATTTCATAACCTAAGCTGAGTTTTTTTATGCCGCGTGCCCTCACCGAGTATTCTGTCTTCATTGGCTCTCCGAGCGGCCTTGATGAGGAAAGGCGGCGTTTTAGAGATGCCCTTCGCCGGTTCAACGAAAACCACGGTCAACCTGACGGCGTGCGATTCGAACCGATCGGATGGGAAGACACACTTCCTGGAGTGGGCCGCCCCCAGGAACTGATCAATGAAGACCTCCGCAACTGCGACTACGCCGTATTCGTCTTGCACGATCGCTGGGGCACGGAGACCGGAAGCGGCTCGACATCTGGCACTGAGGAAGAATGGCTCCTTGCCCAGAACCTTTACTCCGCGAACACGATTCGTAACATCTGTCTATTCTTTAAGGATGTCGAAGCGAGCAAACTGCGTGACCCTGGGCCGCAACTGCAAAAAGTGCTCGAATTCAAGGAAAGGATCGGTACCGAGCGCCGGCACTTATTCAAGTGCTATGCAAATCAGGACGAATTCGCGGAAACCCTCGACAAGAATCTCGGGAAATGGCTACGAGATCATCGCGGCAACGGAGCTTCTCCGTTGCCAAGCCTTTCGCTTTCTTCTGAACGGTCGCAAGCTAATAGTTTGGTCATACGAGAGCCGAGTGTCGAATACTGGCTCGAGGCGGCTCAGGATTTACGCGAGGCCGTCGAAGCCGGTTCCCAAGATGGGCAAGCTCTACTTTTTTGCGCGGATCAAGCCGTAAAAGCGGCCACTTTGGATCCGGAACTGGCAAAGGCTCAAACGGTTAAGGGAATTGCTCATTTCTACCTCAATGATCCCGCAGCTGCGATTGCCAGCTTTGACGATATCGTCGACCGGCTGCGCGCTGATTTCTGACTCTTCGTCAAAAGAACAGGTCGCGAAGGCGCTTTTCAACAAGGGGATAGCGCTCAGAAAGCTCGGACGCCATGAAGACTCGATCACATTATTTGATGAAGTTGTAGACGGCTTCGGAACGTTTTCCGAAACGCAAATTCCAAAACAGTCGCCGGCGCGCTAATCGAAAAAGCGGACATCCTCGGGAACACTGAAGAAGCGATTAAGGTCTGCGACGATGTGAATCGACGTTTCGAGAACACGTCCCAAGCGGAGTTAAAAGAGCGGGTAGCGGCCGCGCTTGTCAGAAAAGCGATCATCCTCGGCCGCCTCGGGCGGCGAGATGAAGAATTCGCTTTGTATGATGACATCGTTAGCTGTTTCGAGGCAGATCCCGCGCCGGCCGTGCGCGCATGGGCTGCACGTGCACTCTTCAATAAGGGCGTGTCCTTTGCCCAGCTCAGCAAATTCGATCTTGAAACATCGGCCTATGATGATGTTGATCGACGTTTTGGGAAGGCTGATGAACTTTCGCTGCGTGAAGTTGTCGCCAACGCGCTCGCGAGCAAGGCAATTCGGCTCCTTAAACTGGGCCAAATGGATGAGGCAATCGCCAAAATTGATGATTTGCTGGCCCGTGTCGGAACCGCTTCCGATGTATCGTTGCGCAAGCAGGTGGCCGCGACGTTATTCAACAAAGGGTATGCGTACTACGAACTCGGCCGGTACGCCGACGCAATCGATTCCTACAATGACTTAATTCTTCGTTTCGAGGTAGCCTCCGAAAAAGAGTTGCGTGAGTTGGTCGCTGCCGCTCTCTGCAACAAAGGCCGAGATCTCGGATTACTCGGACGAAAGGAAGAAGCGATAAAGGTTTATGATGATTTAGCCGACCGGTTTGGGCCGTCGTCGAAAGCGCCGGTCCTTGGGGTCGTCCTACAGGCTCTCGTGAACAAAGCTAATCTTGTCCGCGGTGACGAATAAAAAGAGACTGCTCCTCACCCAAACCTGTTATTCTTCGGGAACCCCCTCGGCGGCAGTCTCCCCGCCTCGGCGCGATTGCCGATCCACTCCTTCAACTCAGCCGCCCCCACCGTAAACACCCGCCCGGCCGAATCCTTCCAGGTCAGCCCGTCCTTCAGCCAGAAGACCTTGGCGTCGGCGATTCCGCCATCGCGGTATTTCTGCAGGCGCACGCCCTTGCCGCGCGCCATTTCCGGAACCTGATCCAGCGGGAACACCAGAAGCTTGCGGTTCTCGCCGATCGTGGCGACATGATCGCCCTCGGCGGATGTGATGATCGCCGCGGTCGCCGGCTTCTCGACGCCAAGCAGCGCCTTGCCCTTGCGCGTGCCGCCCAACATGTCGTCCTGCGGCGCGACGAAGCCGCGTCCGTCGCTCGCCGCAACCAGCATCTTCGCGCCAGGCGCATAGGGGAACACCGCGCTGATCGTCTCGCCCTCGGCGATGTCGGCGAGAAGGCGTAAAGGTTCGCCCTGACTGCGGCCGCCGGGGAGCTTTCCCGCGTCGAGCGTGAAGATCTTGCCATCCCCGGCCAGGACGAGGATTTTCGAGGTGTTCTCCGCGAAGAACGAGACGCCCAAAGCGTCATCGCCCTTGAACTGCAGCGCGCTCAAATCCGCGACATGGCCCTTCAGCGCGCGAATCCAGCCCTTTTGCGAGACGACGATCGTCACCGGCTCGCGCTCGACGAAGGCGCTGGAAAGATCGATATCGCCGAGATCGGGCGCCTCCGCCAGACTCGTGCGGCGGCGGCCGTTTTTCGTCTCCGGTCCGTATTTCTTCTTCAGCTCGCGAATCTGCGCGGTGATCGTCTTCCATTGCCTGGCCTCGTCGCCGAGCAGCGCCTCGATGTCCGCGCGCTCCTTGATGAGTTCGTCATGCTCGCGCTGGATCTGCATCTCCTCCAGCCGGCGCAGGCTGCGAAGCCGCGTATCGAGCACGTAATTGACCTGCGTCTCGGACAGGGCGAAGGTCGCCTGCAGCCTCGGCTTCGGCTCGTCCTCCTCGCGGATGATGCGGATCACCTCATCGAGATTGAGGAAGACGATGAGCATGCCGGCCAGAACTTCGAGCCGGTGCAGGATCGCGGCGAGCCGGTGGCGCGAACGGCGCAACAGCACGTCGCGGCGATGATCGAGCCATTGCTGCAGCGCCTCGGCGAAGGAGACCACGCGCGGGACGACGCCATCGACGAGAACATTCATGTTCATCGGAAAGCGCGTCTCGAGCTCGGTCAGCCGGAAGAGATGCTCCATCAGCATGGCCGGATCGACGGCGCGGCTCTTCGGCTCGATGACGACGCGAACGTCCTCGGCCGATTCGTCGCGAATGTCGGCGACGAGCGGAAGCTTCTTGTCGTTCAGAAGCTCGGCGATCTTTTCGATCAGCCGCGACTTCTGCACCATGTAGGGGATTTCGGTGACGACGATGACCCAGGCGCCGCGCGCGCCCTCCTCCCTGCTCCAGCGCGCCCTGAGGCGCAGCGAGCCGCGCCCGGTGCGGTAGGTTTCGGCGATTGAAGCGGCAGGCTCGACCAGCACGCCGCCGGTCGGAAAATCCGGCCCCGGCGCGAATTTCAGGAGCTGGTCGGTCGTCGCCTGCGGATGCGCGATGAGATAAAGCGCGGCGTCGCAAAGCTCGGCGAGATTATGCGGCGGGATCGAGGTCGCCATGCCGACCGCAATGCCCTGCGCGCCATTGGCGAGCAGATTTGGCAGCGCGGCGGGCAGCACGATCGGCTCCTGCTGGTCGCCCGAATAATTGTCGCGGAAATCGACCGCGTCCTCGTCGATGCCTTCAAGCAGCAGCCGCGCGACATCGGTCATGCGCGCTTCGGTGTAGCGATAGGCGGCGGCGCCGTCGCCGTCGATATTGCCGAAATTGCCCTGCCCGTCGACGAGCGGATAGCGCGAGGAGAAATCCTGCGCCAGCCGGACCAGCGCGTCATAGATCGCCTGATCGCCATGGGGATGGAACGAGCCCATCACGTCGCCGACGATCTTCGCGCATTTCTTGAACGCCGTGCCGGGATCGAGCCGCAGGATCTGCATGCCATAGAGGATGCGGCGGTGCACCGGCTTCAGGCCGTCGCGCGCGTCCGGCAGCGCCCGGCCCATGATGGTCGAGAGCGCATAGGCGAGATAACGCTCCTCGAGCGCATCGCGCAGATTGACAGATTCAGACCCACCGGAGGCGGGCGGCGGCGGAGCGACGATTCTTACCATGGCCAAGGGCTAGCCGAGGTCCGGCGGACGCGCAAGTTCGTTCTTTGTTCCGAAATATCTGACGGTCTGGCCTGAGCTTAGATGCGCGCTTGTTTTATACCGAATTCTGCGAAGTAGACCTTAATGATACATTATAGCGATAAATGATATATTGTAACGATCCGTCGCACGCGCTACGTAACTTCACCTATTGACCGGGGTCTGATACGGCGCCAACTAAGCACAGTTCTTGGTGAAGTAAACAGGCAACAGCGACACTAGGGATGCTGTATCACAGCCGATACAGAAAGGCGCCGCAGGGCAAAATGTAAGTAGAAGATCAAATATGTCACTTTTCCGCCGCTAGATATTTCCAATACGCAAGATGTTCTCATCTATTTGTTGGTAATACGCTATTATTTTGCGGCAGATTGAGAGTAATATTATGTCTCGTCGCGAAAACATGCGTCTCCAGTTTTTTGACCGCCTCCACAAACTCCAGGATCGATACTGCGCCGGCAAGTTCGCGTCGGGATCGCCCAGACATTTGGAGCTTCTCGCGCTTGAGGCGCTGGAATCGCTATACGTGCAAAACGAGAGCAGGCGCGCCGGCCAGATCGCTACGCGTTTAGCGGAGCACGGCAACCACCACAGCCCCAGCACAAGTTGCTGAATCAGAATTGGGCGTAGGGTCAACGCAGCTTTGGACCCGCCCCGCCTTGCCAGTGCAGCGACGAAGCTGCGCATCGTTCCTCAGCCAAAAGCGGACGATGCGGCGCGGAGCGCCTTCTCCAGCGCTTCGCGATCGTCGTCCTGCCCGACAGTTTCAAAGACTGGCGCGGAAATGGCGACGCGGCGTTAACGACGTGTCGCAACGCCGCGCATTCGCGAAAACTAGAAAGTAACGCGGGCGGCAATCATAAGTTGAATTATGTGCGTATGCCGCGGCGTCAAGAAAACAAGAGTTGATTCGGTTAACCCTTATTGACAGCCGCCCGCTTTTGACGGAACACTTCAATCGTCAGATAAACCATTGATACAACGAAAAAAAGGGGATTTCATCTTGCAATCTTGGGGCTCGTTTTATCGTCGGAAATTTTTTCCGAAAAGTATTTCCCGGGCGCATCAAGGAAACGCGACAATGACGCAACATCATGACATTCGCCTCGATTTTTTTGATAGATTGCACAATCTGCAAGAGGTGTACTCAAGAGGCGAAATCTTGCCCGGCTCGAAAGAGCACATCGAGATCATCGTTCTTGAAGAGATGGAGTCGATGTTCGTGCAGCAGCAGATGAAGCGACACTATGAAACCGAACTCAAAATCTTTGAGCGGGTGAACAGAGCCGCGCGTTCCGCCGAACTCCGCGTTTAGCACGGGCCGCGCCCGCTCCGAATTGCAAATTCGCTGCCCGCGGAATTGCTCGCGCCGGTCTCACCTCCTTGAACGATCAGCCAGCCGCGCCTGTTTCCCGCATGACGGCGCGGCCTTCCAGCACAAATTCGCCTGAACGAAACCGAATGGTGTTGCGCCGCTGCACTAGTTCGCGGCTGCGGCCTCCGCTACGAAGTTGCACGCTCAACGCCCCGCCTTTTTCGACCGGGTCGCGCTGTCCAAGCGGAACCGTTTGCGCAGCTTGGCTGTTTATGTATCGAACGCTTCCAGGCGGCTTCAGGATCGGAATTAAGACATGGTCAGACTGGGTTCGCTTCTTGGTTTTGCACTCGGTCTCGCCATCATTTTCGCAGCCTATATGGGAACGCAGGATTCATCCGTCGCGGAGCCCCAGACGGCTGAGGGCTGCGTCGCGCGGAAAGTCGCGCTCGACGAGGGCTATGGCGTCACCCGCACCGAAACGCGGATGGTTTGCGCCGGCGATGACGGCGACAAAAAGAACTAGCCGGCCCGCGCGCGCAGAACGGCGACCACGGCGTCCGTCAGACGCTTCAGATCGGCATCGCTGATGGTGAAGGCCGGCGTCAGATAGACGATATTGCGGAACGGGCGCACCCAGACCCCCGCCTCGACGAAGCGCCGCTTCAAATCAGCCATATCGTCGATTCGCTCCAGCTCCACGACGCCGATGGCGCCGAGGACGCGCACGTCCTTCACCCCTCGAAGCTCGCGGCAATGTTCGAGATCGCGGCGCAGCGCGGCCGAGATGGCGGCGACCTGCGCCAGCCGCGGCTCGCTCTCGAACAGGTCCAGCGAGGCGTTGGCGGCGGCGCAGGCGAGCGGATTGGCCATGAAGGTCGGCCCGTGCATCAGCGCATGCGTCGGATCATCCGAGGCGAAAGCCTCGAACACCGCGCTTGAGGCGACCGTCGCGGCGAGCCCCATGGTCCCGCCCGTCAGCGCCTTGGAGAGCGCGATGATGTCGGGAACAACGCCCGCCGCCTCGCAGGCGAACAGCGTCCCGGTGCGGCCGAAGCCGGTGAACACCTCGTCGAAAATCAAAAGCAGGCCATGCCTTGTCGGCCGCGCGCCGGAGCTTGCGCAAAACCTCCGGCGAATGAAAGATCATTCCGCCTGCGCCCTGCGCCAGCGGCTCGACGATGATCGCCGCCAGCGTCGGCGCATGGGCGTCGAGCACCGCCTCGAACGCCGCCTCGCGCGGCGCGTCGGTCGGCAGATCGGCGATCACCTGTCTGGCCAGCACGCCCGAGAACAGGCCGTGCATGCCCTCCTCAGGGTCGCAGACGGACATGGCCGCGAATGTGTCGCCATGATAGCCGCCCCTGAACGACAGGAATTTCGTGCGGCGGCTTTCGCCCCGGTTGAGCCAGACCTGCACGGCCATTTTCATCGCGACCTCGACCGCGACCGAGCCGCTGTCGCAGAAGAACACGCGGGTCAGCGGCGCCGGCAGCATAGCCGTGAGCCGGCGCGCCAGAGTGAGGGCCGGCTCATGTGCGAGGCCGCCGAACATCACATGCGGCATGGCGGCGAGCTGGCGCGTCACGGCCTCGGCGATATGGGGATGATTATAGCCGTGGCAGGCGGTCCACCAGCTGGCGATACCGTCGATCAGCTCGCGGCCGTCGGCGAGCGTGATTCGCGCGCCTTGCGTACGGACTGCCGGCAGCGGCGGCGGCGCGGTCTGCATTTGCGTATAGGGCAGCCAGATATGCGGCAGGCCGTTTTCAAACCAGTCGGGGACGCTCAACGATTCGCCTCCTGCGATGGACTTTCGAATTGCGTCGCCCGCACAATTGCGCAAAACCTCGCCTAGCCCTGCGCCACCCCTGCGTCAACGAGGCAAAGCTCTCGCGATGAACTCCCTCGACGCCTTCGCCTCGGACAAGCTGGCCGAACTCGACGCCGCCCATCTGCGCCGCACGCTCGTCTCCAGCGAGCGCGCCGACGGGCTCCACGTCATCCGCGACGGCCGCCGCCTGCTGTCTTTCTCATGCAATGACTATCTCAACCTCACGCATCATCCCGCCGTGAAGGCCGCCGCCGTCGCCGCGCTCGATCGCTATGGCGCGGGCGGCGGCGCTTCGCGCCTCGTCACCGGCGATCATCCCCTCCTCGCCGAACTCGAGGCGCGCCTCGCCCGCATCAAGGGAACCGAGGCGGCCTGCGTCTTCGGCTCCGGCTATCTCGCCAATCTCGGCATCGTCCCGGCTCTGATGGGGCCGAAGGACCTCATCCTGATCGACGCGCTGGCCCATGCCTGCCTCTTCGCCGGGACGCAGCTTTCGCCCGCCAAAACAATATCCTTCCCGCACAACAATGTATCGTACGCAAGGGAATTGCTCGCAAACCATCGCGCGCGATACGCCCGCGCCCTGCTCGTCACGGACGGCGTCTTCTCGATGGACGGCGACCGCGCGCCCTTGCGCGAACTCGCCGCGCTTTGCGCCGATTACGACGTCTGGCTGATGAGCGACGACGCCCATGGGCTCGGCGTCATCGGGGCCGGCCGCGGCGCCGTCGCGGACGCCGGCGATCCCGCCGTTCCCCTGCAGATGGGAACGCTCTCCAAGGCCATCGGCGGCTATGGCGGCTATCTCTGCGCCTCGAAACCCGTGATCGACCTCATCAAGAACTCGCGCGCGAACTTTGATCTATTCCACCGCCCTGCCGCCCGCCATGGCGGGCGCCGCGATCGCCGCCCTCGACATCATCGAAGGCGAGCCGGACCTCGTCGCGACGCCGCTCGCCAGGGCGCGCGCCTTCGCCGCGGCGCTTGGCCTGCCGGAAGCGCAAAGCGCCATCGTCCCGGTCGTCATCGGCGCGCCGGAAGCGGCGCTCGAAGCCTCGCGGAAGCTGGCCGACGAGGGCTTTCTCGTCATCGCCATCCGGCCGCCGACGGTGCCGCCAGGCTCGGCGCGGCTGCGCTTCGCCTTCACCGCGCTGCATAGCGAGGCCGCCGTCGCCCGCGCGGCCGAGGCCGTGCGCGCCATCATGAAAGCTTGAAGATGAGCGCCTTTTTCATCACTGGCTCGGGAACCGACGTGGGCAAGACTTTCGTCACCGCCGCACTCATTCGTCGCCTCAGGGCTCTGGGACGCGCGGTGGCGGCGCTGAAGCCGGTGGTCAGCGGCTATAATTCCGACAATCCCGCCGGCAGCGACCCCGCCGTCCTGCTCGAAGCGCTGGGGCTCGCCGTGACGGAGGAAAACGTCGCCGAAATCTCGCCCTGGCGCTTCCGGGCGCCGCTCTCACCCGACATGGCCGCCACTGCCGAGGGACGCGCCATCGACGCCGCCGCGGTCGTCGCTTTTTGCATGCGCGCCATCGCCGCCGCGCCGGACGTGCTGCTGATCGAGGGCGCGGGCGGCGTCATGTCGCCGGTCGGCGCGCGGCAGACCCAGGCCGATCTGATGAGCGCCCTCGGCGTTCCGCTGCTCTTCGTCGCCGGCTCCTATCTCGGCGCGATCAGCCATGCGCTGACCGGCCTCGACGCCATAAAATGCCGCGGCCTCGGGCTGCGCGCGCTCATCGTCGACGAAACGCCGGGATCCTCGGTCGATTTGAAGGCCACCTGTGCGAGCCTTGAAAACTTCACCAGCGCGCCCGTGCTCGCGCTGCCGCGCGGCGCCGGCGCGGCCAGCGAGGCGGCGCTCACGCGGCTCGCGGCGCTGCTTTAGGCGCGATTTCGGCGCGCTCTCGCTTAAAAAGGCGGGCAGGAGGCGACAGCCATAGGGCTCTTTCGGAAAACGGTCCGATCCACCGTTTCGTCATTTGACAACCTCCTCGACCGGGTCATTATTGGCGTGATTTTTAGGGGAGGGGCCTGATGCGAAATCCCACTTTTAAGGCGTTGTCTTTTCTGCTGCCGGCCGGCGTTCTCGGCGTTTCGGTGAGCTTGGCGGGCGCGCCCGCGAATGCTCTGCCGGTCTCGCCGGAGGGCGCCGCCGCAGCGTCCGGGCAAAATCCGGGCGTCGCCGCAAGGCTCAGAGCCATTCGCGACGGCGTTTCAGACGTCGTCGGCCAGTCGGACGGCGAATCGATCAGCGCAGACTTTCCCAACGTCCTCAAAGCCTGGTGGCGCAATTTCCGCAATGGCGGCTGGCGGCCGCGCTGGCACAATGGCGGCTGGGGCTGGCGCAATGGCGGCGGCTGGCGCAACGGCGGCTGGAGAAACTTCCGCAACTGGTAGCCATAGCCGGAGCGGGATGCGGCAAAGCGTCTGTGCTTTGCAGTCCGCGTCCCGCCTTTCAACCATTGCGATGGATCAACCGCATGATTTTGGATCGGTAGGTCCAAATTCATCGCGAGGCGGAGCGCAGCATGCCGACGACGCCGACGGCGGAGATCCCGCCAACGCAACGCAGCGCTCCCTTCATCGAAACGGTTGTCGTGCAGCCGACGCCGTTCTGCAACATCAATTGCCGCTATTGCTATCTGCCCGACCGCGATTCCAAAGCGACGATGGCGCTCGCCACCATAGAGGCGCTCTTTTCCAAGGTGTTCGCCTCCGGCTGGACCGGCGACGAACTGACCGTCATCTGGCACGCCGGGGAACCTCTGGTGCTGCCGGTCTCCTATTACGAGACCGCCTTCCGCGCGATCGAGGCGCTGCGGCCGCCCGCCCTCGCGCTGCGCCACGCGTTCCAGACCAATGGCATGCTGATTTCGCCGGAATGGTGCGCCTTGTTCAAGGACTGGGACGTCGGCGTCGGCGTCAGCATCGACGGCCCAAAGGCGCTGCATGACGCCAATCGCGTAACGCGTTCGGGACGCGGCACCTTCGAGCGGACGGTCGCCGGAATGCGGCTGCTGCGACAGGAAAACGTGCCGTTCCACGTCATCTCGGTGCTCTCGGCCGAAAGCCTGCGTTCGCCCGAGGCGATGCTCGACTTCTATCTCGCCGAGGGGGTCGAGGACATCTGCTTCAACGTCGAGGAATCCGAAGGCGATCACGTCTCCGGACTCTTCGCCGCGTCCGACTTCGCGGAGCGCTTCCGCTTCTTCCTTGACCGGTTCTGGACGCTGGCGCGCGAGAGCGGCCGCGTGCGCTCGATCCGCGAGATCGACGACATCCTGCCGCGCATATTCCGGCCCGCATCCGGCGACGCCGATGAAGAGGCCGATGTGGCCAATGTGCAGGCGCAGCCGTTCGGCATGCTCAATGTCGCCTGCGACGGCTCGGCGTCGAGCTTTTCTCCCGAGCTTCTCGGCCTCAAGAACGCCGCTTACAATGATTTCATCATCGGCAATGTCCTGACCGACTCGCTCGAATCCATGCTGAATGGCGCGGCGATGAAGGCGATGGCGCGCGACATCGCCGCGGGCGTCGAGATCTGCCGCAAGTCCTGCGAATATTTTTCCATCTGCGGCGGCGGCACGCCGATCAACAAACTCACGGAAAATAGCCGCTTCGACAGCGGCGAGACCGCGTTCTGCCGGCTCGTCGAAAAGATCCCTACCGATCTCGTGCTCGGAGCCTTCGACCGGCTGGAGCAGGCGATCGAATGCGGCGCGATTCCCGCGCCGGACGCGGCCCGCCTCGCTCCGGCCAAGGCGGGCTGAAACGCCGGGGCCGGCCGTTACGCCAGCAGCTGCGCCTCGATGCGGGCCAGCGCGCGTTCGAAGACGCTCGGGTCGCCAAGCGCACGAGAAAGTACAAGCGCCCCCTGGATATTGGCGACGGCTTCCTCCGCGCGCTGATGCGCTATTTGCGGGTCATGGCCCGCCCGCTCCAGCGCCGCGCCCAGCGCCTGCGTCCAGGCGGCGAAATAATTGCGGATTTCGACCGCGAAACGGTCGCGCACATTGTCCAGCGCGAATGCGCCGACGAGGCAAACCCGCCGGCCCGAGCGAAAATAGTCGACGACGGAGCGGCGCATGTCGGCGACGGCCCGGCGCGGATCGTCCGCCTCGCGCAAGGGCCGATAGACGTTGGCTTCGAACCATGCGTCGATATCGGCAAGCACCGCCGCCGCCATCTCCTCTTTCCCGCCGGGGAAGAAATGATAGAGGCTGCTCTTGCCAAGGCCGGTCTTCTGACCGATCAGCGCCAGACTCGCGCCCTCAAAACCGTGCTCGCGAAAGATTTCGGCGAGCTTTGGCACGATGTCCGCGCGTTCGGCGACGATTTTCGCCACGTTTACAGCCCGAGGTCGCTGAGCCCCGGATGATCGGCGGGACGATCGCCCTGCGGCCAGAAGAATTTGCGCTCCGATTCCGTGATCGCCAGATCATTGATGGAGGCGTAACGGCGCGTCATCAGCCCATCCGCGTTGAACTCCCAATTCTCATTGCCATAGGCGCGATGCCAGTTTCCCGCATCGTCTCGAAATTCATAAGCGAAACGCACCGCGATGCGGTTTCCCGCGAACGCCCAAAGCTCCTTGATCAGCCTGTATTCCAGTTCGCGCGCCCATTTGCGCGACAGAAATTCCACGATCTGTTCGCGCCCGTTGAGAAACTCCGCGCGATTGCGCCAGGCGCTGTCGCGGCTATAGGCGAGCGAAACCCGCACGGGATCGCGACTGTTCCAGGCATTCTCGGCGAGGCGGATTTTCTGGACCGCGGTTTCCGGCGTGAAAGGCGGAAGCGGCGGGCGTTGCTCGTTCGACATCTGCATCTCCAAATTATCACTCTGTACCGTTCGGTACATACTAAACCATTCAGTACACAAATATCGAGACGCGGTCAAATTGATCCATGCGTCAGCAAAATCGCCGCCTTCAACTGCGTCAGTCAGGAAGCATCGATTAATTCGCGAGCGTCTTTTGCGGGCCCTGCGATTTGGCGGCGGCGCCGGCCGCGGCCGGCGGCCTTTCCGCACTTCGCAGTCCGGCGCGCGCCGCATTCTTCCGGCCCGCGCCTTCAAGTTCGCTCTGCAGCGCATCAAGCTCGGTTTTTGTTCTGACCTTCGGCCGCTCGGGATCGGTTCCGGCGGTCGGCTTGAACTCGAGGGAATCCGGCGGCCGGCGCGTCTCGCGGACGAAACCCTTCGCCTCAGGCACATCGGCGAAGAGCCGCGTGCTCATTAATGTGTCGAGCGGCGAGCCGGTCGGATTCCTCTTTTTTCTCGGCTGCGGCGCGGGCGCTGGCGCAGGGACTGGCGCGGAAGCCGCCGCCTGCGCCTGCGGGTCTAGGGTCTGGCCCATGAGCGCCCCCCAGGGCGCTACCAGGCATTCCAGCGTCAGCGCCGCGCAAACAAGCGCCGCCCGGCAGCTGAACCGGGCGGGAAAGCGCGCAGGCGCGGACTTTGGCGGCATCGAAAGAGGCATGCGTTTCCGGTTCGCGGCGCTTGGGTTTTGTCGCACATGCGACGAACTTCACCTATATGGGTCGACCGGAACAGGAACGCCAGAAATCGGCGAATTTCGTGGTCTCAACAAGGTTTCCCGGCGCCTGAAATTCGTTATGATGCGCTCCCCCGCCTCGCGAAACGCCGCCTCGGCCCCATCTTATTGCAAACATAAGCCGAAGAAAACTTGAAGCCGTGGAGAGAAGCCCCCGATGAGTGCAGGCAACGACAGGCGCGGCGGAGACGCCGGATCGGCGAACGCTGAACTGGTTCGAAAAGTCAAGACAGCCGTCAAGGTCGAGAAGAAACGCGTGCGCGCGAAAGCCTCGGTGGAGAAGAAACTGCGCGCCGCCAAATCCGCGCGCGAGACGGCCAAACCGGCGCCATCCGCGCCCGTCGCCGCCAGCGCGCGCCCCGCATCCGCGCCGGCGGCGCCCGCTCTTCCGGCGATCATCCATCCCGCGCTCGCCGCGCTCGGCCCGGGGCTGGCGCAAATTGCGACGCAGGCCGATGGCTCGAAGCCCGATTTCGAGCGCATCGCCTATAATATGGCGCGGCTGCTCGAACAGGGCGGCAAGGCGCTGGCGGCGACCCTGAAGCCGCCGGAACATGGCGAAAGCAAAAGCGAGCTCACCACCGAAATCTCCAATGCGGTGCGCTCGATCGGCAAGGTCACCGAACATTGGCTGAGCGATCCGGCCAAGACCGTCGAGGCGCAAACGGCCCTGCTCGCCAGTTTTCTCGGCCTGTTGTCGAATACGATGCGGCGGCTCGCCGGCGAAACCGAAGCGCCGGCCGTTCCGCTCGATCCGAACGACAAGAGATTTGCCGCGCCGGAATGGCGCGAGAGCCCCTTCTTCGATTTCCTGCGGCAGGCGCATGTCATCAGCGTCAGCTGGGCGAATGGGCTGATCGACCGTTCAGACGAGCTCGACGCGCATACCCGCAACAAGGCGAAATTCTATTTCCGGCAGCTGTCGAGCGCGTTATCGCCCTCGAATTTCTTCGCCACCAATCCCGAAATCCTGAAGGAAACCTGGCAGTCGAACGGCGAGAATCTCGTGCGCGGCGCCTCGATGCTGGCGCAGGATCTCGAGGCCGGCAAAGGCCGCCTCAAGATCACCCGCTACGACGCCTCGAAATTCGAGGTCGGCGGCAATCTCGCGACGACGCCGGGCAAGGTCATCTTCCGCAACGACCTCATCGAACTGATCCAATATTCGCCGACGACGGAAACCGTCTACAAGCGGCCCTTGCTGATCATTCCGCCATGGATCAACAAATTCTACATTCTCGACCTCACCGCGGACAAAAGCTTCGTGCGCCACGCCGTGTCGCAGGGGCTGACGGTGTTCATCGTCTCCTGGGTCAATCCGGATTCGCGCCATCGCGGCAAGGGCTTTGAAGCCTATATGCGCGAGGGCATCTTCGCCGCGCTCGACGCCATCGAAAAGGCGACCGGCGAAAGACAAGTCACCGCGATCGGCTACTGCATCGGCGGAACGCTGCTCGCCATGACGCTTGCCTATATGGCCGAGACCGGCGACAGGCGGATCGAAAGCGCCTCCTTCTTCACGACGCAGACCGATTTCAGCCAGGCCGGCGATCTCAAGATCTTCGTCGACGAGGAGCATCTCGCCGATCTCGAGCAGAAAATGGCCGCGACCGGCTATCTCGAGGCCTCGTCCATGGCGACCTCGTTCAATATGCTGCGCCCCGAGGATCTGATCTGGTCCTTCGTCGTCAACAATTACATGAAGGGCAAGCCGCCGCTCGCCTTCGATCTGCTCGCCTGGAACTCCGATTCAACGCGGATGACGGAGGCCAATCACATCGCCTATCTGCGCGACTGCTATCTCGAAAACAGGCTGGCGCGCGGGGAGGCCGAATTCGACGGCGTGAAGCTGGACCTCGGCAAGGTGACCCTTCCGGTCTACCATCTCGCCACGCGCGAGGATCACATCGCCCCCGCGCGCTCGGTTTTCATCGGCGCGCAGCTTCTCGGCGGCGATGTCCGCTATGTGCTGGCCGGCTCCGGCCATATCGCCGGCGTCATCAATCCGGTCAGCAAGCCGAAATATCAATATTGGACCGGCGAGCGCCCCTCCGGCTCCTTCGAGGACTGGCTCGCCAGGGCGACCGAGCATCCCGGCAGCTGGTGGCCCGACTGGATCGAATGGGTGACAAGCCAGTCTCCGGAGAGGGTTCCCGCACGCCAGCCGGGCGAGGGCGCCCTGCCCGCGCTCTGCGACGCGCCCGGCGAATATGTCAAGGTGCGCTATTAAGACCGCGCGTAAAATCCTGAATTACAAGCGCCTGACGCTCCGTCGCGAAGCCCGATGACGGGATTGCCTTCACAAACGAAAAAAGCCCGGCTATTTCGGCCGGGCTTTTCTGACTTGCGATCTGAAAGCGGAGCCCTGAGGGGCTGGCCTCAATATTTGGCGACGACCGGAGCGGGCGCGGCGGTGTCGAACTTGTAGCTGAAGCCGACCTGCACGCGGTTCTCGTTGAAGTTCCGGTTGAGATAGGCCCCCGAGGCGCCAAGGATCGGCGCATAGAAGGAATTGGCGTAAACGGTCGAATGGCCGAAAGCGGTGTAGCGATATTCGGCCCGGACCGACCAGTTGTTGGTGACGGCGTATTCGATGCCGCCGCCGACCGTCCAGCCAACCCGCGTCTGCGAGGCGCTGGCCGAGCCGCCGAAGGGGCTGAAGGGCGTGCTGATGACGACGCCATCAACGGTGGTCAGGTAGTTGCCGCCGGGGAAGTTGCCGGAGACGTTGCCGTTGAAGCCGCCGAAGGCGACGCCGCCGGTGGCGTAAAGGAGAACGCGATCCCAAGCGTAGCCGATGCGGCCGCGGATTGAGCCTTCGATATTATGATGGACGTTGACGCTGATGTTGCCCGGGATCGGATTGGCGAGGAAGCCGGAGCCAACGAAGCTGCTGCCGAAAGCCAGCGGTCCGGAATAGGACTTGCCGAGGCTGGTGCCGTCGACATCGCCTTCAAGGCCGATGACGAACTGGCTCAGCTGCAAATTATAGCCGATATGCGCGCCGCCGATAACGCCCTGCGACGTGTAATTGAACGCGTTGTAATCGCCGAAATTATCGCCGAAGCTGACATTGTTCTGGCCCCAGCCGTAACCGATCTGGCCGCCGACATACACGCCGGTCCAGGTGAAGATCGGGGCCGGCGGCACATAGACCGGCGGCGGAGCGCGGGACGGAAGATCAGCCGCGAAAGCGCCTGTCGAAAGCGCGACGGCGGCCGCCGTGGAAAGTAAAAGACTGCGAAGCATGACGAACCCCCTCAAAATGCTCTTGCTCCAGTATTTGTGGCGTCATTGGTCACGCCAGGCAATAGCGATGAGGAAGCGCAATGTTCATTCAGTCTGCCTGTGCCAAAAATACATCATGGCGTAAATACGGCAAGCGCAGCCAAGACGCATCGCCCATATTGGCCTCGACCGTCGGCGCTCCCAATTCGAGGACGTGATCGTCCCCTTGAACATAAAAAAACCCGGCCAGACATGGCCGGGCTTTCTTTTGCTTCCGCCTTGAAGGTCAAAGCTCGAAAGCTTTGTCTCAGTACTTGGCGACGACCGGAGCAGGAGCCGCCGTGTCGAACTTGTAGCTGAAGCCGACCTGGACGCGGTTCTCGTTGATCGTGCGGTTGCCGTAAGCGCCGACCGCGGCGAGGCCCGGGAAGTAGTAGTCGGACGCGCCGAACGAGTTGTTGGCGTAAACGGTCGAGTGGCCGAACTGGGTGTAGCGATATTCGGCCCGGATCGACCAATTGTTGGTGACGGCGTATTCGAGACCGCCGCCGACCGTCCAGCCGACGCGGGTCGTCGAGCCGCTGTCATATCCAACCGGCGTCGAGATGCTGCCGTTGAAGCCGCCGAAGGCGACGCCGCCGGTTGCGTAAAGCAGAACGCGATCCCAGGCGTAGCCGACGCGGCCGCGGATCGAACCCTGCACGCCAAGGCTGCCGCTGACGGTGGTGTTGATGGGGTAGAAACCATCGACGTAGTAGGTGTTGCTGACGGATTTGCTGAGGCTCGATCCGTCGACGTCGCCTTCAAGGCCGACGACGAACTGGCTGAGCTGCAGATTATAGCCGACATGCGCGCCGCCGATGACGCCGCTATTGTTGGTGCTGAAGCTCGTGTAGTCGCCGAAGTTATCGCCGAGGTTGGTGTTGGACTTGCCCCAGGCGTAGCCGATCTGGCCGCCGATATAGATGCCGGTCCAGGTGAAGATCGGAGCCGGCGGCACATAGACCGGCGGCGGCGCGCGGGACGGAAGATCAGCGGCGAAGGCGCCTGTCGAAAGCGCGACGGCGGCCGCCGTGGAAAGTAAAAGAGTGCGCAACATGATAAATCCCCTTGTGAGGTTTTAATGAAATGAACCTTGCCGTCATTGGTCACGCCGGGCAATAGCTCGGAGGGGGGGCTTTGCTCATTCAGCCGCACTGTGCCAAAAATGCATCAGCTTTACGCTCGACTGGAGCAGCTGTTCTTAAAATAGCAATCTTGGTCGCTGAGGTGGCGGCAGGGACGACCCAGCGCCGTTCAAAACCCTTTGAGGCGGCAAAACGCCGGTCGCGGCGGTCCCGCCCGCGCGCTATGATCCAGCCCGCCAATGAGTTTCGCCCCGGCGCGCTCTTTCAATGGCGCCTTCTCCAGCGGCCCGCCGGACCCGGCGGGACGATCCACGCGGGACCGCAACAGAATGACGCGAAGCTTCTCCAGCCAGACCTTCCGTTTCGCGCCCTCCTCGAACGGCTTTCTGCATCTCGGCCACGCCTATTCCGCCCTTCTCAATTTCGAAATGGCGCGGGCGACGGGCGGGCGCATGCTGCTGCGCATCGAGGATATCGACCTCGACCGCTGCCGCCCCGAATTCGAGCAGGCGATTTACGAAGACCTCGACTGGCTCGGGCTGAGCTGGGAGCATCCGGTCCGGCGCCAGTCGCGGCATTTCGACGTTTACGCCGCGGCGCTCGACCGGCTGCGCGCGCGCAAACTCGTCTATCCCTGCTTTTGCTCGCGCGGCGAGATCATGGCGAGCATCGCCAGCAGGCCCGACTGGCCGCGCGATCCCGACGGCTCACCGCTTTACCCGGGCCTCTGCAAGCGCCTCTCCGAGGCGGAGCGCAACCGGCGCCTCGCCAGCGGCCGTCAGGCGGCGATGCGGATCGACATGGCGGCGGCCGTGAAGGCCGTCGGCTTCCCCCTCGCCTGGCGCGAGCGGCGCGCCAAGGCCGCGGAGCCGGACGGCTGCGACATCAAGGCCGAGCCCGCGCTCTGGGGCGACGCCCTGCTGGCGCGCAAGGATATTCAGACGAGCTACCACATCGCCGTCGTCGTCGACGATGCGCTGCAGGGCGTCAGCGACGTGGTGCGCGGCGAGGATCTGTTCATGGCGACCCATCTCCACCGCCTGCTGCAGGCCCTGCTCGACCTGCCGGCGCCGGACTACCATCATCATGGGCTGCTGCGCGACGCATCGGGCCAGAAACTGTCGAAAAGCCTGCGCGCGAAATCCCTGCGCGCCCTGCGTCAGGACGGGCTTTCGCCGGACGCCGCGCGCGACCTCATTAGCGGCGAACGAATCCCCGTCCCGCGCATCGCGCCATAGGCAGGGGCGGCGACGCCCGCCTCCAGTTCCACAAGATGAAAACCGTCCCATTTGTGGCGAAATAAAAAATCCCGTCGTTGATTTCGACCCAAAACCGGCGCTTTTGCTTTCTAGCCTGTGTGCTAAATGCAACCATGGGTGCTGACATGAGAACTTCTGCCGTTTTGCTCACTTTTCTTGCGGCGGCCGCCCCTTGCGCGATCCTCCTTGGCGCAAGCCTTCCCGCCGGCGCCGACCCGGCCGCCGCGCCGGCCCACGCCGCTGCTCCGGCCGCCGCCGCGACGCCCGCTCACGCCGCTGCCGCGGCGCCTGCTCACGCCGCCGCGCCGGGGGCGACAACGACGACCGCCGCGCGCGTCAAAATTCACCAGACCTTCGACATCGTCCGCAAGGACGACAAGATCGGCGCCAATGTCGTCGACATCGATCGTCAGGGCGACGCCGCAACGGTGAAGAACAAGACCGATATTTCGGTCAAGCTGATGTATGTTCAAGTGTATCACCGCGAGCATGTCGCCAGCGAAACCTGGAAGAACGGCCAGCTCACGGCGTTCAAGTCGCAGACCGACGATAATGGTACGAAGCATGTCGTCGAGATCGCGCCCTCCGCCTCGCCCGACAAGGTCACCCTCATCGTCGACGGCGTCAAAACCGAGGAGCCGAAGTCGATCGCGCCGGCGAGCCTGTGGAGCCGGGAACTCGTCAACCGCACCGAATTATTCGACCCGGCCGACGGCCAGCGCATCACGGTCAAGGTTTCAGATCTTGGCGACGAAACCCTGACCATCCAGGGCGTTCCGCATCAGACCCGCCATTTCCGCCTCGCCGCCAAGGCCCCCGCCGACTTCGACCGCGATCTCTGGTTCGAGGGCGACGCGCTGGTCCGCATGAAGATGCTCGGCTCCGACCACTCGACCATCGTCTCCGATCTCGTCAAATCCTCGAACGGAACCTGACGGGAGCGGACGCCATTCTGGAGCGCCTGCCGACAGGATCGGGAGGCGCTCTTTTTTGCCGTCTTGTTTTCGCCGGCGCGAAGCCAGGCTCCCCCCGTGCCGAGCTATTTCGCGTGCTGATCGGCGACGACATGCGACTGCTCGTCGGCGACGACCTGCTGCGCCGCGGGGGCCTGCGCCAGTAGGCCGTCGATGCGGTCGCGTTCGCGCTTGAAGGCGGCCAGCATGCGGCCGTCGAACTCGCGGGTGCGCGCCAGCTTGACCTTCATCGGGTCGACGAAATGGCCGTTGACGAGAACTTCGTAATGCAGATGGGGGCCGGTCGCGAGCCCCGTCTGGCCGAGGTAGCCGATCACCTGGCCCTGGCGGACCTTCGCGCCCTCGATGGCGCCGCGCGCGAAGCCCGACATGTGATTATAGGTGGTGAGGTAGCCGTTCGCGTGCTGGATCTCGATGCGCCGGCCATAGCCTGAATCCCAACCCGCCTTGACGATCACGCCGCTGCCCGCGGCGAAAATCGGCGTGCCGATCGGAGCCGCCCAATCCACCCCCGTATGCGGCCGTGTGTAGCCAAGAATGGGATGGAACCGCGAGCCGTAGCCCGACGTGAATTTGGCGTTGATGATCGGCGTTCGCACCAGGAATTTGCGCGACGAGCGGCCGTCCTGATCGTAAAAATCGAGCTGGGAATCGTCGGGCGTCTGGAACCGGTAATAGCGGTAGGTTTCGCCGCGCGCCGTAATGGTTGCGTAGAGCAGTTCGTCGCGCCCCTCGCCCTCTTCGGTATCGTCGTAGAAGGCCGCGAAGGAATCGCCGCCTGTGACGCTGCGCTGGAAATCGACGTCATTGGCGAAAATGCGAACGAGATCGTCGATGATCGGCCGCGGGATCTGCTGCTTCAGCGCCGTCTCGTAAAGCGAATCGTAAAGCCGCATGCCGTCTTCGTCGTCGGCTTCGTCCTGCGCCGCCCGCTTCGCCGGATGCGCCGGCGCCATCACGCGCACGTAATTGCCGCGGTCGTCGATGGCGACGCTGCTCTCAAGCAGCTCGTCGGCGTAGACGAACACGCGGGCCAGCGTCAAACTCTCGCCCGAACCGTCGAGATCGGCGAAGAGCAGCTTCACCCGGCGCCCTTCCGGAGCGGCCGATTCGCCGGGCTTCAACCCGAAGGCGGCGATCACCGCGGCGACTTTCGCACGGCTGATGCCCGCGCCGCGCAGGACGTCATCGAGCCCCTCGCCATGGCGCACGACGACCAGACGCTCCATCGTCTGCCGATCCTGCGGCGTTTGCGCCGAACGGGGAACATTCGACACGTTTTCGGGAACCATGCGGACCTCGATCGCCGAGAATGGCGTCGTCTTGATCTGATCCGCCGGATTGGCGTAGGCGAGCATGCCCGGAAAATTGGTGCGGCTGGTGCGCATCAGCAAAAGCTGCGGCGGCAGGGCGATCGGCCTCGCGCCCGCTTCCGTCGCATCCTTGATCTGCTCGGCGACCTGCGCCTGGACCTCCTCGAAGCTGAGCCCGATCGGCGACAGCGTCTCCACCGCTATGTCTTTCGTCGACCAGGAAACTTCGGCGTCGTCCTGGGCGGGCTCTGGCGCCGCGTCGATCGGACTGCGCGCGTCGGCCAGCACTTTCAGCGGATTGTAGGGCGGCACGTCATCGGCGAATCCGGCGCTGTTCAGGAGAAGCGTCGTCTCGACATGGGTGAAGGCGTGAACCTTCATGACTTCCTTGTCGCCGACCTTGATCGCGGTCGGCGCGCGAAAGGTCTGTTTCGCGGCGACGATGTCGACCGATTTCACCAGCCGGTCGGCCTTGTGCTGATTGACGCCGAAATCGAGCGCGATCTCCTTGCGCGATGCGAGCGAGGGCGATTCGGCGACGAAGGACTGATTGCCGAGCGAGGCGTAGATCGCCGCGCCGATCAGCGCGCCGCCCGAGAGACCCGTAAGAATCGTCCCGGCGAACCAGCGCAGCGAGACGCGCTTGCGGTCGAACGACGAATGCCGCGCGCCATCGGCCTCGATCGCCGGCTCATGGCCAAGCTCGACAGCGCGCGGAGCGCGACCGAGCCACGGACCGCGCGCGACGCGAAATCCGGGCATATGCGCATCAATCGGCGCGTCAATCGTCATGCCGATTTTCCGAATGACGTTGTTCTGACCCTGGCCAAACCGCTGCTCGTCTCCACCGATCGGCCGCGCCGTTCCGGGCCGGCCGCCACGCGCTTCGCCAGCGCCAGGGCGCGGCGAGACCGCGCCTTATACGCCGGACCTATCGAGGATCAATCCTGTCCGGGACTTGCCTGTCCCGCGATTGCCTCTAGAAAGACTTGCGCGCGCCGACGCCCCGCAAGCCCCTGAAATCCCGTCATGCGACCTTGCAAAAACGTACGAAAGACAAAGCCCTTTGAACATGGCCCAAATGCGGCGCGCCGCCCGCCGCGCCCGATCCGCCCGCGGGGAAGCGGTTGACAAGAATGAGAGGCTTCTGTAATTCAGCTGTCATCTCAGCGCGGCGCATGCCGCGTTTTTTCGTTGCGCAGCCCCGACCGCCCTTCCCCGGGCCCGAAATTGAGCCTTCAAGGCTTGGGCCCAAGCCGCGAAAATCGAGCCCGAACCCGTTTCGGCGAGTTTAAAAAGTTAACGACAACTGCAAAGAAGCCGGGCTCCAGACCTTCGTCTGGAAAGCGCCGGATCGAACATGAGGAAAAAGAATGTTCGCAGTCATCAAAACCGGCGGCAAGCAATATAGCGTCAGCGCCGGCGACGCCATCACGGTCATGAGCCTGCCGGGAAACCCCGGCGACGCCGTGACCTTCGACAATGTCCTCTTCGTCGGCGGCGACGGCGAGCCGCGCGTCGGCGCGCCCTTCATCGAAGGCCTCCGCGTATCGGCCGAGATCGTCGAGCAGACGCGAGGACCGAAAGCCATCGCTTTCAAGAAGCGCCGCCGTCAGAATTCCAAGCGCAAGCGCGGTCACCGTCAGGATCTGACGCTGGTTCGCATCACCTCGCTTGGCGTGGGCGAAACCGCGGCGGCCTCCGAGGCCTAGCCGCCAAAGCGGAACGGGATTTGCTTCAAGGGCATCGAGCCCTTGTCCGCCCCCGACGATCAAAAAGGTATTACAGCGGTCGAGCTTGAAACTATCAAGATTCGACGGATATTCACTGCAGACGTGCGATCCGGGCGCTTGGCGCTTCATCGCCGAAGGATTTGGGAGCCAGATCGATGGCGCATAAAAAAGCAGGCGGCTCATCCCGCAACGGCCGCGACTCCAAGGGACGTCGCCTCGGCGTGAAGAAATTCGGCGGCGAGGCCGTCATCCCCGGCAACATTATCGTACGCCAACGCGGCACGACCTGGCATCCGGGCGCCAATGTCGGGATCGGCACCGATCACACGCTGTTCGCCCTCGCCGAGGGTAAAATCAAATTCATCACGAAGGGCAATGGCCGCGCCTATGTTTCGGTCGTCGCCGCCCCAACCGCCGAAGCCGCCGAATAAAGCGGCTTCAGGCGAACCTGGCCGGTTCGGTAACCAGCTAGAGGAGGTTGGCGCGGGACAAAAGAAACGAAGCTCTTCAACAGGCAGGGCCGCTTATGGCTCGCCAGACGGAGTGTTTATGTTCCCTGATCTGACCTGCGACGACATCTTTCGCCTGGAAACGAAGAGGCTTTGGCTGCGTTGGCCGCGCGCCTGCGATGCGCCCGCGATCAAGAGCTTCGCCAGCCTTCCCGAAGCGGCGCGGATGACCGCTGCAATCCCGCATCCCTATCCGGCGGGCGAGGCGGAGCGCTTCATATTCCGCGCGCGGGCCGATAACGCCAATGGCGAAGCCCTCGTTCTCGTCATCGCCCAGAAAAGCGGCGCGCGGCAGGTCATCGGCCTCGTCAGCGCGACGCTATCCGAAGCCGACGAAATCGAGCTTGGCTATATCGTCGCGCCGGGCCTCTGGAACAGGGGCTACGCCACCGAGGCTGTGCGGGCGCTGGTCGAGGCCTTGTTCGCCCTGACCGGAGCCGAGCGCATTCTCGCCAATGTGCGCGCCGAAAATCCAGCCTCGCGCCGCGTGCTGGAGAAATGCGGTTTCGCCTATGTCGATTCCGGCCTTGACCTGCTGCCGGCGCGCGGCGGCCTGCACGCCTGCCATCGCTTCCAGCTCACCCGCAAGCGCTGGGCCGCGAGCCGCCTTAGCCCGCGTCTGCCTAAAATGACGCATCAGGCGCCCGATTCGACGGCGGCGATTCTGGAGCTTGAGCCGCAAAGTCAGGCATAGTGGTTGCTGGCCGTCCCCGGATCTGATCCGGGAACGGCCAAGCTCCAGCGCGGCAATGTCCGTAAGCGGACGCCCGGGTCGAGCCCGGGCGTGACCATTCACTGCGAATTCCCGGGCATTGGATTGCGGCAATCCTCCGCTTGAATTAATCCGCCTCGCCCCATACTCATGTCCCCATTGGACTCATCATGAAATTTCTCGACCAGGCCAAAATCTACATACGTTCAGGCGACGGCGGCGCCGGCTGCCTGTCGTTCCGGCGCGAGAAATTCATCGAATTCGGCGGCCCGGACGGCGGCGACGGCGGTCGCGGCGGCGATGTCGTCATTGAATGCGTCGGCGGCCTCAACACGCTGATCGACTACCGCTTTCAGCAGCATTTCAAAGCCAAGACCGGCGTTCACGGCATGGGCCAGAACCGTTCCGGCGCCAGGGGCGCGGACGCCGTCCTCAAAGTCCCGGCCGGCACGCAGGTTCTCGACGAAGACGAAGAAACGCTCATCGCCGACCTCACCGAGGTCGGCCAGCGCGTCACGCTGGCGCGCGGCGGCAATGGCGGCTTCGGCAACGCCCATTTCAAGACATCGACCAATCAGGCTCCGCGCCGCGTCAATCCCGGCCAGGAGGGGCAGGAGCGCACCATCTGGCTGCGCCTCAAGCTGATCGCCGACGCCGGCCTCATCGGCCTGCCCAACGCCGGCAAATCGACTTTTCTGGCCACCGTCAGCGCGGCGCGCCCGAAGATCGCCGATTATCCCTTCACCACCCTGCACCCGCAGCTTGGCGTCGTCGCCTGCGACGGACGCGAATTCGTCCTCGCCGACATTCCCGGCCTCATCGAGGGCGCCCATGAGGGCATCGGCCTCGGCGACCGTTTCCTCGGCCATGTCGAGCGCTGCCGCGTGCTTTTGCATCTCGTCGACGCCAATACCGAGCACGCCGGCAAGGCCTACAAGACCGTGCGCCGCGAACTCGAGGCCTATGGCCACGGCCTCGCCGAAAAACACGAGATCGTCGCCCTCAGCAAGATCGACAGCGTCGACGCCGAGACGCTGAAGCAGCAGGCAATGCGCCTGAAGCGCGCCGCCAAGCGCACGCCGCTGCGCCTTTCGGCGGCAACCAATGACGGACTGACGGAAGCGCTGCGCGCCATCCTGAAAGAGATCGACGCCGCCAATGCGGAGATCGCGGCGCCGAAGCAGGCCGCCGCGTGGGCGCCGTGAGCTCCACCGCCGCCGCGCTGCAGAGCGCGCCGCCCCGCCTCGACCAGTTCCGCCGCGTCGTCATCAAGGTCGGCTCCTCCCTGCTCGTCGATCGCGCGCGCGGACGCGTCAAGCGCGAATGGCTGACGGCGCTCGCCGAGGACATCGCCGCGCTGCATAAGGTGGGCGCCGACGTGCTCGTCGTCTCGTCCGGCTCGATCGCGCTCGGGCGCACCGTGCTTGGCCTCCCCGACGGCGCCCTGAAGCTCGACGACAGCCAGGCCGCCGCCGCCGTCGGCCAGATCGCGCTCGCCCGCATCTGGGCCGAGACGCTGGGCCATCTCTCCATCACGGCCGGGCAGATTCTCGTCACCTTCGGCGACACCGAACAGCGCCAGCGCTATCTCAACGCGCGCGCCACCATCGCGCGCCTGCTTGATCTGCGCGCGGTCCCCGTCATCAACGAGAATGATACGGTGGCGACCCAGGAAATCCGCTATGGCGATAATGACCGCCTCGCCGCCCGCGTCGCCACCATGGCCAGCGCCGATCTGCTGATCCTTCTTTCCGACGTCGCCGGCCTCTACACCGCCCCGCCCGGCGAGAACCCGGCCGCGAAGCTGATCCCCGTCATCCCGCGCGTCACCGCGAAGATCGAGGCCATGGCCGGCGGCGCCGCCTCCTCGCTTTCGAGAGGCGGCATGCGCACCAAGATCGAGGCGGCGAAAATCGCCACCACGGGCGGCGCCCATATGCTGATCGCGGACGGCCGCGTCGCGCACCCGATCGCCCGTCTTCGCGAGGGCGGCGAATGCAGCTGGTTCCTGACCGGCTCCACCCCCGTCACCGCGCGCAAGAAGTGGATCGCCGGCTCGCTGGAGCCGCGCGGCGCGCTGCATCTTGACGCCGGCGCCGAGCGCGCCATTCGCGGCGGCGCGAGCCTCCTTCCCGCCGGAATCGTCCGCGTCGAAGGCGAATTCATGCGCGGCGACTGCGTGCTGATGCGCAATCCGGGGGGCGGCGAAATCGGCCGCGGACTTGTGGCCTATGATTCCAGCGAAGCGGCGTTGATCGCCGGCCGCAATTCGCAGGACATTGAGAGCCTGTTGGGCGAGCCCGGCCGCGCTGCGCTGATCCACCGCGACGACATGGTCATCGCCGGGGAAAGAGTGGGGTGAGCGCCGTCAAGGCGCCCGCTTTCGCGTCTTGAAGGACGAAGCAAAATCGCGGGAGAAAGGAGGCGCTGGTGGAGGATAACTGGACCTGGGGGCTCTCGCTCATCGCACTGACCATTGTGTTCCACGCCGCGGCCATGTCGGCCATGGCGCTCTCGCTCATCCATTTCTATGGCCATGTCACGCGCTGGCGGCTGCCGCTGCGACACATCTTTGCGATCCTCATCGGCGTCATCGGCGCGGTCGGCGTGTTGCTCGCCATCCTGCACGGGATCGAGGCCGCCATCTGGGCGGCGGCCTACTGGCGGCTCGGCGCGCTCGGCTCGTTTCAGGACGCGGTGCTCTACTCGCTGGATTCGATGACGACGCGCGGCGCGTCGGGCCTCGCGCTACAGCCGCACTGGGCCCTGATGGGCGCGCTGGAGGCGTCCGACGGCATGTTGCTGTTTGGCATCAGCACGGCCTTCGTCTTCGCCGTAATGCAGGCCTATTGGCCTATTCTGGTCGAGGCCCATCGCAAGCGATAGCCATACGCATCCCTCGTCCCCCCACGGCTATATGGTCTCCCCCGGGGAAAGAGCGGGGCGCGCTACCGCCTGATCACAGCCGCGAAAACCGCGCTCGCGGCGCATAAACCGGCAACCAGCGGAAAGATGAGCCCCGTGTCGCCGGTTACATCCATGAGCCGGCCAATCATCGGCTCTCCAAGCCCGGCGCAAGCGTAAGACCAGCAGTTGAGCACGCCTGTCGCCGTGCCCGACAACCGCCGCCCGAAGAGGTCGGGGCAAAGCGCCCAGAAGGACGAGGCTGGCCCGAAGACGAAAAATCCGCACATGAACATCAGGACGAGGCTCGGCACGCCGCCGGGCGCCGCATGGCTCAGCGCCAAGGCGACGAGCGCGGCTATGACCATATAGACGATGATGGCGACGAACCGTCGAGAACCAAACAGAACGTCCGACACCCAACTGTTGGAAATCGCGCCCAGCGCCATGCCGACCGGAAGCGCGAGCGTGATCCACTCGGGCGCGACTTCGCCGCCCGCCTTCCAGTTCGGGCCGAGGAGATGCACCGGCGCCCAGACGAGCAATCCGTAGCGTGCGGCATTCTGGAAGCCGAGCGAGGCGCCCGTCGCATAGAGCCGCCAGTTGCGGAACACGGCTTTGTATCGTTCCAGGCTGGTTTCGGTAGGCGCGGCTTCCTTGTCGGCGCCCTCCTCGGGGTTCGACCTCGGCGCCGGCAGGCCCTTGTCCTCAGGCTTCTCGGCGACGAAGAACCACACGGCGGCGGCGCCAACCAGCATGAGGACGCAGGGCAGGCGAAAGATCCAGCGCCAGTCAAGATTCAGCCAGTGTAGGACGAGAAGAGGCAGAGCATAGGCCAGCACGGACGAAAAGCCTGAGAAGCCGACATAGATTCCGTAGACGAAACCGCGCCTCTCGTGGCCCCACCAGTTGGACAGGAGCCGGCTGCCGGGCGCAAAGCCCATGGACTGAACGTAGCCATTGACGCCCCATACGACGAGCAAGAACAGGAAGCTGTCGCCGAAACTCATAGCCCAATTGGCGGCGAAGGAAAGCACGGCTCCCATCGCCATCATAATGCGCCCGCCGAGCTTATCGCCAAGGTTGCCATTGACGGCCTGCCCGGTGGCGTAACCCCAAAGCAACGCGGCGCTGACCCATCCGAGCAGGGCCTTGGAGAGACCAAGATCAGCCTGGATTCCGGGAATGGCGAAGCCCAGCGTTCTGGCGGCCGGTGTAGTAGAAAAGATAGCAGAAGGTGACGCCGATCAGCGCGCGCCAACGCCACTTCCGCTCAAGACGCTCTTCTCGCGTTACCAAATCCAGCATTTCTCCACGGACATCCACGGCGACGCTCATCTGAACTCTCCGTCAATTTTATTAAATCGATCGATTGCTGCCTTAGCGCAGCCCATTGAGGGCGATGTCGAAGACATCGAAATTGCGCAGGCGCGCCAAGGGTGCGGTCCTGACCGGACGATTGAACAACAACGGGACCTGCTGTTCGCTGAGCCCACCATGCGAGCGTAAGGGTCGCGTCAGCCCGGAAAGATCATGTTTCGCGCGCGCGCCGCCGAGGACGACGAGACGCGTCGAGAGGACGACAAGGTCGCCAATCCGGTCGGCGGGCAACTCGAATCGCGCGCTCGCCGCATCCCGGTCCAGCACCGTCTCGATCCCCGCCAGATCCGACAGAAAGGCTTTCGCCGCAACGCCAACCTGCAAATCATGGACGTAGACCGTGGCGTAAGAGCCAAGCGCGCCATGATGGGCGACATAAGGATCCGTGATCGGCAACAGCACCGTGCAGCGGCCGGGGCCGAAATACTCGTCGAGCAAGTCCTGCAGGAAGAGGATATTGGCCCTGCCGACGGAATCCGTCTTGGCGTTCATCCCATGGTCGGCGGTGACGCCGATCACCGCGCCAAGCTCATTGAGGCGCGCAAGATACCGGCTCACCATCGCATAGAAGGCGTTGGCTTCTGGCGTTCCCGGCGCATATTTGTGCTGGACGTAATCTGTGGTCGAGAGATACATGAGGTCGGGCCTCACGTTTTCGAGCAGCCACACGCCGCTTGCGAAAACGAATTCGGAAAGCTCCGCGCTGTAGACAGGCGGCGTCGCCATTCCGACTTTCTCTGGAAGCCCCGTAACGCCGTTCGAACTCGATCGTCGCCTGATCGGCCTTTTCGGCGGAAAAACAGAATTCCCTTGAGCCCCTGTCCCAGCAGAGCGCTGAGCTTGTCTTTCGCCGTGACGACGGCGACCTTGAGACCCCTCTCGGCCATGCTGGCGAGGATCGTCGGCGCGCGCAGGAATCTCGCGTCATTCATCAGAACCTCAACGCCGGCCTCCGGGTCGAAGAAGAAGTTGCCGCAGATCCCATGAACGGCCGGCGGAGCGCCTGTGACGATCGATATGTTGTTCGGGTTGGTGAACGACGGTATGACGCTGTCGCCGGCCAGCGCCGCGCCCTTCTCCGCAATGTGCTGGAAGAAGGGCGCCACGCCCGCCAGAATCGCCTGATTGATATATTCCTGTTCGCATCCATCGATGCAGACGACGACCGTCGGCTGCCGCGGCGCGGCATAGCGGCGCCCATTGACTTCAATCTCGAAAGTCATTCGTTCGTGTCCAAACTGTTGATAGGCCAAAGCAGATTTTCACTGCTTGGTGGGGACGGGATACCACCTTCGCCGCGCGCTGAGAAACGAGAAGTCCTCACAGAGGTCGTGAAGCGCGCTCACAACATACTTAAAAATGTCATATCCCCGGTCGATACATCTCCCCTTCGTTGATTTCGTTTTCCGTACACGTTAATGGCCTTCGAAAAACGGGATCAGACGTGGCTCGCAAACTTCCGCCTTTGAAAATGTTGCTGACGCTTGAGGCCGTCGTCCGTTGTCGCGGAATTTCGGCGGCCGCCAAGGAGCTTGGCGTCACGCATGGCGCGATCAGCAAACAGATCGGACTTCTTGAGGATTGGCTGGGGCGAAAGCTGTTCGACCGCGAGCATCGGCGCTTTCGTCCCTACGACGAGACCGTCGAACTTGCGACGCTGATCGGCGATCGAATCGATGGCATCGAGCGGGCCGTCAGTCTCCTCCAGAGCGCGCGCAACCATCTCAAAGTCGTGGCGCATGCTTCTTTCGCGATGTATTGGCTGGTGCCCCGCCTGCCGCAGTTTTACGCGCTTAACGCGGATGTCGACATCCATCTGCAGACCCGACAAACGGCGGAGGATCCATGGACGTCTTCTTTCGATGTCGCGCTGATGCGCGGCGCGGATTCCATGAAGGACTGGGATGCCTGTTTCCTGCTTCAGGAGAACATAACCCTTCTCACCACATCCGAGCGCGCAGCCGCGCTTTCGGCCGCTGGCCTGTCCGCGACGACGAAGGAGCCCTTCGTCGTCGCGGACACCCGTCCCGGCGAAATCGAGCGATGGCTGGAGGCTGCGGGGCTGCCGCCTCTCCAACAAAGGGCGGAAAGACGTTTCGGCCATTTCCACACCGCGATCGCGGCCGTGCTGAACGGCCATGGCGTGCTCGCCGGTCCCATCGAATTCTCCAATAGCAGAACCGCCAACCAACCCCTTACGGCGCCATTCCCCGAGATCATTGTACCCGGCCAGCGGCATACCGCATACATCAACCCCGCCGCAGCCAGCTACAGCATCGCCACCCGCTTTGTCGATTGGCTCCGAGAGACGCTGATTTCGCCTTATTGAGCGAAGCGCGCAACCGCTGACGAACGGGCGGCGCCGAGCATTGCGTCGACGCGAAGCCGCTCATTGCGTCTTTCAAGGATTTTGCCTAAGTCTTGGAGTGCATCGAAGGCTCCTGAAAGCAAGGGCGATGGACAATTTGAGGCGCGTCGAGAGCGACGCGGAGGATCTTTCCGCCATGATGGCGCGGCTTGGGCGCGAGGCGCGCAAGGCCGCGCATAAGCTCTCGCTCGCCGTCGACCGAACGAAAAACCACGCGCTGCGCGCCGCCGCCGCCGCCATCCGCGCCAACTCGGAAAAAATCCGCGCCGCCAATGCGCTCGACTTCGCCGCCGCCAAGGCCAGGGGCGTCGCGGGCTCCTTTCTCGACCGCCTCGCCCTCGACGCCGGCCGCATCGAGGCGATGGCGCGCGGCGTCGAGGAGATCGCCGCCCTGCCCGATCCCGTCGGGCGCGTGCTGGCGCGCTTCGAGCGTCCGAACGGGCTCCTGATCGAGCGCGTCTCGACGCCGCTCGGCGTCATCGGCATCATCTACGAGAGCCGCCCGGCGGTGACGGCGGACGCTGGCGCGCTCTGCCTCAAGGCCGGCAACGCCGCGATCCTGCGCGGCGGCTCGGAAAGCCTGCGCTCGACCGAGGCGATCCACGAATGTCTTGTTGCGGGCCTCAAGGCGGCGGGCTTGCCCGAAGCCGCGATCACCCGCGTGCCAACCGCCGACCGCGCCGCCGTTGGCGAAATGCTGGCGGGGCTTGACGGCAATATCGACGTCATCGTGCCGCGCGGCGGCAAAAGCCTCGTCGCGCGCGTGCAGGCCGAAGCGCGCGTGCCCGTCTTCGCGCATCTTGAAGGCCTCGTGCATGTCTTCATCCATCGCGACGCCGATCTCGCCAAGGCCGAGCGCATCGTCCTCAACGCCAAGCTGCGCCGCACCGGCGTCTGCGGCGCCGCCGAGACGCTGCTCGTCGACCGCGCCTGCGCCGCGACCCATCTCGCGCCGCTCGTCAAAATGCTGCTCGACGCCGGCTGCGCCGTGCGCGGCGATGCCGAGACCTGCGCTGTGGATTCTCGCGTGACGCTGGCCAGCGCTGAAGACTGGACGACCGAATATCTCGACGCCATCATCGCCGTGCGCGTTATAGATGACATTGATCATGCAATCGAGCACATCGAATTATATGGCAGTCATCATACGGACTGCATCGTCACCGAAAACGAAGCAGCCGCGGCGCGCTTTCTGAACGAGGTCGATTCGGCGATCGTGATCCACAACGCCTCGACCCAATTCGCCGATGGCGGCGAATTCGGCTTCGGCGCCGAGATCGGAATAGCCACCGGACGCATGCATGCGCGGGGGCCTGTCGGGCTCGAACAGCTAACCTCATTCAAATACCGCCTGCATGGAAACGGGCAGATTCGCCCGTGAAGGCCAAGGCCCCGCGAAGGGGTGTTTCACGTGAAACACCCCACTCCATTTCAACTGAAACAGACATCGCTCCGCTTGAGGAGAACGCGACAACGCAGGACGCCAGCGACAGATTCGGCGGCCCGCGCACGTGCTGCCATGTAAGATTGCCGCCGCACCCGCCGGGCCTGCGCGTCGGCATCTTCGGCGGCAGCTTCAACCCTCCGCATGAGGGCCATCGCGCGGCGAGCCTGCTGGCGCTGCGGCGGCTCCATCTCGATTGCGTCTGGTGGCTGGTCAGCCCCGGCAACCCCTTGAAAGACAAGGCGGAACTGGCGCCGCTCGCGGCCCGGATGCAGGCCGCGCAAAAGCTCGCCAACCATCCCGCGCATCAGAATCAGCGGGATCGAGGCGGCGATCGGCACAACCTACAGCTTCGAGACGATCGCCTGGCTGAAACGGCGCTGTCCCGGGCGTCCATTTCGTCTGGATCATGGGGGCCGACAATCTCGCCGGCCTGCATCGCTGGAAACGCTGGCGCGATCTCATTTCGCTGGTCCCGATCGCCGTCATCGACCGGCCGGGTTCGACTTTGAAATCAATGTCTTCGCGCGGGGGCGCGGCGCTTGCGCCCTACCGGCTGAAGGAGAGCGCCGCGAGCCGGCTGGCGACGACGCCGCCGCCCGCCTTCGCGTTCCTGCACGGGCCGCGCTCGAGCCTCTCCTCGACCGCCCTGCGCGCGCGGCGCAGCTAGGCTCAAGGCCCAAGCTCCGCCATCACATCGACAAGCGGCTGAACCGGCACCTGAATCAGCCCCCGGCGCGGATCGTCGAGATCGAGCACGAGCATGATCAGCAGGCCGATCGTCACCGACATGATGAGGTCTGGAATTCGCCGCCGCGCGCCGAGCGCGCCGGAGTTGTAGCCGGTGAAGCCCATCGCAACCATCGCGACCCCGATCAACATGAGGATGACCGCGGCCGGAACGTGGTAGCGCAGGTTCGTCAACCTTGCCTCATGGATATTTGTCAGTTCATTCAGGGCCTTGGCGAAATTCGAGACAGGCAGCGACTGCGGCGACGCGGCGCTCGCCGCGGCCGCCTCCCGCCACAGCTTCGTCTGCAGATCGAGCGAGCGGGCGATGTCCTCCGGCATCCTGGCGTCGGAATCATCGCCAAGCGCCAGCCGAACGGCCGTATAGTCGCGCAGCGGGCCGAGGATTGGCCCCTGCTCCGCCTGCGGCAGCAGCCGGGCGAAATTCGCGGCGCTGCCGATGGCGTTGGCCTCGTCCAGAACCATGCCACGCCGCGCGTCGAAGCGCGACAGCGCTATGGAGAAGCTGAATGCGAGCAGCAGGGCGAGCAGGCCAAGCGCCGCCGCCGTCAGCGTGCCGATGTCGGCGCCTTCCGCGCCGGGCTTGCGGAAGCGCCGGCCGAGCCAGTTGCCGACTTCGGCAGCGCCCGCCACCAGGACGACGATCCCGGCGTGGATGGCGAAGATATTGAGCGCAAGAACCCGTCCAGACAGCATCGGAAGCCCCCCGCGACGCCGATTCGCCGACGCTCGATCTTACAGGATTTCGCTCTGTGTTTCAGACCGGCGCGTCAACCAATGGGAGCGGCAGGCTGACCGGCTTGGCAGCGCCGCCACATGATTTCATAGATATTTTCGAGGTCGGCCGTGTAGCCCGCGACATCGAACAAGGCGCAGGTCACGCGATTGCCCGCCAGCCGGGCGCGGAGCGCGCCGAGCCGCTGCGGGTTCGTCGCCAGATCAAGGGCGAGATCGAAATAGCCGTCGAGATCAGCCGCGATCAGTTCGCTGAGGCCACTGGCGTGCAGCAGGCTGCCGGCGACGCGCGAGGCGAAAGTCTCGCCCGGACAGGTCACGATGGGCGCGCCGGCCCAGAGCGCGTCGCTCGCCGTCGTATGCGCGCCGCAGGGCGCGGTGTCGAGCACGAGATCGGCGAGCTGCAGCCGCGCGAGATGGCCGGCCTGCGCCATGTCCGGCGCAAACACCAGGCGGTCCGGGCTGACGCCCCGGCGCAGCGCTTCGTTACGCAGATTGCCCCGCGCGCCGTCCGAATCGATGAGCCAGAGCACGCTGTCCGGCACGCATTGGAGCAGCCGGCACCAGAGGCCGAACAGTTCGGGCGTGATCTTGTAATGCTGGTTGAAGCTGCAGAAGACGAAGCCCGCCGGCGGCAAACCCATTTCCGCGCGGCCGGGCATTGCGCCCGGCGGCGCGGCGCGCCCGTGCGGCTGATAGGCGTTCGGCATATAGGCGAAGGATTCGGAATAATCCGCCGCGCTCCCCGGCGGGGTCATGAAGCGGTCGGTCACGAGGTAATCGCAGACATCGGCGCCGAGCGTGCCGGGATAGCCGAGATAATTGACCTGAACGGGGGCGGGATGCAGCAGCAGAATGCCGGTGCGCGCAT
This sequence comes from uncultured Alphaproteobacteria bacterium, assembly GCA_963767805.1. GTDB lineage: Bacteria > Pseudomonadota > Alphaproteobacteria > Rhizobiales > Beijerinckiaceae > Methylocapsa. The sequence continues at coordinate 64,322 of CAVYFP010000036.1, read as the reverse complement.
TCAGCGTATAGCCCTTGAGGTCGATCAGAATGTCGATCCCGTCCGCGTGGATGGCGCGCGCGGCCTCGATATCGGTGAAGGACCGGACGTCGCTGAAGGCGTCGAAGGTCTTTTCGAGCCGCTTGCGCATCGTCCTGCCATCGTCCGCGCCATAGGAATAGGCGCGCACGTCGAAGCGGGCGCGGTCATGCGCCTCCAGCGTCTCGATAAGCAGCAGGGCGGTGGCGTGGTCCTGAAAATCGCTGGAGAGATAGCCGAGGCGGATTTTTGGCCGCGCGCCGCGATCGAAGCGGAAATCGAGCCCCGCACGTTCCGGGCGGGAAGCGGCGAGGCGGTCGCGGATCCAGAGTTCGGAACAGGCGCGCTGCTCGGCGGCGGTGACGCCCGGCTCCGAAAGCAGATGGAAGGGCGCGAGCTTGCCCGATTTGCCGCGCGCCATGATCCCGCGCAGATGCGGCGCGCCGTCGCCGAAGCCGTCCCATTCGCACATGCCGCGCTGGCGGCCAATCGACTTCATGGCCAAGCTCCGCGCGGCGCGGCGGCCATTGTGAGGCCGCAAAGGCATCATGAAGGAAAAAGGGGCCGGAGTCGCGGATGAAATCGGGAGGGGATTTGCTGCGCGGCCTCGGAGATTGGATGGCTGAGGGGCCGGGAATGGCCTGCAAAGGGAGGGTTTCAACCAGTCCGCTCCGGCGCTGGCAATCTGGAAGGCGGCCATTCTGTCCACGGCGGGGCCTGCGCGGATAGCCGTCTGTCAAAGGAATCTATCGAACGGCGGGGTTGCGCCAAATGAGAGCATAATTGCTCCTGAATCGTAGGCCAATTGAGGGAACCGCTCCCCGATACCGGCGATTCGATCATGACGTCCGATTCTCGCGATCTCATCAACTATGCCTGGCGGATGCTGCGGCCCTACTGGAAATTGGCGGCCTTCGCGACGGCGCTCGGCTTTGTCAACAGTTTCGCCGCCGTCTGGCTCCTGTCGATCATAGACGCGCAATTGCACACATCCGATCCAGCCACTGTTGGCGTTTTGCTCGCTTTCCTTGCGCTGCTGATCGCCATGTTCATTGGCGAATTTGGCGCCGGCGTCGGATACAATCTCGTTGGCCAGGACATCATCGCCGACTTGCGAACGGATCTCGTGCGCAAGATCATTCTTGCGCCGATCGACCAGCTTGAGCAGACGGAAAAACATCGCCTCATCGCCGCCCTGAACACGGACGTGGGGCGCATCAGCGGCTTCACCCGGGGCATGGCTTATCTTGTCGTCGCTTTATGCGAGACGCTGGGCTGCGCCATTTACATGGCCTATCTGTCCTGGCCGATGTTTTGCGCGGCGGCTCTCGTCGGGGTCGCAAACTATCTTGGCATTCGCGCGGCGTCCCGACTGGCCTACGACCGCTACGAAGAAGAACGCCGGGCGGTCGACGACATTCAGAAGTCCTATGAAGCTTTGGTCGACGGCGCGAAGGAGCTGCGACTCAATCGGCGGCAGCGCTATCGGTTCTTTCACGATCGGATTGCGACCGACATCGGGCGCATCCGGTCGTCCACGAACAGCGCCTGCGTCGGCTTCGTGCTCGGCGTCGCTCTCGATTCGGCGTCCTTCTTCGTCATCGCCGGCGCGCTGATCGCTCTTTCCGCGTGGCTCGACAAAAGCGAGCTCGCGCAGTTCATCCTGATCTTGATGTATCTGAAGGGGCCGGTCGGACAAATCGTGTTGAGCTTGCCGACCTTCGATCAATCGTTGATCTCCTTCAAGAATGTCGCCGAACTCTCGCGGCGGCTGCGTCAATCGGAGGAAGGACTGCTCGCGTCGCAAGACGACTCGCGCACGCTCGGCGCATTCGAGAGCCTTGAATGTCGCAACATGCGCTTCGCCTTTCCGGCCCGGGCGGATACCGGACCCTTCATTCTCGGTCCGATCAATCTTCGCGTAAACGCGGGCGAGACGATTTTCATCGTCGGCGAGAACGGCAGCGGCAAGACGACCCTCATCAAGGTTCTGCTTGGCATTTTTCCGCCGTCGGAAGGCGAGATACTTCTTAACGGCGCTTGCATCACGGATGCGGACCGCGACGACTATCGCCAGTATTTCTCGGCGATTTTCTTCGACTTTTACCTGTTTGAACGGCTGATCGGAATTGACGGGGCGGATGACGGCGAAGTCCACGCGCATCTTGCGCGTCTCGACATCGCGCATAAAACGTCTTTCCGCGACGGCGCCTTTTCGACGCTCGATCTCTCCGCCGGCCAGCGCAAAAGGCTGGCCCTGATCGTCGCCTATCTCGAAAATCGCCCGATCGTCGTGCTCGACGAATGGGCCGCCGAACAGGACCCTACATTTCGGCGCATTTTCTATCGGGAGATTCTGTCGGAGATGAAGAAAAAGGGAAAAACGCTGATTGTCGTCTCACACGACGACCGTTATTTCGACGCCGCCGACCGGATTCTCCAGATCAAGGACGGAAAGATCGCCGAACTGACCAGCTATTGAAAGGTTAGTGGCGGACCTTCGCGGCGCCGCGCCAATGTCGTCCGTCCCGCCTGATCGAGATCGGCGCCCTTCGCCGCTTGACCGGAAAACGCGCCGGAGTCGCGGGGGAAATCGGCAAGGGGAATTGCTGCGCGGATCAGCCTCGGCGGCGTAGAGGCTCGCGGCTGCGACTTGATGCCGAGGTTAGGGCCGGGCATGGTCTGCAAAGGGTAGATTTGAGACGGATCGCTTCAGAGTGACGCCTTGAAAGGCGGACGCAAGCACCGGCGCCATGTAGACAGCGATCGGATTGTCAGGGACCAACGAACCAGGGTCATCCGCCGCCTGATTGTCACGAGGAAGTGTCAATGGATGCCTATCCGTCCATCGAGCCCTTCGATGCAGGGCTTTTGAGCGTTGCAGACGGGAACGAAATCTACTGGGAGGCGTCCGGAAACCCGGATGGGACTCCAGCGATCTACCTGCACGGCGGACCTGGCAGCGGTCTGGGTTCTGGCGGCTATCGCCGCCATTTCGATCCTCAACGATATCTGATTGTTGGAATCGATCAGCGCGGGTGCGGACGAAGCCGTCCGCTCGCGACCGAGGCTTTGGTAGAACTGCGTCGAAATACAACGCCGGCATTGATCGAGGACATGGAGGCCGTCAGAAGGCGCCTGAAGATCGAAGCATGGCTCGTTTCGGGTGTATCGTGGGGCACGACGTTAGCGCTTGCTTACGCACAAGCACATCCCGACAAAGTCTCCGGATTGGTCCTCGTCGGCGTAACGACGACCAGTAGAGAGGAGATCGATTGGATTACCGAGGGCGTCGGGCGGATGTTCCCCGAGGCTTGGGAGCGTTTCGAACAAAGTGCCGAGCGGCGCCAGGGCGAACGCGTCGTCGATGCCTATGCCCGACGGCTTGCCACGGGCAGCAAGCATGACCGTCTCCTTGCTTCCAGCGCTTGGAATGCCTGGGAAGCAACTCATATATCTCTCGACCCAAACTGGATGCCCGCCGATCAGAAACGCGACGACGATCGCGACCTGAATTTCGCAACTCTCGTAACGCACTACTGGTCGAATGACGGTTTCCTGCAGATTCATCGAAACATCCTCACATCGGTTCCGCTCATTGCGCACGTTCCTGCGGCACTCATTCATGGCCGCCATGATATCAGCGGCCCAGCGATAACGCCTTGGCGCCTGCATCGCATCTGGCCGGCGAGCCGGCTTTCTATCATCGAGTCGGAGGGCCACGGGGGCCCCAAGTCCATGGAGCAAATGCGCATGAACTTGGATTCATTCGCCAAAGGCACATTCTGATAGATCGTATGCCCACTGTGAGGACGCGGCTGTCACAGCACCAACGGCTTGGTTTGGGTCGTTAGGCGACATAAAACTACCTGCCAGCCCCCAAGCTCAACGCTGGCGGGCCGCACGCGAATGCGGTAAAGCTCAAATTTGCTCCGCCACTTTTCCATCCGCAATGCGGCGCCGGTTTGCTATTTTTTTTGGCAAAGGGCGGCCCCGCTTCCGCGAAAATGCTCTGGGCAAACAAAGCACATAACCGATCTCACCGCGACGCTGACCCTGATCGGCGGTCCGACCCTCCTGATCGAGATCGGCGCCCTTCGCCGCTTGACCGGAAAACGCGCCGGAGTCGCGAGGGAAATCGGCAAGGGAAGTCGCCGCTCGAATCGGCCCCGGCGACCCCGGAGGCTGGCTGCGGCGACTTGAAGCCGGGGGGGCGCGGCTCTTATTCATTGAGCGATCCTGGACCGCTGACGAACGGGCTGTCCCGAAGATAAAATCGCAGCGGGCGATCCGCATCCCGCGAAATGCCGATCCTGACGCTCCGCCCGATTTCGCCGGCCTCAAAGTCGTCGCGTCCGAGCCAGAGAGGGCCTTCCCGGCAAAGATCCTGCCCATCGAGCGAAAGATCGATCCGCAGCGCCGCGGCGAGCCTTCCCGGGCCTCGCGCCAAGTCGCGCAGGCGCAGGGCGCCGCGATTTCGCTGCATGATCTCGATGCCTTCGAGCGGCTCGAGCGCCCTGATCAGGACGCCGGCGCCGATCCCGGGCGTCTCGCTCGAGACATTCAGCATGTATGAGACGCCATAGGCGAGATAAACATAGGCGCGCCCACGCTCGAGAAACAGCGAACAGTTGCGCCGGGTCATCCCCCTGTAGGCGTGCCCGGCGGCGTCGCCGACGACATAGGCCTCGGTCTCGACAATGCGGCCGCTGGCGAGCCCTTCCGGCAACTCCCGCACCAAAAGCTTGCCAATGAGATAGCGGGAGAAGCGAGACCGTATCGATCGGCAACTCCGGGCGGGCGAGCGCGCGGCGGATGGCCATCCTTACATCCGCTCGACCCATTGCGCGCGCGAACGCCCCGGCTCGAACGGATCGCCGAAATACTGGGTCTCGCGGGCGACCTTCCCATCGCGGAACTCCATGATGCTCACGGTGTAGGACGGGCGCCCGTCATAGGTCAGGACAAATTCGGTAACCTAGAGGTCGCCCGCGCCGATGATCCGCCGCACGTTGAAGCGTTTCCGGTTAGGCTGCGCGGTGCGAGACGACTGAATATTCCGCCGCCCGCGGATGCGCTCGCCCGATTGCGGATATTCGAGCACCGCGTCCTCCCGGTAAATCTGGTGCTCCGTCTCGAAGTCGTTCGCATCGGAGGCGGCCCAGTGGCGATCAAGGGCCGCTCGAATTTCCTCGTCTGCCATAGCAAATCTCCTCGTACCATGCGCTGGGCCGGAACAGGCCTTCCAGATGGGCAGGAGCGCCATTCTCCCGGCGCGAAGGCCAAGTGGCCGAGAAGAGTGTCGTTATGCGACATCCAAACTCAGCTGCTACCCTCCGCGCGTGACGCTGACCGGGCAGGCGCGAATGCGGTAAAGTTCCAGCTTGTGACAGCGATTTCTCCTTTAGAAGGCCACCTTAGCTTCTCAATTTAGCAATATTCAGCGCACGCGGGCTCCGCTCCGCGCCAATATTTGAGGAAACGCCCGCATGACCGATCTCTCCGCTAATCTAACCCTGATCGGCGGGCCGACGCTGCTGATCGAAATCGGCGGCTTCCGGCTGCTCACCGATCCGACCTTCGATGCGCCGGGCGACTATCAGTCGGGGCCCGTGACGCTGCACAAGATAGAAGGCCCCGCGCTTTCCGCCGCCGAGATCGGGCCGATCGACGCGGTGCTGCTGACGCATGACCAGCATGCCGACAATCTCGATCCCGCCGGGCGGCGGCTTCTGGCGGAGGCGCCGCTCGTGCTGACGACGCAGATCGGCGCCGAACGGCTGGGAGCTGATGGGCTCGGCGTCGTGCGGGGCCTCGCGCCCTGGGAGAGCATTGAAATCGCAGGCGCTAACGGCCGCAAACTGCATGTCATGGCGACACCGGCGCGGCACGGGCCGGTCGGCATCGAGCCGCTCACGGGCGACGTCATCGGCTTTCTGATCGGCCTCGATCAGCCGGGCGACGCGATCTACATCAGCGGCGACACGGTCTGGTACGAAGGCGTCGCCGAGGTCGCGCGGCGCTTCCGGCCGCGCCTCGTCATCCCTTTCGCGGGCGCGGCGCGGACGCGCGGGGCGTTCCACCTCACCATGGATGGCAATGACGCGATCGAGACGGCGCATGCCTTCAAGGATGCGCTGATCGCTCCGATCCATACCGATGGCTGGGCGCATTTCACCGAGAGCGGGGCGGAGTTGGCGGCGGCTTTCGAAGCGCTCGGCCTCGGCGCGCGGCTGCGGGCCCTAAAGCCAGGAACGGCGGCCCGGCTCGACCTTTAGATCCGCTCACCAGATCCAGAACAGCAGCGCCCAGCTCAGAACGCCGACGCCGGCGGCGAGCGCGACGCTGAAACTCGCCCCCAAGCGGCGCGGCAGGCTGGCGGCGGCGCGGCCGGCGATTCTCCAGCCGAGCCAGACCGACCATAAAGCCGACCCGCCAAGAAGGCCCGCGCGCAAAAATCCGACGAAGCCGAGCGGGACGCCCTCGGTCCGCAGCAGCGAGACGGTGGTGGCGCTTAGGCCAAGGAACACGCCGCAGGCGGCGATCGGGATGAGGCTCTGCGCGAAATGATGGAAGCGGGCGGCCGACCAGGGTCCGAGGCTGCGCGTCGCCGCATAAAGGCAGCCGCAGACGAGGGCGCCGATGACGAGCGCTGTCGCGGCGATATAGGCCAGCAGAACGGCGCCGTCGAGCAGGGTCAGCTGGTCGTTGACGTCGGGATAATTGGTGAAGATCCACCAGGGCGCGCTTGGCCGCAGCGGCCAGAGCTGGCCGGCGTCGATCAGCCAGGTCGCCAAGGCCTGCTTGACGTCGATGTACCAGGGGCTGGCGCTCCAGTGGAAGGCGCCCGTCGCGACGCCCATCAGGCCGAAGACGATCAGCAGCGTCTCGACCGGCTTCGGCGCCGCGCCGGCGACGTCGACGATCTCGTGGTTGGGCGAGCGGGCGCTAAGCTCAATGGCGTCGCGGAAACCGCTGCAGCGCCCGCACATGTGGCAATCATGATTGCCCTTCATGGTTCTAAGCGGCACCAGAGGGGCGCAATTGACCGGCGTCACCCCGGCGTTATGGGCGTGGCGCGAGCGCGCCCAAGCCTCTTCATCCACCCGGAAATGGACCGGCGCGAGCTTGGCGAGGAGGCCGAAGACGCCGCTGACGGGGCAGAGATAGCGGCACCAGACGCGCTTGTTGCGGCCATAGAGGAAGCCCACCGCGATGGCGCCGGCCGTCGAGCCGCCGAGGATCAGAAGCGCCGGCTTTGGATATTGATAGACGCTGATCATCTGGCCATAGACGGTGGTGAGCACGAAGGCGACGAAGGGCCAGCCCTTCCAGGTCAGCCAGCGCGGCACCGAAAGGCCGCGGCTATGGCGGGCCGCCATTTCGGTCAGGGCGCCCTCGGGGCAGAAAATGCCGCACCAGGCGCGCCCGACCAGAACCATGCTGACCAGCACGAAGGGCCACCAGACGCCCCAGAAGGCGAATTGCGCGAATAAAGTGAAATTGGTCCAAAGATGCGCCGCGCGCTCGGGCAAAGGCAGAAAGGCCGGGACCGAGACAAGCACGAGATAGGCCAGGACGACGCCCCATTGGAGGCGCTGGATCAGCTTCTGGTTGCGCCGCAGCCAATCGCCGAAATGCGCGAGCGCGGCGGCAAAGCCCGAGCGCGGCGGCCCGGGCGCGTGCCTCGCGCGCGTCCGGCTCCTGCGCTGCGGCGACGTTCAAAGCCGATATGGCGTTCAAATCCGGCGGTTCCTCATTTGGCGACGATCACGGCTTTTGGCGCGTCGGGGTGGAGATCGTCGAAGAACTCATATTCGCCGGGATCGAGGGTGCGGATGACGAGGGTCGAGGTCGTGTTCGGCGCCAGCACCTTTTCCTTGCGCAGTTCGCTGCTCTCAAACTCCGATGGCGTATCGCCCGTATTGCGCAATTCGAGCGTGAAGCGCGTCTTCGCGGGCACTTCAATGCGCAGCGGCGAAACCTTGCCATCGTGGAATTCGAGCGTGAAGGAGGGCGCGTCATCGGCGCGCAGCGGCGCCGACGCGAAAGCCGCCAGGAACAGGGCCGTTGTCAGGCCAGGCGCAGAAATTCGTTTCACGTGATCCTCTTTCCGATCGGAGCAGTCCCGCACGTAGACATATATAGGCGCCGTCAGCGCTCAGTAAGCGCCCTTTTTTCCAATCCCGGCGAAGGTGAATTCATATTCGGTCGTGAAGGGCTTGAACCATGGCGCGACGCCGGTCTCCTTGTCGATATGGCGGCCGAAATGGGCGTGCGGGTTCTGGTCCGGCGGAATTATGGTCAGCGCGAGTTTGTATTTGCCGGGGCCGAACAGCTTGACGTTGTCGCCATAGTGCGGGCCGTCGTCGGCGACCATGGGCATGAAGCTGCCTTTCAGCGTCTGGCCATCGTCGAGCTTGGTCAGAACGTAATCGACGCCGAGATAGGGGATCCAGTCGCCCTGCGCGAATCCGTTCGTATTGCCCTTGGCGGCATGGATGTCGGCCTCGAGGTGAACATCGGAATCCTTTGCCGGACGCATCATGTCGGGCGGATCCATTTCAATCGGCTGCAGATAGACGGCGCCAACCTCCATGCCGCCCTTCTCCTGCGCCTGGCCGATTGGATATTCCTTGGCCAGCGCGGGAGTCGCCGCAGCGGCTCCGGCGAGCGCGGCAGCCGAAAGAAGCAAAAGAGCAAAGCCGGTCCGTCTCATAATTTCTCCTCACGTGGGTTTGCCGCAGCGACGCAGCGTCTGCGCGCCAGTAGCAGAAGGCGCCGACGCCGTCTCACCTGACACTACTTTTAGATGATGGGGCGATGACTTGAAAGTGTGGAGTGAAACTTTATAAGTGCTCTAATAAATCAAGTTTAGAAGTATTTTAAACTGGCTCTTTGCGGCGAAACTACGCGCCCGGGGCGTCCCGGCGGCAAGCCGATGGCCGCCAGCCTCCCGGCAACGCGACGAAGGCGAAATGGCCGCCATGCGCGTCGGGCGGGACGAAATCGTCGCCGCCCGCAAATTCATTCGCGCCCGCCGCCTCGGTCCAGCAAATGGCCTTCGGCCTTCAATCCGGCCACGCTTCCGACAGGTCTCCGGGCGGCGTCTCCGCCGTCCGCGGGCGCAACCGGCTCAAATTCATCGCTTGCGGAACCGGATCGGCCGAGCGCAATCCGCCGGCGACGCCGAGCTGGCGCCAGATCTCCGCCGTTGTTCCGCCCCCCGCTTCCGAATAGCCCGCCACGGCCTTCCGCAGCTGCTCCACAGCCTCCGCAATCTGCAACACCGAGCGCTCGGACGGAACGGGATCCGGCCTGTTCTTGAAATCGCTCAGCTTCTCGGTCAAATACCAGAAGCTGTCGTTCACATTCGCGTAGAATGGGTTGCACCGCTTGCGCGCCTTCGTCATCTCGGCGCCCGCGGTCCAGGTCACGGCGGTCAGGCCAACCAATTCCTCACCTGAGACATCGCCGTCCGTCTCGACAGCCTCCCTTGCGAAGACAGTCACCTTCAGCTCGCAATTTCCGTTTTTCGCCAGTGTCTTCAGATAGAGCGCGCTGCCGTTCCAAACATCGACGATGCCGTAGAGCAGATTGACGGCGTTGCCGACAATGGTCGTCGTCCCATCGGGGTTTTTCACAGTGAGCGGGCTATTGACTGCGATATTGGTCCATTGTCCGTGGACCGGCGCCGGGACGCCCTCGATCACCCAAATGAATTGCGCGTTGGCCATTCCCCGCGCGCGCGCGAAAACCGGCTGCTCCAGAAGCTCCTCATGCCGGAAGAAATCATATGGCGCCGGCGGACAGATGAGCCCGGGCTTCACCACGAAGGGCGTCGGATTTGTCGCGTCGACATGCCCTTTGTCGATTGGGTCGCCCTGAGTTCGTCTGGACGCCGCGCCGCGCCGGATCGAACAGCGGGAAGATATTGTCGCGGCCCATGTTGTTCGTCGTCGAATTGCGGATATGCGCGCTCAACAGCCCGTCGAAGGCTGGAAAGGCCGTGCTGGCCGGCTGCCCCGTCACCCGCGCATAGGTCTCGGCCAGCGTGCTCCCGCCCGCACGAATGACGTCCTCCAGCGGATGCCCGAGCTGATAGACGAGATAGTTGATGAATAAGATCGCGCAGCCATAGGAGTATTGGTCCTGATCGGTCTCGACCGTCTTCGAGATGAAGTCGGTGCGGGCGGCATTCCCGCCGCCGCCGTTCAGCCACTGATTGATCCGCGGGCCCTGCCCCGCATCGTAATAGCCCTTCGGATGCAGGAGCGCGCCGAGAAGGTTCGAAAGGCCTTCGCCCGGCGCCTGCCCGGCGCCCCAACCATAGCCCGTGAAGGCCATCAAGATCTCCGCCAGTTCGGCGACGAACACGAATCGCGGAAATTCGATGATGGCGGCGTTGAGATCTGGTCCCGTCAGCGGCGGCGGATCGACAGGAATCAGCGAAGGAGGAGCCGGCGGCGGCGGCGCAAATCCGCGCCTGATCCATATCTGGCTGCTTTCCTCCGTCTCGTAGCCATAGTTCCAGCCATTGGCGTTGGAGGTCGGATCATCCTTCAGCGCAACGACCCAAATCGTGTGTGGCGAGGTCTTGCCTGTTTCGAAATTCGTGCTGAAGAGCGCATTGAGGCGCGCGAGATCAGCTTCGCAGACATAGCCGATATATTGGGCGCGCTGGCGGGCGCCGACGTCGTCCTCACAAGTCACCAGAAAATTCTTTGTCTGCGCTACGATCTCATATCCGGCGAAGTAATCGGGCATCGCAACCTCCGGAAAAGCGGTACGAAGCGAGGGCGGAACGGGCTTCGGAGACGCCCTCGAGCGACAGTCTAGTCCAGCGCGGCGCCTGATCCTAACGGATTGACGATGTGGACCTGCTGAAAAACGACGGCCGCGCGCGCGGCCCATCGCTCCCCAACGCGGATTGGCGGGAGGCAAGTCTCGCCGGGGCGCCGGGCCTGCGGCTCCGCGAGGCCGCCGCGGCGAGGAGCCGGGCGATTCCCCGCGCGCATCCTCCCGCGCTTCCCTCGTCTGGGCGTTTCCTTCGTGGCGGCCAGACGCGCGATCCTTAGACACCTGTCCCTATTTCGCACAGGGTCGCGGGCGAGGAGCCTTACGGATTTGAAACTTAAGACCGAATCCAAGCGTACCAGGGAGGCGCCGGGGCCGGCGTTCGCTGCGACATCTTCGCCAATCGCCTGATTGCAATTCTGGCCCGGTTTTCGCCTTGCATTCTGCGATTGGCGAATAAAGAAATGGAAGCCCCTCAAAGGCTCCGGGAGGATTTATAACAATGAAAATTAGGGCTTTGCTATCATGCCTGCTCATCAGCGGCCTCATTGTCGGCGCGCATGGCGCGCGCGCGGACGGCGCCGGCGATCCAACGCCTGTCTCCTCGACGGACGGCCAATATTTCGACAAGCAGGGCAATCCGACCTTCAACATCAAGGATGGCAAGGTCGACTGGTACACCTTCATCGGCTACCGCATGTATGGCGCCAATTGCCTCCAGTGCCACGGGCCCGACGCGCTCGGCTCTTCCTACGCGCCCTCCCTCGTCGATTCGCTGAAGACGCTGACCACGGACCAGGTGCTGGGCACGATCATCGGCGGCAAGCGCAATGTCAGCGCCTCGCAGGAGCTCGTCATGCCGTCCTTCGGCGTGAATAAAAACGTGATGTGCTACCTCAACCCCATCTACGTCTATCTGCGGGCGCGCTCCGACGGCGCGTTGAACCGCGATCGGCCCTCGGATCACGAGGACAAGCCCGCCGACTGGGACAAGACCATCGACGAATGCTTCCAGTGAGATTGGCGCTCGATTGAAGCTGTGCGGCCCCGCTTTCCGCTTCGTGGGGCGATAGCTCAATCTTGACCATCGAGACACGCGCCCGGCCTCCACGCGTTTTCTTACGCGACGGCGAGCCCTTGACGGCGCGGAGCGGCCCGAGAGCAGTTCAGGCTGGCGCGGCAGCGGCGGGTTTTCCACATTATCGGCGCCGGACAGGCGCCCGAAACGATGCGCGCGCCCGATTTGAGGCGCGACATGTCGTCGCAATCGCTGGTTGCGCCGCAGTAGAATAGGTCTAAGTAATTGCTTTACTGCGATTTATTAACGCAGGACGAGGCATCATCTTGCTCGAAAACGCGACTTCGCCCCCTGCGTGCGTGCGATTACGCACGGTCGGACTACGTAAAAATGCTGCACTTGCGAAATGCCCTGACCCAAGGCATATATGGACCCGAGGGAAAGGCTGGTTGAGGCCAGTTCGACGATGCTCGAATCGAGCTGTGAGACGCCTGAGCGACCCCGCCGCATTGATGCGGCGTCTGGACCGCGATCATGTTCAAGGCGCCCTCTCCGGTTATTTCCTCGATCATCGGGCCAAGGCGCAAAAGACGCAGCCTGATGCGCGCCATATGGGCGAAAACCCGGCCATGGCGCGATTTCGACCGATAATTGGCTTAAAGAGACCCAACTCGATGAACAAGCCGCTCCTGAAGTCCGACAGGCGCCACACCATCAAACTCTACGATGGCGAAGTGTTTCAGCTGCGCTATGTGCGCCCCGACGACGGCCCTCGCCTCGTCGAGATGTTTTCGCACGCCTCGCCACAGGACATTCATTTCCGGCTGCTTGGGGCCGCGCATGATTTCGCCGGCCAGATGTCCGAGAAGTTCACCCATCTCGATCCCGAGACGGAAACCGCCATCGTCGCGACGACCCTGGCCGATTCGGGCCCCGAGCAGTTCTTTGGCATCGTGCATCTCGCGCAGGCCCAGCCCGCTTCCGAGACCGCGGAATATGACATCATGGTGCGCTCCGACTTCAAGCACCATGGCCTCGGCTACCGGCTGATGACCGAGATTCTCCAATGCGCCCGCCGGCGCGGCCTCAAGGCTGTGATCGGGCTGATCTCCGCCGATAATTTCGCCATGCTGCAAATGACCGGCGAACTCGGCTTTGTGGCGCGGCGGACCGAAGACAATGACGTGGAGGTTCGGCTCGATTTCGCCGAATTCGACGCCCGTCTCGAGGCCGGCCTCGAAGCCGGCTAGACAAAACGTCCTTTTGGGCGCCCTCCGGCCTCGAAGAGTTGACCGCCGCGCATATTGACAGACCGACTCCGTCGCGGGGCATGATCCGGCGATCGCGTTCCGGCTCTCTGCGCCGCGGGACCTCATTCGAAAAGGCGGCGCAATTTGCAAGATCATGACCCGCAAGATCATGACCCGTCCTCGCGCAGGGACGTCGAGGCCAACCGCCTTTCGGCGCGCGCGGCGCGCTACGCGCGGGTCGGGGCGAATGCCGGCGCCGTTGCGGCGCGCATGGCCGGCGCGCGCCTTCTCGGCGGCGGCGCGGCGTCCAACGCCGCGGCCCTTGCGCAGGCGCTGGGCGGCCTCAAAGGGCCGATGATGAAAGTCGCCCAGATGCTGGCGACCATCCCCGACCTGCTGCCGCCCGAATATGCCGAGGAATTGCAAAAGCTCCAGGCCGACGCCCCGCCCATGGGCGCGGCTTTCGTCAAGCGGCGGATGCAGGCGGAACTTGGCGCCGACTGGCGGTCGCAATTCGCCAGCTTCGACCTGCATCCGGCGGCGGCGGCCTCGCTCGGGCAGGTGCATCGCGCGGTCGCCCATGACGGCGCGGCGCTCGCCTGCAAACTGCAATATCCGGACATGAAATCAGCGGTCGAAGCGGATCTCGCCCAGCTCGACGTGCTGTTTGCGCTGCACCGGCGTCTGAACCCCATCATCGACACAAGGGAGATGACGGCGGAGATCGGCGCGCGCGTGCGCGAGGAGCTCGATTACGCCCGCGAGGCGCGGCACGCAGCGCTCTATCAGGGCATTCTCGCCCCGTTCGAAGACATTCGCGTGCCGCGCATCCGGCCCGAGCTCTCGACTGCGCGCCTCCTCGCGATGGACTGGCTCGAGGGCGCAAAACTGCTCGAATTCACCGGCGCGCCGGAGGCGGATCGAGCGCGCATCGCCAGCGCCATGTTCAAGGCCTGGTGGATCCCCTTCATACGGTTCGGCGTCATCCACGGCGACCCGCACCTTGGCAATTACACCGTTTTCAGCGGCGAAGGCGCACCCGGGGAAGCAGGCGGCATCAATCTGCTCGACTATGGCTGCGTGCGCATTTTCACGCCGAAATTCGTCGGCGGCGTGGTCGAACTCTATGAAGGCCTTCTGCATCATGATTTCGACCGCACCTTCCATGCCTATGAGACCTGGGGCTTTCAGGGGCTGACCCGCGATCTCGCCGAGATTTTGAATATCTGGGCCCGCTTCATTTACGCGCCCCTGCTCGACGATCGCGTGCGCACCGTCGCCGACGGCGTCGCGCCCGGACAATACGGGCGCAAACAGGCGTTTCAGGTGCATCAGGCCTTGAAACGCAACGGGCCGGTCAAGGTGCCGCGCGAGTTCGTTTTCATGGACCGAGCGGCGATCGGCCTCGGCGGCGCGTTCCTGCATCTTGGCGCCCGGTTGAACTTCCACCGCATGTTCAACGAAGCGATCGGGATATTCTCGGCCGAAACGCTGCGCGAGCGGCAGGCGGCGGCGCTTTCAGGCGCCGGCCTTGCGCCGCCCGGATGATGCAGCGCAGCACGGCTTTTTACGGCGCGCGCGGCGGTCCTCGCTTTTTGTTCTCTTGCGCGGCGGCGGATTCATTGCCAATGCTTGCCCGCCCAAAGCTTCACGCGCCCCATGCGGCAGGAGACAGCATCCATGACGACCCACCTTGCGGGACATGCCCCGGCCATCGATGACGAGCACGAGAAAACCTTCCATCTGTTCCTGCGGCTGCTGACCTTCGGCGCCGTCGGAGCTGTCGGCGTCCTGATCCTGCTGGCGCTGATCGCCGGCTGAACACATCGGGTCGTCGCCCCAATAGCTCAAAAAACCAACGGGAGGGCGCCATGCGCATAGCTGTCCAAACAGAACGCGACGCCAATGAGAGCCGCGTCGCCGCGTCGCCCGAGACGGTGAAGGCGCTGACCGCGCTCGGCGCGGAGGTCGCGATCGAGGCCGGGGCCGGGCTGAAATCCGCGATTCCCGATCAGGCCTACCTTGACGCCGGCGCAGTGCTCGTCGAAAGCGCCGCCGCCGCCGCGGCCGGCGCCGATGTGCTTTTGCGGGTGCGCCGCCCGAGCGCGGCCGAGGTCGCCGGCGTCAAGCCCGGCGCCGCCGTCATCGCGATCATGGACCCTTACGAACATATCGACGCCCTTCAATCGCTCGCCGGGGCGGGAGTCAGCGCCTTCGCGATGGAGCTGATCCCGCGCATCACCCGGGCGCAGTCGATGGACGTCCTGTCGAGCCAGGCCAATCTCGCCGGCTACCGCGCCGTCATCGACGCGGCGGCGGCCTATGACCGCGCCATCCCCATGATGATGACAGCCGCCGGCTCGGTTCAGCCGGCGCGCATTTTCATCATGGGCGTCGGCGTCGCCGGACTGCAGGCGATCGCGACGGCGCGGCGCATCGGCGGCGTCGTCACCGCGACCGACGTCCGGCCCGCGACGAAGGAGCAGGTGCTCTCGCTCGGCGCCAAATTCATCGCCGTCGAGGACGAGGAATTCGCCGCCGCCGAGACCGCGGCCGGCTACGCCAAGCCGATGTCGCCGGAATATCAGGCGAAACAGGCGGAGCTTACGGCTTCGCATATCGCCAAGCAGGATATCGTCATCACGACGGCGCTGATTCCCGGCCGCGCGGCGCCGGTGCTGATCACGGCCGAGATGGTCCGCTCGATGCGCCCCGGTTCGATCATCGTCGATCTGGCGGTCGAGCGCGGTGGAAACTGCGAATTGTCGCGGCCCGGCGAAACCGTGATCAGCGAGAACGGCGTCAAGATCATCGGCAATCTGAATGTGGCCGGACGCGTGCCGGCCACCGCCTCCTTCCTTTACGCCAAGAATCTCGTCGCCTTCCTGCAGCCCCTGATCGATCCCGCTTCGCATGAGCTTGCGATCAATTGGGACGATGAGATCGTCAAGGCGACGCTGCTGACGCGCGATGGCGCGCTGACGCACCCGAATTTCCAGGCCCCGGCGGATTCAGCCGCCGCGAACCCGCCGGCCGCCGAAGGCGCGGACGCCGCGCAGACCGCGGAACCGGCCGAAGCGCCCGCCAGGGCGAAAAAGGCGCGGCCCGCCAAAGAACTCCACTCCGGCTGGCTAATGACGGCGGACGGAATGCCGGCGAGGCGCATTGAAAAGACGCGCCTTTGAAAAAGAATGACTTGAGGAGGTGACCGATGGCGAACGAGATCGATCAATTTGCGCTGGACAAGCTGCATAAGGCTGTCGCAGCGTCGCGGCAGGCGGCGGAAGCCGCGGAAACCTATGTGGATCAGCTGGCTGGCGGCGCGCATGCGGCGACCGGCGGCGCCATCGATCCTTTCGTATTCCGGCTGGCGATTTTCGCGCTCGCCGTGGTCGTCGGCTATTACGTGGTCTGGTCGGTGAAGCCCGCCCTGCACACGCCGCTGATGTCCGTCACCAATGCGATTTCTTCCGTCATCGTCGTCGGGGCCCTGCTTTCGGCTGGCGTCGTGACGGGCGGCGCGGCGGGCGGCGGCGCCATCGCCGCCAAGATTTTCGGCTTCATCGCCCTCGTGCTCGCCTCGGTCAACATCTTCGGCGGCTTCCTCGTCACAGCGCGCATGCTCGCGATGTATAAGAAAAAGGGCTGAACCATGGACGCCAATCTCGCGGCCCTGCTCTATCTCGTATCCGGGCTTCTGTTCATTTATGCGTTGCGCGGCCTGTCTTCGCCGGAGACGTCGCGGCAGGGCAATCGCGCCGGCATGATCGGCATGGCCATCGCGGTCCTCACGACGCTGTTCTATCAGCCGCCGGCGGGGCCCTTTTCTCTGATCATCATCGTCCTCGGCATCGCCATCGGCGGCGCCATCGGCGCGTGGCGGGCGCGCACCATCCAAATGACGGCGATGCCGCAGCTCGTCGCGCTGTTTCACGCCCTCGTCGGTCTCGCCGCCGTGCTGGTCGCGGCGAGCGCGCTGAACGCGCCACAGGCCTTCTCGCTCGGTTCGCCGATCCACGTCAGCAGCCTTATTGAAATGTCCATCGGCGCGGCGATCGGCGCGCTGACCTTCACGGGTTCGGTGATCGCCTTTCTGAAGCTCGACGACCGGATGTCCGGCAAGCCGATCCTGCTGCCGCATCGTCACCTCATCAATATCAGCCTCGGCATCCTGTTGTTGCTGTTCATCGTCGCCTTCTCCCTCTCCGGCGACCACCTCGTGTTCTGGACCATTGCGCTGGTCTCATTTGCGCTCGGCGTCCTGCTCATCGTGCCGATCGGCGGCGCCGACATGCCGGTCGTCATTTCGATGCTGAACTCCTATTCGGGCTGGGCCGCCGTCGGCATCGGCTTCACGCTCGGCAATCTGGCCCTGATCATCACCGGCTCGCTGGTCGGCTCATCGGGCGCGATCCTGTCCTACATCATGTGCAAGGGCATGAACCGCTCGTTCATCTCGGTAATCCTCGGCGGCTTCGGCGGCGAGACGGCGGCTCCTCCGCCCGGCGCGGCGCAGGCGGAGACGCGCCCGGTCAAGCAGGGCACGCCCGAAGAGGCCGCCAAAATGCTGAAAGCTGCGAAAAGCGTGATCGTTGTGCCAGGCTATGGCATGGCTGTCGCGCAGGCGCAGCACGCCCTGCGCGAAATGGCCGACGTGCTGAAGAAAAACGGCACGGACGTCAAATACGCCATCCATCCCGTCGCCGGCCGCATGCCAGGCCACATGAACGTCCTGCTCGCGGAAGCAAACGTGCCTTACGACGAAGTGTTCGAACTCGACGAGATCAACAAGGACTTCGGCCATGCCGACGTCGCTTTCGTGATCGGCGCGAATGACGTCACCAACCCGGCCGCCAAGACCGATCCGCAATCACCGATCTATGGCATGCCGGTGCTTGACGTCGAACTCGCCAAGAACGTGCTTTTCGTCAAGCGCGGCATGGGATCCGGCTATGCCGGCGTCGAGAACGAGCTGTTCTTCCGGCCGAACACGACAATGCTGTTCGGCGACGGCAAAAAGGTCGTCGAATCGATCCTGCGGGTTTTCGAAGGCAAGTAAGCCGCCGCGATCGATTTCTAACTGTGGATCGGGATGCCGGGAAAAGCCGGCTCCCGCTTTTTCATCTGGCTTTAGAGCCGGACCAGCTACGTTCCGTCGCGCGGCAGGCCTGTTCCGGACAGGAATCGCAATCTGCGGGCGAGCTCATGATTTACAAATTCTTATGTTACTTCGCCGCCTTCGCTGGATTGATCGGGGTGGCCCACGCTACCGCGTCGGGTTCGCCGGACGCGAAATGCAAAGATCATTGGGGGCCAAACGCGACCGCCCAGAAACATGTAATCGAATGTCTCAAAGGAACAGTCGAATGCAACGATGAGGACTACGCGTGGGCAGAAGAAGATACAACCTGCGGAGCCCTATGGCGTCATAGGAGGAATAGCAAATAGGCGTTCCGGCAATTCGGTTTAACAATCCGCTTAATTAGACCGTTTCGAGCGGGATGCGGGCCGTAGTGCGGGCGCAAGCCCAAAGGAAACGCACGTCGCCGCGTCAGCCCTGAAGCAGCTTCAGCGCGGCCCTATGGATGTCAGCGCAGCCGCTTGCGATAATGTCGCCGCCCTGTGTGGCGTCGCCCCCGTCCCAGGTCGTGACGACGCCGCCAGCGCCTTCAATGATGGGGATGAGCGGTGCAATGTCATATATGTTGAGGCCCAACTCGATCACGCAATCGGCGTGGCCCGCGGCGACCATGGCGTAAGCGTAGCAATCGCCGCCGTAGCGCGACAGCCGCACCTTCGATTCGACGCGGCGGAACGCTTCCAGCTTCTGCTCGGAAAACAGGAGCGGCGAAGTCGTCAGCAGCGTCGCCCTGGCGATATCATCGCAGAGGCGGGCGACGAGTTTGCGCTCGATCGCCTTGCCATCGGGTCCTGGTCCGCGCCAGACGGCGCCTCCGCCGTCGCCCGTGAACCGCTCGCGGGTGAAGGGCTGGACCAGCGTCCCATAGGTCGGGACGCCCTTGTGGAGCAAGCCGATCAGAACGCCCCAGGTCGGCAGGCCGGCGATGAAGCTTTTGGTTCCATCGATCGGATCAAGCACCCAGAGATATTCCGCGTCCTCCCGAACCGAACCGAATTCCTCGCCGATGATGCCGTGATGAGGGAAGGTTTCGACGATGAGCCGGCGCAGGGCCAATTCGGCGGCGCGATCCGCCTCGGTGACGGGATCAAATGCGCCGCCGGCGTTCTTGTCTTCGGCGGCGAGAGTGGTTCGAAAAAAAGGCAGGATCGTTTCGCTCGCTCGATCGGCGAGCCGCCCCACGAAGGCGGCGAAATCCACGGCAGTCATGCGTTGGGTTTTCCCGCGCGGATGAGAGGGGCCGGAGGTCCGGCTTCCCCGCCATCGGCCTATGCGTTCGGTCCGATCCGGCCCGGCGCCGGAACGTCACCTCACGAAACAGTGTTCTACAGAAATTTGCCGAGCGGGCAAACCCGTCCTGTGGACGGGGGCGAGAACACACAACAGAACAAGGACTTAAGCGCCAGCCGCGCACAGTCCAAAAAATTAGGTCAGTAGCGCTTGCTTTTTGTGCGATGCACGTGCATATTATTGCGGTGCGGCAACGATGTTGTCGCCGATGCCCTCCTTGGGCGTTTCCTCCCTAGACTTGGGCCGCTTGTGGCAACACAGGCGGCCTCTTTAGTTTTTCGCCTCGGCGTCCGGTATTCCGGATCGACGATGGCGTTGCCGTTTTGCAGTTCGATCTTGCAGGATCGACAGAAACCGTTCCGCGGAATCGCTTTATTGTTTTATGCAGATTTTCCGTGGAACACCTCGAATGGGCTTCCGAGGCTGGTTTTCATACGCCGGACGTAAATATCCTAGAGAAGCCTCTACGACATGCGCCGCAGATGCTTCAATTTTCTCCCTAGACTTGGGCCGTTTCTGGGATTGCAGTCGGCTTTCTGTATTATTGCCTGACGACGCCTATTGACGTTTGTTACGACGTCAGTTTCTTGAACGGTTTCAGATTTAGCTGCCGACGTAAAACAGGCGACAGGATCGGTGATTTCGGATCACCGTTCTGTTTGATCGCTTCTAAAAAACACTAATGCATTTTTTTTGGAATGAAAACCCACCATGCGACAAATCGACCAATTTTTTTCGTCGTCATCGTGCGCGCCAGAACTGAACCCACCGAACTTCTTGCATTATACACATGTTTTTTAAGCGTTTTCAGGAACGGCCCGAGCGCCGGCGTGGTTCGCCGTCCGCGCCTGCGCCGGCCAGTCGCCCCGGGCTAAATCGCCGCGGACCGTAAAAAAAATTTACTGTTCAGCTCACGGCCGCCTTGTGAAGGGCCTCTCCCGAGCGCGGTCCGCGCGGAAGGCGAAAAGAGAAAGCAGCGAGGCTTCGCGCCCGCGTCCCAAAAAAGCTGTTTGCTTCGCCGCTCGGCGCGCTGCCTCAGCCCAGCAGCTTCTTTTCGATCTCGTCCAAAGCGTTGCGAATTTCGCCCAGGATGAGCTTGTCCGCCGCGTTTTGATCGATGTCGGGCACGTCCCAATCGAAAATCGCGCGGTATTTTTCGACCAAATTCCGCACGTCGGCGGCCAGGGCGCCGCGATGTCTCTCCAGTTCCACCTGTTCAATCTCGGCCATTTCGCGCTTCCTTTATCCAGTGTGACAATCGCGGGCCCTGCCCGCCGCATGGCGAAGAAGCTCCGTCGTCCCGGAGCTTCTTCGGTTCGATTCACGGCATGCGGACATAGCCGCCCGGCGCGTCGGCGAGGGGGGGATAGCCCGCCTCGGGCGCTCCCATGCGGGGCGGCGGCTCCAGCGCGCCCGATTGCGCCGTCAGCCACCGCACCCATTCCGGCCACCACGAGCCGTTGCGCTGCGGCGCCAGGGAGAGCCAGGCGTCGGGATCGACATAGCGATCGTCGCGCAGCTTGGTCGTCACCTGATAGGAGCGCCGCGGATGCCCCGGCTCCGAGACGATGCCAGCGTTATGGCCGCCCGAGGCGAGGAGGAAGGTGACGTCGGCGTCGGCCAGAAGGTTCAGCTTGTAGACCGAACGCCAGGGCGCCACGTGATCCCGGTCGGCGCCGACGGCGAAGATCGGCGCGCGTATGTCCGACAGCGCCACCGGCCGCCCATCGGCGCGATAGCGCCCCTCGGCGAGGTCGTTGTCGAGGAAAAGCTCGCGCAAATATTCGGAATGCATGCGGTAGGGCATGCGGGTGGCGTCGGCGTTCCAGGCCATGAGGTCGTTCAGCGGCTGGCGCTCGCCCATCAGATAGTCGCGGATCATGCGGGACCAGACGAGATCGTTCGATCGCAGGAGCTGGAACGCGCCGGCCATCTGCCCGGCGTCGAGGAAGCCCTGCCGCCACATGACGTCGTCGAGAAACTCGAGCTGGCCTGCATTGACGAAGAGGGTCAATTCGCCGGCCTCGGTGAAATCGACCTGCGCGGCGAGAAGCGTGATCGACTTCAGTCGCTGATCCCCCTCGCGCGCCATCGCGGCGGCGGCGACGGTGAGGAGCGTGCCGCCGAGACAATAGCCGACGGCGTGCGCCTGCCGCTCCGGCGCGATGGCGTTGACTGCCTTTAGCGCCGCCTCGACGCCAAGCTTGCGGTAGTCCTCCATCGAGAGGTCGCGGTCGCCGGCGTCCGGATTCTTCCACGAGATCATGAACACCGTGAAGCCCTGTCCGGTCAGATAGCGGACGAGCGAATTTTCCGGCGAAAGGTCGAGGATATAATATTTCATGATCCAGGCCGGCACGATGAGGATCGGTTCGGGCCGGACCGCCGCCGTCGCCGGCTCATATTGGATCAACTCGATCAGGGCGTTGCGGTAGATGACCTTGCCCGGCGTCGTCGCGAGATTGCGGCCGACCTCAAAAGCCTCGGCCCCGGCGGGCTCGCGGCCGCGGACGGCGCGCTCGAAATCATCCAGAAAATTATAAAAACCATCCAGCAGATTGGCTCCGCCCCGCGCGATGGTGCGGTCGAGAAGCTCTGGATTGGTCAAGAGAAAATTCGACGGCGCCGCCATGTCCAGCAGCTGCCGCGTGGTGAATTCGACGATCTTCTCGTTTTCTTTCGCGACCCCGTGGATGCCGGTCGCGGCGTTGTGCCACCATTGCTGCTGCAACAGAAAGGCCTGGCTCATCAACTTATAGGGCTGGCGGCTCCAGGCCTCGCCGGAAAAACGCTTGTCCTGCGGCAAGGGCTCGATGCAATCGGGCGCGCGCCCGGTGACGGCGCAGCTGCCGGCATAGGCGGCGAAGCGCGCCGCCTTGCGCATCGCCTTCTCGACGAGAAGCAGCTGGTGGCCGGGCGAAAGCGAAAGATGCATCGCCCAGTCGAGATAGGCGCCGGGGAGAGCGGCCGGCGACACCCCCGCCGTGAAGCGCGCCAGCTCGGCATTGAACGAGCGATCGACGAAGTCCGCCAGATCCTCGGAACTCGCGGGCGGCTCGCCGTCCGCCGCAAGGCGCGCTTCGCCAAGCGCCCTTCGACTGGCGCGCGTTCGACTGGCGCAACCGCAACGGGCGTTGCGGATGATTTCAACTCATCGGCTACAGGGGACGCCCACTTATTCATGGGAATGCCTAACATCATCGGGGCGGCTCCTCGTTGATGCGCCTCAATGCGGCGGCGGATCGTCCGGGCCCAAACTGATGGCCTTTTAGCACATCGCGCGCCGGAGGCATCGACCGGAAACGCCCTTCAGGCCATTATAGCGCGCCAAAACGGCTATGATCGCGGTTCGAAATCAAGCGTCGCCGCCGTTAAAATTTTAGAACGCGTTTCAATCTTCCGCATTCATTCCACGCCAGCTTCCAGATCAGGGGACGTCTTCGATGGCGAGAGAAAGCGTGCAGCCGGGACTGATGTTGCGGGGAGCCGCGCATGGCGCGAGCCTCGAAATCATCGCCTCCGGCCCGTGGACAGCCGCATATGCGGCCACTCTGGAGCCGCTGGTCGATGCGATCGCGCCCGGCCCCAAGGGACGCAACATGTCCGTGGACATGGGCGGCGTCGGCGAGATCGACACATTTGGCGCATGTCTGGTGGAGCGGCTGATACGCGCTCACCGGGCCGGCGGCGATGAAGCGCGCATCGTCGGCGCGTCGGAGCATTTTCGGGAATTGCTGACGGCGGTCGAGCGGGTCGACGGCGGGGAGACCCCGGCCCGCAAAAAGGCGCGGTTCGCCGCCCTTGAAGCGGCTGGCCGCGCGATCGTCGGCGCCGGGGACTCCTTCGTCGCCTTCATCGCCATGCTCGGCGCGCTGGGCGATTCGTTGATCGCGCGTCCTCGCGCGGCCCCGCGCCTTCCGCCTGACCTCGGTGGTGAACCAGCTCGACCGCGTCGGCCTGCGGGCCGTGCCGATCATTTTCATGATCACTTTCCTGATCGGCGGCATCATCGCGCAACAGGGCATCTTTCATTTCCGCAAGTTCGGAGCCGAGGATTACATGGTCGATCTCGTCGGCATTCTCGTATTGCGCGAGATTGGCGTGCTGATCGTCGCCATCATGGTGGCCGGGCGCTCGGGCAGCTCCTATACCGCCGAACTCGGCGCCATGAAGATGCGCGAGGAGATCGACGCCTTGCGGACGATGGGCCTCGATCCGGTCGAAGTGCTCATTTTGCCGCGCGTCGCGGCGCTGGTCATAGCTTTGCCGATACTCGCCTTTCTCGGCTCCATGGCCGCCCTCTTTGGCGGCGGCGTCGTCGCCTGGCTCTACGGCGGCATGAGCCCCTATATCTATATCGACCGGCTGCGGGAGGCGGTCTCAATCACGCATTTCGAGGTAGGCATGATCAAGGCGCCTTTCATGGCTCTGGTCATCGGCGTCGTCGCCTGCGCCGAGGGGCTGCGGGTCAAGGGCAGCGCCGAGTTGCTCGGACTGCAGACGACGACGTCGGTGGTGAATTCGATTTTCCTCGTCATCGTGCTCGACGGCTTCTTCGCCATCTTCTTCGCCTCGATCGGAATGTAGGCGGTGAACGACCCCCAACGCCCCATTGCGATCAGCGTGCGCGACCTTGTCGTCGGATTCGGCGACCAAATCGTGCTTGACCACCTCTCGCTCGACGTACGCCGCGGCGAAATCATCGGCGTCGTCGGCGCATCGGGCGGCGGCAAGTCCGTCCTGCTTCGCACCATCATCGGCCTGCTCCCGAAACGCGCGGGCGCGATCACGGTCCTTGGCGTCGATCGCGACAAGGCGAGCCCGCAGACGCTGCGCGCGCTCGAACGGCGCTGGGGCGTTCTCTTCCAGCAAGGCGCGCTATTCTCCTCGCTGACGGTGCGCCAGAATGTCGAATTTCCCATGCGGGAATATCTGCACCTCTCCGACAGGCTGCGCGGCGAAGTCGCGATGGCGAAGCTCGGCATGGTTGGACTTGGCGCCGGCGACGCCGAGAAATATCCCTCCGAACTCTCGGGCGGCATGACAAAGCGCGTCGCGCTTGCCCGCGCGCTCGCCCTCGATCCCGAAATCGTCTTCCTCGACGAGCCAACCTCGGGCCTCGATCCGATCTCGGCCGGCGATTTCGACACGCTGATCAAAACGCTGCAGCAGACCCTTGGCCTCACGGTCTTCATGGTGACGCATGATCTCGACAGCCTGCATGCCGTTTGCGATCGCGTCGCGGCGCTCGTCGACGGCAAAGTCATCGTGGAAGGGCCGATCGCCGCCATGCTCGCCTGCGAGCACCCCTGGGTGCAGGCCTATTTCCGGGGCAAGCGCGCCCGCGAGGCGGCGCACCCGCAAAGTCATCCTGCAATTTGAGGCGAAGTCGATGGAAGTACGGGCGCGCTACATTTTGGTCGGATTATTCGCCTTCGCCGCCATCGCGGCCGGCTTCGGCTTTGTCTATTGGCTGAACAATAATGGCGGGCTCGCCAAAAGGGCCATTTACCGGATTCGTTTCGAAGGCCCGACTTCGGGACTGCAGGCCGGGGCCGGCGTGCAGTTCAATGGCGTGCGCGTCGGCGAGGTGACGTCGCTTCAGCTCGATCCGGCCAATCCGAAGGGGCGTGCTGGCGACGATCGCCGTGGCCAGAGGAACGCCGCTGCGCGCCGACACCAAGGTCGGCGTCGATTTCCGCGGATTGATGGGCAGTCCGGCGGTCTCCCTGCGCGGCGGCGCGCCGACCTCTCCTCTGCTGC
Organism: uncultured Alphaproteobacteria bacterium; assembly: GCA_963767805.1. GTDB lineage: Bacteria > Pseudomonadota > Alphaproteobacteria > Rhizobiales > Beijerinckiaceae > Methylocapsa. The sequence continues at coordinate 39,046 of CAVYFP010000036.1, read as the reverse complement.
CTGTCTCCGAGACCGACCCGGCGCTTCTCGTGGCGGATCCGGCGGCTTCCGAGGATTTGACGCAAACGGCGCGGCAGACCCTCCAGCGCCTCGATAAATTGCTGGGCGACAATTCTGACGCCGTAAAAAGCACGATGGATAATCTCAAGACCTTTTCCGAAGCGCTCGGTCGCAACTCGGATCGCGTCGATTCAATCCTGGCCGGCCTTGAGCGCATGACCGCCGCACCCGGCGCGGAAAAAGCGAAGCCCGTCTATGATCTGACGGCGCCGAGCGCCTTTCCGTCATCGCTGCGCGCCCCCCGCGCGCAGATTTCCGTCGCGGAGCCCTCGGCAATCAATGCGCTTGACACACAGCGCATGCTTGGCCGTTCGAAGGATGGCGTGTTTTCGGTGCTCGGCGACGCGCAATGGAGCGACACATTGCCGAAGCTCATCCAGGAGAAGATCATCCAGAGCTTCGACAATGCCGGTTTCCCGGCCGCGGTCGGCGCTTCTGTCGAACGCGTCACGGCCGCCTATCAGCTGGTGATCGATCTGCGCAATTTCGCCATCACGACGAACCCGGGCCCCGCCGCCGACGTCGAATTTACCGCCAAGATCGTGGCGGAGAACGGCCATGTCGTCGGCTCGCAGCTGTTTCATGCGACGGCGCCCGCCGCTGGTACGGACACGCCAGCGATCGCCGCCGCCCTGAATAAGGCGTTCGGCGCCGCCGTCACCGATCTCGTGACATGGACCGCGCGATCGGTGTGATCTTGACGCCGCCAGGCTTCAGGGACGCGGACCTCGCACGAAAGCAATCGATTCCAATAGCTTAGACCGTGTCGCCCGATCCGAAGCGCATCGGCTTTTCGGTCCCCGCTGAAAGCTGCTGTTTCAATTTGTCCGTGGCCTTGACAGGAGCCGGCATCCGAGTCCGTCAGGCGCGGCCCGGAACTCTTCGCGACCAACGCCGTTTCGGCGCGCCAGAATCGCCGATTTCACAAGCCATAGCGCTTTTTCCATTTCCAACTCAAAATGTTGCGGTGAACAAAACCTGATTCTTCCGCCGACGCCGATTCGGGCGCGATTCGTTCCACTCCCGTTCGAATGCAAAGAGAAGATGCGCGAACTTGTTCCATTATGGTACAGAAGCCACTTGGGAACCCGCCGCTCCAAGATGGCCGGGACGCATGGTTCCGGCGAAGAGATGCGGGGGCGCCGGACGCCGAAAGACGGAACTCTGACGCAGCAACCGGAACGGCCTCATTTTTCGGCCGTGTGAACCAACCGCCTTCGCGCCGTAAATCCGGCGCGCCCTCGCTCCCGGCAAACCCAGCGACCTGTCATGAACGTCTCTTTCCCCGCTCAATCGCCTCCCCCGGGCCGCGCCAAGGGGATCGACCTGAATGTCAGCGCCGTGCTCGGGCCGACGAATACGGGCAAGACGCATTACGCCATCGAGCGGATGCTCGCCCATCGCAGCGGCATGATCGGGCTGCCGCTGCGTCTGCTCGCGCGCGAAGTTTATAATCGCGTCGTCGAGAAGACGGGCGCCGAATCCGTCGCCCTGATCACCGGCGAAGAGAAGATCAAGCCGAAGAGCGCCCGCTATTTCATCTCGACGGTCGAGGCGATGCCGCGCGACCTCAGTCTCGATTTTGTCGCCGTGGATGAGATCCAGCTCGCCGCCGATCTCGATCGCGGCCATGTCTTCACCGACCGTTTGCTGAACCAGCGCGGGCGCGAGGAAACCCTCCTGATCGGCGCCGGGACCATGGGCCAGGCGGTGCAGGATCTGCTGCCGGGCGTGCGCATCCAGTCGCGGCCGCGCCTCTCCACGCTGAGTTTCGCCGGCGACAAGAAGATGACGCGGCTGCCGCGCCGCAGCGCCATCGTCGCTTTCTCGGCCGAAGACGTCTACGCGATCGCCGAATGGATCCGCCGCCAGCGCGGCGGCGCCGCCGTCGTCCTTGGCGCGCTCTCGCCGCGCACCCGCAACGCCCAGGTCGAGATGTTCCAGAGCGGCGAAGTGGATTACATCGTCGCGACCGACGCCATCGGCATGGGACTGAACCTCGATGTCGAGCACATCGCCTTCGCCGCCGACCGCAAATTTGACGGCTGGCAGCACCGCCGCCTGACGGCGGCCGAATTCGGCCAGATCGCCGGACGCGCGGGCCGCCACATGCGGGACGGGACATTCGGCACGACCGGGCGTTGCCTGCCCTTTGACGAAGAACTCATCGAAGCGCTCGAAGATCATCGATTCGACAGTGTGAGAATGTTGCAATGGCGCAACACTTCGCTGGATTTTTCATCAATCCCGGATCTCATGGCTTCCCTCGACGTACTGCCCAGACAGCCCGGATTGACCCGCGCGCCTCTCGCCGAAGACCAGATGGTGCTCGACATCGCCGCCCGCGACGAGAAGGTCATGCGCGAGGCGAAAACGCCAGCCGACGTGGCGCGGCTCTGGGATTGTTGCCAAATCCCAGATTATCGTAAATTGTCTCCTGCGGCGCATGCTGAACTCGCTCTTTCGATCTATGGATTCGTCGTGCGCGCCGGGCATATTCCGGACGACTGGTTCGCCCGCCATATCGGGGCGCTCGATCGTGTCGATGGCGATCTTGACGCCCTTTCCGCGCGCATCGCGCAAGTCCGGACCTGGACTTTCGTCGCCAATCGATCAGGCTGGTTGCGCGATGCGGAGCATTGGCAGGGGATCGCGCGTCAGGTAGAGGACACATTGTCGGACGCGTTGCACGCGCGTCTCGCCCAGAGGTTCGTTGACCGCAGGGCGAGCGTACTGATGCGCCGCTTGAGAGAGAACGCCATGCTGGAAGCGGAAGTGACCACAAGCGGCGACGTGATGGTCGAGGGACAGCACGTCGGCCAACTTAACGGATTTCGCTTCACGGCTGATCCGCACGCGGTCGGCGAAGCCGCCAAGGCGCTGAACGCCGCGGCGCAAAAGGCGCTGGCGAACGAAATCGAGGGCCGCGCCGCGCGGGTGAATGAAGCCGTCGACGAGGGATTCGTCCTCGCCAATGACGGAGTCATCCGCTGGCTCGGCGAGCCGATCGCGAAGATCGCCGCCGGCCCGCACGTGCTTCAGCCGACGGTCCGCATCCTCGCCGACGACCAGCTGACCGGCCCCCCACTCGAAAGCGTGCAACGCCGGCTCGATCTCTGGCTGGCCCAGCATGTGAAGAAGCTGCTCGGCCCCCTCGCCGAACTGGAACTGGGAGAGGGACTCGAGGGGATCGCCCGCGGCATCGCCTTTCAGGTCGCGGAATCTCTCGGCGTGCTCGAGCGCGCGAAAGTGGCGGACGATGTGAAGAACCTGCCGCAGGAGGCGCGCGGCGCGCTGCGGAAGTTCGGCATACGGTTTGGAGCCTATCATCTTTACCTGCCCAATCTCGTCAAGCCGGCGCCGCGCGCGCTCGCGGCTCAGCTTTGGGCTTTGAAAAACGGCGGCGTCGAAGAAGTGAAGGGCGTCGACGACGTGCCCCACCTCGCCGCGTCGGGGCGCACCTCCTTCGTCGCCGACAAGGACGTTCCGAAAGGGTTTTATCGGGCGGCGGGCTTTCGTGTCTGCGGCGAGCGCGCGGTGCGCGTTGATATTCTGGAGCGGCTCGCCGACCTGATCCGGCCGGCCATCGCCTACCGGCCCGGCGTCACCCCGGGCGAACCGCCGGTCGGCGCGGCCGATGGCGACGGATTCGTCGTGACGGTGGCGATGACCTCGCTCGCCGGCTGCTCGGGCGAAAATTTCGCCTCCATCCTGCGCTCGCTCGGCTATGTCGTCGAACGCCGCGAGGGGCCGCCGATCACCGCGCCCTTGTTGGCGAAGGCGGCGACCGAGCCGCTCGCGCCGCCTTCGGCCGACGCCGCCTCTCTGGATGCGGAAGCGCCCGTCGCGGCGGCACCGGCGCCCGAAGCGATCGACGGCGAGGGCCCAGCGATCGAGGCTGCGTCGGATCGGAGCGAGAGCGCGGCCGCTGAAACGGCGCCGCTCGAAGCTCCGGCTGAAATCGAGGCTTCGGCGCCGGAGGAGGCTCCGCCCACGCCGGCGGCCGGTTCGACGCCGGACGAACAAATTAGCGATGGCGGAAGCGCGGAAGCGCCCGCGGCTGCAGGAGATGACTTTGTTCCGGCGCCGGCGGAGGCCCCCGATTTTGGGCTCGAAGCCCCGGTGGACGCCGCGGAAACCGCCGCCGCCGCGCCGCCCGAGGCCGAGTCCGCAGCCGTTCCCGCAGAGGCTGGCGACGCTCCCGCCGAGCCGGCGCCGCCGGTTCTGATCGAAATTTGGCGCCCGCATCGGCAGCAACATCATGCGCGCCGGAGCGAACCGCGCGCCGGCCGGAGATCCGAGCCGCGCGAAAGGGCGAAAGGCGCCGCCGAGACCATTGCCGCCCCGCAGCCCGAGTCCGCTGAACGGCCAACGCATCGGCAAGACAGGCGCGGTCCGCATCCAGGCGGACGCGGGCGCCCGGCGGCCGAGGTTCATGCCGAAAGCGCCGCTTCGCCGTCTCCCGAGGGCGGCGAAGTCAGCCCCGCCGGCGACGCAAACGCGCGCGAACCCCGGCGCGGACAGGCGGCGCGAGGGCAAGCGCGACCCCGGTTTGAAGGCCAGCGCGACCGGCGTGACGATGGCGGCCGCAATCGGGCGAACAATTCCGAGCGCCGCCACGAGCGCGGCGGCGACCATGCGGCGGCAGGCAAAAAACCCTTCGAGAAGAAAACCTTCGAGCGGCCGCCCGATCCGAATTCGCCTTTCGCCAAACTGCTCGCGCTTAAGGCCACGCTGGAAGAAAAGAGCAAGCAGGATCGTTAGATCACGATGATTTTGGATCGAATTGATCCAAAATCATGAACGTGATCGATTCCAACTGTTTAGAGCGGGATGCGGGCGAAAAAGTGCACACACTTTTTCTCATCCCGCTCTTGCGTTTTTCGGTGATCTGTTCAGTGCGACGCGGTCTGCGGACAAGCGCCGGCGGCCGTGCTAAAGTAAGATGTTGAGTATGCCGATTCGATGGCCCCTCGGCGCCATTCGCCTTCACGCCGCATTGCGGAGCGTTAGCCATGCGTAGATCGACCTTGTCTCTGGCCGCTGCCCTCCTCATTGGAGCGCCAGCTTTCGCGTTGGCTCAAGCGATTCCGCCGAACGCCGCTACCCCGGCCCCGGTCATCCTGAACCAGAATGGCGGCGTGGCGGGCACGGCCTTCGGAGCCGGCGGCGCCGGCGCCGGCAGTACTGCGTCTACAACAAAGGGAAAAACGACCTCCGCGACGCCGGTTAGCCGCGCCCGATCCGCGGCGATGATTTCGGGCACCGCGCATATCGGCGCGGGCACCGGCGGCTTGGGGCTGGGAATGGGAAACGCCGTCGGAGGCGTGAAAAACAATGCGACTGGCGCCGGCGCTGGAGGCTTGGGCGATCAGACCAGTTTCGGCTCCGGCACGGGTGGCGTCCAGGGTTTCGGCACCGGCCTTAACGCCTCGACCGGCGGCGTCAAGAACATCTTCAATCAAGGCATCACGGTCGGCGGCATCCAGGGCACCTCGATTGGCGCCGGCTCCGGCGGACTGAATGATCAGAACAGCCTTGGCGCTTCGACCGGCGGCGCGAAGGAAGGCGATAACGCGCCAAGATACCGCGTCATTCAGTAAGCCGTTCAAGCTCGATAATTCGAATCGATCGCGCTGTTTTCGTTTTCGCGCTCTCGTCCCTTACCGTCAGGCGTCCTCGCCCGTCGCAATGACCTTGCGCGGCGGGCCCATCAGCGCCGGCTGGAACAGGATCGCCGCGGCGAGGGTGCAGACCAGCGACAAGGCGAGGAGCTTGCCCATGCTGGACGTGCCGGGGTGCTTCGACAGCCAGAGACTGCCAAAGGCGGTCGCCGTCGCAAGGGCGCTGAAAAAGACCGCCCGCGTCAGGCTGGATTGCAGCAGATTGGTCGTCCCGGCGCGCCACGCCATCACGAAATAAATCTTGAATGCGACGCCAAGCCCGAGCAGCAAGGGTAGCGCGATGATATTGGCGAAGTTGAGCGGCAGGCCAATCAGAACGGTGATCTCGAGCGTGACGGCGCCGGCGAGCAGCAGCGGGACGAGCGTGAGCAGAACGTCGCTGACCCGGCGCAGGACGACGAAAAGAAGAATGCTGATCGAGAGCAGCGCCCAAAGACCCGCCTCGATGAAGGCGCGAACGACGGTGTCGCCGGATTCCTGAATAGCGATCGGTTCGCCGGTGGCGACGGGATCGATCTGCTGGACGGCCTTCGAGAAGCGAACCAGCGTCGCATTGTCGTTCGCGTCGCCCTTGGGCGAGACGGCGATGCGGGCTCTCCCATCCGGCGTCACCCAGTCCCGCTTGAGACCGGACGGAATGGAGTCGATCGTCACTTTCTGCGCCTCCAGCGAATCGCGCAACAGACTGAGCATCGTCGCAAGACCGGGCAGCAAGGCCTTGCGTGCGGCGTCCCGGGTTTGCGGCGGCGCCTCGGCCAACTGGCGCAGGAGCCCGGCCAGACGGCGGGCATCGTCGGCTCCCTTGCCTTTCAGATCATCGGCGGTTTCGGCGAAAGCGTCGGCCGCCTTGGAAATAGCCGCGATATCGTCCTCGTCGGTCGGCGGGTCGATCGCCCGGCTGGGGTCGAGAATCGGCCCCAACGCGGCCGCTGCGCGCTCGATGATCGGCAGCTTCTGGTCCTGGTCGGCAGGAACGAAGCTCGCGATCGTCACCACCTGCGCGACTTCCGGCAGGGCCGCGAGCCTTGCCGCGAGCTTGCTGGAATCTTCGATCGAGGGGGCGAGGACATCGATCGTATTGGTGTCGGTCGCCGGATCCTTCATCAAATCCAAAAGGGTCGCCACCGATTCGACCGACGGGCTGCGCAAATTGATCGGATTGAAATCGAAGCGCAAATGGGCGAGCAAAGGCGTTCCAACCAGAGCGACGCCTAACGTGCCGACCACGATCGCAATTCTATGGCGCGCCATGAATTCATCGACCGGGGCGAGGAACAGATAGCCGACCGGCTCCGCCTCGGCCGGAGGCCGCAGGATCGCGAGCAGGGCCGGCAGCACCGTAATCGACGTGAAAAAGGCGATGAACATGCCGGTGCCGGCGATCAGGCCGAGTTCGGAGACGCCTCGGTAATCGGTCGGGAGGAACGAATAGAAGCCGGCCGCCGTCGCCGCCGCCGCGAGGGCGAGCGGGCGTCCGATCTTGCTCGCCGCCTGCGACAGCGCCTTGTCGAAATCGGGCTCCTTGAAGCGCTCCGCTCTATAGCGGACGCTGAACTGGATGCCGAAATCGACGCCAATGCCGACGAAGAGAACGGCGAAGGCCACGGAAATAAGATTAAGCGCGCCGACCATCAAAAGCCCGACAGCGAAGGTCGCGCAAAGACCGACGACGACGCTGAGCGCGACGGCGAATACGATGCTCGGCGATTTAAGCGCCCGCCAGATGATGAACAGCACGATCAGCGCGGTGATCGCGCCATTCAGCCCGGCGCCCTCGGCGACGGTCGAGAACTCCTCGTCGGCAAGAGGAACCGGGCCGGTCAGCCGCAGCCGCAGTCCCGGCGCCGCTGAAAAACCGAGTTCGCTCCAGCTCGAACGGATGAAATTGGTAGGCGCTTCGCCCGGCTTCAGCGCCGCATAATCAAGCACGGGCTTGACCTGGATGAAACGCCGCAATTCGCGCGAATCCGGGGCCGCGCCGGTCAGCAGCCCGCGCCAGGAAAAATAAGTCGGGCGACCGGCGAGGAGTGACTTCGAACGCATCGTCCAGCGCGACGAGCGGCCGGTCGAAATCATCATAAGTCCCGGCTTTGGTGCGAACGCCGCGATTGATGAAGGAAAACGCGTCGGTCACGCCGCGCAGGCTCTGGTCGGACGCCAGCACCGACAGAAAGGGCTGCGCCTTGAACAGCCCCTCGATCGTGTTCTGAACATCGGCGACAGGCAGGTACATGAGACCATTCTTGTTGAAGAAAGGTCCGCCGTCGGGGCGAAGGACCGACGAGAAAAGATCGGGGCGCGTTTTCAGCTGCTGGGTCAGGCGCTCGGTCGCCTCCTCGGCCAGTTCGGGCGTCTTGCCGTCGATAACGACGACAATCTGATCCGCGCGCTGCGGAAACGCCTTGTCCATGGCGATCAGATTTTGCCGCCAGGGCAGTTTCGCCGAAATAAAATCATTGGTGTTGGTGTTGATGCTGAAATGGGTCGCGGCGTAACGGCCGCAGCCGATGGTCGCGAGCGCGGCCAGCGCGACGACGAGCCACTTAAAGCGTCTGCAAAAATCGACGATCGCCGTGATCGCTCTGGAAATCGGCTCGGGCCGTTGTGGATCGGAGGTCTTGCCGGAGCCGTCTGGGGATGTGATCATGCAGTGCTATCGCCAATCGAAAAGGGCCGGCTACGGCTTTGGGGACGAACAAACAGGCGGAACGCATTGTCAACATCCCGAGAACCGGGATATTTTTTGATTCGCGACGCTCCCCGCGCTGAAAGGAGCGCTGTCTTTGACAAGAAAATCAATATCGCCGCAAGCTGAACAATAGCTTTAAGAATAGCGCTGTTCGGCCTGTAAAGCCACCTCGGATCCGATGCCGGAAAAATTGACGATGCGGGGATGACGTTCCCTTGCCGGCGCGGTCGCCGCCCGCGGCCGAATCGGCCCTGGCGTTGATTTTGCGTGGATCACGCCGCGCCAGATCGTCGAGCCTTGGTGAATCCGGGGTGGCGCCTTATGGAAAGGGACGCAAAGGATCCTGCCGCCGGGAGCGGCGCATCGCTGGAACTGGCCACAGCCGGCCGACAATTACCTTGAGGAGCCAAGCATTGGGAATTTCATTGCTGCAAATGGCCGAGATCGGCGGCTACGTGCTGCGTCAGCGTCTCGCCGGCCAGAAGCGCTTTCCGCTCGTGCTCATGCTCGAGCCCCTGTTCCGCTGCAATCTCGCCTGCGCCGGCTGCGGCAAGATCGACTATCCGGATGAAATCCTCAATCAGCGCCTGTCGCTCGACGACTGCCTCAAGGCGATTGACGAATGCGGCGCGCCGGTCGTCGTCGTCGCCGGCGGCGAGCCCCTGCTGCACAAGGACTTGCCGCAGATCGTCGAGGGCGCGATCGCGCGGAAAAAATACATCACCGTCTGCACCAACGCGCTGCTGCTCGAAAAGCATATCGATCGCTATAGGCCCAACCGCTACTTCAACTGGTCGATCCATCTCGATGGCGACCAGGAGATGCACGACCAGTCGGTCTGCCAGCCGGGCGTCTATGATCGCGCGGTCAAGGCGCTGAGGCTCGCCAAGGAAAAGGGCTTCCGCGTCACGATTAATTGCACGCTGTTCAACAACGCCGAGCCGGCGCGGGTGGCGGCTTTCTTCGACGACGTCTCAAAGCTCGGCATCGAGGGGATCACGGTATCGCCCGGCTACGCTTATGAGCGCGCGCCCGACCAGCAGCACTTCCTCAATCGCGAGAAGACGAAGAACCTGTTCCGCGACATCTTCGCGCGCGGCAAGGGCGGCAAGGCCTGGCCCTTCTTCCAGTCGACGCTCTTTCTCGATTTCCTCGCCGGCAACCGCACCTATCAGTGTACGCCCTGGGGCAACCCGACGCGCACCGTATTCGGCTGGCAGAAGCCCTGCTATCTGCTCGGCGAAGGCTATGTCTCGACCTTCAAGGAATTGATGGAGGACACCGCCTGGGAGCGTTACGGCACCGGCAATTACGAAAAATGCGCGGATTGCATGGTCCATTGCGGCTTCGAGGCCACCGCAGTCGAGGAAGCCTTCAAGAATCCGCTCGCGGCGCTGAAAGTCGCAGTCGGCGGCATCCGGACGCAAGGCCCGATGTCGCCGGACCTTCCGCTAGACCGGCAGCGGCCCGCCGAATTCGTCTTCGGCCGGCATGTCGAGCACAAGCTCGCTGAAATTCGCGAAGCCAAATCCGGCGGCGAGCATTTGTCGGCCGCGGAGTAGTTCGGCGAAGGCCGCCCGCGCATCGCGGGCGGTTCGCATCAGCGCCGGAATCTGCCCGGGATCGCGCGCGAGCGAGCGGATGAGCGCCCCGAAAGCGATGGCGCCGTCCGGCCGCATCGCCACCAGCGCCGCATGCGGCAATTGCCGCTCGGCCGGATCGGCGACGACCCGCAGCGCAGCGAAGGGAATGCCGCGATCCGCCGCGACTTTCGCCGCGATATGCAATTCCATATCGACCGCATGGGCGCCCGTGCGCAAATGCAGCGCGCGTTTGCCGGCGCGATCGGCAACCGGCAGATCGACCCCGGCGAGATCGACGATGGGCGCGCCGAGCGCCGCCGACAGCTCCCGCGCCCAGGCGGAATCGGCGAAGATCGGTTCGCCGTCCTCGACGATGATGGAGCGGGCGACGAGCATCGAGCCGGGCGCGAGGCCCGGCGCAAGGCCTCCGGCGACGCCGAAACTGATGATGGCGCCGCGCGTCGGCGGCGGCGGCGTGGAGATCCCGCGCGAGGCGGGCGCCGTCGCCCCCGCCCGAGAGGGCGTGAACCTGCGGCCCGGCGGCGAGCTTGGCTTCCGCCTTGAGCCCTGTGACGGCGATCACCCGCACCGGCGCGCGCGCGCCTACATCCCGAATTGCGTCGTCGGCCGATTGCCGCTTTTCAGATTGCGATAGCGGGCCATCGCCCAAAGCGGGAAGAATTTTCGATAGCCGTGATAGCGAAGATAAAAGACGCGCGGAAACCCGGTCGCCGTGAAGCGTTCTTCTGCCCAAAACCCGTCCCCCGCCTGCGTCTGCGTCAGGTAGCGCAATCCCCTCGCCACCTCAGGCGCATCGATCTCGCCGGCCGCCATCAATCCCAGCAAAGCCCATGCCGTTTGAGACGACGTGCTCGGCGCCGGCTCATGACCTTTATACTCCAGCGCATAGCTTTCGCCAGCCTCCCCCCAGCCGCCATCCGGATTCTGGATGCGTTTCAGCCAGGCGACGGCTTTTCGCACCGTCTCGCCGCTGCGGTCGTAATCGATGGCGTTGAGAGCGCTGAGGACCGACCAGGTCCCATAAATGTAATTCATGCCCCAGCGGCCGAACCAGCTGCCGTCGCTCTCCTGTTCGCTGACGAGATATTCGATGGCGCGCCCGAGGGCCGGATTGGTCTTTGCTGTCTCGCCAAACTGGCCGAGCATGGAGATGCAGCGCGCCGTGACGTCCGCCGTCGGCGGATCGAGCAGCGCGCCATGATCGGCGAAGGGGATCGAATTGAGATATTCGCGGTCATTATCGGCGTCGAAGGCGCCGAAGCCGCCATTGGCGCTCTGCAGGCCCAAGATCCATTCGCGCGCGCGCGAGATCGCCTCGGCGTAAGAAACATCCGGCTGGCCGGCGTCCGGCGCGGGAAAGTTTTTCGCGGCGCGATCCATGGCGAGGGCGACGACGGCGGTGTCGTCGAGATCGGGATAATGCGGGTTGGCGTATTGGAACGCCCAGCCGCCCGGACGCACATGCGGCTTCTGATTCGCCCAGTCGCCAGCGACGTCGAGCACCTGAAGCGGCTTCAGCCAGGCGAGCGCCCGGCGCACCGACGCGACAGTCTGATCATCGGAGGCGTCGGCCTCGCGGCTCTCCATCAGCGCATGGCTGGCGAGAGCCGTATCCCAGACCGGCGAAACGCAGGGCTGGCAATAGGCCTCGTTTTCGCCGACGACGAGAAGCCGCTCGATGCTGGCGCGCGCCTGCACGACGCGCGGATCGGAATCGGGGACGCCGAGCGCACGAAACATCAGCACGCTGTTGCACATGGCCGGATAGATAGCGCCAAGTCCGTCCTCGCCGTTCAGACGCTCGGTCACGAACGCCGCCGCCTTGCCGATCGCGCTCTCGCGCGAGCGCGCCGGAAAAAAGGGCTCCGTCCACCGCAGAATATGATCGATGGCGGCGAAGATCGCGGTCCAGGGCTGCTTCTGATGCGGCGCGCCGGGCCAGCTGCGGACCTCTTCGGGCGGGACGACGAACAGTTCCTGAATGCGGACGCCGCGCGGGTTGACGGCCTTCGGCTTCAGGGCCTGGAGCACGAGAAGGGGCGCGAGTACGGTGCGCCCCCAATAGGAAATCTTGCTGAGATGAAACGGAAACCAGCGCGGCAGATGCATGATTTCCACCGGCATCACCGGCACGCCGCGCCAAGGCAGTTCGCCGTAAAGGGCGAGCATCGAGCGCGTGAACACATTGGCGCGCGCCGCCCCGCCCGCCTTGAGAATCGCCGCGCGGGCGCGCCGCATATGCGGCGCATCGGGGCTGTCGCCGATCATTTTCAGCGCAAAATAGGCTTTGACCGAGCAGCTGATGTCGAAGGCGCCGCCGGTGAAGAGGGGCCAGCCGTCGGCCGCCTGCTGATGGCGGCGCAGATAGGCCCCGATTTTTGCTTCCAGAGCCGTGTCGGCGGGATCGCCGAGGAAATGGCGGAAAAGGATATATTCAGCCGGAATGGTGCAGTCCGCCTCAAGTTCGAAGACGAAATGCCCGTCGGCCCGCTGCACATCGAGAAGCGCGCGCCGCGCCCGCGCGATCGGCTCGTCGAGCTCGCGAGGCGCGATGCCGGATGAAGCAGCTTCCCCCGCCGGGCCGGCTTCGGTCTTCAGTGCGACATTCATGGCGAGCGTCCTTTCTTGCGGATCAGGTCGGCCGCGCGATAGCCCGACCGGACCGCGCCTTCGATCGTGGCGGGCAGGCCCGTCGCCGTCCAGTCGCCGGCCAGCGTCAGATTGGAGAAGGCCGTCCGGGCGCCGGGACGGCGCGCATTTTCCTGCGGCGTCGCCGCGAAGGTCGCCCGCTTTTCCTTGATGATCTGCCATGGCGGCAAGGGCCGATCAAGATCGAGGGCGCGCGCGACTTCGGCCCAAAGCCGCGCCGCCAGTTCCTCGCGGCCGGCGTCGAGCAGGCGATCGGCGCCGCTGATGGTGATCGAGATGCGGTCCGGGAAGGTGAAAATCCACTCGATCGTCCCGTTGACGACGCCGAGGATGGCGGGCTGACCCTGCGGCGGCGCGATCTTGAAATGGGCGTTGACGATGGCGCGGAAACTCTGCGGCGCGATCAGGCCCGGGATCAAATCCTGCGCGACCGGGGCGGGCGTCGCGAGGATCACCTCGTCGCCAGGGCCAAGAACGACCCCTGCGTCGCCGAAGTCGAGCGCGCTCGCGCGGCCGTCGCTGAAGGCGATTTTGCGCAGCCTGTGATCGAGGCGGACATCGGCGCCGCGTTTGACCAGGGAGGCGACCGCGGGCTCGATGAAGGCGGCGGAGAGGCCGTGCGCGACGATCGGCCGGCACGCCGCCGCCGCCGCGCGCGAAAGTCGCGCGGATGATCGCGCCGGCGAGCTGCGCGGAGCCTTCCGTCGGCTCGGTGTTCAGGGCGGCGAGAAAAAGGGCGCCAGAGCCTGTCGTAAAGCAGGCCCTTGCAATCGATGATCGCGTCGATGCGCCGGTCCGCGCCGGGCGCAAGCAGCGGCAGCAGGGCGAGATAGTCGCTCCATCGGGCGCCGGGCACGCGCCGATCCGGCGCGAAAATCCACCATGGCAGCGGCCCGGCGTTGGGCCGCACGCGCCAGCGCTCCTTGCTGGCGAGGTCGATGAAGGCGACATCGGCCTCGGGCGCCTCGGACAGGGCGCCAAGGCCGCCGATGAGGCGCAAGAAATCCAAGGCATCGGCGTTGCCCGACAGCAAAAGGTGATTGCCATTGTCGATCACCATGCCGAGCGTCGTATCGAAATAGGAGCGGCAGCGCCCGCCCGCCTGCCGCGCCGCCTCATAGACGATGACGTTCCTCTCGCCGCCGGCGAGCTGCACGGCGGCGGCGAGGCCGGCGAGGCCGGCGCCGATGATATGGACGGTGGGCTTTTGCGTCACGCCCGGCTCACAGAACGAGACCGTGGCGGAGCACGGCGAGCAGGATGCGCCATTTCGACGCGCTGATGCGCGTGCGCGGCGGCGCGAAGCCGCGCGCCGTCAGTTGCGCGAGGATCGGCTGATAGGCCTCCGCCATGATCATCGGCGCGCGCATGCTTTTGCGCGGACAGCGCGCCATGATCTTGCGCGCCTCGCGGAAATGGCCGTCCGCCATGGCGATGACTGGCGCACACGCGGCGGCGAGTGCCGGATGGGCGAGGACGGCGTTGGGCTCGCTCTCCGCGATGCCGGCGGCGCGCAAGGGCTCGCGCGGCAGATAGAGGCGCCCGATCGCCGCGTCCTCGTCGAGGTCGCGCAGGATATTGGTCAGTTGCAGCGCGCGGCCAAGATGATGCGCGAGCTCGACCCCTTCATTCGCGGGCAGGCCAAATACGCGCACGCTGAGGCGTCCGACGGCGCTGGCGACGCGGTCGCAATAAAGGTCGAGCGTCGCGAGGTCAGGCGCCCTGATGTCTTCATCGACATCCATCTCCATCCCGTCGATGACGGCGTGGAAATCGGCGCGTTGCAGATCGAACGCGCGCACTGCCGTTACGAGGCCGGGCGGAAGCGATTTCGGCGGCTCGCCCGTGTAGATGGCGTCGATGTCGCGCCGCCACCGCTCCAGCGCGGCTTTGCGAGGCGGCAGCGGACCGCCGTCGTCGGCGATGTCGTCCACGGCGCGGCAGAAAGAGTAGATCTCAAACATCGCCTCGCGCTGCGGCCGCGGAAGAATGCGCATCCCGGCATAGAAGGAGCTGCCGCGCGAGCGCGCAGCTGCAGCGGCCCCCTCGGCGCCTGCGTCATCTGGCTCCAACGGCGCGGCTCCGCTGGTCATGCCGACGCTTCCGGCGCGGCGGCGATCGGCCTGCGCCCGAACCCGGCGAGGCTGGCGGCGATGCCGACGCAGGCCCAGCCAAGCGCCGCCGGCTTGCTGAGATGGACCTCCTGGCTGAGGGGATCCCGGGCGCCGAGAATATGGTTGAGCCGACGCGCCAGCGTGGCGATGACCGCGGTCTCAAGACGCAGCCGGAAATCGCGCACCTGCGGCGACAGGCCGGCGCCCGCCTCGACCAGAGCGCCGGTTTTTGCGATCAGGCCGTCAAGGCACGCCCGCAGCCGTGGCGAAGCCTTGTCCGCCGTGAGCGCGGCGACGCCGATGCCCTGGGCGGCGAGGGCGTCCAACGGAATATAGACGCGATCAAGAGCGCGGTAATCGGCGGCGCAGTCCTGCAGATGGTTGATGACCTGCAGCGCGCTGCAAAGCGCGTCGGAGGCGGCCCATGTCGCCTCGCTCTCGCCATGGACATCGAGCACGAAGCGTCCGACCGGCGCCGCCGAGAAGGCGCAATAGTCCATCAGCTCGTCCCAGTTCGCATAGCGGGTCTTGACCGCGTCCATCCGGAAGGCGGTGAGAAGATCGAGCGCATGGCGCGGCGAAAGGCGCCGGTTTTCGGCGAGGGCGGCCCGCAGCGGCAAGGCCGCAGCGACCGCGTCGCTCCTGCCAAGGAGCGTCGCCTCGAAGGCGTCGAGTCCGTCGAGTTTCCGCTGCGGCGACAGCAAGGCCATCGTCGGCGACGTCGTCGGCGCCGCGCGCGAACTGGTAATAGGCGAGAATGACGGCGCGGTATTGCGGCGCGATCAGGATCGAGGCGACGGGAAAATTCTCGCCCTTGTGCGTCTTCGAGGGCGTCGTCGCCGGATCGTTCATTGCCGCCGGACCGTTCATTTTAAATGCCCGTTCTGGCCGAACCACGCCAAGGCGTCGCTCAGCGCCTCGCGATAGGGACGCGCCGTGTAACCAAGGCAGCGCTCGGCCTTGGCGGAAGTGAAAAACATCCGGTGCTTCGACATGCGCAGGCCGTCGATCGTCACGAATGGTTCCTTGCGGGTGAAATGGGCGGCGGCCTCCGCCATGACCGCCAGCGGATAGAGCGCGCGGCGCGGAAGACGCAGTCGCGGCGGCTTGCGGCCGCACAGCTCCGCGATGTCTTTCAGCATCGCGGCGAGCGAGACATCCTGACCGCCGAGGATATACTGCTCGCCGACGCGCCCCCGCTGGAGCGCGGCGACATGGCCGCGGGCGACATCGTCGACGTGAACCAGATTGAGCCCGGTGTCGACATAGCCGGGCACCCGGCCCATCGCCGCCTCGACGATGATGCGTCCCGTCGGCGTTGGCTTGATGTCGCGCGGACCGATCGGGGTCGAGGGATGCACGATGATCGCCGGCAACTTATTGTGCGCAATCATTTCCTGTACGATTTTTTCGGCGACAACCTTACTGCGTTTATAGGCGCCGATTGCGCTGGCTTCAGAAAGGCTCGCCGTCTCATCGGCGGGACCATCGTTCGCCGGACAGGCGATGGTGGCGACGCTGCTCGTATAAACGATGCGCTCGACGCCTGCAGCGAGAGCCGATTGCATCAGGATGCGCGTGCCCTCGGCGTTGGTGCGCATGATCTCCTGCGGATGGCGCGCCCAGAGACGATAGTCGGCGGCGACATGAAACATATATCTGACGCCCGCCATCGCCTTGTCGACGGAGCGCGGGTCGCAGATGTCGCCCTCGACGATTTCGGCGTCGAGACCGGCGAGGTTCAGCCGCTGCGCGGTCGGGCGCAGCAGCGCCCGGACGGCATAGCCGGATTCAGCCAAAGCTTGCGCCACGGCGGATCCGACGAAGCCAGAGGCCCCCGTGACCAGAACCTTGTCGCGCGTCAAAATGGCGAACCCTCGTCTCGGTGGACACTCTAATAAAGGCGAACTGTCATTCGCCCTCGCCACCCGGCCAAATATCACCTCAGGCGCCGTTTCAGCAACTGCGTTGGCGATGCAAGTTGGAACGATCGTAAGCCTGCGGCGACGGCGCGCTGGCGCCGATGCGCCCGGCGCGTTATGAAGCTCGCGAAAATTCCCGCGCGGCCGAGCCATGCCGCGATGTCGCATTAAAGCTACGAGACGAGGCCCATGAGCCAGATCGCCGATCTTCCGACGCCCGCGCTGGCGGCGCTGCGCGTGAGCGTGCAAGCCAAGACTCGACGCTTTTCGCGCCCAGGGATTGAAGCTCGACATGACGCGCGGCAAGCCGGCGCCGGACCAGCTCGATCTCTCCAATAGCCTGCTCGCCCTGCCCGGCAATGGCGATTATTTCAGCGCTGCGGGTGAAGACGCGCGCAACTACGGCAATTTGCAGGGGCTGAAAGAGGCGCGGGCGCTGTTCGCGCCGATTTTGGGCGCGCCGCCCGAGGATATCGTCGTCGGCGACAATTCAAGTCTCGCCATGATGCATGACAGCGTTGTCTACGCCCTGCTCAAGGGCGTTCCCGGCTCCGCGCGGCCCTGGTCGAAGGAAGCGAGCCCCGCCTTCATCTGCCCCGCCCCCGGCTATGACCGGCATTTCGCCATTCTCGAGGAATTCGGCATCCGCATGCTGCCCGTCGCGCTGAACGGCGACGGACCCGACATGGACGCCGTCGAGGCGCTGGCCGCCGACCCGTCAGTCAAGGGCATGTGGTGCGTGCCCAAATATTCCAATCCGACCGGCGACATCTATTCCGCCGAAACGGTGGCGCGGCTCGCCGCGATGGAGACTGGCGCACCGGACTTCCGGCTGTTCTGGGACGACGCCTATAGCGTCCATCACCTGACCGAAACCCGTCACGAGATTTCCAATATCCTCGAGGCCTGCGCGCGCGCCGGCCATCCTGAGCGCGCCTTCGTCTTCGCCTCGACCTCGAAAATTACCCTCGCCGGAGCGGGCCTCGCCTTTTTCGCGTCCTCGCCCGCCAATGTGCGCTGGTATCTCGCCAGCGCGTCGAAGCGCTCGATCGGCCCCGACAAGCTGAACCAGCTGCGCCATGTGCGCTTCCTGCGCGACGCCGCCGGGGTTCACCGCCACATGGACGCCCATCGCGCGCTGATCGCACCGAAATTCGCCGCCGTCGCCGAGGCGCTGGAGCGTCATCTCGGGGGAACCGGCGCCGCGCGCTGGAGCAAGCCCGAAGGCGGCTATTTCATCAGCGTCGACGCGACGCCCGGCACGGCCGCGCGGGTCGTCGACCTCGCCAAAAGCGCTGGCGTCGCGCTGACGCCGGCAGGCGCCACCTGGCCTCTGGGCAAAGACCCGAACGACAGTAATTTGCGGCTCGCGCCGACCTTCCCGTCGCTGGCCGAGGTGCGCGACGCGTCCGAGGGCATCGCGCTTTGCATTCTTCTGGCGGCGATCGAGGCGCAGGCCGCGCTGCGCGCCGATTCGGCGGCCTGACGCGCAGGCGTGGCTCGCCGCGCGCGTAATCACGTCAGGCGCGCATCCCCCCGGGGCGTAAAACTTGCCGCCGGAGCCGACATGCCTTCATAAAGCGGGGCGAGAGCCGCCCGCCGCTCCATCAATCTCTGGTATAGCTGAATCATGACAGAAGCCGCCACCATTCCCGATCCCGCCCTCGCACAGGCAGAACCAGCCGACAAGCCGCGCAAGAAGGCTTCGCCCCGCGCGCTGCTGCCGCTGCTGCCTTACGTGCTGCGCTACAAGGCGCGCATCGCGGGCGCCTTGATCGCAGTCGTCGCGGCCTCGGGCGCGACGCTGGCCGTGCCGCTGGCCATCCGGCGCATGATCGATTTCGGCTTCGTCGAGGACAGCGCCGGCCTCATCAACCAATATTTCCTGGCGCTGATCGGCATCGCAGCCATCCTCGCCCTCGCTTCCGGATCGCGCTTCTATTTCGTGACGACGCTCGGCGAGCGGCTCATCGCCGATTTGCGTTCGGCGGTTTTCGCGCATCTTTGCCGTCTCGACGCCGCCTTCTTCGACACGGCCCGCATCGGCGAATTGATGTCGCGCCTCACCGCCGACACGACGCAGATGAAGGCGGCCTTCAGCACGACGGCGGCGCTCGCCCTGCGCAACCTGTTCCTGTTCATCGGCGCAATCGGCCTGATGATTTACACCAGCCCGAAGCTCTCGGCCTTCGTGCTTATCGCCATTCCAATCATCGTGCTGCCGCTCGTCGCCTCGGGGCGGCTGGTGCGCAAGCGCTCGCGCACGGCGCAGGATGCGCTTGCCGAAGCCTCGGCCTACGCCTCCGAAAACCTCGGCGCCGTGCGGGTGATGCAGGCCTATAACGCCGAAAAATTCGCCGCGTCGCGCTTCCACGCCGCCGCGGAAGAGGCCTATGGCGCCGCGCAGAAGGCCGCCGCCGCCCGGGCGCGCCTCACCATCGTCGTGATCTTTCTCGTCTTCGCCAGCATCGTCGGCATCCTCTGGTTCGGCGCCCATGACGTCCTCGCCGGACGCATGACGGCCGGGCTGCTGTCGCAATTCCTCATCTACGCCGTTCTGGCGGCTAGTTCTTTAGGCGAACTCAGTCAGGTCTGGGGCGAAATCTCGGCCGCCGCCGGCGCCGCCGGCCGGATCGGCGAGATTCTGGCGATCAAGCCCGGCATCGTCGCGCCCGTTCCCGCCGTTCCCCTGCCGACCCCGGCGCGCGGCGAGATCCGCTTCGAACATGTCGCCTTCGCCTATCCGACGCGGCCCGAGGACATGGCGCTGAGCGATCTCTCGTTCAGCATCGCGCCCGGGGAAATGGTCGCCATCGTCGGCCCTTCGGGGGCTGGCAAGACCACGCTGTTCCAGCTGCTGCAGCGCTTCTATGATCCGGGCGCCGGCCGCATTCTCCTCGACGGCGTCGACATCAAGACGGCCGATCCGGCGGAATTGCGCCGACGCATTCGCAACGTGCCGCAGGATCCGGTCATTTTCGGCGGCTCGATCGCCGACAACATCCGCTACGGCAGGCCGGAAGCGACCGACGAGGAAGTCCGCGACGCGGCGCGCCGGGCCGCCGCCGACGATTTCATCCGCGCTTTGCCGGAAGGCTACGACACGCGCGCGGGCGAGCGCGGCGTCACGCTGTCCGGCGGCCAGCGCCAGCGCATCGCCATCGCCCGCGCGATCTTACAGAACGCGCCCGTGCTGTTGCTCGACGAGGCAACCTCGGCGCTCGATTCGGAAAATGAAGTGCTGGTGCAGACGGCGCTCGAAAAAGTCATGTCGGAGCGCACCACGCTGGTCATCGCCCATCGCCTGGCGACGGTGCTCAACGCCAACCGCATTCTCGTTCTGGAGAATGGCCGCGTCGTCGAGGAGGGCGTGCATGCGAGCCTCGTCGCGCAGGACGGGCTTTACGCCCGCCTCGCGAGGCTGCAATTCGAAACCGGCGCGGCGGCGATGAAGTCCGATCAGGCGGCGGCGGAATAGAGTTTTAGTGAAAATGCTGCGAGGCGGCCGGCTTAGGCGGCCTCGTCCTCTTCCATCGGCCGGAAGCGGCCGAGCTTGGCCCAAGTGGTTTCGCAGGTCTCTCGTCTCGCGCGCCATTGCGACATGAGATCGTCGAAAATAGGTTCGTCGAAATTAAACACGTTCTGGGGCTGCACGGCGATCGGCGCGGCGACGCCGAACTTGATCGCGATAAGCATCCCGGGATCGGCGACATGAACGCCTTGCTCGGAGGTCGTCATCAGAACGCGTTTGAGCGGCTTGCCGCTAAAATCCTGTACCGTGACAAACTTCTTCAGCATCCGTGAAATCTCCATGCGCTTTTGCGCGGGGCGCGCTTTCCGCGGCCGCGATGTCATGCGCCGCCTAAATGACTCGATTGAGGGAATTTCTCAAGTGGCCACCGAAGATTTTTTTAAATTCCGGGGCCAATAGGAGAATTTTATTGATGCGCCTAGGCTTGCCGCAGGCGCCATGTTTTGAGCCCCGAACGCGGGTTGACGCCGGCCTCGACCGTCTCGAAGCCCTCGCGCGCGTAAAAGCGCAGCGCGCGCGGATTGTCCTGATTGACGTCAAGATACAAAGGATGCAGCGAAATCCGACGCGCCTCGGCGAGCAAGGCGCTTGCAGCGCCGGAGCTTTTGGCTTCCGGCGCGACGGCGATCTGGTCGAGATAGCCATTTTGCGGATTGACGGTAGCGAAACCAAGCAGGCGGCCGTCTTCGTCCAATCCGCAGACCGTCACGGCGCCGGCCGCCTCAAGCTCCGGCAAATGGCCGCGCAGCCACGCTTTTCGCGCCGCGAAGTCTATCGAGGGCATCGCCTCCCGCCAGCTCGCCGCCCAAAGCTCGGCGAGCGCGTCCATATCGGCGTCGATGCGCCGGCGCAGATCAAAATGCGGCGGCGCGGCTTCGGCGGAATCGGATTCATGCGCCATGTACGGCAACGCTTAAGGTTATCGGCGAAAGATTCGACGCGTCCGGCCCGCAAACAGGCTAGATCATTTCCCGCTTGAGCGCCAAGCCCCTGTGGCGCAGTTCTGATGCCCCGTTTTCAAGACCATCGCCGTGAAGCCTGCGCCGTGAAGCCCATACAGGAGATGATGCAGACCGAAGCCTCGGCGCCTCTGCGCGCGCAACCCGCGCGGCGGGCCGTCACGCGGCTCGCGCTCGCCGATTTTCGCTCTTACGCGAGGCTCGACCTCGCCGTCACCGGACAGATCGTCGTGCTGACGGGCGACAATGGCGCAGGCAAAACCAATGTCCTTGAGGCCCTGTCCCTCCTGACCCCGGGTCGGGGCCTGCGCCGGGCCGAATTCGCCGATTGCGCGAGGAACGGGGGCGCCGGCGGCTTCGCGGTCTCGGTCGAGGTTGAAACGCCGTCCGGCGAGGTTC
Organism: uncultured Alphaproteobacteria bacterium; assembly: GCA_963767805.1. Classification (GTDB taxonomy): domain Bacteria; phylum Pseudomonadota; class Alphaproteobacteria; order Rhizobiales; family Beijerinckiaceae; genus Methylocapsa. The sequence goes on along the minus strand of CAVYFP010000036.1, from coordinate 17,434 downwards.
AGCTTGGCACCGGAATCGAGCCGCAAAACGGGGCTGCAACCTCGCGCAAATACCGCATCGACCGCGAGCCCGCCGCCTCCATTCGCGCATTTTGCGAGCATATCCGCGTCGTCTGGCTGACGCCGGCGATGGACGGGCTGTTTTCCGGCCCCGCCGGCGAGCGGCGGCGCTTTCTCGATAGGATGGTGCTTTCGATCGACGCCGACCATGGCGCGAGGGTCAATGCGCTCGAACGGGCGCTGCGCGGACGCAACCGGCTGCTCGAAGACCGCCTCGATCACGCCGGACGCATCTGGCTCGATTCGATCGAACGCGAAATCGCCGAACTCGCCATCGCCGTCGCCGCCGCGCGATTCGAGACGGTCGCCAAGCTCATCGCGCTCATCGCTCAGGACCAGAGCGTAAACGATACGCAATTTCCCTTCGCCGAACTCAAACTCGAAGGCGAGATCGACGCCTTAATCGAGACGCGTCCGGCGCTTGAGGCGGAAGACGCCTATCGCCGGATCCTGCACGACAGTCGCGCCCGCGACGCAGCCGCCGGGCGAACGCTGGTCGGGCCGCAATCGAGCGATCTCAGCGTGCGCCATGGCCTGAAACAGGCGCCCGCCGCGCAATTATCGACCGGCGAGCAGAAAGCCCTCCTCGTTGGGCTGGTGCTGGCGCAGGCGCGCCTCGTCAAGGCGATGAGCGGAATCGCCCCGCTCGTTCTGCTGGACGAGATCGCCGCCCATTTCGATCCGGCGCGCCGCGCCGCGCTCTATGACCGGCTCGGCGCCCTCGGCGGTCAGGTCTGGCTGACGGGCGCGGACCCTTCAGCCTTCGCCAGCCTCAAAGGGCGCGCGCAGATGTTGACCGTCACGCCGGGCGCGATCAACGCCCTTGATGAGGCATGAACGCGCCCCGGCTTGCGCGCCGCCCGCCAGTCTAATTTTGCCTGAGCAGCGCCAATTGCCGCTCGCCGTAACGGTCGCCTTGCACATTCTCCATCACGGCGGCGATGCTGGCGCGTTCCGCGGCGTCAAGCGTCAGCTCGACGGCGCGAATATTCTCTTCAAGATGGCGGATCTTGCGGGCGCCTGGAATTGGAACAATGTCCTCGCCCTGCTGCAGCACCCAGGCCAGCGCCAGTTGCGCCGCGGTCACGCCGCGTTTTTCCGCGAGCTTCCGGAGCGCCTCGACCAAAGCGAGATTCGCGTCCAGATTGGCCTCATTGAAGCGGGGCAGGTTCACGCGGAAGTCGTTTTCGCCGAGGTCCGCAGCGCTTTTGATCTGACCCGTCAAAAAGCCGCGGCCGAGCGGACTATAAGGCACGAAGCCGATGCCAAGCTCGCGGCAGGTCGGGATCACGTCCCGCTCGGGATCGCGCGTCCACAGCGAATATTCACTCTGCACCGCAGCGATCGGATGAACCGCATGCGCCCGCCGGATCGTCTCCGCGCTCGCCTCGGAAAGGCCGAGCGCGCGGACTTTCCCCGCCTCGACGAGATCGGCCATCGCGCCGACCGTCTCCTCGATCGGCACGGACGCGTCGACGCGATGCTGGTAAAAGAGATCGATGACGTCGATCCCGAGCCGTTTGAGCGAAGCTTCGGCGACGGATTTGACATTCGCCGGGCTGCTGTCGAGCCCCGTCACGCGATCGAAGCCAATGCCTTCGGCGCCGATGCGAAAGCCGAATTTGGTGGCGATGACGACCTTGTCGCGCACGCCGCGCAGGGCGCGCCCGACAATCTTCTCATTGTCATAGGGGCCATAGACTTCGGCTGTGTCGAAGAAAGTCACGCCGAGATCGACGGCCCGGCGCAGCGTTTCGATCGACTGGGCCTCCTCCTGACCGCCATAAGCCGCCGTGAAGCCCATGCAGCCGAGGCCGATGGCGGAGACCTCAAGAGCGCCGAGTTTGCGAGTTTTCATGAATCGATCTCCTGGAAAGCATGTCCGCCCCAAAATGGGGGCGCCCAATCCTTGAAACTATATGTACAATCGGGAACACCCTGTTCGATTGGGCTCATCAATGGATCGCGCCTCGCTTCCCCAGCTCGCCATTTTCGCCGCCGTCGCCAATCTTCGCGGATTTCGCGCCGCGTCCGCCAGTCTGGGCCTTTCTCCGTCAGCCGTCAGCCATGCGATCAGCGATCTGGAGACGAAGCTCGATTGCCGCCTGTTTCAGCGCAGCACCCGCAGCCTCGCCCTGACGGAAGCCGGCGCGCGCCTCTTTGAGCGACTTGGACCCGCATTGGCGGAAATCGAGCTCGCGGTGCGGGACGCCCGCGAACTCGACGTCCGGCCGCGCGGCCGCGTGCGAATTACGGCGCAATATCTCTCGGCCGAATATCTTCTCGCGCCGCATCTTTCCGGCTTTCTCGCCGCGCATCCGGAAATCTCGCTTGAGATCGCGACCGATGACCGCTTCGTCGACATTGTCGCCGAAGGCTATGACGCCGGCATTCGTCTCGGCGAAAACCTCGAGCCCGACATGATTGCGACCCGCATCGGCGGCCAGTTGCGGCTGGTTCTGGTCGCGGCGCCTTCCTATCTTGAAAAATATGGCGCGCCGCTGTCGCTTGAGGAGTTGACCGGACACAAATGCCTACGCCGCCGCTTCAGCTCGGGGCGCATCTATGACTGGGAGTTCGAGCGCAATGGCGAGGCCGTCGTGCTGCACGACCTGCCCGCAACCATCACCTCCAACAACGACAGGCTCCTGCTTGACGCGGCGGTCAATGGCCTTGGCGTGGCGTATCTCCTCGAACCCAGAGTCGCCCATCATCTTGCGGAGGGCCGGGTCATCGCCCTTCTGCCGGAATATACGCCGCCATTTTCCGGCTTTTTTCTATATCATCCGAGCCGGAAGCAGATGCGGCCGGCCCTTCGCGCCTTTATTGATTTCTTCGTCGCGAAGAATTGCGCCAATGGCGGTCCGTGACCGACCTTCGATGCGAGAAAACAGGATCTTGAATGGCCAGAGACAATGACGCCGGGGAAGCGAGGCCAAAGCCCGGCCTCTTCGGCCGCATGTTCGGACGCAGGAATGCTGAGCCGGAGCCGCAAGAGCCTGAAGCGCAGCAACCGGCGCCATCTGAAAACCCTGCTGAAAACCCCGCTGCCGAACCCGTCGCTGAGCCTGTCGCCGAACCCGCCGCCGCGCCAAAAGGCTGGTGGTCGCGCCTGCGCCAGGGTCTTTCGCGCTCCTCCGAGTCGATCGGCTCGGGTCTCGCCGCGATCTTCACCAAGCGCAAGCTTGACGGCGCCATGCTCGACGATCTTGAGGATGTGCTGATCCGGGCCGACCTTGGCGTCGCGACCGCCTCGCGCATTTCCGGCATCGTCGGAAAGGGGCGCTACGACAAGACGATCGAGGTCGATGACGTCAAGGAGATCCTCGCCGCCGAGATCGCGCGCGTGCTTACTCCGTGCGCCCGGCCCTTGGTGATCGACGCCGCTGTAAAACCGACCGTCATTCTCGTCGTCGGCGTCAATGGCTCCGGCAAGACCACCACGATCGGCAAGCTGGCGGCGCAATTGACGGGCGAGGGCCGCCGCGTCGTCCTCGCGGCGGGCGACACGTTCCGCGCCGCCGCCATCGAGCAATTGCGCATCTGGGGCGAGCGGCTCGGCTGCGAGGTCGTCGCCCGCGCGCAAGGGTCGGACGCTTCAGCGCTCGCCTATGACGCCATGCAGGCGGCGCGGGAAAGCGGCGCCGACGTGCTGCTGATGGACACCGCCGGGCGCCTGCAAAACCGCACCGAACTCATGGCCGAGCTTGAAAAAATCATCCGCACGATGAAAAAGCTCGATCCCGCCGCGCCACACGCCGTGCTGCTCGTCCTCGACGCCACTGTCGGCCAGAACGCCATGAGCCAGGTCGAGATTTTCGGCAGGGTCGCGGGCGTCACCGGCCTCGTCATGACCAAGCTCGACGGCACCGCGCGCGGCGGCATCCTCGTCGCCATCGCCGAGAAATTCGGCCTGCCGATCCACTATATCGGCATCGGAGAAACCGCGGGAGATCTCGCCGCCTTCGACGCCGGCGAGTTTGCGCGGGCTATCGCGGGACTGGAGCAGGAGAGCGCCGCCGCGCGGTGAGCCTCAAGTCAGAGCCAGAGCCTCGGCCTCCGCCGCATCGGCCCAGACGAAATCCGGCAATTGATGGCGCGCGAAGGTGAATTGCCGGCGCGCATAGGTCCAGGTGTCGCGTTTTGCGAGGAGGGCCGCCTCGTCGAGGGCGATTTCGCCATTGAGATGGGCGATCAGATGACGCAGGCCATGCGCGCGCATGAGCGGCAGCGCGGCATCGAGATTGCGTCGGCGCAGGGCCTGCGCCTCGACGAGGGCGCCAGCCTCGATCATCGCGTCGAAGCGGGCGTGGATGCGTCGCTTCAGCTCGTCGCGCTCGGGATTGAGGAAAATCGCCCGCGCGGCTGCCGGATCAAGCAGGGGCGGCGTTCGCGCGCCCTGAAAAACGGAAAGGCTTTGGCCCGTTGCCTCAAGAACTTCGAGCGCGCGCAGGATGCGCTGAGGGTCGCTGGGCCGGAGACGCGCCGCCATTAAAGGATCGCGGCGGGCAAGTTCGGCGTGAAGCTCGGCCACGGGAACGCCCGCCGCCCGCGCGCGTATGGCCGCGCGCAGCTCGTCCGGCACCGATGGAATGCCGGAGAGCCCCTGGGTCAGCGCCTTGAAATAGAGCCCCGTACCGCCGACGAAAATCGGCAGGCGGCCGTCGCGCGCCGCCTCATCGAGCGCGGTCCGCGCGGCCTCCAGCCAGAGGGCGACCGAATAATTGGCGGCGGCGTCGACATGGCCGAACAGGCGATGGGGCGCTTTCGCCTCCTCCGCGAGCGAGGGCCGCGCGGTAATGATGCGCAGATCGCCATAGACCTGCATCGAATCGGCGTTGATCAGGACGCCGCCCGTCGCCTGCGCCAACCGCAGCGCGAGAGCTGATTTGCCGCTCGCCGTCGGTCCCGCGATCAGAATGGCTGAGAGTTGCTGCGTTTTCAATGCGGTGCGGGACGATCCCCGCGGCTAGCGAGGGCGGGATGCGGGCGGAAAAGTGGACCCACTTTTCCTCATCCCGCTCTAGACCGTGGCCCGGCGCAGTTCACGCGGCAGCGGGAAGAAGACGCCCTCGTTCACGGACGAGACTTCCTCGACATGCAGTTCGAAGCGCTGCGCGAAAGCGTCCATGATCTCTTCGACGAGAATTTCCGGCGCGGAGGCGCCCGCCGTGATGCCAAGCGAGGAGATATTCTCGAAAAGCGCCCATTCGACATCGTCGGCGCGCAGCACGAGACGCGCGAGCTTGCAGCCGGACCGCTCGGCGACTTCCTTGAGCCGCTGCGAATTCGACGAATTCGACGAACCGACCACGATCAGCGCATCGACGATCGGGGCGATCCGCTTCACCGCCTCCTGCCGGTTCGTCGTCGCATAGCAGATGTCCTGGCGATGCGGTCCGACGATGTGCGGGAAACGCTTCGTCAGGGCTTCGACCATGGAATGCGTGTCGTCGACCGACAGCGTCGTCTGCGTCACATAGGCGAGGTTGGAATCGTCCTGAAGGTGCAGCGCCGCAATGTCCTCGACGGTCTGAACCAGAAGGATCGAGCCGGGCGGCAACTGGCCAAGCGTGCCGACCACTTCCGGGTGCCCGGCATGGCCGACGAGCAGCACCTTCCGGCCCTGCCGGAAGTGCAGTTCGGCCTCGCGATGCACCTTGGTCACCAGCGGGCAGGTCGCGTCGATCGCGAAGATATTGCGTTCCGAGGCCTCGACGGGAATGGATTTCGGCACGCCATGGGCGGAAAAGATCACCGGCTGGGCAGTGTCGGGCACTTCGTCGAGTTCCTCGACGAAAATCGCGCCTTTTCCCTTCAGCGTCTCGACGACATATTTATTGTGCACAATTTCATGGCGCACATAGACGGGCGCGCCATAGATGCGCAGCGCCTCCTCGACGGCGTCGATGGCGCGGACGACCCCGGCGCAGAAGCCGCGCGGGGCGCATAGAAGGACGTTCAGCTTGGGCTTGACTGTCATGCAACGCTCGGCCTGAGATGGAACAGCTGTAGGAGTCCGGCGGTTCCTATGTCAAGGGCGGCGCGGAGACGCCGCTGCAAGGAGCTTTTTCCGATGACGGATCTGGCTGATCTCTTCCCCGGTTTCGCGACGCATTGGATCTCGACGCGCTCAGGCCGGTTCTTCGTGCGCTCGAACGGCGACGGACCGCCCCTTCTGCTGCTGCATGGCTATCCGCAAACTCATGTCGAATGGCATAAGATTGCGCCGAAGCTGGCTGAGCGGTTCACCGTCATTCTCATGGATTTACGCGGCTATGGCTGGTCCGGCGCGCCGCGCAGCGAAAATGGGGCGCTCTACACGAAGCGGCTGATGGCGCAGGACGCCATAGCGGTGATGGAGCAGCTTGGCCATATCCGCTTCAATCTCGTCGGGCATGACCGGGGCGGCCGCGTCGCTTACCGCCTCGCGCTCGATCATCCCGAGCGGCTCGAAAAGCTGGCGCTGATCGACATCATCCCGACCGCCGCCCGCTGGCAGGCGCTGAATGCGCAGGAGGCGCTGAAAGCCTATCACTGGACGTTTCTGGCGCAGCCCGAACCCCTGCCGGAGACGCTTATCGCCGGCGCCGCGCCGTTTTTCGTCGATTACACGCTGGCGAGCTGGACTGCCACGAAGGACCTCTCGGCGTTCGATCCCCGCGCGCTCGACCATTACCGCGCGGCGCTCAACGAGCCATCCCGCATTCACGCGAGCTGCGAGGATTATCGCGCCGGCGCGACGCTCGATCGCGCCGCCGACGAGGCGGACCAAGCTGCGGGCAAGAAAATCTCGGTCCCCATCCTCGTTCTCTGGGGCGGGCGCGGGCTCGGGGGCGGCGACAGCTCGAACTCTGGATATCTGGCGGCAGTGGGCTCACAACGTGCAAGGCCAGCCCATCGCGGGCGGGCATTTTCTGCCCGAGGAGAACCCGGGGGCGACGCTGGCGGCGTTGCTGGCGTTTTTGTGAGGCGGGCCGGCGCCAAATTCGCCCCGCGCCTTCACATAGACGTCATCGAAGCGCGGCCACTATCGCACCGCCGTCGGCGGCACCCGCGCGAAGCCCGCATTATCCACCCTATCAACTGGAGGAAAAGACGCGATGCTCGATATGGCGGAGCCCACGGGGCTTGTTTGCGGCTATCGCGTCGACGGCGCCGGCGTCATGGAGGAACTCGCCTGGGCGGATATGGACGGCGCCATCGAGGCTGAAGACAGCGTGGTCTGGCTGCATTTCGACCTCGCCGACCGCCGCGCCCGCGCCTGGATAGAAAAATCGACGCATATTCCCGCCGCCGGCAAGGCGCTGCTGCTCGGCGCAGACACGCATATGCGGATCGAGGTTTGCGGCAACGGCCTCGCCGGGATCGTCGGCGATCTGCACCATGAATTCGCCGAAAAATTCGACCAGCTCGACGTTTTGCGGCTTTATCTCGACAATTGCTGCCTGATCAGCGCGCGCCGCCGGCCGCTCGCCGCCATCGACAAGCTGCGCCGCTCCATCGGCGACGGGCTCAAGGTGGAGCGCCCGGTCGGAATCATCGCGCAATTCCTGCATCATGTGACCGACACGCTGGGCGATCTGCTCATCGAACTCACCAGTAATGTCGACGATCTCGAAGACCAGCTTCTCGCCGGCAAGTTCTCCGACCGGATCCCCGAACTCGCCCGCATCCGCCGCATCGTCGTGCGCCTGCGCCGCCATATGGTGCCGCAGCAGCACGCGCTGATCAGCCTTTTGTCCCGCCTGCCCGCCTGGATCGACGTCGAAGGCGCCGCGGGCCTGCGCAACGCCATTGAACGGCTCTCCGCGCTCGGCCACGATCTCGATCTCGTCCAGGAGCGCGCGCGGCTGCTCGGCGATCAGCTCTCCAGCCGGCTCATGGAGGCGACCAACCGCAATCTCTACGTCCTCTCGATCGTGACGGCGATTTTCCTGCCGATGACGCTTGTAACGGGGATTTTCGGGATGAATCTCGGCGGCCTGCCCGAACAGCAGGACCCGCTCGGCTTCTGGTACGGAATGGCCATCATGGCGGCTCTCGGCCTCGGCACGTTGTTCCTCCTGCGGCGGCGGAAAATGCTCTGAATTCGCCCGCGCGGCGCGGCCTCACCTTACCGCCTCGCCTTAAAAAACCGGCGCAGCAGCGCGGCCGCCTCGCTTTCGCGCAGGCCGCCATAGACTTCCGGCGCGTGATGGCATGTCGATTGCGCGAAAAAGCGCGGGCCGTGCTCGACGCCGCCGCCCTTCGGATCGCTCGCCGCGAAATAAAGCCGCCGCACGCGGGCGAAGGATATCGCCGCCGCGCACATGGCGCAGGGCTCCAGCGTCACATAAAGATCGCAGCCCTCGAGCCTTTGCGAGCCGAGCGCGCGGCAGGCTTCGCGGATCGCCAGAATTTCGGCGTGGGCGGTCGGATCATGGGTCTCCAGCGTGCGGTTGCCGGCGCGGGCGATGATCGCGCCGCCGCGCGCAATGACCGCGCCGATCGGGACTTCGCCCCGCGCGCCGGCCGCCTCCGCCTCCTGAAAGGCGCGGGACATCGGATCGGCGGCAAGCGGCGAGACGTCGTTTGGCGCACGCCCCATCGAGCTTTTCTCCCCTTTCCGCGCGCGTTCTGGTAAGTGGAGCTTATGCGCGATGACCAAACGAAAGACCATACGCCCTCCGCCCGCCCCTCACGCCGCCCGTCGGCTCGCCCGGCGATCACGAAATTCGGCTCTCCGGGGAAGAAGCCCGGCCTGGTGCGGAAAAAATTCGCGCCCCTCACCGCTGATGCGCGCGAAGTCGCGCCAGCAAAGCCCCGGGGCGACGACGGAGCCGACGCGCCGCAACGCATCGCCAAGGTCATCGCCCGCGCCGGCGCCTGCTCGCGCCGCGACGCCGAGATCTGGATCGGCGAAGGCCGCGTCGCGCTGAATGGCGAGGTGCTGACCAGTCCCGCCGTCAATGTCACCGACGCCGACGAAATCACGATCGACGGCGCCCCGCTCGCCGCGCGCGCGAAGACGCGGCTCTTCCTGTTTCACAAGCCGCGCGGCCTCGTCACCACTGAACGCGACCCCGAGGGGCGCCAGACCATCTTCGATTATCTGCGCGAGCATTGGCCCGATGCGCCGCGCCTTGTCAGCATCGGCCGGCTCGACATCAATACCGAGGGGCTTTTGCTGCTGACCAATGACGGCGGACTCGCCCGTACGCTGGAGCTGCCGGCGACCGGCTGGGTGCGGCGCTATCGCGTGCGCGCCAAGGGCGAGACCGACCAAGGCGTTCTCGACCGGCTCCGCGGCGGCATCACCGTGGAGGGGATCGACTACGCCGAGATCGAGGCGACGCTCGACCGCGTGCAGGGCGCCAATAGCTGGCTCACCATGGGCCTGCGCGAAGGCAAGAATCGCGAAATCAAGCGCGTGCTCGAACATCTGGGGCTTGAGGTCAACCGCCTGATCCGGCTGTCTTTCGGACCGTTCCAGCTCGGCGACATCGACGAGGGCGCACTGGAAGAGGTCAAAACCCGCGTGCTGCGCGACCAGCTCGGCCCGGTGCTGGCCGAGGCCGCCGGCGTCGATTTCGACGGCGCGGAGGCGGTGAGCGAAGCGCCTGCGGAGGCCGCACGGCCGGGCCGGCCCCGCGCCGCGCGCGACGGCTACACGGGCGAACGTACGGGGGAGAAGCCGCGCGGGGGCGAAAAACCGCGCGGAAGACCCGAGCGCGAAGAGCGCGCGCCGGGCGCACGCCGCCCGCGCGAACTATTATCGCAAGCTTCGGGGCCTCGGGCCGAGATCCGCAAAAAACCCGCGCCGGGGCCGCGCAAGCATATTTCGGCGCTGCGCAGCGAGGGTTCGGAACAGGCGGGCGGGCGCACGCGCACGCTGCGCAGCGAGACCGCCGACCGCAGCGGGCGCACCGTCCCGGTCGAGCGGCTGGTCGCCGCGCGGCCGGCGAGCGCGCGAAAGGACACGCGGCGGGACCGCGACGAGGCGGCCCCCGCCAGCCGCAACGCGCGCCGCTTCGAGGCTGAGCGCAGGCCGCGCGAAGACGCTCCCGAACGGCCGATGCGTGGCCCCGGCCGGGGCGCTTCCGCAGAGGGGCGCCCGCGCGCGCCAGCGCCGCGGCGGCGGGAATCCAACGAGTTCCAGGAGTTCGAACGCGCGCCCGAAGGCCAGTCGAGAGGCGCGCCGAGGGGCGAGCGGCGCGAAGCGCCGGGCGAAAGCCGCCGCGAAGGCCACAGAGGCGAGCGTGCGCAGAAGCCGCGCGGGCCTTATGACGCCGCCAAGGACCGGTCGCGGCCGGAGCTGCGGCGCGGCAAGGACGCCGGGCCAAAGCGGTTCGACGAGACGTCCCGGTCGTCCAGAGCGCCGGGCGGTCGCACTGAGGGCCCAAAGCGCTACGGCGCGGGCCCCGGAAAGCCCGGTGGGCCGAAATCCGCCGGACGCAGCTTCGCGGCCAAGGGCGAGCGGGCGTCCGGCCCCGCCTCCGGCTTTCGCGGCAAGGATAAGGCTCCCGGCGGCAAAGGCAGGCCGGGCGGCGGACCCGGCAGTGGGCCGCGCGGCCGGCCCGGCGGAAAGCCAGGAGGCGCGCCGAGGGGCGGATCTGGCGGCGGACCCGGCAAAGGGCGCCCGCGCGGAAAATCCTGAGCCATGCGCATTGTCGGCGGGCGGCTCAGGGGGCGCGCGCTGAAAGGCCCGGCCTCGGATTCGATCCGGCCGACGTCGGATCGCCTGCGCGAGAGCCTGTTCAACATTCTCGCGCACGCCTATGACGCGCCGGCCGAGGGCGGGCGCGTGATTGACCTCTTCGCCGGCACGGGCGCGCTGGCGTTCGAGGCGCTGTCGCGCGGGGCGGGAGTGGCGCTGCTGGTCGATCAGGGCGCCGAGGCGGCGGCGATCATCCGCGCCAATACGGAGGCGCTGGGGCTCGAAGGGGCCGCCCGGCTGCTGCGCCGCGACGCGCGCAAACTGGGCGCCGCCCCGGATGGCGAGCGCTATGGCCTCGCCTTTCTCGATCCGCCTTACGGCAAGGGCCTTGCGCCGCCCGCGCTGAAAGCCCTGCGCGAGGGCGGCTGGCTGGAGCCCGATGCGCTGATCGTGATCGAGGAAGCGGCCGAGGCGAATGTCGCGCTGCCGCAAGGCATTGTGCTGCGCGAGGCGCGCCGCTTCGGCGATACGCAGCTGATTTTTGCGGGCGCGGAATAAGGCTCAATCGTCTCGCAGGTTTGTAAGCAAAGATCGGCGCTTTCGCGCGGAGAAACGCATTCAGCGCATGGCGGCAGGAAAGCGCATCCGGACTTTGAACTCAAGGATCGAAGACGGCCGAAGGCCGCGCGCCTGCGGCGCGTCCTTGACTTCAAAGTCCGGATGCGCTCGGGTCGGCCGCGCGATGAATGGATAGAGGCGGCCGGATCGACCGTCTTCGCCGCGAAGCGCCATCTCGCGATGAGTTGGCGATCGTCGCCCGGCCGGCGCATTCGCCGGGCCGGGCGCGATAATTCAATGGCTTACGGCAGCAGCACCTTGTTGATGACGTGGATCACGCCATTCGACTGCGGCACGTCGGCGATGGTGACGCGCGCCGTGCGGCCCTCGGAATCGGTGACCGCGAAGGTCTCGCCTTTTTCCGAAATGGTCAGCGGCCCGCCCTCGACGTCAGTCCTTACGGGCGCTTTCGCCGGAAAGTTTCGCAGCGCGCCAGCCAATGTCGCGCCGGCAGAATCCGCCCGGCCAGTCGATCGCGTCAACCGCCGCATAGGCGCGGGCCTGCGCCTGCGCGGCGTCCCGGCCGAGCGCCGTCACATTGAGGACGCGCCCGCCGTCGGCGATGACGCTGTCCCCATCAAGCCGCGTTCCGGCATGGGTTATGGTCACGAAGGGCATCGCCTCGGCCCGCGCAAGCCCTTTGATTTCGCTGCCCTTTTGCGGCGCGTCGGGATAGCCTTTGGCGGCCAGCACGATCGTGAGCGCGGTGAGCGGCGCAAGGCGTATGGGATCGCGCCGCAGCCGGCCCAGGGCGCATTCGAGCAAAAGCGCGAGGAAATCCTCTTCGAGACGCGGCAGAATGACCTGCGTCTCCGGATCGCCGAAGCGCACATTATATTCGATCAGTTTCGGGCCATCGGCGCCGATCATCAGCCCGGCGAACAGCACGCCCTTGAAGGGCGTCCCGAGTTCCAGCATGCCCTTGACCGTCGGCTCGATGATCTCGCGCATGATCCGCGCGGACATCGCCTCCGTCATGATCGGGGCCGGCGAATAGGCGCCCATGCCGCCGGTATTGGGGCCGCTCTCGCCCTCGCCAACGCGCTTGTGGTCCTGCGCCGAGGCCAGGGCCAGCGCATGGGTCGCCGTCGCAGAGCGCGAAGAAGGAGACTTCCTCACCGGCGAGAAATTCCTCGACGACGACGGTTTTTCCGGCGGCGCCGAAGCCGCCCGCGAACATGCGGTCGATCGCCGCCTCGGCCTCCGCAACGCTCAGCGGCGACGATAACGCCCTTGCCGCTCGCGAGGCCATCGGCCTTGACGACGATCGGCGCGCCTTTTTGCCGCACATAGGCTTTGGCGGCGGCGGGTTCCTCGAAGCGGCCGAAAGCGGCGGTCGGAATATGAAAGCGGGCGCAGAATTCCTTGGTGAAAGCCTTCGAGCCTTCGAGGCGCGCGGCCTCCATGCACGGCCCGAAGGCCTTGATTCCACAGGCTTCGAGCTCGTCGACAAGGCCCGCGACCAGCGGCGCCTCGGGGCCGACGACGACGAGATCGACGGCGTTCGCCTTGCAGAAGCCGACGACCGCGCCATCATCGGAGAGGTCAAGCGCGACGCAGCGCGCGACAGAGGCGATGCCCGGATTGCCGGGCGCGGCGAAGAGGCGGGAAAGGTGCGGGCTTTTGGCGAGCGCCTGCGCCATCGCATGTTCGCGCCCGCCCGAGCCGAGAAGAAGTACATTCATGCCGCGCTACGCCCCCGCCGCGCGCCGGTGGAGCCGGACGCATCCCTTTATCGGGACAGGCGCCGGCGATTTCAAGCCTCGCGTCGCGCTTCGACGCAAACGGGACTGCGCTTTTTGGGCGCCGCGGGATATATAACTGCTTTGGAAAAGGCCGGACCTGTTTCTCCCGCCATGCCGCCAACGCCCGAAGGGATTCCCATGCGCGAGCCCCTGCGCCTTACCCTTTTCGCCCTGCTCGCCGTCGCATCGGGCGCCTGCCCCGCCATGGCGCTCGACTGCGCCAAGGCGACGGCGCCGATCGAGAAAGCCATCTGCGCCGACCCGATCGCCGCCGCCGCGGACGAAGCCATGAGCAAGGCCTATGACGCGCTGGCGGCGCGGCTCGCCGCGCCCGACAAGGCGGCGCTGCTGATTTCGCAAAGGCGCTGGCTGAAAGACCGCGCCGACACGTGCTCGGCCGACGAGGGCGCCGCCGAGGCCGCCTGCCTCGCCGACAGGACCGAGGCGCGCCGCGCCTATCTCGCCGGCGAGCCGGCGAGCGGCCCGGGCGCGGCGCAGGCCTTCACGCCCGTGCTGATCCAGCATGTCGGCAAGCCCAATCAATATGATCTCGACGTCAATGCGCTGAAATTCGCCGAGCCGAAGCTCCCCGGCGAAAAGCTCTTCAACGCGACGATCGACGCGCTGTTGAAGAAAGTTCCGGCGATCGAACAGACGGAGCCCCGTCGAGATATGGTCTATTCCTATGATCTCGACGTCAGCGCGAGTTTCGCCTCGCCGGAATTCGTCTCGGCCCGCGTCGAGACTTACGAATTTTCCGGCGGCGCGCATGGCAATTCGGAAACGTCGAATTTCGCCATCGATCTCGAAAGCGGCAAGGCATTGCAGTTTTCCGACCTGTTCGCGGCTGGCGCGCAGCCGAAGCTCGTCGCCGCCTGCCTCGATGACATCAAGCGGCAGAAGCAGCAGAAAATGCCGAACGATCCCTATGGCGTCGTCAGCGCCGCCGAGCAGAAAAAGACCATCGAACAGAGCGTCGGCGATCTGACGCGCTGGAGCTTCTATGCGACGAAGGGCGAGATCACGTTCGATGCCTATTCGCTCGGCGCCTATTTCGAAGGCTCTTATAGCTTGCGATTTTCCGGCCGAGATGATGCGCCCGCTCCTGAAGCTCGATTATCTCGCGCAGGCGGCGCGTTAAACATCTATTTTTATTTGTCTATCTGCGGCCGAACAGCCTCTCGACATCGGCCAGCTTGAGCTCGACATAGGTCGGACGGCCGTGGTTGCACTGGCCAGAGCCCGGCGTCCGCTCCATCTCGCGCAGCAGCGCGTTCATTTCTTCGGGCTTGAGACGGCGCCCCGCGCGCACCGAATGATGGCAGGCCATGGTGGCGAGCACGTGATCGCGGCGGCGCTCCAGCGAGGCGCTGGCGCGCTCGTCCTCGCTCAAGGCGGAGGCGAGGTCGCGCACGAGCCGCGTGGCATCGGCGCCTTGTAGCAGCGCGGGCGTTTCCATGACCGCGACGGCGCCGGGGCCGAAGGGCTCGACGACGAGGCCGAATTCGGCCAGCAGCGGCGCCGCCTCGGCCATGAGGCCGGCCTCGCCATGCGTCATCTCGACGATGGCCGGGACGAGCAGCGCCTGCCGCTCCGGCGGCCCGCCGGCGCGGGCGGCCTTGAGGCGCTCATAGACGAGGCGCTCATGGGCGGCGTGCTGGTCGACGATGACGATGCCGTCGCGCGTCTGCGCCACGATATAGGTATCGTGGATCTGCGCCCGCACGGCGCCGAGCGGGGCCTCGACTATCGTCGGCGGAAGGCTCGAAATCATGCGCGCGCGCCTGCGGCGCCATGTCCTGAAAGGCGCCCTGCGCAGGCTCGGCGAAACCGGCGGGATGCGGCGACTCATTGCCCGGCTGCGGGTAGTTTGCGGGCGCGGCGGGCGAGCGCCGCCAGTCCCAATTGGCCGGGCCGGGAGAAGCGAAATTGCGCCGCGCCAGAAGATTGAGGGCGGCGGCGCCATTGGCCGGGCTGGCGCGATGGCGCGCCGCCTCGATGGATTGTTTCAGGGCGCCGATGATGAGGCCGCGCACCAGGCCGCCGTCGCGAAAGCGCACTTCCGCCTTGGCCGGATGCACATTGACGTCGACCTCATGCGGGTCGCAGGCGAGGAAGAGCGCCAGCGCCGGATGGCGCCCGGCGGGCAGATAATCCATATAGGCCGCCCGCACGGCGCCGGCGAGGAGCTTGTCGCGCACGGGGCGCCCGTTGACGAAGAGATATTGCGCCGAGGCGCTGGCCCGATGCCAGGTCGGCAGGCCGGCGAAGCCCTCAAGGACGAAACCCTCGCGCGCGGCGTCGAGGATAAGCGCATTATCCCCGAAATCCTTGCCGATGATAGCGCAAAGCCTTGAAAGAACAGCGTCTTCTCCCGCTCCAAGGGCGGGAAGATCAAAGCTCGCGGCGTCCGTGGCGGCGAAGGAAAAGCGCACGTCGGCGCGGCCCATGGCGAGGCGCTGGACGATTTCGGCGCAGGCGCGCGCCTCGGCGCGGTCGGTTTTCAAAAACTTCAGCCGCGCCGGCGCGGCGGCGAAAAGATCGCGGATTTCCACACGCGTGCCGAGCGGCTGCGCGACCGGAGCGACCGGTGATTTCAGGCCCTGATCGACGCGGATGCGGGCGCCCTCGCCGCCTTCCGCGCGCGAAAAAATTTCCAGACTCGCCACCGAGCCGATCGAGGGCAGCGCCTCGCCGCGAAAGCCGAGGCTCGCTATGGCGGAAAGATCGCCGTCGGGGATTTTCGAGGTGGCGTGACGCTCGACGCAGAGGGAAAGATCCTCCGGGCTCATGCCGGCGCCATTGTCGATGACGCGGATCAGGCGCCGGCCGCCCGCCTCGATGGCGATGTCGATTCGCGTCGCGCCGGCGTCGAGGGCGTTTTCGACGAGTTCCTTCAGCGCCGAGGCCGGGCGCTCGACGACCTCGCCCGCCGCGATGCGGTCGACGAGAACGGGATCGAGGCGGCGAATCGACATGGGCGGATTCTTCTTTTGTAAGATGGCGTCGGGCTGATGTAAGGAACCGCCCCGCAATCGGTCAAAAAAGTTTCACGTGAAACACCCTCGGGCCGTATGCGGGGATTGGCGAAACGGCCGGCGACGGCGCGGCGCGCGCGATTTTGCAAGGGTGTTTCACGTGAAACACCCCGCAAAAGCCAGCGCAATTGGAAAAAGACAGGATCGCGGCGTGGAGGGGTGCGATCCACCGGTTTTTGGGCGGACAGGCTGGAGCTTGGCGTCCCGGCCGAAAAAATCCATCAAAACCCGCTTGACTTAACCTAATTGTTAATTAACATAGTGGTTATATGTTGAATCTCGACGAGACCTTCGCCGCCCTTTCCGATCCGACCCGCCGCGCCATCCTCGCGCGGCTCGCGCTTGGCGAGGCCAGCGTCGGCGAAATTGGCGAGCCCTTCGACATTTCGCCGCCCGCCATTTCGCGGCATTTGCGCGTCCTCGAAGAGGCCGCGCTGATTATCTGCGAGCGGCGCGGCAAGCATCGCATCTGCCGCCTCGACGCGAAGGCGCTGGCCGAGGCGAGCGCATGGCTGGAAACCTACCGGCGGTTCTGGAGCGAGAGCTTCGACCGTCTCGACGAACATCTGAAAACAACGGAAAGGCGAATGAAATGACGACCATCATCGAACATGCCTTGTCGCTTGAAATCTCCCGCCGCTTCGCGGCCTCGCCCGCGCGCGTTTTCGACGCGTGGCTCAGCGAGGACTGGGGCCAATGGCTCGGCCCGCGCGACGCGCGCTGCGCGAAAGCCTCGGTCGAGCCGCGCGTCGGCGGACGCTACGCCATAACGATGAATTTCGCGGACGGACGCACGGCCGATGTCTCGGGCGTCTATCTCGAAATTGTCCGCCCGAAGAAAATCGTCGTCACCTGGATCGGCTGCGGCGGCAGCGAAAGCGTGTTGACGCTCACCTTCGAGCCCGACGGCGCCGGCACCTTGATGAGGTTCCGGCAGGATGGCTTCGACAGCATCGAATCGCGCGACGGCCACAATGAAGGCTGGAATGGCGAAGGCGCATCCTTCGACCGGCTTGAAGCGTATCTGGCGCGAACGGCGGGCTGACGCCTCTGTAGAGAAAACGCAACGGTGCCTGTTGCGCGAATTTGCAACAGGCGCCGGATGCAGTCGCAACAGCCAGTTTTGTGTTGTTGACGCCGACTGGCGACAACCAGCCTTAAAGCGATGGCGGCAGAAGAGCGCGAAGGGCTTTTGAACTCAAGGACCTGCGGCCGCCGGAGGCGGCGGCGCTTTGCGCCGTCCTTGACTTCAAAAGCCCTTCGCGCTCTCTTGCCGCCGCGCCTTTAAGGATCACTCCGCCCTGTTGGGCGGCGTGCGCAATAAATTGCGGGCAG
>CAVYFP010000035.1:0-15310 GCA_963767805.1 uncultured Alphaproteobacteria bacterium | reverse complement strand
TGGAGCAGAAGGTCGACGACCGCACGCATGACCTCGCCCGTTCCGTGCGCGAACTCATCGCCCTCGAAGAGATCGGCCGGGCGCTCGCCGTCTTCCCCCAACTTGGCGGGCCTGCAGACGGCGCTGACCCGCGCGGTCGAACTTGCCGAGGCGGACGCCGGCGGCGCCGATGATCTTCTGATCCTGCGCAGAACGCGGCGGCGTTCCATCTCGCCGAGGCGCATGGCCTTGATCCTTCCTTCGTCGCCGCGCTGCGCGAGGTGAAGCTGACGCGCCTCGATGGGCTTCTCGCCGAAGTCGCCGAGCATGGCCGCACCGTGGAGGTTTCCGAAATCAACGACTGCGAGCGCTTTCCCTTGCGCGCGGCGACGATCGCGGCGGGCTTTCGCTCCGCGCTCGTCGTTCCGCTCATCGCGCCGGAGGGCGTGCTCTCGGCCGCCTTTTCTCGCCGAGAGCCGCAGGCCGGGTTCCTTCCCGGCCAACAAGGTGAGGCCTGCAACGAGGCCTTCGCGCATCAGTCGGTGCTCGCCATGCGCAATGCGCGGCTGTTCCGCAGGATCGAGGAGAAGAGCCGCCAGCTTGCGCTCGTCAGCGAGCACAAGTCGCGTTTCTTCGCCAATATGAGCCATGAGCTCAGAATGCTGCTCACCGCCATTCTGGCCCATGCCGAGCTGCTGCGCGACGGGCTTTATGGCGAGAGTCGCCGAGCGCGCGAAGGGGGTGCTGGAGCGCGTCGAAACCAATGGCGCGCATCTGCTCGGCCTGATCAATGACGTGCTCGATCTCTCGAAGCTCGAGGCTGGCGAGGTGTCGCTCGTTCTCGACGAATATTCGCTGCGCGCCATCATCGAGCAGGCCGTCGGGACGACCTATTCGCTGGCCCACGCCAAGGGGCTCGAGATCGTGCAGGAGATCGAGGAGCCGCTGCCGCTTGGACGCGGCGACGAGCGCCGCCTCGTGCAGGTGCTGTTGAACATTCTAAGCAACGCCATCAAATTCGCCGACGACGGCGCCGTCACCATCCGCGCCCGAGCGGTTGGCGAGATGTTCGAGATCGTCGTCAAGGACACCGGGCCCGGCATCGCGCCGGAGGATCAGGCGCGCATCTTCGAGGCGTTCCAGCAGGGCGACAACACCTCGACGCGGCTCAAGGGCGGCACGGGGCTTGGCCTTTCCATCAGCAAGCGCTTCGTCGAGATGCATGGCGGCGAGATCTCGGTCGCCTCGAAGCTCGGCGAGGGCGCCGCCTTCACGATCCTCATTCCGATCCGCGTCGAACGGCAGAAGGCTGCGGCGTGAGCGCCACGCCGTCACAGCGGGAGGAAACGTCCCTTGCATAAACCGCCGCGCATTCTCGCCGTCGATGACGTCGCCGAGAACCGGGAGATCGTCGTGGTGCGCCTGAAAGCACACGGCTATGAGATCACTACCGCAGCCGACGGAGAAGAGGGCCTCGCCAAAGCGCGCGCCGAAAAGCCCGATCTCATCCTGCTCGACATCATGATGCCGAAGCTCGACGGCATCTCCGTGCTCAAGGAATTGAAGCGCGACGAAAACCTCGGCTTCATCCCGGTGATCCTGCTCACAGCCAAGGCCGACCGCCGGGACGTCATCGCCGGGCTCGACGCCGGCGCCGATGATTATCTGACGAAGCCTTTCGATCAGGCCGCGCTCGTCGCCCGCGTGCGCGCAATGCTGCGCATCAAGGCGCTGCATGATCTGGCGCAGGAGCAGGCTTTGAGGCTCTCCGAGCAGACGAAGGAGCTCGCCGCCTTCAACGCGACGCTGGAGGCGCGCGTCGAGGAGCAGGTCTGCGAAATCGAGCGGATGAGCCGCCTCAAGCGTTTTTATCGCCGCAGATCGCCGATGTGGTGGCGGCCAGCGGCGACGCGGCGAGCCTGCTCGAAAGCCACAGGCGCGAGGTCAGCGTGCTGTTTTGCGATCTGCGCGGCTTCACCGCCTTCACCGAGACGGCCGAGCCCGAGGAGGTGATGCGCGTCCTCAACGACTACCATGAAACTCTGGGCGCGCTGATCGACCAATATGATGCGACGCTCGAGCGCTTCGCGGGCGATGGCCTGCTGGTCCTGTTCAACGATCCCTTGCCCTGCGAGGATCACGCCGCCCGCGCCGTCAATATGGCGCTCGACATGCAATCGGCGATCAAGGCGCGCGCGGCGGTGTGGCGCAAGCGCGGCCATGAACTCGGCTTTGGCATCGGCATCGCGCTCGGCTTCGCGACGCTCGGCCGGATCGGCTTTGCGCGGCGCTTCGATTATTCCGCCGTCGGCAGCGTCACCAATCTCGCCTCGCGCCTTTGCGACGAGGCGAGGTCGGGCCAGATCATCATCGAGACGCGGGCCTATCACGCCGTCGAAGGCCGGTTCGCGGCGCGCGAGCTTGAGGCGATGACGCTCAAGGGCTTCCGTCGGCCCGTGGAGGCCTTCGAGATTTTGGGGCCGGCGGGGAAGTAGCGGCGCGGTGGCGCGTCCGCGGCCGCTGCTGGCACGATCCATGCGCTGAAACGGGTCGGAGCGTCAGGCGCGGCAAAGCGCGATCGGAAGGAATGACGGCCGTTTAGAGTCAGTTCGCGTCATCCGCGCCGGCAATCGCCGCGAAAACAACGCGGCGCCGGCGTTGCGGGAACCTCTCTCGCGTCTGTGCAGGCGTTGTCGCGATTGTCGCCTATCGGCCCTTCCTGACGCCGTGTCGGGAAAGCTCCCCTTTTCCATTCCCGCGTTTCTGCACGCCCGCGATGCGCGAACGGCGACTAGCGCGGGGCGCGCCGGCGTCGCCAAACCATCAACATCGGCCGTCTTGCTCCTGAAAAACTTGGGTGCGAGCGGAAACAATGAAAGCCAGTCATGACAGCCATTGAATCCACCGCCTTTCAACGCCTTGAGGCCGAAGGCCGGCTTTTGAAGCCGGCTCACAAGGCGCCGACCCACAGCGCCGGCCGCTTCGGCTTTCGCGGCGAAATCGCCCTGACGCTCGAGCCGCCCGTCAATCTCGAAGCGGCCTTCGCCACCGCCGAAGAGGGCGAGGCGGCGTTCTCGTTTCTCGCCGGATCGCTTTCGACCTACAAGCAGCTGCCCGCCCTGATGGAGACGCTCGGCGCCACGGTGAAGCCGGGCGGCAAATATTTCATTTATGTCAGCGATCTCGATCGTGCGTCGCGCTATCAGATCAGCTTCAATGGCGTCAGCGTCTACGTCCTGCCGATCGACGACACCTCGGTCTATAACGAGCTGATCGACTTTCTTTATCTCGACAAGACGAAGATGAAAAAATTCGATACGGCGAAGAAGATCGACGCCATCGCCGACGGCGCCGCCAAATATGAGCAGGCCTATGAGACGATAGATTATGAGGAAGGGCTGAAGCGCCTCTGATCCGCTGCCCTTTGGCGGAAGGCCGGCCGGCGCGAAGACGGGCGAGCGGCCGGCGGAACTGAGGCGCGGGCGGCCCGCGGCGCCGATCGCGCCCTGGAGCCCGACCCGCGAGAACCCGTCGCGTGAACCATCCTTCGCGGCTTGCGTTGTCGCGACGGTCGGCGGCTTGGTCCGCCGGCCGCGCTGACGCTGCGGCCGCGGCGGGGCCGCCTCCTTATCTTCGCCTCGTTATTCTGGGAGACATCGGCGGTCGGCGAAACGAAAGTGGGAGGTCGATGCCCTTGGCGGAGCGCTCGAACCAGTCTTTCGTCGAGAGCCGCGCGCCGCATCGCGAAGCGGCCGGGCGCGATCTTTTGCAAAAACGCCGCGTGCTCTGCGTCTTTCCGCACTATGTCCCCTCCTTCGGCACGTTCGAATACGCCTATGCGCTGACGCCGCGCGTCAAAGCCTTCATGCCGCCGCAGGGCCTTCTCGTTATCGCCGCCGCGCTGCCGAGGCATTGGGAGGTGCGCTTCATCGATGAAAACATGGGCGCGGCGGGCGCGCATGATTTCGCCTGGGCCGACGCCGTCTTCGTCAGCGGCATGCATATCCAGCGCCGCCAGATGCAGGACATCTGCGCGCGCGCCCATGCGGCGGGCAAGCCCGTCGCGCTCGGCGGACCCTCGGTTTCTGCCTGCCCGGAGCTTTATCCGGAGTTCGATTATCTGCATATCGGCGAACTCGGCGACGCCACCGACGCGCTGATCGCCCTCATCGCGGCGAGCATTGAGCGCCCCGCCCGGCAGATCGCGCTGATGACGAAAGAGCGTCGCGCGCTCGCCGATTTTCCGGCGCCTGCCTATGAGCTCGCCGCGATCGACCGCTATTTTCTCGGCAGCATCCAGTTTTCGAGCGGCTGCCCCTATACGTGCGAATTCTGCGACATTCCCGGCCTTTACGGCCGCGTGCCGCGCCTCAAGACGCCGGCGCAGGTCGTCGCCGAACTCGACAAGCTGCTCGCCTGCGGCGTCAATGGCTCGGTCTATTTCGTCGACGATAATTTCGTCGGCAACCGGCGCGCGCTGCGCGATCTGCTGCCGCATCTCGTCGAATGGCAAAAGCGCAATGGCTACGCCGTCAGCTTCTCCTGCGAGGCGACGCTCAACATCGCCCGCACGCCGGAAATTCTCGCGCTGATGCGCGAGGCCGCCTTCGACACGATTTTCTGCGGCATCGAGACGCCCGAGCCCGCGGCGCTCGAGGCCATTCAGAAATCGCACAACATGACGACGCCGATTCTGGACGCGGTGCGCGCCATCAATGATCAAGGTATGGAGGTCGTCACCGGCATCATCCTGGGGCTCGACACCGATACGCCGGAGACGGGCGCGCGCATCGTCGAATTCCTCGAGCGGTCGCACATTCCGCTGGCGACGATCAATCTGCTTCAGGCGCTGCCGCGAACGGCGCTTTGGGACCGCCTGCGACGCGACGGGCGCCTCCTCGACGACGACCGTTTGCGTGAATCCAACGTCGATTTTCTGATGCCCTATGCGGATGTCCTCGCCATGTGGCGCGGCTGCATGGAGAAAGCCTACGAGCCGAAGGCGCTGTTTCGCCGCTACGAATATCAGATGCGGGCGACGCGGCCGAACCGGTTGCGGCGGCCGTGGAGCCGGCAGCGGCTTTCGCCGCGCAATATCCGCATGGGGCTGACCATGCTTGCGAAGCTGCTCTGGAGCGTCGGCTTTCGAGGATCGTACCGGCGCGCCTTCTGGTCGTTCGCGCTGCCCCGGCTGCTGACTTTCCAAATCGAGCGCGTCCTCAGCGTCGGCCTCGTCGCGCATCATCTCATCATGTTCGCGCAGGACGCCTGCTCGGGGCGAAGCAACGCCTCGCATTATTCGGCGAAGAGCCGCGGGCTGGAAATGGAGGCGGCGCTGCCGCGGCAATCCGCGGCGGAATAGGCGAGTTTGGTGTGGCGCTGGCACAACATGCGCCAAAATAATGACGCGGGGGCTGCTTGGTCAAGATTTGACTTTACTGAGCCCGGAGGCGCCGCTATCGAGCTTAAGACCTTGCAACGCAAGAAGAATGGGGACTGACGCTGCGTCCGGACCGGAGCCGGCCGCATTTGCGAGGAGTTTCTTGCGCATTGCGTCCTATCGATTGCGGGGGCTAAAAATTTGCACTTGATCTTTGAGGTGCAAGGCCGATGGGCGGTGCAAATTGCGATCCGCGACCGCACTCAGCGAAGCGTCCCACCGGGAAAAATCGGTGGCGCCCGGCTCGACGCGTTGCGCCGCTGCTGCTGGCGTCCAGTTTCGCGGCACTCTCGGCGGCGAGCGCAAGTGCGGATTGCGTGGGTAACTGCGGGATTTTGGGCGCCAATGGCGTCGTCACGGCGCCGCCCAATGGCGCAAGCGCTTATCAGTTCGTTTCGACAAGCGGCGGCGTCACAGGCGGAGGAACACTTTCCTACCTTGGAACGCCGGTGCCTAGCAGCACCAACGGTTCGACGGTTACGTCATCGGCCTTCACCGTCAACGCCGGATCGGTGCTAAAATTCAGTTTTAACTTCGTAACATCCGATGGGGCGGGATACTCGGACTACGCCTGGGCCCAGCTGCGGACATCGACCGGCGCCGTCGTCGCCACGCTGGTCACAGCGCAGACGAAGGCGACGGGCGACATCATTCCAGCCACGGGGACGGGCTTTCCGCCCATATCTGGGACGCTTGACCCCGCCGCGGTTCCGATCATCGCTGGCGCGCCCGACTGGTCGCCGCTCGGCTCGTCCTCCGGCAAATGCTACGCCGCCGGCTGCGGCTATACGGGCTGGGTCAACGAGACCTACGACATCACGGCGGGGGGGACCTATGTCCTCGTTTTCGGCGTCTCGAACGTTGGCGACACGTCGTTTGATACCGGCCTCGCCTATTCGGGTACGACGATTAACGGAAAGCTGATTGGCGGCGCCGATATCGACACCGCCGCGCCTTTCTATCTCGCCAGCAATCTGGGTCTGACGGTGAATCCTGCGTTCACGGGCGGCACGCTGCGCATGGATCAGCCGGGCGCGACCTATACGCAGAATTTCACGCTTGACGGCTCGCCGACCAACACAATCGACGAGTTCGGCAATAGCTCGATTTTCACGGGCGCTTTCTCCGACGCCGCGCCGGGGACGCCCGGCAATATCGTCATCGCCAATAGCGGCGTCGGCGGTTCCGTCATGTTCCGGGGCGCCAACACCTATACGGGGACGACGACGATAGATGCCGGCGCCACGCTGATCATCGGCGGCGGCGGCTCGATAAACAACGCGAGTACGCTCACCAATTCCGGCGTGCTGCGGGTCGACGCGGGCGGCGCCGTCACGGTCGCGGAGATCGCGAATAATGCGACCGGATCGATCGCCAATTTCGGCTCGGTCGCTGCCGCACTGAACAATGCCGGGACCGTCACGAATGGGGGCGGCGACGTTGCGGGCGCCGGCGCGTGGACCGGCAATGTGCTGTCCAATACGGGCACGATCTTCAACAGGGGAACCTGGACCGGCGACATCGTATCGAACGCTGGCGGGATTTCGAATAGCGGAACCTGGAACGCGGCGAATTTCGCCAATGCCGCCACCGGATCTGTGATCAACAGCGGGACCTTGAGCGCGACCGCCAGTTTCGCCAACGCCGGTTCTTTCAGCACTTCGGGCAGCCTGACGACGCCGCTGATCGGCAACACGGGAACCTTTGAAAATTCAGGCGAAGTCACTGGCGCTGTGAATAACGCGGGGACGGTCACGAACGGGGGCATCGACACCGCGGGGGCCGGAGCTTGGACGGGCGCTGTGCTGTCGAACACCGGAACCATTTTCAACTACGGGACATGGACTGGCGACGTCGCATCGAACGCTGGCGGGATTTCAAATAGCGGAACCTGGAACGCGGCGAATATCTCCAATAGCGTCGGTGGCACTTTCACCTCCACGGGAGTCATCGCCGCGACCACGGCTTTCAACAACGCCGGAACCTTCAACGCCGAGGGAGCTCTGACGACGCCGCTTATCAACAACACCGGCGTTTTCACCGTCACGGGCGTACTCGACGGCGTCATCGATCACATCAACAATGGCGGGTCGCTCCAGGTCGATGCCGCCGGCGTGCTGGTCGCGGGCGGAGTTACGAACAGCTTCGGCGGCGTGATCGTCAACAATGGGTCGCTGACCGACGTGCTGGACAATTCCGGCCTCGTCGTCAACAATGGGCTCTACACGGCGGACGTCAATAATTTCGCCACCGGCGCCATCGCGAATACGGGCGTTTGGGTCGGCAGTCTGCTGTCGAATACCGGGGCGATCGTCAATAATGGCACGTGGAATGCGGCGACCTTCAATAATGACTCTGGCGGATTCGTCACCACTTCGGGAACCCTGACGGCGACGACTGCCATCAACAACGCCGGCCTTTTCGACGCCGCCGGAAGCGTGACGGCGCCTCTGATCAACAATTCCGGCTTCTTCAGCGCCACTTTCGGGCCGCTCGGCGGCGTCATCGGGACATTCAACAATTCGGGAACTCTGAACCTCGTTGACGCCCAGACCAACGACACCTTCAGCGCGACCAGCTTCAACGGCCAGGGCGGCCGCCTCGCCGTCGACGTCAATCCATCCGGCAGCGCTTCGAGCCAGCGCAGCGACATATTGAAGGTGACCAATCTCAGCGGCCAGACGACGATCCTCATCAACGCCATCGGACCCGCCGGGCTCCTCAGCACGCCGATCCCGGTCATCGAGGCGGCCAATGTCGCGCCGGGGACAACGGTCACGATTGGCAATCCCGCCGGAATCATCAATTACAGCCTGCTGAAATCTGGCGGGAACTATGATCTGGTCTCGTCGATCAACACCAGCGCCGTCTCTTCGACGCCGGCCGCGATCGGCGCCGTGGTCACCGCGCTCAACACCGGATTTTTCCAGAACGCCAGCGCCTTCATCTCGGAGCCGCCCGATCCCGGCCGGAACCAGTGGAACGGGGGCCCATGGATCCGCGTCGCCCAGGGACAAAACGACATCGACGCGGTAACCGCCGCGCAAAATCCGACGGGGGTCGGCACGGAGCCGTCGAAAGTCCGCGCCACCTTCAACGGTTTCCAGACCGGCGTCGATCTGGGTCTCGCCAATATCGAGGGTCTTGGCTGGAACGCCCATCTCGGCGTCACGGCCGGCCAAGCCAATATCCGCACCAACGATCTGCTCGTGAGCACGATCAACACCCAGACGCAGGTTCCGTTCCTCGGCGTCTATGGCGCGGTGACGGGGCATAATTTCTTCGTCGATTTCGAGGTCCGCGAGGATTTCTATCTGATGACCGCCTTCAATCCCTCGGCGTTCCTCAATGGCGCGAGTCTTTACGGCGTGGCGCTGGCGGCCAATGGTGAGATCGGCTATCGCCTCAATCTGCCATCGTCATGGTTCATTGAGCCCTCGGCCGCCTTCATCTATTCCGACCTGCACGAGAATTCGCTGCGCATGAACCTTGACGCATCCGGCAGCAGCTACGGAACGCTTGTCTTCAATCCGTTCCTCAGCGCCATCGGGCGGGCGGGCGTGCGCGTTGGCACGACCTTTATCTTCGACAATGTCGGGCTTGCGGTGCAGCCTTTCGCGACGGGCAGCCTCTGGCATGAATTCGAGGGCGACATCCAGACGACCTTCACGCTGCCCGCCACCTCGGTTCCGGTCAGCGTCTCCCGGGTCGGAACCTTCGGCCAGGTCAGCGGCGGCCTTTCGGCGCAGGTCCTTCAAACTGGCTTGACCGGCTATCTGCGCGGCGACTATCGCACAGGCGCCAACATCAGCGGCTATGCCGTGGTCGCGGGACTACGCTATCAATTCTGATCGCGTGCGATCAGCCCTTTGGCTCGCTCTCCCGTGCGCGGCGCAGCTTCGCCCAATAGGCGAGGCGTTCGCGCAGATCGCGCTCGAAGCCGCGGCTCGACGGCGCGTAGAGCTTCTGCCGGCCAAGCGCCTCCGGCCAGTAATCCTGGCCTGAAAATGCGTCCGGCTGGTCATGGTCATAGGCGTAGTCAGCGCCATAGCCTTCGCTCTTCATTAAGTTCGTCGGCGCGTTGAGGATGACTTTCGGCGGCATCAAGGAGCCGCGATCCCTGGCGAGGCGCATCGCGCTTTTGTAGGCGACATAGGCGGCGTTGGATTTCGGCGCCGTCGCGACATAGATCACCGCCTGCGCGATGGCGAGTTCGCCCTCGGGCGAGCCGAGAAAATCATAAGCGTCCTTCGCCGCGTTGGCGATGACGAGGGCCTGCGGGTCGGCGAGGCCGATGTCCTCCACCGCCATGCGCACGACGCGCCGCGCGATGAACAGCGGATCTTCGCCAGCGTCGAGCATGCGGGCGAGATAATAGAGCGCGGCGTCGGGGTCGGAGCCGCGCACCGTCTTGTGCAGGGCGCTGATCAGATTGTAGTGCCCCTCCTGCGCCTTGTCGTAGATCGGCGCGCGGCGCTGGACGATTTCGGCGAGAGCCGCCGCGTCGAAAATTTCGCCGGGGGCCGCCGCGCGCCAGACTTCCTCGGCCAGCGTCAGGGCGGCCCGGCCATCGCCATCGGCCATGCGAATGAGGGCCGTTCTGGCGCCTGCATCGAGCGGCAGGAGCTTGCCTTCGAGCGCTTCGGCGCGGACCAGCATCTTCTCGATCGCGTCTTCGTCGAGGGCGCGAAAGGTCAGCACGCTGGCGCGGGAAAGCAGAGCCGCGTTGAGTTCGAAGCTGGGGTTTTCGGTCGTCGCGCCGATGAGGGTGACGGCGCCATCCTCCATCACCGGCAGGAAACCATCCTGCTGCGAGCGGTTGAAGCGATGCACCTCATCGACGAAAAGCAGGGTGCCCTGGCCCGTCGCGCGCCGCCCCTTGGCCGCGTCGAAGATTTTTTTCAGCTCGGCGACGCCGGTGAAGATCGCCGAGATCTGCACGAAGGCGAAATTGGTCTCCTGCGCCAGCAGGCGGGCGACGGTGGTCTTGCCGGTGCCGGGCGGTCCCCAGAAAATCAGGCTGCCGAGCGAGCCCGAGGCGATGCGCCGCGTCAGCGCGCCTTCGGGGCCGACGAGATGATCCTGGCCGACGACCTCGGCCAGCGTTTTCGGGCGCAGCCGGTCGGCGAGCGGATGGGGCGCGCCCTTTTCGAGGCCGGCGGCGGCGAAGAGATCAGTCATGTTTGATCCATATGGCCGCCCCGGCCGGCTTTTGAAAGGACGTCCGGCTGGCGGAGGGACCGCGCCGGGCGGCGCGCGCCTAGCCGCCGATCACCGAGGTCATCACCTCGCCGCCGCGCCCGATGGTCAGTTTCCAGTAATTGCGTGGGCGACTCGCCGCGCGCTCGAGGTCGCGCGTGGTTTTGACCGTCACGTCATTGACGGCGAGGATCAGGTCGCCCTTCTGGAAATTCACGGCGGCCGCCGTCGAGCCGTCCTCGATCTCGCTGATGACGACGCCTTCGCTGGCGCCGCGCAGCGACATTTCCTCAATGACCGCGGGCGAGAGATTGACCACAGTCGCGCCAGCGAAGGGCGAGGCGCCGGTGAGCTTCACCGGATCGCGCGCGGGAATTTCCGCCGCCGGGATCAGCGTCAGCGCGACATTCACTGGCTTGCCGTTGCGGATGATCGCGAGCGAGGCGGTTCCGCCGAGCGGTTTTGTGGCGATTCGATAGCCAAAGCTCTCCGGATCGTCGACGCTCTGGCCGTCGACGGCGGTGACGAGGTCGCCCTGCTTGACGCCAGCCTTCGCGGCCGGCCCGTCGCTGACGACATCGGCGACAAGTGCGCCGGAGGGCCGGTCGAGGCCAAGCGAATCGGCGATCTCGCGCGAGACGGCCTGCAGGCTCGCGCCGAACCAGGGCCGGCGCACCTTCTGGCCGGTTTTGGCGGCGGTGATGATGATCTTCGCCATATTGACGGGTATGGCGAAGCCGATCCCGACCGAATTGCCGGTCTGGGTGAAGATCGCAGAATTGATGCCGATGAGGCGCCCCTTCATGTCGATCAGGCCGCCGCCCGAATTGCCGGGATTGATTGCCGCGTCGGTCTGGACGAAAAATCCGGAGTCCGAGATGCCGGCCTGCGTGCGCGCCACCGCCGAGACGATGCCATGCGTCACGGTCTGGCCGACGCCGAACGGATCGCCGATGGCGAGCACGATGTCGCCGACCTCAAGCGCATCCGAGTCGCCCAGTTCGACGACGGGAAAGGAGCCGCCGCCTTTCAGGCGCAGCACCGCGAGGTCGGTGCGCTGGTCGCGCAGCACGATGTCGGCGTCGAATTCGCGCTTGTCGGCAAGCGCGACCTTGACGTCCGTCATGCCCTCGATGACGTGACCATTGGTGACGACGAGGCCTGAAGCGTCGACGAGAACGCCGGAGCCGAGCGAGCGCGAGGTGGAGCCGCCGGGACGGCCGCTGCCGCCGAAAAAGCGCTGGAAAAAGGGATCGTCGATGAGGGGGTTCTTCGGCCGCTTGTCGGTGCGCGAGGCATAGACATTGACGACGGCCGGCTGCGCCTTCTTGACGACGGGCGCGAAGGACAAAAGCTCCTCGCCGCTTGAAGCCGGCGCCTGCCGCGCGGGCTCCGCCGGCGCGGTCCCCGCGAGAGCGCCGAGCAACAGCGCCGCGAGGCCGGCGCGACGGATCAGGGGCAACGCCGGATCGCGCGAAAGGAATGCTTTTGACGTCATGGATCGCTCCAGGGATCGAGCATCCGCGAGGCTCGGGTCAGCGTCGGCGAATGCCGGCGCGAAGCCCCTAGATCAGTTTGATTTCGGATATAATCAATCCAAAATCATCGTGATCGATAGCTGAAAGTTCAGAGCGGAATGCGGGCGGACAAGCGTTGTCCGCTTTTTCGCAATCCCGCGTCAGGCCGCGCTTTCCTCGTCCTGGCCGCCCTGGGCGGGGCCGGAATCCTTGCCCTTGGCGGTGATGTCGCGATCGACGAATTCTATCACGCCCATCGCGGCGTTGTCGCCATAGCGGAAGCCGGTCTTGAGGACGCGCGTGTAGCCGCCCTGGCGATCCTTGTAACGGGGGCCGAGGACGGCGAATAATTTGCCGACCAGCGCGACATCCTTGATCTGCGCGATCGCCTGACGGCGCGCATGCAGATCGCCGCGCTTGGCGAGGGTGACGAGTTTCTCGACGACCGGGCGCAGATCCTTGGCCTTGGGCAAGGTCGTGACGATCTGCTCGTGCTTGATCAGCGCCTGGCACATATTGGCGAACATCGCCTTGCGATGCTCATGCGTGCGGCCGAAGCGGCGGTGTGCGTTGCCGTGATACATTGGCTGTCTCCATTATTTTGCGGCCGCCGTGCCAAGGTACGGCCGCTCGTTTTCGTCTCGCCCGCGCGGCGGGCGAGCGTTCTGGTCGAATGGTCTAGTAGTGCTCTTCGAATCTCTTGGCGAGTTCGTCGATGTTTTCCGGCGGCCAGCCCGTGACCTCCATGCCGAGATGCAGGCCCATCTGGGCGAGCACTTCCTTGATTTCATTCAGCGATTTGCGGCCGAAATTCGGCGTCCGCAGCATTTCGCCTTCGCTCTTCTGGATGAGGTCGCCGATATAGACGATATTGTCGTTCTTCAGGCAATTGGCCGAACGCACCGACAATTCGAGTTCGTCGACCTTTTTGAGCAGAGCCGGGTTGAAGGCGAGTTCGGGGATCGACGGCGTCAGTTCGACGCGGCGCGGCTCCTCGAAATTGACGAAGACATTGAGCTGATCCTGCAGGATGCGGGCGGCGAAAGCCACGGCGTCCTCGGGCGTCAGCGCGCCATTTGTCTCGACCTGCAGCGTGAGCTTGTCGAGATCGAGGTTCTGTCCCTCGCGGGTGTTCTCGACGCGATAGCTGACCTTTTTCACCGGCGAATAGAGGCTGTCGATCGGAATGAGCCCGATCGGCGCGTCTTCGGCGCGGTTGCGGTCCGCCGCGACATAGCCCTTGCCGGTGTTGACGGTGAATTCCATCCGGATCTCGGCGCCTTCGTCGAGCGTGCAGATGACGAGGCCGGGGTTCAGGATCGCGATGTCGCCCGTCGTCTGGATGTCGCCGGCTGTGACCTTGCCGGGTCCCTGCTTCTTCAGGACCATGCGCTTGGGGCCATCGCCCGGCATCTTGATCGCGATGTCCTTGATGTTCAGCACGATGTCGGTCACGTCCTCGCGGACGCCCGGGATCGAGGAGAATTCATGCAGGACGCCGTCGATATGGACGGAGGTGATCGCCGCGCCCTGAAGCGACGACAAAAGGATCCGGCGCAGCGAATTGCCGAGCGTGAGGCCGAAGCCAAGCTCGAGCGGACCGGCGACGATGGTCGCAAAGCGCTTCGGATCATCGCCCGAGATGATTTCGAGCTTGTTCGGTTTGGTGAGCTCTTGCCAATTTTTTTGGATCACGAAAGAGCCTCTCTGACGGTTGCGGCGCCGTCGGGCGCCCGGACAAATTTCTGAATAATGGCGGGTCCAGCTTCGCTTTCCCGCATATGCTTCGAGCGAAGCGGGCTCCGCTTCGCTCGAAAATGCTGTTTCGCTCGCCGCCTCGAACGCGCCGGCGCTTACGTGGGCGGCAGCCATTATGCGGGATCGGCGTCACGTCGCGAATGGAGGTCACGGTGAAGCCTGCGGCCTGCAGCGCGCGCAGCGCGGATTCACGGCCCGAACCCGGACCCGAAACCTCGACCTCAAGCGTGCGCATGCCATGTTCTGCGGCCTTGCGGGCGCAATCCTCGGCCGCCATCTGCGCGGCGTAGGGCGTCGATTTGCGCGAGCCCTTGAAACCCATCGTGCCGGCGGAGGACCACGAGATCGTGTTGCCCTGGGCGTCTGTGATGGTGATCATCGTATTGTTGAACGTCGAATTCACGTGGGCGACGCCCGAGACGATGTTCTTGCGTTCGCGGCGGCGAACGCGGGTAGCTTCCTTGGCCATATTTACTTTACCTTCAGGCGCGCCCGTAATGCCAGGCGCTCGGGTTGCGATCGATTGACGCCGCCGTCCGTTGGCGACGCGCCGGATCGATCAGATGGGTTTTATAAACCGGCGAAAGCGCGCCCGGAGCCCTGGGCTCCAGCCGCGCCGCTTTCGGCTGGTCCGACTTACTTCTTCTTGCCGGCGATCGGCTTGGCCTTGCCCTTGCGGGTGCGGGCGTTGGTGTGCGTGCGCTGGCCGCGTACGGGCAGCTGACGCCGATGGCGCAGGCCGCGGTAGCAGCCAAGGTCCATCAGGCGCTTGATGTTGATGGCGACTTCGCGACGAAGGTCGCCTTCGACCATATAGTCGCGGTCGATCGTCTCGCGGATCTGCAGGACTTCGGCGTCGGTTAGTTCGGCGACGCGGCGCTCGGCCGGGATATTCACCTTGGCGCAAAGCTCCTCGGCTTTTTTCGGGCCGATGCCGTGGATATATTGAAGGGCGATGACGACCCGTTTATTGGTCGGTATGTTGACGCCAGCTATACGTGCCAAATCCAGTCTCCATTTGGGCCGCGCGGACAAAGGCGCGGCGATTGATTGATTTATCCGCGTCCGGTGGAGGCCGGCCCATGCGGAAAGTCTGACGAATGTTTGCCGAAGCCAATATACATTAGGCCCCGAAACGGTCGTTTCAGGCTGGAAAGACTGTGGATAGCCGGCGCAGCGCTCCAAGATCAACTGAAAGATGGCTCTATGATGGCTTCCGGGCGCGGGCCGCCTGCGACCGGCGCGTCAGGGGGCGGAAAAGGACGAAAGAGGCGGTTGCATTCGGAAATTGTTTGCGCCATATAGCGAAGCCCGTCGGCGTCAGCGCCTGCAGCATGGATGCGGGTGTAGCTCAGGGGTAGAGCACAACCTTGCCAAGGTTGGGGTCGAGGGTTCGAAATTCCTTCGCCCGCTCCAG
>CAVYFP010000034.1:0-43779 GCA_963767805.1 uncultured Alphaproteobacteria bacterium | reverse complement strand
ATCAGAGGGTCATGGGTTCGAGTCCCATCGCGCTCACCAGATACATTCCGTCGTTGCATTGAAAGACGGTCGCTATTTTCGTTTCTGGAAATAGTCCGGGGCGAGGCCGGAAGCGGCGCCAACTTCATTCCACCATTGATGACGGCGGCCGCAAGATGCGACGCCATGACGCTCAGCTTTCGCCGCCGATAAATCTGTAGCCGATCGCGGGCTCGGTCTGGATCACGCGGGGGTTCGCCGGATCCGTTTCGATCTTGCCGCGCAGCTGGCCGATGAACACGCGCAGATATTGCGTATCCTCGACATGCGCCGGGCCCCACACTGAGCCAAGCAATTGCCGATGGGTGACGACGCGTCCCGCGTGCCGGACGAGGATTGCGAGAAGGTCATATTCGGTCGGCGTCAGCCGAATGGGCTCGCCATTGCGCGTGACGACGCGCTTCACTGTGTCGACCACGAGGCCATCGACCTCGATCCGCAAGCTTTCGCCGGCGCCTTCGGCCTTGTGGCGCAGCGCCGCGCGGATGCGGGCGATAAGTTCGCCGATGCCGAAGGGCTTTTCGACATAATCATCGGCGCCGAGATCGAGCGCCGCGATCTTTTCGCTCTCGCGATCCCGCGCGGAGAGGACGATGATCGGCACGCGCGACCAGGCGCGCACCTCCTTGATGATGTCCTTGCCGTCCATGTCGGGCAGGCCAAGATCGAGAATGACGACGTCGGGCGCGGAGACGGCGATCGCTTTCAGCGCCTGCGCGCCCGTGTCCGCACTTAGAACGTCATAGCCCGCGGCTTTCAGCGCGGGCTTCAGGAATCTTTGAATTTGCGGCTCGTCGTCAACGACGAGAATGCGGTCCTCGCTCACGGCGGGCTCCTTTCGCCGACATTGGCGTCGGCCGCCGGCAGGCGGATGACGATGCGGGTTCCGCGTTTGCGCAGCGCCGGGCTCTCGGCCTTGATGGTCCCGCCCATAGCCTCGATGAAACCGCGGCTGATCGAGAGGCCAAGGCCGGTTCCGGCGAGCCGCCCGTCGACTTTGCCGCGACGGTAGAATTTGTCGAAGATTCGTTCGAGATCGGCTGGTGGAATCCCCTTGCCCTGATCGGTGACGCTGATCACCAGATCGTTCCCTTCGCGCCGGGCGAAAATCGCTGTCGGCGCATCGGCGCCGCCATATTTGTTGGCGTTGTCGATCAGATTGAACAGCACCTGCCGCAGCAGCGCGCCGTCGCCGCGCACGAAAGGCAGGTTGGCCGCGAGGCTAACATCGATCGCACGGCCCGGAAAAGTCTTTCGGCCGCGCTCCGCCGCTTCGCGGATCACGTCGCTGACATCGACCCAATCGCGCTTTGCGTTCAGTGCGCCGCCTTCGAGCCGCGTCATGTCGAGGAGATTGGAGACGAAACGGGACAGGCGCGCCGCCTCTTCCTCGATCGAGATCAGAAGATCGTCGCGGCTCGCGGCGCTCATCTGGGCCCCAAGCTGGCGCAGGCTGGTGACAGCGCCGACGATCGAGGCCAGCGGCGTGCGCAAATCATGCGACAGCGAGGAAAGCAGCGCCGAACTCAGTTTCTCGCTCTGCTCCAGCGCCGCCGTTTTTGCGCTCTCGCGCGTCAGCAGGGCGCGATCGAGCGCGATCGCGGTCTGGTCGAGCAGGGCGGCGAGTTCGCGCTCCTGCCCGGCGTCGAGGGCAGGCGCCGAGGTCGCCTGGCGGAAGCCGCAGACGCCGATCGCGCCGCGCGGCGTGAGCAGGGGGCGAAACTGGAAGGCGATATTGGGCAGCGTCCCGGTGCCATGGCCGGCCGGCTCGGCCTTTTCGAGCGCCCAGCGCGCCGCCGTCATGTCGGTGCCGTCGAGCGTCGTGTCCGGCGGCCACGTGAGCCTCGCCAAAAGCTCGCCGTCTTCGGGAAGCAGGAGAGCGACGTCGGCCTTCAGCGCGGCGCGCAATTGCGAGGCGCTCGCCCACAGGACGTCGTCGAGCTTGGCCGCGCCCGAAAGCTTTCGTGAAAATTCGTAGAGCGCTTGCGTCGAGGCCGAGCGCCTCCGCGCGGTTTCGGCCTCATCATGCACGCGCCCGGCGAGCCCGCCGGCGACGACCGCGACGATCAAAAATACGATCAGCGCGAAGAGTTCATGCGGCTCGGCGATGGTCAGCGTGTAGACCGGCTGGATGAAGAAGAAATTATAGGCGAAGAACGAAAGCGCAGCCGCCGCAACGGCGTACCACCGGCCGAAATTGATGGCGCAGAGCAGAACGGCCATCATGAACAGCATCGAGAGATTGGGCAGCTTGACGAGCATCTGCAGGCCAAGGCCGATCAGGACCGCGCAGGCGACCGACGCTGCCGTGGCGAAAGCGCGGACAGCTGAAATATCGAACTTTGGCCAGCGCCAGCGCGGCCGCTCGGTCGCCCCTTCCTGATCGGCGATGATGTGCACGCCGATATCGGCCGATTGCCGCATGATGGCGTCGCTGAGGGATTTGCCGCGCAGACGCGTCCACAAGCTGGATGTCGAACGGCCGAGCACGATCTGGGTCACGTTTTCGCGGCGGGCGATGCGCAGGATCTCGGCGGCGAAATCGGCCGCCGTCGCCCGCAGGGTCTCGGCGCCGAGCCGTTCCGCGAGGCGCAGCGTTGCGTCGATGCGCGCGCTCTCGTCTGGCTTCAATTCGTCGCCGTCGCGCCCGACATGCACGGCGGTCCAGGGCGCGTTGAGCCCGTCGGCCAGCCGGCTCGCCGCGCGCACGAGCTTTTCCGAACAGGCGTTCGGCCCGACGCAGACGAGCAGGCGCTCGGCGGTCGCCCACGGGCCTTCGATGACGTTCTGGCGCAGGAAATCGACCATCTGGTCGTCGACCCGGTCCGCCGTGCGGCGGAGCGCCAGTTCGCGCAGGGCGGTCAGCGTCGCCGGCTTGAAGAAGCCGTCAATGGCCCGGCGCGCATTCTCCGGCACATAGACCTTGCCGTCCTTGAGGCGCTGGATCAGTTCGGCCGGGGTGATGTCGACGACAATGACTTCCGCGGCGAGCTTCAGGACGCTGTCCGGCACGGTCTCGCGCACGGCGACGCCGCTGATGCGCGCGACGACGTCGGACAGGCCTTCGAGATGCTGGATGTTCATCGCCGTCCAGACGTCGATCCCGGCGCGGATCAGCTCCTCGACGTCCTGGTAGCGCTTGGGATGGCGGCTTTCGGGCGCGTTGGTGTGGGCAAGTTCATCGACGATGATGATGCCGGGCCGGCGCGCAAGGGCGGCGTCGATGTCGAATTCCTCGAGATCATGGCCCTGATAGGGGACGACGCGCCGCGGCAGGACTTCGAGGCCCTCGACCAGCGCCGCCGTCTCGGAGCGGCCATGCGTCTCGACGATGCCGACGACGATGTCGGCGCCGTCCGCCTTGAGGCTGCGCGCGCGCGACAGCATGGCGTAGGTCTTGCCGACGCCGGGCGCGGCGCCGAGAAAGATGGTGAGCTTGCCCCGCGCGTCCTTGTTCGCCAGCGCCAGAAGCGCGTCTGGATCCGGCCGCTGCTTTTCGCCTTTGCGTTCAAAGCCCGCCATTGCCGCCCAGAATGAGGAAATCCGCTCTCCAGATCGCGATGATCCTGGATCGTTTGATCCAAGATCATGAAGGCGATCGATTCAAATAGTTTAGTGCGCGATGCTGGACGAAAAGCGATTTCCACTTTTCCACATGCCGCTCCAGAAGCTTATTTCGCGCCGGTTCCGTCGAGCGCCAAATTCAGCGCGAGGACGTTGACGCGTGGCTCCCCGAGAATGCCCAAAAAACGCCCCGAGATATTGGCTTCGACCAGCGCCGCGACCTGCGCCTCGGTGAGATTACGCGCCTTGGCGACGCGCGCAACCTGCGCCTTGGCGTAAGCCGGAGAGATATCGGGATCAAGGCCGGAGCCGGAGGTCGTCACCGCATCGGCGGGGATGGGGCCGGCGAGCCCGTCATCCTTGCGCAGGGTCTCGATGTCGGCCTTGACGCGGTCGACCAGCTTGGCGGAGGTCGGCCCGAGATTCGAGCCCGATGAATTATCGGCGTTATAAGGCGCGTCGATGGTTTTCGTCGCGTCATTCGGATCGGTCGCGCTTGTCGCCGAGGGACGGCTATGGAAGTAAATGTCCTTGGTGAAATTCTGCCCGATGAGGCTCGATCCGATGACGAGTTCCGTCGGCGTTTTTGACGAGGCTGCCGTTGGCGGGTTCCGGCAGCGCGGCGGCGATGCCGAGAAGGGCGAAGGGATAGGCGAGCCCGGTCAACAGCGTGAACAGCGCGAGCAGGACGAGGGCGGGGCGCAAATGCTGCAACATGCGTGTTGTCTCCTTAAACGAGATGCGCGGCCGAGACGATGAGATCGATCGCCTTGATGCCGATGAAGGGCGCGATGAGGCCGCCGACGCCATAGACGAGGAGGTTGCGGCGAAGCAGGGCGGCGGCGCCGACCGGCTTGTATTCGACGCCCTTCAGCGCCAGCGGAATGAGGGCGATGATGATCAGCGCGTTGAAGATGATCGCCGACAGGATCGCGGATTTCGGCGAGGTGAGATGCATGATGTTGAGCGCGCTGAGTTCGGGATAGGTTGCTATGAACAGCGCGGGTAGAATGGCGAAATATTTGGCGACGTCATTCGCGATCGAAAATGTGGTCAGCGACCCGCGCGTCATCAAGAGCTGCTTGCCGATGCCGACGATCTCGATGAGTTTTGTCGGATTGCTGTCGAGGTCGACCATGTTGCCGGCCTCGTGCGCGGCCTGCGTGCCGGTCTGCATGGCGACTCCGACATCGGCCTGGGCGAGCGCGGGCGCGTCATTGGCGCCATCGCCGCACATGGCGATCAGCCGGCCGCCGGTCTGCTCCTTGCGGATATAGGCGAGCTTGTCTTCAGGCGTCGCCTCGGCGATGAAATCGTCGACGCCGGCCTCGGAGGCGATGGCCGCGGCGGTGATGGGATTGTCGCCCGTCACCATCACGGTCCTGATGCCCATGGCGCGCAATTCGGCGAAGCGCTCCTTGATGTCCGGCTTGACGACGTCCTTCAGATGGATGACGCCGAGCAGGACGCCATTCTCGCTGACGCCGAGCGGGGTGCCGCCGGAGCGCGCGATCTGATCGACGGCCTGGCGGAAGGCGAGGGGAGCGGCTTCGGCCTTTAGTCCAGCGAGTTTCAATATCGCGTCGACGGCGCCTTTGCGGACCGAACGTCCGTCGAGGTCGATCCCGGAGAGGCGGGTCTGCGCCGAGAAGGGAATGATTTTCGCCGGGCTGGCGGAAAGGTCTGGTTCCTTGACGCCGTAATCGGCCTTGGCGAGCGCCACGATCGAACGGCCTTCGGGCGTCTCGTCGGCGAGGCTCGCAAGCAACACGGCTTCCGCCATGCGTTGCTCGCCGATGCCGGGGACGTTGAAAAGCTCCGTCGCCATGCGGTTGCCGTAAGTGATGGTGCCGGTCTTGTCGAGCAGCAGCGTATCGACGTCGCCCGCCGCTTCGACCGCGCGGCCGGAGGTGGCGATGACGTTGAAACGGATCAGCCGGTCCATGCCGGCGATGCCGATCGCCGATAAAAGGCCGCCGATCGTCGTCGGGATCAGAGTGACGAGCAGCGCGACGAGCACGACCACGGAGAGCGCCGTCGCCGAATAATTGGCGAGGCCCCACAAGGTCACGACGGTGATGAGGAAGATGAGGGTGAGGCCGGAAAGCAGGATCGAGAGCGCGAGTTCGTTCGGCGTCTTCTGCCGCTCCGCGCCTTCGACCAGCGCGATCATGCGGTCGATGAAGGATGAACCCGGTTCGCTGGTGATCTTCACCTTGATCCAGTCGGAGAGCACCATCGTGCCGCCCGTTACGGCGCAGCGGTCGCCGCCGGATTCGCGGATGACCGGCGCCGATTTGCCGGTGATGGCGCTTTCATTGACCGAGGCGAGCCCCTCGATGACGTCGCCATCGCCAGGGATGAGGTCCCCGGCCTCGACGACGACGATGTCGCCGCGCTTCAACTGCGTCGCCGGAACCGTCTGGAACGCGCGGATCGACGTGTCGGCCGAGGCGAGCTTTTTCGCCACGAGGTCCGATTTGGTCCGCTTGAGGCTTTCTGCCTGCGCCTTGCCGCGCCCTTCGGCGACGGCTTCGGCGAAGGTGGCGAACAGGACCGTGAACCACAGCCACGCGGCGATCTGGCCTGAGAAGCCCGCCTCGCCGTTATGACCGACGAGATCGCGCAGCCACAGCGCCGTGACAAGAGCCGCCACGACTTCGGTGACGAAGATCACGGGGTTGCGCAGCAACTGGCGCGGATTGAGTTTGATGAAGGCGTCTTTCAGAGCGGCGGCGAGAAGCGGCGCATTGAACAAAGACGTTGCTTGGGCTTTGCTGGACATGACGGATTCCTTAGAAAGTCTTGCCGGCGAGCATCAGGAAATGTTCGACGATTGGGCCGAGCGCGAGCGCGGGAAAAAATTGCAGGCCGCCAACGATCACGATGACGCCGACGAGAAGGCCGACGAACAGGGCTTTGTCAGTCGGGAATGTGCCGGGCGATTGCGGAACCTTGATTTTCGCCGCGAGCGATCCGGCGATCGCCATCACCGGCACGACATAGCCAAATCTTCCGGCCATCATCGCGATGCCGAGTGTCGTGTTGAACCATGGCGTGTTGGCGTTGAGGCCGGCGAAGGCCGAGCCATTGTTGCCGACGGCTGAGGAATAGGCGTAGAGGATTTCGGTTAGGCCGTGTGGCCCGGCGTTGGCGAGGCTTGCGAGCGCGAGCGGCAGCATGGCCGATATGGCGGTGAAGGACAGAATCGCGAGCGGCAGGATCAGCACCGCCAGCATGGCGAATTTCATCTCGCGAATTTCGATCTTCTTGCCGAGGAATTCCGGCGTGCGGCCGACCATCAGGCCCGCGATGAACACGGTCAGAACGGCGAAGACGAGGATGCCGTAGAGGCCGGATCCAACGCCGCCCGGCAGTACTTCGCCAAGCTGGATCAGGAAGAGGGGCGCGAGGCCGCCGAGCGGAGTCAGCGAGGCGTGCATGGCGTTGACGGCGCCACAGGAAAGGCCCGTCGTCACGGCGACGAAGAGGGCGGTCATGGCCTGGCCGAAGCGCATTTCCTTACCCTCGAGATTGCCGGCCGAGGGATCGACGCCGAGCGCGGTCAGGATCGGATTGCCGTAGGTCTCGGCGGCATAGACGACGATGACGCCGGCGATAAGCAGAACGCCCATCGCCGCCAGAAGGGCGTAGCCCTGGCGCGCTTTTCCAACCATCTGCCCGAAACTGACGACCAGCGCGGACGAGATCGCGAGCATGCTGAAGATCGCCAGGAAGTTCGAGAGCGCGTTGGGGTTCTCAAAGGGGTGCGCGGAATTGACGTTGAGGAAGCCGCCGCCATTGGTGCCGAGCTGCTTGATCGCCTCCTGGCTCGCCATCGGGCCCATTGCAAGCGTCTGCTTGGCGCCTTCGAGAGTGGTGGCGTCGACTGTGCCGTTGAGCGTCTGCGGCACGCCGAGCGCGAGCAGGCAAAGAGCGACGATGATCGCGAGCGGTAGCAGCACGTAGAGCGTCGTACGGGTGAGGTCGACCCAGAAATTGCCGAGCGTCGCGACGCCGGAGCGGGCGAAGGCGCGGGTGAAGGCGAGCGCGAGGGCGATGCCGGTCGCGGCGGAGAGGAAGTTGTGAACCGTCAGCCCGACCATCTGGCTGAAGTTGCTCATGGTCGTTTCGCCGCCGTAGGACTGCCAGTTCGTGTTGGTTAAAAAACTGACGGCGGTGTTGAAGGCGAGATCGGGGCTGAGATTGTCGAAGGCCTGCGGATTGAACGGCAAAAGAGATTGCAGCCGCAGGATGGCGTAGAGCGAAAGGAAGCCAGCCGCGCTGAAGATCAGCATCGCCAAAGTATAGGCGAGCCAGCCTTGCTCCCGCGCCGGATCGACGCCGGCCGCTTTGTAGAAGACCGCTTCAACCGGACCAAGCACTGGAGAGAGAAAGGTCCTTTCGCCGGAGAAGACGCGGGTCATATAGGACGCCAGCGGCTTCAGCAAGACGAGCAGAACCGCGAAAAGAAGGCCGATCTGAAGCCAGCCATTAAGGGACATGTGACAACTCCGGAAAATGCGGAAGCACCCTTGCAGCGCCATGCGCCGGGCGCAAAATTAGCCGACCGATCAAGAGCGACTTGGTGCGAAGCGGACGCTATTTCCCGTAAAGAAATGGGCGCCAGAACAGGAAGCTAGAAGCGCTCGGGCTTCAAAAGCGTGATGAGGAGGTAGACGCCGAGCGCGACGGCGACGGCGAGGCCAAGGAGCGGCTCGAACATTTCACCCTCCCCTAGACGTTTTTGAGCGCGTTGGCGTAGGCGCACAGCAGGCCGATAAGGCCAAGGCCGAGCGCGATAAAGGCGAGATCGTACATAAAAGCCTCCTTTTGAGTCTCGAAGGGTCTATGAGGCCGATCGACCTCAAGGTTCGATAGGGAAGTTGGGCGGCCGATATAATGATCGCGTAAAGACTGGACTCTTGCGGTCCGAAGCGAGTCGGAGATCAGCGATTGAAGACCAACTGTCCCGCGTTTGGGGGAGAGGCGGCCAAATTTTACTTCAATAGAGCAAGGTCTTCAGGACGATCCTCGCTGGCTCGCCGGCTGTTGTCCTTGCGGCAAAACAACCCGAGACGCTATAAAATCAACCGGCGCTCGGCGTCACAATTTCATCATCGCGATCGACCCCGGCGGCCCGCGCCCTCACGCGGCTCCAGATCCAAACGAAATCAAGACGCAAGGGGGTTCTGGCCGCTCCGGACGTAAGCCTTGAGACCGATGGCGAGATGATCGAACAGCAGGCGAACCCGCAGCGTTGATTTCAGATCTTCATGCATGGCGAGCCAGACCTCCAGCGAGAACTGGATCGTTTTTGGCAGGACCGGTTCAAGTTCCGGCGTTCGCGCGGCGAGATTGGCCTGGCATCCGCCGATCCCGACGCCGGCGCGCAGCGCCGCGAGCTGGGCGAGATCGCTGTCGCAGCGGAAGCCGAAGTTTTCGCGCGTGATCTCGGTGGGGAGGGGACCAACCGAGCGGAAGGAATGGTCGTCCCTGTCGAAGCCGATGAGGCGATGCGCGGTGATGTCGGCGATCGAATTCGGCGTGCCGAATTTGGCGAGATAATCCTTATGGGCGTAAAGCCCCAGCGTCACCTTTCCGATGCGGCGCGCGACAAGCGCGTGCTGCGTCGGGCGGACATTGCGGACAGCGATGTCGGCGTCGCGGCGCAGCAGATCTTCATTTCGGTTGGTGAGCGCGAGTTCGAGTTCGACGCCTGGATGCGCGCGCCGGAAATCAGCGAGTATTTTCGGCAGGACTTCGACGCCCATCACCTCGCTCGCGGTCACGCGCACGACGCCGCGCTCGGCGGCCGCTTCGCCGGAAGCCGCGCGGGCGAAGGCGGCCGCCGCGGCGGCCATCGCCTCGGCATGCGGCATGAGGCCATGGGCCTCCTGCGTCGGAATCAGCCCCCGCGGCGAACGCGAGAAAAGGGGGAGCTGAAGCGCAGCTTCGAGCGCATTGATATGCCGGCCGATCGTGGGCTGGCTGAGGCCGAGGCGCCGCGCGGCGCCGGAAAGGCTGCGGTCACGCATGACCTCCAGAAAGGTTCGGTAAAGCTCC
Organism: uncultured Alphaproteobacteria bacterium; assembly: GCA_963767805.1. Taxonomy (GTDB): domain Bacteria; phylum Pseudomonadota; class Alphaproteobacteria; order Rhizobiales; family Beijerinckiaceae; genus Methylocapsa. The sequence continues at coordinate 34,110 of CAVYFP010000034.1, read as the reverse complement.
CAGCCGGGTTCGCGTATAGCCATTCGAAAATGTATAGCAATCTATCATACATATGCAATTCCTTTGCGGTTGAGGCGCCGGCATATTCGGCTCGACTTAGCAAAAAAAAGGGCCGGCCATGAACCGCAATGATTCACCTCAGGAAGAGCAGAAAATGGCGCTCGTCGTCGGCGCCACGGGCGGAATTGGCGGCGAGGTCGCGCGGGCGCTGATCGCGGATGGGTGGCATGTGCGGGGCCTTGCGCGCCGCCCCGATGATGCAAAGCGCCGGGCGGCCTGGGTCGGAGCCGTCGAGTGGGTCGCCGGCGACGCGATGAACTCGGGCGACGTGACGGCGGCGGCGCAGGGCGCGGCAGTGATCTTCCATGGCGCCAACCCGCCGAAGTATAAAAACTGGCGCGGTCTCGCTATTCCGATGCTGAGGAACGCCATCGGGGCGGCGCGTGCAAGCGGAGCGCGGCTGATCTATCCCGGGAGCGTCTATAATTTCGGGCCGGATGCCTGGGCCGTCATCGCAGAGGCGTCGCCGCAGCATCCGCTGACGCGCAAGGGCGCCATTCGGGTCGAGATGGAGGCGATGTTAAAGAGCGGCGGCGAATGACGGCGTTCGCTCCCTCGTCCTGCGCGCCGGAGATTTCTTCGGCCCGCGTCAGCCGAATTCGTGGTTCAGGGATGTCATGGTCAAGCCAGGAGCGCCGTTGCGTTCGGTGACCTATCCCGGCGATCCAGAAGTCGGACACGCCTGGGCTTACCTGCCGGACCTTGCGGAGACGGCGGCGCGCCTCGCCGCCATTGAGGCTTCGCTGCCGGCGTTCGAAGTCCTGCATTTCGGCGGCCACTGGCTTCCGCGCGGAGCCGAGATGGCGGAGGCGGTTCGGCGCGTTTGCGGAAGGCCGGATCTGCCGATCCGCCGCTTTCCGTGGGTCTCGATCTACCTTGGCGCGCCATTTTCGCCGTTCTTCAGGGAGTTGCTCGAGATGCGCTATCTGTGGCGCATTCCGCTTCGGCTCGATAATGCAAAGCTTGTGTCCTTGCTCGGGACGGAGCCGCATACGCCGCTCGATGCGGCGCTGCGGCGAATTCTCGCGGAGCTTGGCTGTCTGCCCGATGCGCCACCCTTGGCGCGCGCCGGCGTCACAGATGCGGCGTCGGGTCCGTGATCGCGGTTCCTGGGCGCTCCGTGAAAGCGCATGAAACGAAAAGAGCCGCGCAGACGGCGCGGCTCCTGATTTCGCTCCTCCGATTTTATCGCCTTACGGGACTGCGAGGAATGTCGCCACGGTCCCCGGAAGCGTGCCCGACGCGCAGCCATGGCCGCCCGCGGTTCGCGGAACGATCGTCGCGTTCAGCATTTTGGTGAGGTCAACCACCGCAAGTTGGGTCGCGCCTCCGTTCGCGAGCAGCGCGATCGCGTCCTTGGCGCCGTTCGGGCTCTGATAGGCGGTGACCGTGTGCGGATCAAGACCATTCTGGAAGCCACCGGGAATGCTGCAGGTCACCCAGTCGGATATGTCGGGCGTTCCGGCGCCAGATGTCGCGGGGAGCCTGATCGCGGTGATCGCGCCGCCGCCGAATTCACCCGACACGATGCCCAGATGAGTTCCCTGCGCGACCGCAATGCCGCTCGCGCCCGCCGACAGGACTGCCTCCGTCAGAGTCTTGACCTGCGAAGGCGCGATCCACGTGCCCGGCGAGCCAGGAGTGAAAGTTGCTTGGGTCAAATCTGCGAGGAACACCTGATTGGTAAATTCGAACGGCGCAAGTGCGATCCCGGTCGTGCAGTCCTCACCCGAAGAATCCGCCTCGCCGCTAGTATTGATCGGTTTTTTTTCAAAAAACTTTGGCGCCAGGGAGTTTGCGATGTTGACGATTTCGTAATTGTTCGCTTCGGAGGCAGAGAGCAAAAGGTTACGGCTGGGATCGATCAGCGGGTCTTCCGAAATTATGCCCGCGGGCGATTTGAACGGCGCCTCGAATGTCGGGGGCGTCGTAGCGAGATTGAGGAACTGAAATCCAGCCGCGCCGCCAATCGCGAGCCCAATCACAGCCTTGTTGTGCACGGCGTCCATCGCGACGCCGCAGTCTGTGCAGGTGCCGCCGGAGAAACTAATTGATCCGGTCCCCCCGCTCGTGAGGGTGTTGGCGATCGTCGTGCCGGAGAGCACATAAACAGCGGTGTTGTTCGCCGTGCATACAGTCTTGCCCGTCAGCGGGTTCGAAGCGCAGGAATTCACAACGTTCGACGTCGGGACCAGTGTGTTTGTGATGCTGGCGCCTTCCACGTTGACGACCGAAACGCCCGTCGACCCGCCGCTCCAACTCCCCTTGGGGACATAGGCGGTCACGTTCGGACTCTGGACCAGCACGGTCAGCGAACTCGAGGGCTGGCAGGAACCTGCCGGTGGAGTCGGCGGCGGTTGATTCGCGCAGGGCCGCATTCCGCACATTTTCACTTGGGCGGAAAATTCGCCTGCGGACAAAACCAGGAAAAGCATCGCACTCATCGCGATAGGGTAAAGTTTTCGCTTCATAAATTTCTCCCCCGAGAAAAAATTGTTCAAATTGTGGCTGCCATTGGGCACCGAATTGTAGATTCGGATTTGAATTAAACAAGGTATAAATTTTTGAAAATTGGACTTGTTTGCAGTGTTAGTTGCGTTTCGAGGCATAAAACTGAAACAATACGTTTATTGTATGATACATTTCGTCATTGTTCACTGTGGTGCTTTGAGTGAAACTCGGGGCTGCTCAGGGATAATGTGGAGTCGTCTAGTAGAGCGGGGCAATTCCATTCCGGCAATTGCCGCTATTTGAAGCAATGGTGTGGAATGCGGAATTGTTGTTTGTCGCGCAAAAGTCACAAAACTCGGGGAGGGGCTGATTTCCTGTATTCGCCCTCAATATTTGTTGCGTTTTTGGCACAGGCGTCCAGATAACGCGATCCTTGGCCCGAGAACGTTTTGAGCGCCCGCAAAATCGGCGTAGTTTTCCGTTTGAGAGCGATGGTCGTCATCGCCGAAGGGATCATTCTAGTCTTTGGAGGAGATACTGATGCTACGCTTGGCACTCTTGGCATCGGCGGGCGCCGTCGCGCTCGGTGGTGTGGCCTTCGCGGCCGACCTTCCCCCTCAGGTAGCGCCCCCGGCTGCCCCGGCTCTCTACGACTGGACCGGCGTCTATGCCGGCGTCAACGCCGGCGCCCATTGGCGGAATTCGACCATGCAGTTCTCGACGACCGACAGCAGCGGGTTGGACGTCGGTGGTGGTTACGGCGTCGCGCAAGCCTTTGGCGTCATACCCACGACCGGCACTTCCAGAGTGTCCGGCTTTATCGGCGGCGGCCAGATCGGCTATAATTATCAGCTGAACAATTTCGTGTTGGGTCTCGAAGCCGATATCGACGGCGCAACCGGGCGCGGCATTACAAGCGCCGTGCTCGCCAACGACGTTTTCATCTTTCCCAATGCGACTCAGAGCAGCCAGTCACTTGATTGGCTGGGAACCTTACGCGGCCGGTTCGGATGGACGCCGATCGATCGTCTGTTGATCTACGCCACGGGCGGCCTGGCTTTCGGTCAGTCCACTGCATCCTTCTCGGAGTACAATGTGGTGGCCGACCCAGCCGTTGCCGTGTATCTCTCGAGCCACCGGAACGTTGGCTGGACAGTCGGCGGTGGCCTCGAATATGCCTTGCCCGGCAATTTGTCCAACTGGTCGGTTAAAGTCGAGTATCTCTACTATGACCTTGGCTATTCAACCGCGACGACATACTATCAAAATACCGATCTTAACGGCAATCCGGAGTTCTCCAGCCTGAGCGGCAGGGTCCAGCACAATGGCAACATTGTTCGCGCGGGTCTGAACTACAAGTTCAACTTCGGGGCTCCGGCGCCGGTCGTCGCGAAATACTAGGTCGGCTTCTGAAACGGATCGCTGCTCGGCCAATCGGCTGACGCCAAATATGCGGAGGCCACGATCTTCCGTTTCGACAATGTCAGAGCGCTCGGCGGCTTATGACGCCGAGCGCCGGTGTCCAAAACAGCCTCGACCCGCGGGGATGCTGAAGGATTGCGCCTTCGCAACGAAGCGTGGGCGGTTTGCGGACCGCGCCGTCCCGTGGCGCGGCGCATCGCGGGGAAACGCCAGACTGCATGCATTGGATGGTCTTCCGCCAGCGCCGGAACGAGGGCAGGGCGCGGCCTTCCACGAACCCGCCCCGCGCGCTTGGCCGTGGGGTGAGCGGCGAAGCCGCCTCGACCATTCTTCCGCCACGGCAGTATGGCGGAATGTCGGGAGTCCGCCTCTTTTCTTGAAATCGCAACCCTCTCGCCAGCGCCGCGAATCCCGTTTAATCAGGATGAAATGACAGTGCGCGCGATAGCCTTGGGGGGGCGTGCCGATGCGACCCGAACCCGTTCCCGTTGGCGCGCGCCGAACGCTTCCTGCCGGGCGCATCAGGATCGAGGACTGCATGACGGTTTCCTGCGACGTCCCACAAGCTCCGCGCCGCCGCGCAGCTCGCTCGCTGCTGCTTTTGCCGGCCCTCGCTCTGTTGCTCGCCGGCTGCAAGGAAGAGGAGGCGGCGGGGGAGCGGGAGCCGCGCCCGGTGCGGACCGTGACCGTCGCTCAAAGTGAGCTTGGCGAAACGGTTTCCCTCACCGGACAGATCCAGGCCGAGAACGAGGCGGCTCTGGCTTTCCGCATTGGCGGGCGCATCATCGAAAGACTGGCCGGCAGCGGCGATCATGTCGAGCCGGACCAGGTGCTGGCCAAACTCGACCCGCAGGACGAGTTGAATGCTCTGCGATCGGCGCAGGCCGCTGTTTCGGCGGCGGAGGGGCAACTGGTCGAGGCCCGCAATAATTTCGATCGCCAGAGCCAGCTGATGGACCGGGGATTTACGACAAGGGTGCTCTACGATCAGGCGCGGCAGGGCCTGCGTACGGCGCAGGCGCGCGTGGACGATGCGCAGGCGCAGTTGCAGATCGCAGAGGACCGCGTGAGCTTCACGCAGCTCGGAGCCAATGTGACGGGCACGATCACGGCGAGATCCGCCGAAGCCGGCGAAGTCGTGCAGCCGGGCCAGACGATCTTCCAGGTCGCCCGCATCGACGGACGCGACGCCGTCTTCGACGTTCCCGCCCAGGTCATTCGGTCGGCGCCGCCAAATCCCGAGATCACAGTGACGCTGACCGACGATCCGTCCGTGAAAGCGCAGGGTCGAATCCGTCAGGTCGATCCGCAGGCCGATCCGGTGACGCGCACCTTCCGGGTGCGGGTCAGCCTGATCGAATTCGCCCGCCGCCATGCTCCTCGGCGCAACTGTGACGGGACGCATGCGGCAGGAGGCGACGCCGGGCATGTCGATTCCGGCGAGCGCGCTGACCAGCGGCAATAGCCAGCCGGCGGTCTGGGTCGTCGATCCGTCGAGCCTCACGGTGTCGCTGCGCAATGTCGAGGTTCAGCGCTTCGATCCCGGCACAGTGGTGGTTTCGCAAGGCCTCGCCGACGGCGACATCGTCGTGACGGCGGGCGTCCAGGCGCTGCATCCGGGCCAGAAGGTGCGCCTGTTAGGGGCGCCTTCGTGACGGGCCTCAATCTTTCCGAATGGGCGCTGAGGCGCCGCTCCTTCATCGTTTTCATCATGATCGCGGTGACGCTCGGCGGCCTCGTCTCCTACTTCCGGCTTGGCCGCGCCGAGGATCCGCCCTTCACCTTTCGCACCATGATCGTGCAGGCTTCATGGCCCGGCGCGACCATGGACGATACGCTGAAGCAGGTTACTGAACGCCTTGAGCGCAAACTGCAGGAGACGCGCGGCCTCGACTTTCTGCGCAGCTACACGAAGCCCGGCCTTGCGACCATCTTCGTGACGCTGAAGGGCTCGACGAAAGCCGCTGATGTGCCAGACATCTGGTATCAGGTGCGTAAGAACGTCAGTGACATTCGTCGCACCTTGCCGGCTGGCGTCATCGGCCCCGGCTTCAATGATGATTTTGGCGACACCTATGGCTTGATTTATGGCTTCACCGCCGATGGCTTCACGCATCGCGAGTTGCGCGATTATGTCGAGGGCATCCGCTCGCGGCTGCTACAAGTTCCAGACGTCTCGAAGATCGAACTTCTCGGCGCGCAGGACGAGCAGATCTTCGTCGAGTTTTCAACCAAGCAGCTGGCCGGCCTTGGCGTCGACCGCGCGGCGCTCATCGCCGCGTTGCAGGCGCAAAACGCCGTCAGCCCGGCGGGCTCCCTCGAGACCGGCGACGAGAAGCTTTCCCTGCGCGTCTCCGGCGCCTTCCGCTCCGAACAGGACATTCTCGACGTCAATTTCCTCTCGAACGGGCGGTTGATCCGGCTGCGCGACATCGCCGAGGTGCGCCGCGCCTATTCCGATCCGCCGCAGCCGATGTTTCGCGTCAATGGCAAGCCGGCGATCGGCCTCGCCATCGCCATGCGCGAGGGCGGCGACATTCTGGCGCTCGGGCGCAATGTGACGAAAGCGATCGATTCCAGCCTCGCCAATCTGCCGCTCGGCATTGACGCGACGCTCGTGTCGGATCAGCCCGTCGTCGTCAGGACGGCCATCAGCGAATTCACCGAATCCTTGTGGCAGGCGATCGCCATCATCATGGCGGTGAGCGTCGTCAGTCTCGGCTTTCGGCCCGGCGCAGTCGTCGCGCTGTCAATTCCGCTGACGATGGCGATCGTGTTTCCGATCATGGAATTTCTTTCCATCGACCTGCAGCGCATTTCCCTTGGCGCGCTCATCATCGCGCTTGGCCTTCTCGTCGACGACGCCATGACGACGGTCGATGTCATGACGTCCCGTCTCGCCGCCGGCGACAGCAAGGATCGGGCGGCGTCCTACGCCTACAAGACTTTGGCGCTGCCGATGCTGACGGGCACATTCGTCACTATCGCGGGATTCGTGCCGATCGGCTTCGCGCGCAGCGCGGCCGGCGAATATACCTTCTCGATCTTCGCCGTCGTCACCATCGCGCTGATCGTCTCCTGGTTCGTCGCCGTGCTGTTCGCGCCGCTGCTCGGCGCCGCGCTGCTCAAGGCTCCGGCGTCAGGCGCGCCGGAAAAGCCGAGCGCGGTCATGCGCATTTTCCGCGCGATCCTCGTTGGCGCAATGCGGATGCGCTGGCTCACGATCGCCGTGACGCTTGGCTGTTTCGCCGCGTCGCTGCTGGCGCTGCCGCTGGTGCCAAGGCAGTTCTTCCCGGCCTCCGACCGCCCCGAACTGGTCGTCGATCTGACGCTGCCGCAAAACGCCTCGATCTTCGCCAGCGATCAGGCCGCCGCCAAACTCGACGCCATGCTGAAGAATGATCCCGACGTCGCCAGCTGGAGCACTTATGTCGGACGCGGCGCCATCCGTTTCTACCTGCCGCTCGACGTGAAGCTCGCCAATGATTTCTTTTCGCAGGCCGTCGTCATCGCCAGGGACGTCGCTGCGCGCGAGCGCTTGCATGCAAAGCTTGAAAAGGAGCTTGCCGAGCAATTGCCGGGCGTCGTCGCGCGCGTGTCGCCGCTGGAGCTTGGGCCGCCTGTTGGTTGGCCGCTGCAGTATCGGGTCAGCGGACCCGATGTTGAGGAAGTGCGCGCGATTGCTTTGAAGCTAGGTCAGGCCATGGGCGCCGACCAGAATCTGCGGCTCGTCAATTTCGACTGGATCGAGCCGGCCCGCGAGGTCCGCATCAGGATCGATCAGGATCAGGCCCGGCTTCTGGGCTTGAGTTCGCAGGCGCTCGCCGAAGTGTTGAACACGGTGATGACCGGAACGCCGGTGACGCAGCTGCGCGACGATATTTATCTCGTCAATGTCGTCGTGCGGGCGAATGACGAACAGCGGGTTTCGCTCTCCACCCTGCGCTCCCTGCAGCTGCCGCTGCCCAATGGACGCACCGTGCCGCTGAGCCAGGTCGCGAGTTTTGATTTCGATCAGGAATATCCGTTGATCTGGCGTCGCGACCGCGTGCCCACGCTGACCGTGCAGGCGGATGTGCGCGCGGGGGCGACGCCGGAGGGCGCGGTGCGTTCGCTGACGCCGGCGATCGAGAAGCTGCGGGCGAGCCTGCCGGACGGCTACCACATCGACGTCGGCGGAACGGTTGAGGAAAGCGCGCAATCGCAGGCCTCGGTGTTCGCCCTGCTGCCCGTCGCGCTGTTCCTGATGCTGTTGTTCCTGATGATGCAGCTGCATAGTTTCGGCCGCGTCTTTCTCGTCATCGCCACCGTTCCGCTGGGGCTGATCGGCATCGTCATCGCGCTGCTCGCGTTTCAAAGGCCGCTCGGCTTCGTCGCCATCCTCGGCATTCTGGCGCTCGCCGGCATGATCGCGCGCAACGCGGTCATCCTGATCGACCAGATCGAGACCGAGCGGGGGCAGGGGCGCGACATCTGGGACGCCGTGGTCGAGGCGACGCTCTCGCGCTTCCGCCCGATCATGCTGACCGCGATCTCGACCGTGCTTGGCCTCATCCCAATCGCGCCGACGGTGTTCTGGGGGCCGATGGCTTTCGCCATCATGGGCGGGTTGTTCGTCGCAACATTGCTGACGCTGCTCGTCGTGCCGGTTTTTTACATCACGCTCTACCGCGCGGGGGAGCCGCGCGAGGACGCCGCCGCGGCCAGTTGCGCCCCGCCGGCAGACCGGTCATCACGCCATCTGACGCCCGTCTTATCAAGCATTTGCGCCTTGGCGCCGCTCTCGACATACCGCGCTTTCTCATCGCTTAATCCGGCTGCGATTGATTGGAGGGGGATGCGATTCGTGGAGGCTAGCGAAAGATTCGACGAGGGATTGCGGCGGAGTTTGGCGAAGGCGCCGTTGCGGCGAAGGCTTGCGTTCGCGGATAGCGGCCTGACGCTTGGCGCCGGCGCCATCATCGCGAAGATGGCCGTTGACTTGCGCGGCCGTCCGGCGGGCCTCGCGCTGAAAGGGGAGGAAGACTCGATACTATTTGTGCGCTTCGCGGCGGCCTTCGGCAAATCTGCGTCGCCGCATGTGACCGGCAACATCGCGCGCGCGTCGGAGCAATGGTTGCGCGGCGACAAATGCCTCGCCTACATCCATCTCGCCCATGCCGGCCTGCCCGAGATCGACGAAGCGGGCGCTTATAGGCTCGCGTTGTGCGAAGAGGCGCTGGCGCTCGGTTGCACGCCCCGCGCAATCTACAAGGTGCTTGATCTCGAACCGCCGCCGCCCTTCGGCAAGTTCGATGCGGACCAGCCGCGCACGCCGGCCGGGAGCGGTCGCGAGAGCGGGCGCTGGACGTCGGGCGCGAGCGGCGCGGTGGGTGACGTGAGCGGCGCGGCAGCGGTACAGGAGGGCCGTTCGGCCTCGCCCGCCGCATCACAGGGAGGTGTTCCTGCCGCAGCAGCTGAGCCGCCTAAACTTGGCGAGCCGGTTCCCGTCGTGCTTAATAACGGCGCAATGGCTCAAAATCCCCGCACACACGGGCCACTGCTGCAGCCGGCCGGAGTTTCTTTGGCGCAAAACGTGAAGATCGGCGAGGCGTTAAGTCTGTTGCCTACGGAATTTTCTATGCCAACCGGGGATCCAGCCCGTGAAGCGGCGATGTTAGCGTTGTTTTTCCCCGGCGAGCAGATGGACTACCAGCGTGTTTATAGCATCAACGGCAAAATCAATCACGACTTTATCGATTTTGGAAATTACAACTATGGTGTGGTCGCCGCGGCGGCGGGATATACGAGAAAACAAGCGCTTCTTGCATCAGGGGCTGCGAATTTGCTTGGTAATGGAGATAAATCTGGTCCAATGTTCAACAATCCTAGGAATATACCTTTTATTAACGCAGGATATGATGACTATAAAGCAGGCTTGATTGGGAGCCCATGATTTTGATGGTCTGGAGATCCGACCCAGTGTTGAAGGCGCGCGCCGTACGCCTTTGGTTCGCGATTGGCGCGCTGGCGCTCTCTTCCTCGGCCTGCAGCTGCCCGGAGTTGGACGAACGGGTTGAGATTCCAAATTCGGTTTGGGTTGTCTCCACGGAAGGAACCAGCTGCGGCGCGCTGGACTCCGGCTCTCTCACTGTGTTCGCTACGGACATCGAATCAAAGCGCCGTATCGATCTTCTCGTTCTTGGCGCCGATGAGCAAACCCATGTTGAATATCTTGGCGGCAATCATGTCCAGATCTCTCTTCCGAATTCGACCTCGATCAGGTTACAAGCCTTCTCCTTCGGTCCTTATCAAGTGACGTATAAATATATTCCATCCGACAATCCTGAAGCACGCGCAAACTACCAAAGATGGGTCGCGAATCCACAGGATCCTATTGCAAAGAAGTGGTACGAGGACAACATCGAGGGCCGGATGCATTCTGGAATCCCACATGCGCCGGAGCCCGGAGGCCAGCACGCGCCGAACTGACTTTTGGGGCGGCCGAACTCGTTATTGCTCTTTTTGAACGGCGACCAAGAATTTGATGACTACAAAGCTCGGCCATCCATTGCGCTCAGAACGACCCGATCGCCGTACCCAATCCGATCACCGCGGCGAGCGCGACGAGCGAGCTGACGATGCCGACCATGACGATGTCGAAATAGCTTTCGCGATGGGTGGCGCCGCAGACGGCGAGCACGGTGACCACCGCGCCATTATGGGGCAGCATGTCGAGCGTGCCGGCGCCGATCACCGCGACGCGGTGCATGAGGCCGGGGTCTATGCCCTGCTCAGCGGCGATCTTCATATAGGCGCCCCCCAAGGCATCCAGTGCAATGGTGAGGCCGCCCGACGCGGAGCCGGTCAGCGCGGCGAGGACATTGGTCGCGACCGCGAGCGACACCAGCGGGCCGCCCTCGATGCCGAGCACCCAGTCCCGCACCAGCGCGAAAGCCGGCAGCGCCGCGACGACGGAGCCAAAGCCGACGAGGCTGGCGACGCTGAGGACGGGCAGGACCGACGCATTGGCGCCGGCGTCCATCGAGGCGCGCAGCGAGGGCAGCCGCCGGAAATTGAGGATGATCAGCACAAGGATCGCGGCGGCGAGCGCGGTGACGACGGCCCAGACGCCGCCGACGGCGGATAGCGAGGTCGAGCCCCAGACCGGCTTGGCGAGAAAGGCGGCGTCGAGGCGCGGCAATATGACAAATGACATGACAAGATTGACGCCGATGACGATGATCAGTGGCAAGACGGCAAGCGCGATATGCGGACCGGCCGCGCTTTCGGCGCTGTGGGCGATCTCGTTCGGATCGAAGGAACCCGCGGTCGTCGCGCGCTCGCGCACGGTGAGGTCTTCGGCCGCGTGTTCGGGGGCGTTGACAGCGGAGGCGGCGGCGGGGCCATAGCCTTCGCCGTTGGCGTGGGCCCTGGTCTCGGCGCGGGAGAGCCACCACAGGCCGAACGCCAGCATGATGGCGGAGGCGATGATTCCAAGCCCGGGCGCCGCGAATGGCGTTGTGCCGAAGAAGGGCATCGGAATTGCGTTCTGTATTGCTGGCGTTCCCGGCAGAGCCGACATGGTGAAGGTTGAGGCGCCGAGCATGATCGCCGCCGGCATCAGGCGCCTTGGAATTTGCGCCGACCGGAACAGCGCATGCGCCATTGGCGCGATGACGAAGAATGCGACGAAAAGGCTGACGCCGCCATAGGTGACGAGCGCGCCGGCGAGCACCACCGCCAGCACCGCGCGTTTCGCGCCAAGACGCTCGGTCATGAAGGCCGCGATGGTCGACACCGAGCCGCTATCCTCCATCAGCTTGCCGAACAGGGCGCCGAGTAGAAAAATCGGGAAGAACTGCATGACGAATTGCGCCGCGCTGCGCATGAAGGTCTGCGTCCAGTGGGCGAGAGCGGGTTCCCCGGCCAGCAAGGCCGCGAGGATCGCTGCGGCGGGGGCGAGCAGAAGAATGCTCCAGCCGCGATAGGCGAGCCAGATCAGCAGCCCAAGTGCGACGAGGATGCCAAGAAGTCCCATCGTTCAGATTCCTTCGAGCAGCACGTCAAGATCGAGGGTGGATTTGCGCCCGATGTCGAGGGCGTGCGCGTCGAGAAACGCCTGCGCCGATTTGCGTCCCTCGTCGCGCAGATAGGTGAAGAAGGCCCATTCGGCGTTGAGCTTCGAGGAGGCGCCGAGTTCGGTCATGATGTCGTTGCGGACGAGGTGAACGCGCATGTTCGCCCAAAGCGCGCCCTCGCCATCGCCGGGATCGGCGACCTTCCTCAGGAGCGCCATCATTTTCAGCTCCTTGAGGACGACCGCGTTGAAGGACACTTCGTTGAGACGGTTCAAAATCTCGGGCGCGGTGCGCAGGGCGCCGGCGCGTTCGATCGGGTTGATCGGGATCAGGATGGTGTCTTGCGATTTGCACTCGCGCACCAGCGTGGAGAGCGTCGGATTGCCGGAATAGCCGCCGTCCCAATAGGCCTCGCCGTCGATCTCGATGGCCTGGAACATGGTCGGCAGGCAGGCGGAGGCGAGGAGAACATCCGGCGTGATGGCGTCGTTCTTGAAAACCTTGCCCCTGCCGGTGCGCACATTGGTGGCGGTCACGAAGAGATGGATCGGCGATTGCGCCAGCCGTTCGAAATCGATCAGCTCGGCCAGAATTTCGCGCAAAGGGTTGGAGCCGCCCGGGTTCAGATCATAGGGCGAGACGAGGCGGGACATGAGATCCATTGCGACGTAGACAGGCGAGGAGTTGAGCGTCCAGCGGCCCATAAGGATATCGATCGGGCCGCGCCGGAACGGGCTGAAGCGCGCCGCCTCGGAGACCCGGCGCCAATAGGTCTCAAGCGCCTCGCGCGCGCCATGCGCCCCGCCTTTCTGGTAGCCATGCACCAGCACGGCGGCGTTCATCGCGCCGGCGGAGGTTCCCGATATTCCGTCGATTTCGAGCCAGGGCTCTTCAAGCAGACGATCGAGCACGCCCCAGGTGAAGGCCCCATGCGCGCCGCCGCCTTGCAGGGCGAGATCGACCAGGATGGGATCGCGGGAGATCGTGTTTGCGGCCTGTTCCATCAGCTTTCGACCTCGCGGAAACGGGTTTCAGGGGCGATCATCGCCCTTATCGTAATGCGTTCCAGCCGGAGCGTCACGCGTTGCGCGCCTCGAAGCGGCGGCCTCAGGGGCGGCCCGGCTTCGCGTCGGCCGCCTGGCCGGAGAGGAGAACGGCGATCCAGCGGGCGCCCGGAAACTGCTCGCAAATGGTGAGGAAGGCGATCGCGATCGGAACGCCGATGAAGGTTCCAGGCAGGCCCCAGATGAAGCCCCAGAAGAACACGGCGAACACCACGAAAAAGGACGAGATGGAGAGAGCTTTTCCCGTGAACAGAGGTTCGAAATAGCTGCCGATAAGGAACTGAACGATGGTCAGAGTCGCGAGGACGAAGACGGCCATCTCCCATGATCCGGTCTGGACCAGGGCGAACAGGCTCGGCAGGGCCGTCGCGATCAACGGTCCGATAAAGGGAATATAGTTCAACGCAAAAGTGATGACTCCCCAGGCGGCGGCGAGTTCGAGCCCGACGAGGAGGGCGAAGACCCAGACGATGAGCCCCGTGGCGACGCTGGCGACGGTGCGAACCAGCATGTATTGGCGAAATTTCCGGGCTATCTTGACGGCGGCCGTCGCCAGCCTTTGGCCGTTGGTCCCATCGCCGACCGACTTAAGGTTCTTGCCGAATTCATTGGCCTCGAGAAGTCCCATCGCCATGAAGATGAAGACCAGTAGCGAAAAGCCGATGAGGCTGTTGATCCTGATCGCGACCTGCTGAAACACAGTGAGCAACCACGCGACGTTGAACCGTTCGGTAATGATGGGACCGGCGAAAATGTCATTGCCTTCGAGCCATTTCGACGCCGACAGATAAAGGCTCTGAAAGCGGTCGAAATTTCGGGCGACCCATTGCGCGACCTGGCCGCCGCCCCATGCGATCATCGAGATGAGCTTGGTTACGATCGCCATTGTCGTGACGATGGTGACGATCAACGCCGCGCCGCGCGGAATCCGCTTTTGCAGGGCCTGCTGCAGCGGCCAGATCAGCGCGATGAAGAACAGCGCGAAAGCGACGGGCTCGAAAACGACGTCGGCGAAATAGACCGCGCCAATGACGAGAAAGGCGATGATCAGCGCGCAGGCGACACGAACGACAGCGCTATCCATGGCTCGTCCTCTCGATTGCGCCCAACTCGCGGCGGCGGCTTGTAAAAGCGCGGACGGCGGCGCATGTTGCCGCGTTCTCGGCGCATGGCTAACAGAGGTGCTTTCCTATGTCCGATCTCGTCGTCATTGTCTACCCGTCCGAAGAAAAGGCGGAAGAGGTGCGCAAGCGCCTTTTCGAGCTGCAGAAAGAATATCTGATCAAGCTTGGCGACGCGGTCATTGCGACGAAGTCCGCCGATGGGCAGATCAAGCTGCATCAGGTGGTCAACACGACGGCGGCTGGCGCCGTTTCCGGTAGCTTCTGGGGTCTGCTGATCGGCGTGCTCTTCCTCAATCCGCTTCTTGGCGCCGCCTTGGGCGCGGCGGGCGGCGCTGTTGGCGGCGCGTTGACGGACATCGGCATCCCCGATCCATTCATGAAGCAGCTCGCCGAAAGCATCAAGCCGGGCGATGCGGCCCTGTTTGTGCTTATCGCCGAAATGACGGCGGACAAGGTCATCGCCCAGATCAAGGACTATGGCGGCGTCGTCCTGAAGACGTCGCTTGACGAAGCCAAGGAGCTTGCGCTGCGCAATGCGCTGGCGAGCGCCGTCACCTCCGGCGCGACGCCGCCCGCCGCCAGTCCGTCCTGAGCGGCGCCCGACGCCAACCTTCGCCACAATTCCATATGAAACCGATGAGAACCGCGAAGGATGGGGGCTTCGGGCAGCGAGATGGCGTGGCCTCGCGCGTAGCGTTAATTCAAATTCGAAATTTGTCGGCGATATTCAGGCTGCGTAGCATTTTTCGAGACGAGGAACCGATGCGTCTGGCGGCTCTTGTTCTGGCCTGCGGTCTGCTCGCCGGTTGCGGGCGGCCGGTCGGCGTTTTGGAGCCGATCGCGGCGGGACCGCCCGACGCCGCACAGGTCGATCTTCTCGTCGCGACGACGCGGGCGCCCTCGCGCGATCCTGGCGTCCTGTTCAGCGGGGAGCGCGAAAGCAGGATCGCGCTAACCGACATCGCTGTCTCGATCCCGCCGGCCGACCGCAGGCAGGCTGGCCAGGTGCAGTGGCCGTCGAGCCTGCCGCCCGATCCGCGGACCGATTTCGCGACGCTTTCCGTCGCCCCGCTGGCGGATGCGCGCCAGCCCCAGGCATGGTTGAAGCAACATCTGCCGCGCAGCCGACGCGTGCTGGTTTTCGTGCATGGCTTCAACAATCGTTTCGAAGACGCAGTCTATGGGTTTGCGCAGATCGCCCATGATTCCGGCGCCGATGCGGCCCCGATCCTCTTCACATGGCCATCGCGGGGAAGCATTTTTCAATATATTTACGATCGGGAAAGCACGATTTTCTCCCGCGACGCGCTGGAGGAAACGCTGCGGCGCGTGGCGAATGATCCGAGCGTCGGCGAAATCACCGTCATGGCCCATTCGATGGGCGCGTGGCTGGTTATGGAAACCCTGCGACAGATGGCGATCAGGGACGGCCGCGTGATGGCGAAGCTCCGCAACGTCATACTTGCCGCGCCGGATATCGATGTCGATGTATTCGCCACGCAATGGCGCGGAATTGGACAACCGCGACCGCGGCTCACCGTCTTCGCATCCCGCAACGACGCCGCGTTGAGAGCCTCGCGCCTGCTCGCCGGCGATGTGCCGCGGCTTGGCCAGATCGATCCGATGTCTGAAATCTTACCGCACGGCGCTCGCCAACGCCGGCATAGACGTGGTCGATATCAGCGACAAGCGCGGCGCCGATCGTCTCAACCACGCGACTTTCGCCGAGAATCCGGAAATCGTGCAACGGATCGGCCAGCGGCTGATCGCAGGGGAGGCGTTCGCGGGCGCGGGCGAGAGCCTCGGCGAGCGCGTCGGTGGCTTCGCCATGGGCGTCGGCCAGACGGTCGGCGGCGCGGCGGGGCTTGCGCTTAGCGCCCCCATCGCCATTGTCGATCCCAATTCACGGCGAACCTTCAACGAACAGGTCGAACATCTCGGCCACGTCGCTGATGAAACTGTGGAGCAGGCTTCACCTGAACAGTAGAGCTGTTGACGCTACGCGTTTCGGAGGCGACGGCAAAGCGGCCCGTCAAAGGGGCGCCGCAAACTATACTTGCATCAACGGGCGCTGCGAGAAGCGTCGAATGAGAACGTCGACCCGTGCTCGGAGCCGTCTATCAGCCGGCGCCGCCCATCGAACAGACGATCTTCTCATATTCGCCCTCTTGCGGTCCAATCGCCGACTGCGCCAGCTGACTCTGGCCAAAAAGGCCGCACATCATGAGGCTTTGCACATCAGGTCCACGCGCGGCGCTGATTGCGTTCATAGGCGAACATTCGTCGACTGGAGTCGACAATGCGCAAACAAGAATAAGTATCTTTGTCATTTTTGCTTTCCAGTTGTGGACGTTTGCCTCCTACGAACGATATTTCTGACAAAGCAAATGCCGCGCCACCGGTAGCTGTCTTGAGTTTGTCGCATTGAAGGGGCGCGATCCCGGCTACGACCAGACGCTGTTCTGGCTAGTCTGCTACTCAATCTGCGCGCGACTCTGTATCAATTCTAGACGTTAATCGGCATCTCGGACGGAATTACGGCGCTCAAAACCGATTGATCGGCATCACGACCGGCCCACGCCATCCTGGCCGCACGCTTCGATCTGCCGCACTTAGACTCTTTATGGTCTGAAGAGGGCGATCATCACCAGACCAAGCAACGCGATCGCCGCGATCACATTGGTGTCGTCCGCGAAGGTTTTGCGAAGATACTTCACAGCTTTGGTCCACGTGGGCCGGAGGCGCGTTCCGAACTCTTGAGACTGCGCGCAACATCTTAATCAAGCGTTTCCTCGGCGCCGCGGCGTTTCGAAGGCCGAGCGCAACGACGATGCGAACGGACGGACGCGAGCCAGTCGGCGCGGTTCGGACGATGGCGAAATATAGGCGTCACATTGCCCGCGCTATAGTCAGCGCGAAAAATATGGATGGCGCCGTTGCGCCGATCCGGCCGTGCCTGAGCACAGGGGGATGAACATGAACGCCAGCGATGTGATGGTCCGCAAAGTGGTGACGATCGGGCCAGACGATGACGTCGCTGCGGCCGTACGCCTGCTCGTCGACCATGACATCAGCGCCTTGCCGGTCGTCGACGCAGAAAATCACGTCCTCGGCGTCCTGAGCGAGGGCGATTTGCTGCATCGCGAGGAAGACGACACGCTGCGGCGCCGGCCCTGGTGGGTCGAGGCGCTGACGCCTTCGGGCACGCTGGCTCTCGACTACGCCAAGTCGCACGGACGCCGGGTTGCTGAAGTGATGTCGGACAAGGTCATTTCCGCCAGCGAAGAAACGTCCCTTTCGGAGATCGCCAATATCCTCGAGAAGAACCGCATCAAGCGCGTTCCCATTCTGAAAGACGGCAAGCTGGTCGGGATCGTCAGCCGCTCCAATCTCCTTCAGGCGTTGGCTTCTGCGGAGGCCGCCGTTCAGCCTCCGGCTAAAGATGCGGAGGCGGACAGGGAAATCCGGAACGCCATTCTCACGCAACTGGCCGAGCAGCCCTGGACCGACTTTGGCGAGCGCAACATCCTCGTCTCGGACAAGGTGGTGCATCTTTGGGGTCTCGTCGGGTCGCCCGAGGAGCATAAGGCGTTGCTCGCCCTCGCCGAAGGAATCCCCGGCGTGCGCAAAATTTCCGACGAGATGATCGCGTCATACTGAGCCGATCGCTTTCTTTGACGCCGGATCGGCCGCCGCGATTCGCCGTCTTTTCAGGTGATTCGCCGGCGATTCTCATCCTTTTGCCGTCGGCCGGCTGTCTTTCGCCGTAGCAAACGAGGCGGAGTAGGGCGTCACCGGCCCTCGCGGCGGCGTCTTTCGCGAGAGGCCGTGGATTGAAAGAGAGGCATTCTGCCTCTTTTCGCAATTTCGCCATAAACTGGCGCCCAAAATCCCGCACGCCGAAAAATTCAAGGCGTTAAGATGACGGGTCCGGGTCAGATCATCTGCGCCCCCTTGACCAAGCTGGGCCATGTCTGTCGCTTCCCGCCAAACCGAGAACTTCCCGCCGCCGACGCCGCGAAGCTGCTAATCCGGCTGGGGCTTGCGGTTTTGATGGTGGCGTTGCCCTGCGTCGGGGTGGCTGTGCGCGGCGCGATCTACGTGCTGATGCCGATCGGCGCCGTTCTCATCCTGCTTGGGTCCGTGGTCGGCGAACCGGAGCATGGCCCGCGGCATTTGCGCACGGCGCTGTTCTCTCCGGCCGGGTTGACCGCCCTGTTTCTGACCTTCTGGGCGGGGCTGTCGCTGTTGTGGACGCCGTTCCCCGTCGAGGCCAGCCAACGCTTTGCGCAGATCGTCGGGACGACGTTTCTTGTCGCCCTGGTCGCCGCCTATCTGCCGACGCGGACGAAAGCGTTCGACCTTTATCTCCTGCCAGCCGGCGCGGCTCTTTCCGGCATCGCCATGCTGTTCCTTGCGTGGCGCGGCCCGGAATGGTTTTCAGGCCCTTCGGAGTCCGACGATTCGCTGTTTCAGCGCTCGATGATCACGCTCATCGTGCTCGTCTGGCCTGCGCTCGGGGCCCTGTCTCTCAAGGAGCACTGGATACTCGCGGCGGGCCTCGCCGCGCTCGCCGCCGCCGTGGCGCTGACGGGTTTTGCGCAGATTGGCCTCGCGGCGATGGGCGCCGCCGCGTTCGCCTTCGCGCTCGCCATGCCCGAGGCTGGCCGGCTCGCGCGCCGGCTCGGATTTTTTTTCGCCGGACTTGTTTTATTCGCGCCTGCGTTGCCGTTGATCTATGGCGCGGTCTTGAGCCTGACGCATCACGCGCCGGGACCGGCGTCGCAGTCGATGTTGGTCTGGCGCGACCTCGTCGCCTCGGAATGGCCGCGCCTCCTGACCGGGCATGGCTTCGACACCGCCAATCGCGGCGTCAGCCTAGGCTATCTGCCGGAAATGACGCCGCGAAGTCTCTTGTTCGTGATCTGGTACGATCTCGGGGTCGTCGGCGCGGCGGCCTTCGCCTTTCTGACCGCCCGCATCTTCATGCTGGCGAGCCGGATTCCCCCCGCCGTGGCGCCGGCTGCGTTGGCCGGGATTGTCGCCGTCATCACGCTCTCCATTTTCGGCGTCGCCGTCGCCCAGATCTGGTGGGTGACACTGATCGACTGCGCCGTCATCGCCTTTGTCGTCTTGATCAAGGGCATTTATCGCACGCAGCGCCCGGCCGCCCCGCCGATCAACGCGGCGCTCGACACAGAGGACGACGAAGCGAATTCGAACGCCGAGCCGGACCAATGACGCTTCGCTCGACCGGACGCTGTTTTCTTGAATCGAAGACCCGAGACCAACGGCGGTCGAACGGCGCAAGAGGGTCTTGCGGGAGCAGGGAAGCGGTTTTAACATCAGCTCATGATCGAGGCAGTCATCACCGTCAGAAACGCGCGCGAAGGCGACGCCCATGGCGTCGCGGAGGTGCATGACGCGGCGTGGCGGGACGCCTACCGCGGCGTCATCCCCGGCCGTGAGTTGGAGCGCATGATCGCGCGGCGCGGACCGCGCTGGTGGCATTCGGCGATCGTGCGCGGCTCGCGGCTCCTTGTCCTCGATTTCGACGAAACGATCGGCGGCTATGTGAGCTATGGCCGCAACAGGGTTCCCTCCCTCGACTATGGCGGGGAGATTTTCGAACTTTACGTGGCGCCTGAGTTTCAGGGTCTCGGCTTTGGCAGGCGCCTGTTCGAAACCGCCCGCAAGGACCTGTCTGAACACGGCTATTCATCGTTTCTGGTTTGGGCGCTCGCTGACAACGAGCGGGCTGTGCAATTTTACGGCAGGCTTGGGGGCGTGAATGTGCGGCAGGCCAATGAGCGCTTTGGCTCCGAGGTCCGCGCGCGCCACGCTTTCGCCTTCGACTCGGCTCCGACTTGAAGCTTCGCTGAGCCTGGGGCATACCCGTTCCTGAAATGACCTTGAAGCGCGACCCGGCGGCGTCTATTGGATGCGCCTGTGCCGTCCCACCAATTCTCTTGGCAAGTCGATTTACCGATCGCACTCAACCGATGTCTTCGCCCCAGGAAGATGTCTTCGCTTCAAAGAAATGCCGAAGAAAAGCTGCGGACACGCAGCGTAAACGACCGTTTTTGAACCTTTCGTGGCAACCGGGAGACATCCATGCGTATTGACGCAATTTCCATCGGCAAGAACCCGCCTTTCGAAGTCAACGTCGTCATTGAGGTGCCAATCGGCGGGGAACCGATCAAATATGAAATGGACAAGGCGGCCGGGGCGTTGTTCGTCGACAAATTCCTCTATACTTCGATGCGCTATCCGGGCAATTACGGTTTCATTCCGCATACACTGTCCGAGGACGGCGATCCGTGCGACGTCATTGTCGCCAATACACGCGCGATCGTTCCCGGCGCTATCATGAGCTGCAAGATCGTCGGCGTGCTGATCATGCGCGACGAGGCGGGGCAAGATGAAAAGCTTCTGGCCGTTCCGTCGGCGAAGCTGACCCAGCGCTACGCGAAGGTCGAAAATTATACTGATCTGCCGGAGATCACGCTGCATCAGATCGAGCATTTCTTTGCGCATTACAAAGATCTCGAGCCAAACAAATGGGTCAAGCTTGAGGGCTGGCGCGATGCCGATACGGCGCGCAGAATCATCGTGGAGTCCATCGAACGCGCCAAGGCGGCCAAGGCCGAGGCGAAGTAGCGGCCGCTTCCTCGCAGCGCGTTCAAAGCTTGCGCGTCAGCAGAAATACGCCCTGTTCGCCGAACAGGTTCCAGATCCAGGGTGCGCTATAGGCCAAAGGTTTGCCAAAACGATCGAGCGCGACGCCGCGCTCGATGCGCGCGCCGATCGTGCGAACCAGTTCGGTGAAATCCTGGATCGTGCAGAAATGAATGTTCGGCGTCTCATACCAGGGCAGGGACAGATTTTGCGTCACCGGCATGTGGCCGCCGAAAGCGATCTGCGCCCGGATGCGCCAGTGGCCGAAATTCGGAAAAGAGACGATGGCGCGCCGTCCGATCCGCAGCATGTCTTCGAGAACGGCGCGAGGGTGGCGCGTGGCCTGCAGCGTCTGTGATAAAATTACATAGTCGAAGGAATCATCGGGATAGGCGGCAAGATCAGTGTCGGCGTCGCCCTGAATGACAGAAAGCCCCTGCGCGACGCAGTCGTTGACGCCGCGCTGGGACAATTCGATGCCGCGCGCGTCGACGCCCTTTTCCTCGGCGAGCAGGCGAAGCAGCGCGCCATCGCCACAGCCGACATCGAGAACGCGGCTGTTTGCCTCGACCATCGACGCGACGAGCAGCAGATCGACGCGCGCTGTCGTCTGTGACGCCTTCGCAGCTTTGATGGGCGTGGATGCGATGCTCAAGGCTTGGCCCGCACGTTGGCCGGCGGCAGCCCGCGTGCGCGGGCCGCGGAATCGAGAAAGCCGCGCGAGGTTGCGATGAATTCGGGCACATTGAGCAGGAACGCATCGTGGCCGCGATCGGTCTCGATGTCGACGAAGGAGACCGATGCGCCGCCGGCGTTCAGCGCATGTACGATCGCGCGCGAGGCCGAGGTCGGATAAAGCCAGTCCGAATTGAAGGAGACGACGCAAAATCGCGCCTTCGCACCCTTGAAGGCGCGGGCGAGTGATCCGTCGTAATCGGCGGCGAGATCGAAATAGTCGCAGGCGCGGGTCATATAAAGATAAGAGTTGGCGTCGAAACGATCGACGAAGCTCAAGCCCTGGTGGCGCAGATAACTCTCGATCTCGAACTCGGCGTCGAATGAAAAGGCCGGCTTGGTTCGGTCCTGCAGCTTGCGTCCGAATTTGCTCTGCAGCGCATCGTCCGACAAATAGGTGATGTGGGCCGCCATCCTCGCGACCGCGAGCCCTTTCGTCGGGACGACGCCTTCCTCAAGATAGCGCCCCTCGCGCCAGTCGGGGTCCGCCATCACCGCCTGCCGGCCGACCTCGTGAAAGGCGATGTTTTGCGACGAATGCTTGGGGGCGGTGGCGATCGGCATGGCCGCGAAAATGCGCTCCGGATAGCTCGCCACCCATTGCAGCACCTGCATGCCGCCCATTGAGCCGCCGATGACGCAAAACAGATCGTCGACGCCAAGATGGTCGATCAGCATCGCCTGCGCCCGCACCATATCCCTGATCGTGACGATCGGCAGGTCAAGACCATAGGGCCGTCCCGTCGCCGGATTGAGCGAAGCGGGGCCGGTCGTGCCCATGCAGCCGCCGACGACATTGGAGCAGATCACGAAATAACGGTCGGTGTCGATCGGGCGGCCGGGGCCGACCATCGTGGTCCACCAGCCGGGCTTGCCTGTGATGGGATGCTCGTTGGCGACATGCTGGTCGGCGGTCAGCGCGTGACAGACGAGAACGGCGTTGGATTTGTCGGCGTTGAGGGCGCCGTAAGTCTGATAGGCGATCGTCCATTGGTCGAGGCGCCCGCCCGCGTCCATCTGCAGGGCGCGGTCCGCGCCGAAATGCGCGACGCGGCTTTGCGGCGCGTCGACCTCGCGAAGGCCGTTTTTTTTAGGGGACGAAACCCCGCCATGGGCCTGGGTCAATGGCATGCCGATCGTTCGATATGGCGAACATTACGTCCGATATATGGGAGGCCACGACGGCGAGTGTCAAGTTTCAGTCCGCGAATCTTCTCCGCAAAGCAATCGGCGGGAGAAAATTCCTCTCAATTTTCGACGCGAAAACGGGATAAGTTCGCAGCCGGCGAGGTTCAGCTTGCGCGCTTCTGTCGCACGCCAGACTTCAGCGGGACAGCGAGCCGCGCGCCATCTTCGTCGAGAATAGCGAAATGATAGCCGCCGGATTCGTCGCGGCTCACCTTGTAGCGCAGGCGGTCCACCACATTATTGGATGCGTCGAAGGTGAGGATTGCGGGGCTCAAATTGGCGACTTCGTCGCCGTCGAGATAGACGGAGCTGCAAATGATCAGTTCGTCGCCGGGCTGGCAGGTGCGCGCGGCGGCGCCGTTCAGAATGCAGCAGCGCGAGCCGCGCTGGCCAAGGATCACATAGGTGGAGATGCGCGCGCCGGAGTTCTTGTTCCAGATGTCGACGAATTCAAGCGGCAGAATGCCCGCGGCCTCGCAATGGGCTGGATCGAGGGTGATCGAGCCGTGATAGTCGAGATTTGCGTCGGTGACGCGGATGCCATGCAGCTTTCCGCCTACGAGTTTTCTCATCGATTCCATTTCCGGTCGCAGCCCGGCCGCGTCGCCGCTGCTGCGCAAAGCTCCGTCGAGTGGGGCGAATACCATAACTGAGGCGCGGTGTCGCCCCGGCGCGCGCCAACAGAGCCAAACGAGCAAGCGCCGGGCGCTCATGCCCTATTTCGAAGGTTTCGACAACAGAAATGGGGTTGGCCGCCTCGATTGTCAGGGCCGTTTCATCGGCTCCGATTGGCGAAACGAGGTGCGCTGCGATAGAAGCTTTGGCGTTCGGCCTGCATTTTGGGCCAAGCGGTTTGGCCTGAGCGATCATTGAGGCAAGATGTCAGATGTAGCAGCCGCGGCGATTGATCTCTGCCGCGCCCTCGTGCGGCGGCCCTCCGTAACGCCCGAAGACGCGGGCGCCCAGGACGTGCTTGAGGGCCAGTTGAAGGCGGCGGGTTTCTCGACGCACCGGATCATGTTTTCCGAAAGCGGCACGCCCGACATCCAAAATCTCTACGCCCGCATCGGAACAGGCGCGCCGCATCTCGTCTTCGCCGGCCACACCGATGTCGTGCCGCCGGGAGACGCCGCGCGCTGGCGCTTTGATCCGTTCAGCGCGGAACTCAACGAGGGCGCGATCTACGGCCGCGGCGTCGCCGATATGAAAGGCGCCATCGCGGCCTTCGCCGCCGCCGCCATCGCCTTTGTCGAACGACATGGGACCGCAAAGGGGTCGATCAGTCTCCTGATCACCGGCGACGAGGAAGGTCCGGCGATCAATGGCACCGAAAAGCTGCTGCGCTTTGCGCATGAGAGCGGCGCGCGCTTCGACCATTGCATTCTTGGCGAGCCGACCAATCCGGATTCGCTCGGCGAGATGATCAAGATCGGCCGGCGCGGCTCGCTCAACGGGACCTTGATCGTCAGGGGGCGCCAGGGCCATGTGGCCTATCCGCAGCGCGCCAAAAACCCGATTCCGTCTCTGGTTCGGCTCATTGCTGCGCTGACAAACTCGCCGCTCGACGCCGGCACAGCGCATTTCGACGCCTCCAATCTCGAAATTGTCAGCGTCGATGTCGGCAATCGCGCGTTCAACATCATTCCGGCCGAGGCGCAGGCGAAATTCAACGTCAGGTTCAACGATCTCTGGACGCCGCAGACGCTCGCCGCCGAGCTTGGCAAACGAGCGGCGGCGGCCGCGGAGGCCGACTATGAGCTGCGCTTCGAACCCTGCAACGCGCTGGCTTTCCTGACGCCGCCCGACGGCTTCACCGAACTCGTCTCAGCCGCGATCGAACAGCACACCGGGCGGAAGCCTTCGCTTTCGACCAGCGGGGGAACCTCCGACGCGCGTTTCATCCGCGCCTATTGCCCTGTGGTCGAATTCGGCCTCGTCGGGGCGACCATGCACATGGTCGACGAGCATGTCGCGGTCAAGGATATCGAGGTCTTGACCGCGATTTATTCGACGTTGCTTGAAGATTATTTCAACGACCCGTCAGTCGCCCTCAATCCGCGTTGATCTGCCTTGGCAGCATGCGGTCGAGGGCGCCGTCGCGCTTCACGATGAGGTGGTAGGCGGTTCCCAGAATATGCAGGCCGAGGAGCGCGTAGAGCGCCCATGCCGCCGCCTCGTGCACCTCTCCCGCGGCATTGGCGAGCGGCTTGTTCTGCGGCAGCGAGGGCAGGGTGACGAGACCAAAGAAATTGACGGGATGGTTGCTGGCGGCGGAAAAAATATAGCCGCTGACCGGCAGGGCGAGCAGAAAGAGATAGAGCAGGACATGGCTGATCCTGGCAGTCCACGTCTCCCAGGGCTCAAGCGTCCAAGGCAGCGGCGGGGCCGGGTTCAGCCCGCGCCAGACGATGCGGAACGCGACAATCGCGAAAATCACGACGCCGAGCGATTTGTGGATCAAGAACAGGGAAGGGGCGGATGGATTGTCGCGCGCCATATTGGTCATGACCCAGGCGATGGGCAGCGTCGCCAGAACCAGAATGGCGGTAATCCAGTGCAGCCACTGCGCGACGCCATTGTATCTGTCTGTCGCGGACGTGGAGAAACGAGCGGCGGTCATGGATGGTCCTGGCGTTTGGAGATTCTTCGCCGTCGGCGCGGCGTTCGGGGGCTTCATTATAGGTTTTGCGCGACGCTTTGATCAAGCAAGGGCTCCCCGCGGGCCAACTCCCGCATCCTCACGCCATCACGAAATGTTTTGATAATTTCAGCCCCTGGCCCTGATAGTTCGAGACCTCGCCTTCGCCATAGAGAACCTGCGGCGGCTCGGCCATTTTCTCATAGACGAGGCGGCCGATGATCTGGCCGTCTTCAAGGACGAAGGGCACTTCGTGGCTGCGCACTTCCAGCACGGCCCGCGCGCCGGGGCGATTATGCGGCGCCGCGCCAAAGCCCGGATCGAAGAAACCTGCATAATGCACGCGGAACTCGCCCATCGCCGGGTCGATCGCCACCATTTCGGCGGCGAGGTCGCGCGGAATGTGCAGGCGCTCGTGCGAGGCGAGGATGTAGAACTCGCCCGGATCGAGGATCAGCCGGTTATCGGGCCGCGCGAAAACCTTGTCCCAGTAATCGTTAAGCGAATAGGCGCCGACGCGATCGACGTCGAGAATGTCGGCGTGTTTTTGCGCGCGATAGCCGATGACGTCGCCATGCGCCGCCGTGCTGAGCGCGACGCGCACGACGAGGCCCTCGCGCAGGTTCAAATCGCCGTCGACGAGCGGCTGCGTCCGGTGATGCTGGAGCAGCTCCTTGTCGTCGATGCGGAAGTCGGTGCGCTCCAGCTGCTGCGAGTTGAGCCGCCGGAAGCGAATCTGATTTAGCTTCGAGCCCTTCCGCACACGGACCGAGAAGCTGCGCGGCGAAACCTCGGCGTATAGCGGCCCCTCATAGGCGCGCGCGACGCGGTCGAAGACGTCGGAGCGGTCGGTGATGAGGCGGGTGAAAATATCGAGGCGGCCGGTCGAACTTTTCGGATTGGCGAGCGCTGAGATGCTGTCGGGCAGATGGAGATGTTCGAGCAGGGGGATGACATAGACGCATCCGCGCTCAAGAACGGCCCCGTTCGAGAGGTCGATCGCGGCTTCGTCGCGGGCGATGGCCCGCAACTGCTCCGTGACGGTTCGTTCCTTGCCGGGCAGGAAGCTTGCCCGGACGCGATAGGCGCGGTCCCCGAGCCGCAAATCGAGGCTCGCCGGCTGCAACTGGCTGTCTTCGACGAATT
The DNA here is from genome assembly GCA_963767805.1 of uncultured Alphaproteobacteria bacterium. Taxonomy (GTDB): domain Bacteria; phylum Pseudomonadota; class Alphaproteobacteria; order Rhizobiales; family Beijerinckiaceae; genus Methylocapsa. Next base: position 7,544 of record CAVYFP010000034.1, on the reverse strand, counting down.
CCTCCGGCAGAATCATGCGCCGGCGCAGCATGATTTCGATCTTCTGACGCGACAGCAGCCCGAAATGCGGGCCGAAATCGTCCTGGTCCAGATTCGGGAAGAGCAGTTCCATGGCAGGCCGCGCCGTTCGCAAAGAAGGGTCGGGCGAAGCCGGAAAGCGCCGCCGGGGCGCTCCAGGGGAGAGCCAAGTTGCTTGAGATATAAGAAATAGGGGCGTAATCAACCGCGCAATTACCCATTCGGAGCGAAGATGAACCAATCTCCACCAAAACGCGGGGCGCGGAGCTTCCAGCCCGCCACGCAGCTCGTTCATGGCGGCGGAACGCGCTCGCCTTTCGGCGAGACCTCAGAGGCGCTCTATCTCACGCAGGGCTATGTCTTCGATTCGATGGAGGCCTGCGAGGCGCGCTTCAAGGGCGATGATCCCGGCTTCGTCTATTCGCGCTACGGCAATCCGACGGTCGCCATGTTCGAGGAGCGCATGGCTTTGCTGGAAGGGGCGGAGGCGGCCCGAGCGACGGCGACCGGCATGGCCGCGGTGACGGCGGCGCTGATGTCGCAGGTCAGGGCCGGCGACCATGTCGTCGCCGCCCGCGCGCTGTTCGGCGCCTGCCGCTATATCGCCGAGGATCTGCTGCCGCGTTATGGCGTCGCCTCGACTCTCGTCGATGGCGCCGATCTCGACCAGTGGCGCGCGGCGATGCGGCCGGAGACGAAGGTCGTTTTTCTGGAGAGCCCGACCAATCCCTGTCTCGACGTCTACGACATCGAGGCGATCGCCGCCATCGCGCATGAGAATGGCGCGCTCGTCGTCATCGACAATGTCTTCGCGACGCCGATCCTGCAGAAGCCGTTGACCCTTGGGGCCGATCTCGTCGTCTATTCCGCCACCAAACATATCGATGGCGGCGGCCGATGTCTTGGCGGCGTGATCCTTGGCCGCAAGGAGCTGATAGAAGGCGATCTGCAGCAGTTCCTGCGCCAGACCGGACCGGCGCTGTCGCCCTTCAACGCCTGGGTGCTCCTGAAGGCGCTCGAAACCCTCTCGCTCCGGGTCGAGCGGCAGACGCAGAGCGCCGCGCGGATCGCCGATTTTCTGGCCGCGCACCCAAATGTCAGCCTTGTCCGCTATCCCGGCCGGGCCGATCATCCGCACGCGGCGCTCGCCAGGCGGCAGATGTCGGGCGGCGGCACCCTCGTCGCATTCGAAATCGCCGGCGGCAAGCGCGCCGCCTTCGCCTTTGCGCGGGAGCTGCAGCTCATCAAGATTTCCAGCAATCTCGGCGACGCCAAGAGCCTCATCACCCATCCGGCGACGACGACGCATCAGCGGCTGACGCCGGAGGCCCGGGCAGCGCTCGGCGTCAGCGAGGGCATGGTGCGGCTGTCGGTCGGCCTTGAGGACGCTGGCGACCTCATCGAGGATCTCGCGGGCGCGCTCGGCGTCCTCGACCGCCCGGGACTTGCGGCGGAATGATGGGACGGGCGGCGCCGTAAAAAGCACGGCGCCGTTTTCCTGCGAACCAAGCTGTGATAGCTTAGCCTGATGGCTGCGTTCGTCCCGCCGCGGCTTTCATTCAGATTGCGAAGATGTATAGCACCGTCACCCACGATATTCAGATCACCGTCCTGCCCGAGTTCGTTCCGGAGCGCTCCGACGCCGATCAGGCGACGTTCTTCTGGGCCTATACGGTCGAGATAGCCAATCAGGGCGACAAGACGGTGCAGCTCACCGCGCGGCACTGGAAAATCACCGACGGCAATGGCCGGCTCGAAGAGGTGCAGGGGCCGGGCGTCGTCGGCGAGCAGCCGATTTTGAAGCCGGGCGAGACGTTCCGCTACACGTCGGGATCGAATCTTACGACGCCTTCGGGCATCATGACCGGGGCCTATCACATGGTTGACGAGAACGGCGTCGCCTTCGAAGCGCAAATTCCGGTTTTTTCGCTTGATTCGCCATTCGCCCGCCGCGTCCTCAACTGAACGGGCGGGGGGCCATGTCGTCGACGCACAAGCCCTCCGAACATAGATCGTCCGCGCCGAACGGCGCCGACGGGCGGCTCGAGGCGGCGATCGAAATGCTGACGCGCCTCATCGGCTTCGATACGGAAAGCTCGAAAACCAATCTTCCTCTTATCGCCTCGGTTGAGGATTACCTCCGCTCGATTGGCGTCGATTATGTGAAAGTTCCCAATGCGACGGGCGACAAGGCCGCGCTTTTTCTGACCATTGGACCGAAGATCGATGGCGGCGTGGTCCTGTCGGGCCATACCGATGTCGTGCCGGTCGAGGGCCAGACCTGGACCAGCGATCCGTTCCGCCTGCGTCGCGAGGGCGGGCGCCTGTTCGGGCGCGGCGCCTGCGACATGAAGGGCTTCGATTCGATCTGCCTCGCGATGATCCCGGAGTTCCAGAAAGCGAATCTGTCGCGTCCGATCCATATTCTGCTCAGCTATGATGAGGAAACGACCTGTCGCGGGCCGCTCGACACGATCGCGCGCTTCGGCGCCGATCTGCCTCGCCCGGGCGCCGTTCTCGTCGGCGAGCCGACGCTGATGCAGGTGGCGGACGCGCATAAGGCGATCGTCACCTATCGGACCACCGTGCACGGCCATGAGGCGCATTCCTCGAAACCGTCGCTCGGCGCCAATGCGGTCGAGACTGCCTGCGATCTCGTCTGCGAATTATATCGGTTTGGCGAACAGCTGGCGCGCGAGGGCGATCCGTCTGGCCGGTTCGATCCGCCAGCCTCGACGATCGCGGTCGGGGTCATCAATGGCGGCTCCGCGCGCAACATTCTCGCCAAGCAATGTGCATTCGACTGGGAGTTCCGCAGCCTGCCGCATGTTCCGCAGAATTTGGCGGAAGCGCATCTTGAGGCCTATATCGCGCGCGTCGCCCGGCCAAAGCTCACGCGCTACGCGAAGGACGCCTATATCGAAACCGTCTCCGAAGTCGAGGTGCCGGGCCTGCTTCCGGAGCCGGGTTCCCAAGCGGAGAGTTTGGCCCTGAAGCTCGCCCGTTCCAATCATACGATCAGCGTGCCATTCGCGACCGAAGCCGGCCAGTTCCAGGCGGCTGGCGCGCCGACCGTGGTCTGCGGCCCGGGCTCGATCGATCAGGCGCACCAGCCGGATGAATATATCGAGATCGCGCAGATGGAGGCCGGCATCGCCTTCATGCGCCGGCTCGCGGTGGAACTAAGCTGAGGCCGGGATTTTCCGGTGCGCCTGCGCGTCAGGCTCGCTTCTTCCCGGCCTGTTCAACAAAGGCCCGCAAAACGGCGTTCATCCGGGTCTGGTAGCCAGGGCCCTGCTGCTTGAACCAATTGACAACATCTTCGTCGAGACGGAGAGACAGAAGCTTTTTGGGAGCGGGCATTACTGCCTCTGCGGCTTCGAACCAATTCTCGGGAACATCCTTGAAGTCGGCGTCAGCGGCAATGTCGCGTTCAAGCTCCGCTTCCGTCTTCGAGCGCACACGGGTGGAGTTGGTGCGGCTCTTGCCGCCCGCGCGAAGGTCTTCGAGTTCAGCCGCTGAAAATCTTTTGATGCTTTTGTCTTTCTCCATCTCTCGCTCTCCGCATTGAAATGATGCGGATGACGGGACCGCGCCTGGTGAAAACGGCTGTGACGTAGATTTCTTCGATCAAGCCTGTCGCCAGCCAACGCTCTTCGCCGTCAACTGTTTTTGCCGCTGCAATCAAATACGGGTTATCGAACAGAACGGCTGCATCAATGAAGTCGACCCCATGTTTTTCGATGTTTGCGAGGCGCTTTTCCTCGTCCCACTCAAAGTCCATGAAGGAGCCCTGCCAAAGAGATGATTGATTATTCTCATGACATTTTTCCTTGGCTATGAGTTCTATCTGGCTATAAGCGCATCGTCATGTAGCTACGGTTTGTAGCTATGAAAAGCTAGCGCATTCAAAATGAAATTGCAAGAGATCAAGCCCCGGGGCCGCGAAACAGGCCGAAGGGGGCGACGGTTCCTTGGCGATCATGGGCTGATCGAAAGTGGTAAAGCTGGCGTACTCTTTGCCTAATTCCTTACGGCTCCAGCACGGAATCCCAGTAAAGGTAATCCATCCAGCTTTCGTGCAGGTAATTGGGCGGAAACAGCCGGCCGTTCTGGTGCAGGTCGTTGACGGTTGGCTGGTAGGGCTTGTGGCTCGGCCACATATGCGCTTCGCCGGGAAGCAGGTCGCTCTTGCGCAGATTGCAGCTGGAGCAGGCCGCGACGACATTTTCCCAAGTCGTCGTCCCGCCCTTGGAGCGGGGAGTCACATGATCGAAGGTCAGATCATGGCGTGAGCCGCAATATTGGCAGCTGAAACGGTCGCGAAGGAAAACGTTGAATCTTGTGAAGGCCGGATGGCGCGATGGCTTTATGTAAGTCTTCAGCGAAACGACCGAGGGGAGCAGCATCTCGAAGTTCGGACTTCGAACCGCCTTGTCATAGTTGGAGACGATGTTTACGCGCTCCAGAAAGACCGCTTTTATCGCATCCTGCCATGACCAGAGCGACAATGGATAGTAACTCAGCGGCCGGAAGTCGGCGTTGAGCACGAGCGCCGGACACGCTTCCGGCGAAGTAGTTGGATGGAAATGGACCGTCAACTCCGGCGCCTCTCCTTCAAGCGTTTTCCGCTTTAGCGTCTGGGGCTTAGCGCGTCAATGCTATTCGGCCCGGAGCGACGGCGGCGATTTGCAAGGATAGTGTACGGTGCGGATGACGGCGGTGTGAAGGCTATTCCGGTGCAAGCGCCGGATCCAGGCATCAATCCGAGGTGAAGATGCCGGGTTCAGACCGAAATCATCGCGTCGGAATTGGCGCGCCGCTGCGATAGTCATAAAAGCCGCGTTGCGTCTTGCGCCCAAGCCATCCGGCTTCGACATATTTGACGAGCAGGGGACAGGGGCGATATTTCGAATCAGCCAGCCCCTCATGAAGCACCTGCATGACCGAGAGAACGGTGTCGAGGCCGATGAAATCGGCGAGCTGCAGGGGCCCCATCGGATGGTTGGCGCCGAGCCGCATCGCCGTGTCGATCGCGTCCACCGAACCGACGCCCTCGTAAAGCGTATAGATCGCCTCGTTGATCATCGGCAAAAGAATGCGGTTGACGATGAAGGCGGGAAAATCTTCCGACACGGTATAGGTCTTGCCGAGTTGCACGATCAGCTCCTTGGCCGTTTCGAACGTCTCGTTTTCGGTGACGATGCCGCGGATGACTTCGACGAGCTGCATGCGCGGCACGGGATTCATGAAATGAATGCCGATGAAGCGCTCTGGCCGGTTCGTCACCGAGGCGAGCCGCGTGATCGAGATCGAGGACGTATTCGAGGCCAACATCACATTCGGCGGGAGCGCGGCGCAAAGCTTGCTGAAAATCTTGCGTTTGACTTCTTCGTTTTCGGACGCCGCCTCGATCACCATGTCGCAATCGCGCATCGCCTCGTAATCGAGCGCAGAATGGATGCGGCCGAGCGCCGCCGCCTGCGCCGCTTGGTCGATCAGCTGACGGTCGACCTGTTTTGCGAGACTTCGACTCGATCACGGCGATTCCGGCGGCGATGCGTTCCGGCGAGATATCGTTGAGGGCGACGTCGATTTCAGCGAGCGCGCAGACCTGGGCGATTTCGGTGCCCATCTGTCCAGCGCCAATCACCCCGATCTTGTTGATGTTCATTTCATCTACCCATCACCGCGTCATTCATGGATCCGGACCCGGTTCCGAACAATGCGGACTCGGGCGCGGCGTTCAAGGCGCCGGCTCATCCTGCGGGGGCGCAGCCGTTGAGGTCAAACCGGCGCGCCGGCAATCGAACCAAGCTGTCTTCTAGAACGGATCCCACTTCTTGACCATAATCAATATCATGCCGCGAGGTTGCGGGCGGGCGCGCGGCGCGCGAGGGCGCACGCGTCCATCCGGCGTCGGTCCGTCGCCGTTTCTGATCGCTGAAATTTCGCGTCAGCTGTTCGTCACTCAGGCGGCTTTGGCGTCCGGTCGCGGTGATTGTCGCGATTGGACATGCGCGGGCCATTGTCTCCTTCCGGCGAAGCAGACAATGCCGCTCGGCCTTGATCGATCAATCGATCGCATCGGCGCCGCCTCGACCGTTTCGCCCGAAGCCGCAGGCGCCGGTCACGCCCGCCCTCAGACGGCGGCGACGCTCTCGAGGAGGCCGCGTGGGCTCTCGGCCGCCGGGACCGTGAGAAAGCGCGGTCCAGGGTCACCCTGGAAATTGTAAGATCCGACATGTGTGAGCTTGCCCTCGGTGTCAAGCCAGATCTTGCCGCCGATGTCGCGCCAGCGCTGGCAAAAGCCGAAATCCTCGCTGACATAGGCGTTGGTGTCCTTGTCGATCATGCAATCGAAAAGGGCGTAATTATCGCGGCCGCCGGCGGCATTTGAATAGGCGTGGGCGTTGGCGTAGCGGGTTTGCGGATAGGCGTCGATCATGCGCTCGATGACCCGCCGTTTCAGCAGCATGAATCCGCCGCCGCAATAGATAGCCGTGGCGAAGCGCCCCGCTCGCGCGCGCTCGGCGCCGGGGCAGAGCGTCCCGACATAGAGCAGGGGGGCGGCCTGAAAGCTTTCCGCCTTCGTGGCGGCGCGCCGGATCGCTGCGTTGCTCCAGTCGATCACTTTCAGCGGATAGACGCCGGCGACGAAATCCTGATCGAAGCTCAGCATTCGGAACACCTGCTCCGCCTCAAAACTGATGTCGGCGTCGACGAACAGGAGGTGGCTCGCCTGCGGCGTTTGCAGGAACTGGCTGACGAGCGTGTTGCGGCTGCGGGTGATCAGCGAATCATGGCCGAGCAGGGCGAGCGCCGCGTCGAACCCCGCGGGGCCCGCAAATTGGATGAGGCCAAGGATCGACTGCATGTAATGCTGCGAGACGAGGCCCCCGAAACAGGGGGTCGCGACGAACACCATCGGTCGCTGCGCGGTTTGCGTCATGCTGGTCTCCCGGTGGCTCCACGAGGTTTTGCGGCGCGCGCCGCCACCGCAGCGACGGCCTCCTCCCGCGCCAAGCCTTACCTGCTGAAACATGCGCGAGGCCGTCCAGGATCCTCGGCCTCGTCCCCTTTTGCGCCGCCGTTAAGGCTAACAAACGGTGAATCCCCCGGGCCGATGATTTTCCGCTAACATCTTGCTTGCTGGCCTCCTCGCCCGTCGCTGATGTGGCGGACTTGGGGGTGGCGGACTTTCCGGAAGCGCCGCCTTCCTTCGATGCGCCCCTTTTATTGATTTCGAGGATATGGGATTTGCGTGAGATGTCGTCCGAAAGATCGTCAACGTCGCTTTTCACGACGCAAAAGCCAGTTTCGTTTGGCGCGAGACTTGCCGCGTCGGACCAGTTCTCAGCCTTGTTCAAGGACGGCATGGACCTTGTTGGCGACGCCGCTGCCTATCTCGACGGCGCCGGCCGCGAGCAGGCTCAGGCGCTGCCACGCCCGGTCGCGCTCGCCTATGCGGTCGAGAGCATGCGGCTGACCACGCGCCTGATGCAGATCGCGTCCTGGCTTCTGCT
>CAVYFP010000033.1:0-123902 GCA_963767805.1 uncultured Alphaproteobacteria bacterium | reverse complement strand
GATTACATCAATTGCCCCCTGACCAGAGAGCAGTATTACGCCTTCATCGACGCCATCAACGCCGCCGAGAAGACCGAATTCAAGGAATTCGAGGATACGCCCTATTTCAACGGCTGCCTGCCGATCGAAATCATGGTCGCGCGCGGGCCGGAGACCCTTCGGCACGGACCGATGAAGCCCTTCGGCCTCACCAATCCGCATACGCCCGGCGTCAAGTCCTACGCCGTCGCTCAGCTGCGACAGGATAACGCGCTCGGCACGCTCTATAATATGGTCGGCTTCCAGACCAAGCTGAAACATGGCGCGCAAATCGAGGTTTTCCGCACCATTCCGGGCCTCGAACAGGCGAATTTCGCGCGGCTCGGCGGCTTGCATCGCAACACCTTCCTCAATTCGCCGAAAGTGCTGGACGGGCGTTTGCGCCTCAAGGCCGATCCGCGCCTGCGCTTCGCCGGGCAGATCACCGGCTGCGAGGGCTATGTCGAAAGCGCCGCCATCGGGCTCGTCGCCGGCCGCATGGCGGCGGCGGAAGCGCGCGGCGAGGGTTTCGAGCCTTTGCCGGCGACGACGGCGATCGGCGCCCTCCTCAATCACATCACCGCCGGGCATATCGAAACGATCGACGCCGGACCGCCCTCATTCCAGCCGATGAACGTCAATTTCGGGCTGTTCCCGCCGCTCGTCGAGGCATATGCCGCGCCCGAAGGCAAGCGCGTGCGCGGCGCCGAGAAGGCCGCCCTGAAGAAAGCCGCGATCAGCGCGCGGGGTCTGCGCGACCTCGAAGCGTGGCTCTCGGCGCCATGCGCGGCGTGATCCCGGCACAAGGCCCGGCCAAGGTTGAGGATTGGGTTTTGGGCCTTTCAAATTGATCCACGCGCTCCCCCGCGCCCTTGCCTTCCCGCGCCGAACTGACAGAGTTGGGGCGCCTTTTTTTGGTGAGACTGGCGCGATGAGCGACGAAACCTCTATCCTTGTGCTCGGCATGGACGAGCTGGCGTCCGCGGTCGCGCGAAAGCTGCATTGGCCGGCCACGCCGTGGCCATCCATCAGCCGACGCCGCCGCAGACGATTTGCCGGCGCATGGCTTTCGCCGACGCCTGGACCGATGGAGTTTGCGCCTTCGAAGGCGTCGAGGCCCATCGCGCCGACAAATCCAAGGATTTTCTCGCGGCGCTGCGCAGCGGCGCCTCCATTCCGGTGCTCCGGCATCGTTCGAGGATGTGACGACGCGCCGGCCGTGGGACGTCATCGTCGATGCGCGCACCGGGAAAGGCGCGATCCCCGAGAAATTGCGTCACCGCGGCGATTTCACCATCGGTCTCGTGCCCGGCTATCGCGCGGGCGAGGATTGCGACGTCGTGATCGATATTGGCGCGCGCGATCCCGGCGCCGTTCACCGCCTCGGATCGATTACGCGCGAGGATAGCGCGGAAGACCAGAGATTCACCGATGGGCAGATGCTGCTTGCGCCCCGTCATGGCGTGTTCCGCGGCCTGAAGCGGATCTGCGACCCCGTCGCGAAAGGCGAGATCGTCGGCTTTGTCGGCGTGATCGAGGTGGCCGCCCCGGCATCCGGACGCCTGCGCGGCCTTGCGCGCGACGGCGCGGCGATGGCGCGGGGCGCCGAGATCGCGGAAATCGTCTCGCCCGGCGCCGAATTCGTCGGCATGACGCGGCGCGACAAACTGATCGCCCGAAGCGTCGCCTTCGTCATCGAAATGGAGCGCGCCGGCTTCGCGCCGATCTCGCTCGAAAATTTTCTTTGAAGCGCCCTGTTGGGGCGCGCTTGTCAAAAGATGGACAGGCGAAGCGCCTCTGCGAACAGGCCCGCGAACAGGATCAGACCAGCGTCGCGATTTGAGCGAAACAGCGTCAGCGCATCGACGCCGTCCGCCGCCTCGCCCGACTGAGGGTCGAGGCCGCCCAGGGCGGCCACCTGCCAGCCGAGGTGGCAGGCAAAGCCCAATAATCCCGCCAGCGCCAGACCGCCGGTCCCTGCAGCGGCGAGCGCCGCCGCCGTCAGGATGACGCAGGCGGCGTAAAGGCATCCGACGCCGACGCGAACGCGCGAGCCGAAAAACCGCGCGGTCGAGCCGATGCCGACGATCGCGTCGTCGCGGACGTCCTGCAGCGCGTAGATGGTGTCATAGCCAATGGTCCAGAAAATCGCGCCCGCATAAAGCAATAGCGGGGCCGGCCCGAGCGATCCGAACGCGGCCGCCCAGCCCATCAGGGCGCCCCATGCAAAGGCGCAGCCGAGAACCGCCTGGGGCCACGAGGTGATGCGCTTCATGAACGGATAGGCGGCCACGATGGCCAGCGAGGAAAATCCGAGCGCGACGGAAAACCGGTTGAAGCTGAGCAGAACGGCGAGACCGACGAGGCATTGCGCGAGGAGAAAGGCGACGGCGGCGGCGAGGCTGACGCGGCCAGACGGGAGCGGGCGCCCGCGGGTGCGCTCGACCTTCGCGTCGATCTCGCGATCGACAATGTCGTTATAGGTCGAGCCCGCGCCGCGCATGGCGATGGCGCCGACCAGAAACAGCAGGAGATCGCGCCAATGCGGCGGCGCGCCCGCGCTGATGCTGGCGAGAGCGCTCGACTGCCAGCAGGGCAGAACCAGCAGCCACCATCCGATAGGGCGGTCGACGCGCGCCAGTTGCAGGTACGGACGCCAGGATGGCGGCGAAAGGCGCAGGACGAAGGAGTTCTTGACCGCGTCGGGAAGGCGCGCGGCGGCCCCTGTCAAAGCGGGCCGGTCGGCAGCTTCTGACCCTGCGGCAAGCCGCCCCCGGTCGCCTGCTGCTCCTGCGCTTTCTTCATCTGCGCCGCGATCTTGCACGCCTGACCGGCGACGGAGTTCGACTTGTCGGCGCTCGCGGTGATATTGCCGATGGCGTCGTCGGGAATGTTGCACCAGTCCTTGTTCTTGGTGAGATAGGCGGCGAGTTCGCGTTCGGTTCCAACCAGCGATTTCAGCTTGGGGCACGCCGCCACTGGATCCAGCTGATGATTCTTGGAACCTTTCGCGAGCTGATTGAGGGAATCGATGATGTCCTGGCGCTTTTTGCTGAGCGCCGCGATATCCGCGTTGCAATCGGCGGCGCGCGCGGTCCCGCCCGCCGCAAGGCATAACGCCAATGCGCCGAAGACCGCCGCTTTACGCGCGGCCCGGAGAGGCCTAATCGCTTTCATGACTTGCACCTTTCAGCGGCGCTCGCCGCTCTTTGAAGAGCTTCAATAGCAAAAACGGGCGTTGAGAGGCAAGCCGGAGGCGATCCGGTTCCGCTCGGCGGCGCCCTCGCCGAATTAACGCCTTGGTCGACCATTGCGCCGACCTTGCGCCCGATGTTTGAGCGCGACCATGTCCGGCTATGACTTTTCTTCCCCGCGTCTCTTTGTGGACGCCCTGCTCTCGCCGCGAGCGCGCCTCGCGCTCAACCCCGCGCAGGCCAATTACCTGCGCAATGCGTTGCGGCTGCCGGACGGCGCGGAGCTTCTCGTCTTCAACGGACGCGACGGCGAGTGGCGCGCGCGGCTCGACGCGTCCAACCGCAAGAGCCCGGCGCTCGTCGCGCTCGAATGCGTCCGGGCCCAGCACCCGCCCTACGATCTGCACTATATGTTCGCGCCGCTGAAACATGCCCGCCTCGACTATATGGTGCAAAAAGCGGTCGAAATGGGGGCGGGGCGGCTTTGCCCGATCCTGACCCGCCGCACGCAGGCCGAGCGAATCAATCTTGAACGGATGCGCGCCAACGCCATCGAGGCCGCAGAGCAATGCGGCATCCTCGCGATCCCTGAGATTTCGCTGCCGATCCGCCTCGACGCCGCGCTGGCGGACTGGAGCCCCGACCGTTTGCTGGTGTTCTGCGATGAGGACGCGCCTGTGGATAACCCGATCGAGGCGCTGCGCGCCATCGCGCAGGACGCCCCGCGTTCGCTCGCCATCCTGATCGGGCCCGAGGGCGGCTTCGACCCCCAGGAGCGGCAATCCCTGCTGACGACGCCGCATGTGCTGCGCCTGTCGCTGGGTCCGCGCATCCTGCGCGCCGATACGGCGGCCGTCGCCGCTCTGGCCTTGCTCCAGGCGGCCCTCGGCGACTGGCGAAGCCCTCGTTAAGAGATCATCAAATCGCCCCATTATAGGATCAGTCAAAGCCGCATTGAATCGGTCACCCTAGACGGATCCGTGGGCATGCGACCGCCGATGGATCGAGACCCAAAAAGCCCGGAACATTTTATGAATTTACGCGCGATCATGACCTTGGGCCCAAAGGGCGTCTTGTTGATGTCGAGCGTTTCGGCCGCGCTTTTCAGCTGCGGCGCTGTCGCCCGCGCCAATGATCTTTCCGGGCGCGGCGCCTCGCCCCGCGCCCAGGCCATGTGCGCCGCCTACGGGCCCGGCTTCACCGCTATCGAAGGCAGCGATACCTGCGTCTTCATCGGCGGCCATGTGCGGGTCGGATTCGGCTCACGCGGCAGCGATTCGCCAGACACGGGCTGGGCCACTGGAACCGCTGTGCGGGTCAACGCCGCCAGCAGTTCCAGCGGCGCGCCCGGGCACCTGCGGCTCCCCGGCGACGACGATTCCAGCACGCTCGCGCGCTGATAATTTCCGCGCCTGTTTCGATCCTGAAGCGCGAAAATCTTCTTCGACGATGATGCGCGCGACGCGAGATATACAGCGTCGGCGTTCAGTATTTGACGACGGCCGGCGCCGCCGCCACATCGCCAAACTTGTACGACGCCTGCAAGAAGCCGCCGTATCGCGACGCAGAGATACCTTCAGGCGATCGCCCTAAAGCGCCCGGGAACTGGCTCGAACTGCGCTGCGCCCGGAAATCCCAGTAACGCGCGCCGACGCCCACGTTAATCCGATCAGTCAGCGCGTAGGACAGGACAGCCTCGGTCTGGAAACCATTATAGCCTTGGCCATAATCATACTGAGGATTGATGTTCGCGCGCAGCCAGTGGTTGTCCTTGCCGGTATAAGACATATAAGGCAGCCAGACGGCCTCGGCGTATAGTTTCAGCCGATCCGTCAGCATGACGTCGCCGCCGAGGCCGACTCGCAACGCCTGCCAATATTCCGTTTGACCCAGCGTGATCGCGCTGTCGGGCTCAAATAGCGTATTCTTGGACGTGGAGCTCTGCGGCGCCTGCTGCGTCAGGCCATAAGCGTTCATCCGCTCGCTATAATAATGATAGCCGACGAACCCGCCTAGATTCCAAGTCGTTGCGCGCAAGAACGAGTAGCCGAGGTCCGCGCTGGCGTAGAGATCCCGGCCGCGATAGGTCGGGCTCAAGGTGTTGGAATAGGGATAGTTGTCGGGCGGAAAATCCTCGTCGTTCATGTGTGCGCCAAAGAGATCGACGCCGCCGAAATAGCCTTTTGCGAAAATGCCCGAGATGTGGTCCACGCGGGCGAAGCTTTCAAGCGAAACGCCGGTCTGTTCAGGCCATGTCAGACGCGAGACCATCTGCGCGCCATTCGAGTTGCTGTAAAGATGCTCGCGAAATCGTCCGCTCGAAATGCCGAGGCGACCGCCGAATTCGCCGGTAAAGTCGCTGAGGATCGCGGGCGCGGGCGCCGACACGTCGCCGCCGCCCGTGTCCGCGAAGCGGTAGTTCAATCCGAATTTGGCGAGGTTCTCAAACCGGCGAATTGAGAAGCTGTTGAAGCCGGGATAGCCCGGAACGCTGAAGCCGATCATCCGCGTTCCGAAATCATAATAATCATATTCCGCCTTGACCGACCAGTTGCCGCCAAGAGCGTATTCGAGGCCGGCGCCGAGCGTCCATCCGAACAAGCCGGCGTTCCCCTGCGCCGGATTGGCCGGGAACGCGGTCGGATTATAGATATCATATCGATCGCCGGCGAAAGCCATGCCGCCCTTCGCATAGGCCAGCGCACGCCCGAACGCGTAGCCGAATCGGCCCGTGGCGCTGGCGAGCCAGTTGGTGCTGACGTGACAAGGATCGCCGGACCCGCGCTGATATGGGTCGGTCTTTGGGGCCTCCAGCCCGACAGTTCCGCCGCATACCGCATATCCATCAAGCGGACCAAAGGAAGCGTCCGCTTCGAGACCAAGGACATAGGCGCCGAACTGGCGATTGTAGCCGAGCTGCAGACCGCCGAGGAGGCCATTCTGCTGACCTTTGCCCGCGACGTCGGGCGGAGCGCCTTCGTTTCGTTCGGAGACGAAATAGCCTGTCGGCCTGCTCCAGCTCGCCGAGCCCGCCGCGATCGAGCCTTGAATGCCCGCGTAGACGCCGTCCCAATTCACGCCCGTCGCCGCGGGGACGGCGAGATCGGCGGCGCTGGCCGCGGAAGCATGAAAACTGGCGATAAGCGTGGAAATCGTGACGGTAGCCACTCTGAAAATGTGTTTTTGCATCATAATCAGGACCAATGAATCAGGAATGGGGTGCGTACTAATGGACAATAGCGTTCACCCATTCATCGCCATGCGCAATCCGCAACATGGTCAGGCGCGCGAATTGGCCGCCGGCATGGCAAATTAGCAACATTCGCGAATGATAGAACCTTGCCGCGCGTCAAACGGAGGCGCCCTCAATGGTCCCGATCGCGGCGCCGCGAGGGTTCCCGCCCCTGAAAATCAGGCTCGCCATTTTGATCGGCGCCGCTTATCTATCTGATCGACCTTCTGGCGGTTTCAGCGCGGGATCGTCGTCGTCCATCTTGTCCAGCTCCGGCCTTGAACCGGACGTTTGGGAGAAAACCATGTTCATCGAGACCGAAACGACCCCCAATCCCTCGACTTTGAAGTTCTTGCCGGGACGTCCCGTCATGACCTCCGGCACGCTCGACATTCGCGAGGCGGAGGGGGCGCGGCAATCGCCGCTCGCCGAGGCCCTGTTCGCGCTGGATGGCGTCCGCGGCGTCTTCTTCGGCTCCGACTTCGTCTCCGTGACGAATGCCGGGGCCGACTGGCGCGAGCTGAAGCCAACCGTCCTCGGCGCCATCATGGAGCATTTCATGTCCGGCGCGCCGCTCCTCAATGAGGCGGCCGTCGCCACGACGCCCGACGCCGATGGGGCCGAGTTTTTCGCCGAAAGCGACGCCGAGACGGTCGCGACGATCAAGCAGTTGATCGAATCGCATGTGCGCCCTGCCGTCGCGGGCGATGGCGGCGACATCAAATTCCGCGGCTTTCGCGACGGCACCGTCTTCCTCGCCCTGAAAGGCTCGTGTTCGGGTTGCCCGTCCTCGACTGCGACGCTGAAACACGGCATTCAGAACTTGCTCAAACATTATGTGCCGGATGTCCACGCCGTCGAACAGATCTGAACTGAAGCGGCTCCCGAAGCCCGCGCCCGAAGCCGGATTTGCGGCGTGAAGATCCTTGCGATCGATACGGCGCTGGGCGCGGTTTCCGCCTGCGTGCTCGATGATGAAGACGTTGACGCCGAATTGGTCGAGAGCATCGTCATGGAGCGCGGCCACGCCGAGGCGCTGGCGCCCTTGATCGACCGCGTCGTGTCCCGCGTCGAGGGCGGTTTTTCGGCGCTGTCGCGGGTCGCGGTGACCGTTGGCCCCGGCTCATTCACCGGCCTCAGGGTTGGCATCGCGGCGGCGCGCGGCGTCGGCATCGCCTGCGACATTCCCGTCGTCGGCGTCTCGACGCTCGCCGCGCTCGCAGCGCCTCTGATCCTGGAGAAAAGCCCCGACTTCGTCGCGAGCGCGATTGACGCCCGCCACGGCAATGTCTTCATCGCCGCCTTCGCGCCGGACGGGCGAACCGTGGTCGAGCCGCATATCGCGACGGCGCGCGAAGCCGCCCGCGCGCTTCGCGCCGGCCGGGTCCGGCTCGTCGGCTCGGGCGCGGCGCTGGTCGCGCGGGAGGCGGCCAATGCCGGCGTCAGCGTCGAAATCGACGATGAGAACCCCGTTCCGGACATTGTTTTCGTCGCCCGGCTCGGACTTCTCGCCGATCCGCTGCTGGCGCCGCCGCGTCCGCTCTATCTGAAGGCCCCCGACGCCAAGCCGCAAACCACCTCGCTGCAATCCGCCAGCGCCTTGAATCCTTTGCAAAATCCTGCGCAAGATCCACAGACGCCCCTGACCGACGAGCAAAACCCTCCGCCCGTAAGCCCATGATCCAGATCAGGCCGTTCGCCAGAGCGCCCGCGCCAGCCTGTCGTCCCATCGGCTCCGAGCGGAGCGCCGAATGCGCGCTGATCCACGCCTCGAGCTTCGCGCACCCTTGGGACGAAGCCGATTTCGAACAGCTCCTCACCAGCCCGGAAATCGTCGCTACGGGCGCGATCGACATCCGGGACGAGATGCTCGCAGGCTTCGTCCTGTCGCGCGTCGCCCTCGACGAAGCCGAAATCCTGACCATCGCCGTCGCCGCCGAGCGCAGGCGGCGCGGCGTCGGCGCGACGCTGCTGTCGACGCACTTGCGCGCCCTCGCCGCGCGGGACGTCACGCGGCTGTTCCTTGAGGTCGATGCGGCGAATTTCGCGGCGCAGGCGCTCTACGTGGGGCGCGGCTTCTATCAGGTCGCCGAGCGCAAGGCCTATTATCGCAAGGGCGATTCCCCCCCTGCGAGCGCGCTCGTCATGCGGCTGGACTTGCCAGGGCGAAGCTGACAAAAGACCGGCTTTCCTAAATTCAGGACGTTGCTCTGGCGTCATAAGGCCTTAGAATAAGCGTGCGAGGCTTGAGGCCTCGAAGATCGCGGGGATGATGTCTCAGTTCGACAATGTGACGATGGCTGCTGACGAAGCGACCGATTGCGGTTCGGGGAAAACGCCCCGGCGCCCCGCGCGCGCAAGCTCTTCGTGCAGTCGTTCGGCTGCCAGATGAACGTCTATGACGCTCAGCGCATGACCGATCTTCTCGGGGCCGAAGGCTATGTCGAGGCGCCCGCCGCGGCGGAGGCTGATCTCGTCATTCTGAATACCTGCCACATTCGCGAACGCGCTTCCGAGAAGATCTTTTCTGAGCTCGGCCGCCTGCGCGAACTGAAAATTGAGCGGGCGCAGGCCGGCGCGGCGACGCAAATCGTCGTCGCGGGATGCGTCGCCCAGGCCGAAGGCGCTGAAATCTATCGCCGCCAGAGCGCCGTCGACGTCGTCGTCGGCCCGCAAAGCTATCATCGCCTGCCCGAACTGCTGCGCCGCGCCGAGCGTGAAAATCGCGTCCTCGACACCGATTTCCCGGCCGAGGACAAATTCGATTTCCTCGGCCTGCCCGCGCCGCATCGGATCCGCAAGCGCGGCGTCAGCGCCTTCGTCACCGTGCAGGAAGGCTGCGACAAGTTCTGCACCTTCTGCGTCGTGCCCTATACGCGCGGCGCGGAAATGTCGCGGCCGCTTGGCGCCATCGTCGGCGAGGTCGCGGCCCTTGCGGCGGCGGGCGTGCGCGAGATCACCCTGCTCGGCCAGAACGTCAACGCCTGGCATGGCGACGCGGATGGAAGCCCCGCCTCGCTGGCGCAGCTCTGCGCGGCCGTTGCGAACGTGCCGGGCATCGCGCGGGTGCGCTACACGACGAGCCATCCGAACGATATGGATGACGCCCTGATCGAAGCGCATCGCTCGCAGGCCGCGCTGATGCCCTTCCTGCATCTGCCGGTTCAATCGGGCTCGGACAAGATTCTCGCCGCGATGAACCGCAAGCACACCAGCGCCGCCTATATCGCACTCGTTGAAAAAATCCGCGCCGCTCGGCCCGACGTCGCGCTCTCCTCGGATTTCATCGTCGGATTTCCCGGCGAGAGCGAGGAAGATTTCGCGCGGACGCTGGCGCTGATCGAGGAAGCCCGCTTCGCTAGCGCCTTCTCCTTTAAATATTCGGCGCGCCCCGGCACGCCCGCGGCGGATAGCGCGCAACAGGTTGAAGAGGCGGTCAAAGGCGAGCGCCTCGCGCGGCTGCAGGCGCTGATCGAAAGCCAGCGTCAGGCGTTCAACCGCGCCATGGTCGGCCGCACCGTCGACATCCTCATCGAGAAGCGCGGCCGTCACGCCGGCCAGATCGCCGGCAAGACGCCCTATCTCCAGCCCGTCCAGATCGATGGCGACGCCAGCCTGATCGGCTCCGTCGTCGCGGTCGAGATCGTCGCGACGGGAGCCAATTCCCTGTTCGGGCGACTTGCCCAATCCCGGCCAGAGCCCGTCCAGACCATGCGAGGATCCGTTTGAAACCGTCAGATCGTCCTGTCTCGCTCCCAAGACCCGAGCTCAAGCGCCCGCCAAGCGAGGCCGACAGCGTCGAGATCAACCTCTCCTTCGACGATAATCGTTACGCCTCCCTGGTGTTTGGCCATTACGATCAAAATCTCGCCAAGCTGGAGCGCCGGCTCGGAATCATCGCCAACGCCAACGGCAATCTCGTCACCATCAAGGGGTCTCGGGACGCCTGCGAGCACGCCCGGCTGGTGCTCGAAAATCTCTACGGGCGGGTGAAGCTCGGCCAGCCGGTCACGCTCGGCGACGTCGACGGCGCCATCCAGGAAGGCGCGCTGCAGGGTTCGCTGTTTCCCAAGGAGACGGAAGCGGGACGCATCGCCTTCGAGCAGATCGGCACGCGCCGGCGCGGGCCGGTGCGGGCGCGAAACGCCGCGCAGGATCTTTACCTGCGCACCCTGAAACGCCACGAACTGGTGTTCGCCGAAGGCCCCGCCGGCACCGGCAAGACCTGGCTCGCCGTCGGCTACGCCGTGCTGCTGCTCGAACAGGGCGCCGTCGAGCGCCTGATCCTGTCGCGTCCCGCCGTCGAGGCCGGCGAGCGGCTCGGCTTCCTGCCCGGCGACATGCGCGACAAGGTCGATCCCTATCTCAGGCCGATCTTCGACGCCCTCGCCGATTTCATGGACCCCCGCATGCTGGAGCGCGGCATGCAGACGGGCATGATCGAGGTCGCGCCCCTGGCCTTCATGCGCGGGCGGACCTTGAGCAACGCCTGCGTCCTGCTTGACGAGGCGCAGAATGCGACGTCCGTGCAGATGAAGATGTTCCTGACCCGCCTCGGCGAAGGCTCCCGCATGATCGTCACTGGCGACCCTTCGCAAACGGATCTGCCGATCGGACAGAAATCGGGCCTGAGCGAAGCCATCCAGCTGCTCTCCGGTCTTGAGGGCATCGGCCATGTCGTATTCAAGGAGGGCGACGTCGTCCGCCATGATCTGGTGCGGCGCATCGTCGGCGCTTACGAGCACGCCCATGCGCGTCCCTTGCGCGCTGACGAAGCGCGCCCTTCGCGCACGGAAGAAGCGCGCCCCGCACGCGGGGACGAATCGCGCCCGGACCTGAAGGCGCGATGAAGCCGGTGATCGACATTGCGATCGAAACGGAGGCGTGGCAGGCCTTTGAGGATCCCGCCGGCCTCGCCGAGAGCGTGATCGGCCAGAGCATCAGCCAGAGCGGCGTCCGGATCGCCGACGGCGCCGAAATCAGCATCGTTCTCTGCGACGACGCCTTTATCGCGGAGTTGAACCGAAAATGGCGCCAGATCGACAAGCCGACCAATGTGCTGTCCTTTCCAAGCGGCGGCCCGATCGCCTCGACCCCGGTCCTCGGCGACATCGTGATCGCCTTCGAAACGACAGCGCGGGAGGCCGCCGAGGCTGATAAGCCGCTGCGCGATCACGTTGCGCATCTTCTGGCGCACGGCTTTCTGCATTTGATAGGCTATGATCACATCGCCGACGCCGATGCGGAGACGATGGAAGCGCTCGAGCGCGCCGTGCTGGCGCGGCTCGGGATCGGCGACCCTTACGCCGCGCCGCCAGCGCAGGCCCGGAAGTGACGACGACCATGAGCGAACGCGAGAGCCCGGCGACGGGCGAGTCTGGATCGGAGCGGGCGGGCGCCGCCAGGCCGAGTCTGTTCGACCGCCTGCGCGCCGTGTTCGGCCTCGGCGGCGCCTCGATCCGCGACGACATTCAGGACGCGCTCGCCGATTCGTCGACGGAGGTCGACGTCTCGCAGCAAGAACGCACCATGCTGAAGAACGTCCTCGCCCTGCATGAGGTCCGCGTCGAGGATGTCATGGTTCCGCGCGCGGACATCGTCGCCGTCGCGCTCGACTCGAGCCTCGTCGACGTGCTGCGGACCTTTCGCACGGCGGGCCATTCGCGCCTGCCGGTGCATGGCGACACGCTCGACGATCCGCGCGGCATGATCCATATCCGTGATCTCGTCGCCTATCTCACCGCCTCCATTCCCGACGCGCCCGAGGCCGAATCCCCGCCCGACGCGGCGTCTCCGAGAGCGGCTCCGAAGCCGCCCGATCCGGCCGCCTCCAAGCTTTTCGCCGATCTCGACGTTCCTCTTTCGGAAGCGAATATCCTGCGTCCGGTGCTATACGCGCCGCCGTCGATGCCGGCGCTCGACCTCCTCGTCAAGATGCAGGCGACGCGCACGCATATGGCGCTCGTCATCGACGAGTACGGCGGGACCGATGGCCTCGCCTCGATCGAAGACATCGTCGAAATGATCGTCGGCGACATCGAGGACGAGCATGACCTCGACGAAAGCCCCGAAATCGCAACCAGCGGCGATGGCGTCTTCATCGTCGATGCGCGCGCCAGCCTTGAGGACGTGTCGCTGGCGATTGACGCCGATCTCACCGCGATCAGCGACGCCGAGGAGGTCGACACGATCGGCGGCCTGATCACGACGCTCGCAGGCCATGTCCCGGTGCGCGGCGAAATCATCGTCGAAGGCGGTCTCGAATTTGAAATTCTCGACGCCGATCCGCGCCGGGTGAAGCGGATCCGGATCCGCCTCGGCGTCAAGGACGCGCCGGAAAAGAGTGAGCAGGAGGACGCCCCGCCAGCGGGAGACGCCGCGAAAGCGCATTGACGGATCGCCCACGCGCCATGTTCATTCGGCTCGCCGCCGCGATCGCCGCCGCCGCCGGCTGGCGACGCCGCCTGATCGCCCTCGCCGCCGGCGCCGCCGGAGCGCTCGCCATGGCGCCCATCGACTTCTGGCCGGCGCTCGCCATCCCCATGACAGCCGCCGTCTGGCTGATCGACGGCGCCGGCGATCCAGCCCCGAAGAAGACCGCACCCGGCGCTTCCTTACGCGACTGGCGCCAGTCGCGCCTCTGGACGTCCGCGCGCAGCGCCTTCGCGGCCGGCTGGTGGTGGGGCTTTGGCTATTTCCTCGCCGGCCTCTGGTGGCTCGGGGCGGCGTTCTTCGCCGATGGCGGCGAATATCTCTACGCCCTGCCTCTCGGCGTCTTCGGATTGCCTGCCGCGATGGCGCTTTATCCGGCCTTCGGCTTCCTGCTGGCGCGCCTGTTCTGGACGCCGGGACCGGCGCGCATTCTCGTCTTCGCGGCGGCGCTGACCTTGACCGAATGGCTGCGCGGCAATCTTTTCACCGGCTTTCCGTGGAACGCCTTCGGCATGGCGCTCGGCGGCAATCTCATTGCGGCGCAGTTCGCCTCCCTGATCGGGCTCTACGGCTTGACGCTCGCTGCGATCCTGATTTTTTCGGCGCCGGCGACACTCGTCGGGCAACGTCTATCGGCGCGCGCCCTCGCGCCGGCCGGCGCGGCGGCTCTCGCGCTCGCCGCCATCTTCATCTTCGGCGCGATCCGGCTGGCGGCGCCGAAGGATGCGGTCGTCCCCGGCGTCACGCTCAAGATCATGCAGCCCAATCTGGCGCAGGACGAGAAATTCCGCCCCGCCTACAAGGACGAGATTCTCGGCGGGTATCTCAAGCTCTCAGACCTCGACGCGGACGCGGGTTCGACCGGCGTCACCGCCGTCATCTGGCCCGAGTCGGCGTTTCCGTTCATCCTGTCGCGGGACGCCGATGCGATGGGGCAAATCGCGGCGGCGCTGCCGCCCGGCTCCTTTCTCATCACCGGCGCGGCGCGGGCCGAGGAGGATCCGGCGAGCGCCGACCCCGCCGAACCTTCGTGGCAATTGACGCATCCGGTATTCTTCAACGCGGTCCAGGTCATCGCCAGCGGCGGCTTGATCCTCGACACATATGACAAGGTGCACCTTGTGCCGTTCGGGGAATATCTGCCGTTCGAAGCCGCGCTCTCCCGCGTCGGTCTGCATCATTTCGTCCATATTCCCGGCGGCTTTGAACCGGGAGCGATGCGCAGGACGCTGACAGCGCCGGGATTGCCTCCGATCGCGCCGCTGATCTGCTATGAGGCCATTTTTCCGGGAGAAGCGCTGCCGCAGGAGCCGGGCGCGCCGCGTCCGGGGCTGATGCTGAACGTCACCGACGACGGCTGGTTCGGACTGACGGCCGGTCCCTACCAACATTTCGCGCAAGCGCGGCTGCGCGCGATCGAGCAGGGATTGCCGTTGGTGCGGGCGGCGAATACGGGGATTTCGGCGATCGTCGACCCTTACGGGCGGATTCTGGAGCGCTTGCCGCTTGGCGCGGCGGGCCTCCTCAAAGGATCGCTGCCGCAGCCCATCGCAGCGCCGGTTTTCGCCCGCGCGCCTTTTCTGATGACGTTCCTGCCCTGGCTCGCGATCGTCGTAGCCGCGGCGGCTTTGCGACGGTCGATCGTCACACAGCGGCCCGGGCACTTGACCGCGCGGCTGAATGACGCTTAAAAAATTTTGATTTTCGTCATTGACGCGCGAATTGTTTCATTTTCAGTGGATGACTGTCAAAAAACTTGAGTCGCCAAGGCACTCGTCGATTCTGCTATAACTGCCTGTAAAAAAATGATTCATCTTATGACTAGGTGAGGACATGAACGATCAAGCCATTGCAATGGAAAAAATCAAGAAAACCCCCAATCCTATCGATCGCTATGTCGGCAGCCGGGTGCGCATGCGGCGCGTGATTTTGGGCATGAGCCAGGAGAAGCTCGGCGAAGCGCTTGGCCTGACATTCCAGCAGGTTCAAAAATATGAGAAGGGCGCCAACCGGATCGGCGCCAGCAGGCTTCAGCAGATATCGCGGACGCTCGACGTTCCGCCAGCCTTCTTCTTCGAGGGCGCTCCAGCTTTCGAGGCGTCGGCGGGGCAGCCGCCAAGCCGCCTTGGCGTCGCCGAGGATTCGAACACGAGCTACGTCGCCGATTTCCTGTCCTCGGCCGAGGGGCTTCACCTCAACATGGCCTTCGCGCGCATTCACGATCCAAAAGTCCGCAAGCGAATCGTCGATCTCGTTCTGGCGCTCGCCGGCGACGATGTCGGCGTCGATCTGGCGCGACGCCCTGATGGGGATGATCCGGGGAACTGATGCGTTCGCTCTAACGAACGTTACAGGCCATTTCGCTTGACAAAACGAACGCAATATTGAAGTTCTGGCCCTTTCACGGGCCCGGCGCAGCGACCCCGCGTGGCCTTTCCCGCACTCGCAAACGGAGGCCGTCATGGCGCGCGACAGCTATCTTTTTACAAGCGAATCCGTCGGCGAGGGACATCCCGACAAGGTTTGCGACCGGATTTCCGATGAAATCGTCGATCTGTTCTTCCGCGAAGGCGCCAAGGCGGGCGTCGATCCATACCAGATCCGCGTCGCCGCCGAGACTCTGGCGACGACCAATCGCGTCGTGATCGCCGGCGAAGTGCGCGGCCCGCACATCGAACACGCCGCCATCGAGGCCGCCGCCCGCGCGGCGATCAAGGACATCGGCTACGAGCAGGACGGCTTTCACTGGCGCCACGCCCAGGTCGAGATCCTTCTGCACGAACAGTCGGCCGACATCGCCCAGGGCGTCGACGCCGCCGGCAACAAGGACGAGGGCGCGGGCGACCAGGGCATCATGTTTGGCTACGCCTGCCGCGAAACGCCCGAATTGATGCCGGCGCCGCTCTATTACGCCCACAAAATTCTCGAAGTGCTGGCGCGCGAACGCAAGTCCGGCAAGGGCGACGCCGCCAGGCTCGGTCCCGACGCCAAGAGCCAGGTGACCGTCCGCTACGCTGACGGCAAGCCCGTCGGCGTCACGCAGATCGTGCTGTCGACCCAGCATCTTGACGAAAATCTCAGCTCCAGCGACGTCCGTGCGATCGTCGAACCCTATATCCGCGCGACGCTGCCGGAGGGCTGGATCAGCCCGCAGACCGTCTGGCACGTCAATCCGACCGGCAAATTCGTCATCGGCGGCCCCGACGGCGACACCGGCCTCACCGGACGCAAGATCATCGTCGACACCTACGGCGGCGCGGCGCCCCATGGCGGCGGCGCCTTTTCCGGCAAGGATCCGACCAAGGTCGATCGCTCGGCCGCCTACGCCGCGCGCTATCTCGCCAAGAATGTGGTCGCCGCCGGCCTCGCCGACCGCGTCACGATTCAACTCGCTTACGCCATCGGCGTCGCCGAGCCGCTGTCGATCTACGTCGACACGCATGGCACCGGACAGGCCGCGGAGGACAAGATCGAGGCCGCTCTCGCCCGCAGCATGCGGCTTTCGCCGCGCGGCATCCGCGAGCATCTCCATCTGAATTTGCCGATCTATGCGCGCACGGCAGCCTATGGTCATTTCGGCCGCGCCCCCGATGCGGAGGGCGGCTTCTCCTGGGAAAAAACCGATCTCGGCGACAAGATCAAAGCGAATCTTGCCTGACGGCGGCTCCCACGCGGCTTCGCGATGATCGCCAACGCTAATAAGGACGGAGCGGATTCTGGCCGCGCGCCCGAAGACGCCGGCGCGTCCCTCCCGCGGTCCGGCCTTTTCGGCCGGCGCAGGGGCAAGCGGCTGACCGCCCGCTGCGACGAACTGCTGCTCACCGCTCTCCCGGCGATCGCGCTCGACCCGACGCAGCCGATCAAACCGCGGACGTTGAGCGAAAATCCCGCCTCCGCCGTCTGGCTGGAGATAGGCTTTGGCGGCGGCGAACATCTGGCCGCCGTGGCGCAGGCTGAACCGCAGGCGCTGTTCCTCGGCTGCGAGGCCTTCCACAATGGCGTCGCCAAGGCCCTCGTCCTCGTTGAGGAGCAGGGGCTGCGCAATATTCGCCTCTATGAGGGCGACGCCCGCGACGTCGTCGAGGCCCTGCCCGAGGCCGCCCTCGACGGCGTCTATCTGCTCTATCCAGACCCGTGGCCGAAGCGGCGCCAGCGCAAGCGGCGCTTCATATCGGACCTGACGCTGACCCGGCTCGCACGCGCGATGCGCGAGGGCGCCGAGTTACGCTTCGCCACCGACATCGACGACAAGGCCGGCTGGACCCTCGCGCGCGTTCTGCGTTCGCCGCATTTTTCCTGGACGCCCCGGAGCGCCGCCGACTGGCGCGAGCCCTGGGCGGGGTGGAGCAGCACCCGTTATGAGGCGAAGGCGCTGCGCGAAGGGCGCCGGCCTGCCTATTTCACCTTCGTGCGCAACGCCGCGCCCGTCCCCTAAACCGCCCGCTTCGGGCCGCCGGATCAGCCCCGCGTTTCCGGGTTCGGCGCTTCCGGCGCGGCGCCCCTGCGCCGCCGACTGGGCCCCAGTCGCCGAACGGCGAAAAATCTCCCGCTATCATAGCCGTAGCCACAGAAAAGCCCTTTTCCAAAGCCCAGATGCCGCCTGTTGAATAACGTATGTTCAACATTGACAGTTCGTTGCACTCAACCATGACAGGGCGGAAATGAGCGTCGAAACCTCGAGCCGCGCCGTCCCCCAGCGCCAGATAGGCATTCAGCCCTCGGCTCACGAGGATTTCGGGGTGAATCACTCGAAAATCGCGCGCGGGATTGATTCCCGATGCCGCGAACGGGACGCTGGCGGAAAGCCGGCTTCGCTTTTTCCCCATGTTCCTCATGGCGCCCGAGCGACCTGGAACCATCATGAACCCGGCCATGGCGCGTCCGGGCGCCGGCTCGAGACGCTGCCTCCGGAACTGACCTTTCTGTCCGCCTATGGCGCGCCGCCATCCTTGCTGATCGAGGCGGCGGCGATAGCGCGGCGCCAGGCGATCACGCCCGACGCGGCGCTCTTCGCCACCGGGGCCGTGACGGAGGCGTTCTATTACCAGTGCCTCGCGCGCCATCTCGGCGTCCCCTTCGTCGGCGGCGCGGCGGAACTTGGGCCGGGCGTGCGTTATCCGCATTCGATCCATGCCGGCGTCGCGCCGCTTTCAGGCGATGGTCCGCGCTGGCTCGCCGCGCCGCGCGGCGAAATGCTGGCGACGCTGCTGCGGCGCAGACACTGCGGCGAGGCGATGAGCGAGACCCTCGCCATCGCTGCGCCCGGCCATCTGTCGCGGCTGGTGCGGGCTGCCGCGGCGCCCGACATCGCGCGCGAGGCGAGCCTCGCCCTCGCCGATCGCGACCCGGCGCTGTCCGCGAAATATGGCGTCAGCCCCGGCCAATGCCGGGCCGCCGCAGCCATTGTGGCGGCGCTAGTCCTCATCTGCGCCCTCGTTCCCGATTTCGGTTTGCCCGGCCTTACCATCGCCGCGAGCTGCCTGTTTCTGGCGGCGCTGTGTCTGCGCCTTTTCGCCGCCGCGGCGAGCTGCGACGGCGGCGCTATTCCCCCGGACGCGCCGGTCGCCGATCGCTTTTTGCCAGCCTATTCGATCGTCATCGCGCTGCATCGCGAGGCGCGCGTCGTCCGCCAGCTCGTGAGCGCGCTCGACGCCATCGACTATCCGCGCGGCAAGCTCGACATCAAGCTCGTCATCGAAGAGCATGATGTTGAGACGTATCGCGCGCTGGCCGCGCTCAAGCTGCCGCCGCGCTATGAGATCGTCGTCGCGCCGAACGGCTGGCCGCGCACCAAGCCCCGCGCGCTGAATGTCGCCCTGCCGCTATTGCGCGGCCAATTCGTCGCCGTCTTCGACGCCGAGGACGCCCCGGCGCCGCGCCAGCTGCGCGACGCGGCCGAGCGCTTTTTACGCGCGCCGCCCGACATCGCCTGCCTGCAGGCGCAGCTTTGCATCGACAATGCCGAGGATTCCTGGTTGACCCGGCTGTTCGCCATCGAATACGCGACGCTGTTCGAGGTGATGCTGCGCGGATTGGCGAACCTGCGTCTGCCGCTCCCGCTCGGCGGCTCCTCCAATCATTTTCGCACGGGCGTCTTGCGCGAGATTTGCGCCTGGGACGCCTGGAACGTGACGGAGGACGCCGATATCGGCCTGCGCCTCGCCCGGCTCGGCTATCGCTGCGAAACCTTGCAATCGACCACCGACGAGGAGGCTCCGGCGTTCTTCACCACCTGGCTGACCCAGCGGATGCGCTGGTCCAAAGGGTGGACGCAGACCTTCATCACCTTGAGCCGCGATCCGGGCCGCCTCATTTCCGAGGTCGGCTGGTCCGGCGCCGGCGTTTTCGTCCTGATGATGACGAACCTCGTCGCCGCGCCCCTGCTCTGGCCGGTTCTGAGCGCCTTGCTCGTCTTTCATCTGACGAGCGCGGGCTTGCCGCGGCCGGAATTCGGTCCTCACCATCGTCGAGACGACGCTCTGGCTCTCGGTCGCGTTGTTTGGCGCTGGCTCGACGCTCTGGCTGGCGCTGCTTGGCATGAAGCGGCGGAGGCTGCTCGGCCTCTGGCTGGTGCTGCCATTATTGCCGCTCTATTATTTGATGATGTCCCTCGCCGCCTGGGCGGCGCTCTACGATCTCGCCGTGCGGCCCTTCCACTGGCGCAAGACCGAGCACGGGCTGGCGCGCACGCGGCGGCGCGCGCGGGACGGAGGCGACGCCCTCGCTCGCAGTGGCCCGCGCAGCGCTGGCCGGACAAAAACCGCTATGACCGCTTGCGGTCCCTGGCGGGAGGCGCCGGGCGATCGGCGAGAAGATCCGGGCGCCGCTCGCGCGTGATCCGTAGCGCCTCGGCCTCGCGCCAGGCTTTGATTTTGGCGTGATCGCCGGACAGCAGGATTTCCGGAATCTCGCGCCCCTCCCATTCGCGCGGGCGGGTGAATTGCGGATATTCGAGGAGTCCGCCCTCGAAGCTCTCCTCAAGGCCGGACGTCATCCTCGCCCATCACGCCGGGCAGCAGCCTGACGCAGGCGTCGAGCACCGCCATGGCGGCGATTTCGCCGCCCGAGAGCACGTAATCGCCGATGGAAATCTCCTCGAGGCCCCGCGCGTCGATGACCCGCTCGTCGACCCCCTCGAAACGGCCGCAGACGAGAACGACCCCAGCGCCCGCGCTGAGGGCGCGCGCGCGCGCCTGCGTCAACGGCGCGCCGCGCGGACTGAGCAGCAGCCGCGGCCGGGAGTCGTCGCCGGCCAGTCCCGCGTCGAGCGCGGCGGCGAGGACGTCGGCGCGAATGACCATGCCCGGGCCGCCGCCCGCCGGCGTATCGTCGACCGCGCGGTGGCGGCCGAGACCCTGCGCGCGAATGTCATGCGCCTCGAACGCCCAGAGCCCGCGCGCGAGGGCGTCGCCAGCGAGCGAGATCCCAAGGGGACCAGGGAACATATCGGGAAAGAGCGTGAAGACGGTCGCGCGCCACATCGCCGTTCAGGCCTCGCCGGCGGAAGCCCGCCGCGCCGCGCCCTCGGCGACGCCCGCCTCGCCCGAAACTTCGTCCGGTGGGACGATCACGATCCAGCCGGCCCCGACGTCGATTTCCGGGACGACGGCCTTGGTGAAGGGGAAAAGCAGCGTCTCCCCGCCAGCGCTCGGAGCTATTTCGAGAATGTCGCCGCCGCCGAAATCGAGCACATTCGCGACGCGCCCGATCGGCGCGCGGGATTCGTCGAGCGCCTGAAGGCCGATCAGATCGGCGAGATAGAACTCCTCTTCGGCGGGCGCGGGCAGAGCTGCGCGGGACACGTAGATCTCGACATTCGTCAGCCGCTCGGCGCCGTCGCGATCGGCGACGCCGTCGATCCGCGCGACGAACAGATTGTCCCTGATATGGCGCAGCGACTTGATCGCAAATCGCCGCGCGCCGCTCGCGTCGCCAAGCTCGGCGTAGCGCGCGATGGCGGCCGGCTCGCCGGTGAAACTTTGCAGCCGCACTTCGCCCCTGACGCCATGCGGCGCGCCGAAACGTCCGACGAGAAGGCGGCGATCGTCCATCAGCTCGATTTTCAAAGCTCTATTTCGACGTCCGGGCTTTCAGCGCGTGATCTGCGAGCGTGCGCCCGAGGGACCATACGGCGCCTGGAACGCGGTGGCTATCGGCGATCACGGCGTCGAAGGCGCGCTCGATCTCGTCGCAATCGGAATCGTCGATCACCAGAGCCGGCAGCAGCTTGACCGTATGATTGGCGTGGCCAGCGACCTGAACGAGGATCTTGTGCTCCTTGAAGAGGGGAATGGTGATCAACTGGCAGAACAGCCCGGCGTTGACGGCCTCGACGAGGCTCCAGGCGGCCTTCAGCTTCAGGGATTGCGGCGCGCCGAATTCGACGCCGATCATCAGGCCCTTGCCGCGCACCGCCTTGACCAGTTCATAGCGCTCGGCCATCGCCCCGAAGCTCTTCAAAAGGCCGCGCGCCGGTGCGCGCCGCATTGGCGATCAGGCCCTCGGATTCGATGACTTCCAGCGTCGCCAGCCCGGCCGCCATGGCGAGGTCGTTCCTGGCGAAGGTCGAGCCATGCACGACGGCGCGATCGAGGCGATTGAACACTTTGTCGAAAATATGCCTGCGGGTCAGGACCGCCCCGACCGGCGCATGGCCGCCCGAGAGCGCCTTGGACAGAAGCACCATATCGGGCTCGACGCCCCAATGCTCGACCGCCAGAAAACGCCCGGTGCGGCCCATGCCGGTCTGGATCTCGTCGGCGATGAAAAGGGCGCCATATTTGCGGCACAGCCGCGCGGCATCCGCGAGATAGGAATCGTCCGGGACATTAACCCCTTTGCCCTGGATCGGCTCGACGATGAAGGCCGCGGTCCGGCGCGCTGAAAGCACGGTCTCGAGCGCGGCGAGATCGTTGAAGGGAACCTCGGTGAAGCCCGGCGCCAGCGGCTCGAAGCCCTCCTTGAACACGCTGTCGCCGTTCATGGAAAGGGCGCCATAGGTGAGGCCGTGAAAGGCGTCGCTGCAATAGACGATCTCGCCCCGGCCCGTGGTGCGGCGCGCGAATTTGACCGCCGCCTCGACCGCCTCGGTTCCCGAATTGGCGAAGAAGACCTTGTCGAGCCATGGCGTGAAGCCAAGCAGACGTTCGGCCAGCAGCCCGGCGAGGAGCGAGGCGTCCATCTGCACCAGATTGGGCAGATCGGCGGCGAGGACGCCGTTCAGCGTCTCGCGCACCAGCGGATGGTTGCGTCCGACGCCGAACACGCCCCAGCCGCTCAGAAGATCAAGATAGCGCGCGCCGCGACGGTCATAGAGATATTGGCCCTGCCCCTTCTGAAAGCCCACGTCGGTGCCGATGGTCTGGAAGACGCGCACCATCATTTCGTTCATGTGCTGCGCGTTGAGGCTATAGCGCTCCCCCTCGCGCGCCGCGATCAGCGCGCGAATGTCAAAACGATGCTGGGCCCGGTCAGCTTTGAGGTCAGGAAACGGAAGGGTCGTCATTCGTCACACCTTGCACCTTCAGGCCTTGGGCGCTTCGCGTTCGAAGCTCCCGGCCTTGACACGCCGAGTTTACGACGATCGGCGGGACGAAATTGGGGCGTCTCAACCGGCGGCCGGGCTTTAGGCGTCCCGAGACAGGGATTTACGACCGGCGCCCTTCAAGCGCAAGACGCTGCGCCGAAACTCCGCCGGCGCCTTTCATCGCGGCGTTACAAACCTTTCGCCTCGATTCGCCGGCGCCATCGCCATCTTCGCGCAACGCGCGAAGATCGAGGCGCGATCCACGCCAGACAAATAATATGAGTTAAATCAAAACCTTGCGCCATCTCAAGCAACTTGGGCCGCGTTCTGGAGCGCCGCCGTTCCGATCACCTTCCAGCGTGTGGGAATCACCACACGGGTCGCGCCCCGAACGCCGCTACAACTTTCCCATTCGCTGCGACTTCCGGCAGCGATGGGCTTCCTCAACAGCGCAAGGGTATCGCAATGTCTTTCACAAACGACAATAATTTGAACGGCCGTCGGCGCGCATCGCGCAGCAGGATGGCGTTCATCGCTCTCGTCATTGGCGCAGCGGCGCTGGCCCTCGGCGGCTGCCACTGCACCCAATTCGACCCCAATGGCAATTGCACCGAGTACAACCCCTGAAATTGAGCCAGCTTCGGCGCGCGAAACAGACCGAGACTGCAAACGCTATGGCCACACCGCTGAATCCGGTGTGGCCATAAGCGTTTTCAGCCATCCATTTCAGGTTGCTGTCTTCAAGATGGTGGGCGCGACAGGGATCGAACCTGTGACCCCTACGATGTCAACGTAGTGCTCTCCCGCTGAGCTACGCGCCCCGATCCCGCAGAGAAAGGGGGATCGGCTGTGGCGAGAGGATATATCGGCTCCATGAAACCGGCGCAAGCCGTAAAGGCCTCATATTTTCGCCCATGCGGCGATCTGCGCCGCCGTCCCCAGCAAAGCTAGAATCCGACGCCGAGCGGCGAGGCGGGACGATCCGGCCGGTTCGGAGCCGATTGGGCTGTGGACTGCGCCGGCGGCGGCCGGTCGGGCTGGACGGGCCGCGCCACGCGCGCCGGCGCGGCGACGGCGGCCGGACGCGCCGGCTTCGCGGGCTTCGGCTCGGCCGCCCTTTGCGGCGCGGGCTGTGTCGCGGGCCGGGCGAGATCGTTCGTCCTCGGCCGCCGCAGCAGCCTGGCGGCCGGCGTCTGCGGCGGCGCGGCGGCGGATGGCGCCGGCTGCGGCGCAATCTGCTCCAGCGCGGCCTCGAGGTCGGGACGCAGCCGCCCGCAGGTCAGCCGGCCCTTGAGATCAATCAGCTTGCCCCGCGCCCCGGCGCCTTGCGACTTCAGCCCGGCCAGCTCCGCGTCCTCGCGCGCGCAGGCCTCCTCAAGCCGCGCAGTCGCAGCCTCAATGTCGGCGATTTTGGCGCGCGCGGCCGTCTTTGCGTCCTCGCAGACCGCATTGGCGAGGAAGGCCCTCGTCAGCCTCGGCGTCATGCGCCCCGATCGCGGCGAGGGCGCCCTGCTCGGCCGCGCAAGCCGTCTTGAAATCCGCCTCGGCGCTTGTCGATCGCGGCGATCACGTCCGGGCAGGCCGCGCGTTGGCGAAACGCCGCGATAGCGGCGCGGTCCGTCGACCCGGCGAGATCCTTCCACTCGGCCTGATCGCGCCTGCAGGTGTCGGCCTCCTGCGCGATGGCGGCCTCCGCCTCCGCAAGGCGCTGGGCGGCGGCGCTTGCGACAATGGCGCAGGGCGCCTTGTCGATCAGCGCGCGCAGCGCGGCGACGTCCCGCGCGCCAATCCCGTTCAGCGTCGCATTGGCCGCGCCGCAAGCTGCATCCGCGGCGGCGGCGATGGCGCGAAGGCTCTGTTCGGCGGCGGCGTTCGTCGCCGGACAATGCGCATTGGCGCGCAGCGCCGCGATCCCCGCCGCATCGCCCTTTGCGACCAGCGCCTTCAAATCATTGTCCTCGCTCTGGCAGAGCGCGGCGTCCGCCGCGATTCGCGCCTCAAGATCGGAAAGCCGGGCGCTCGCAGCGGCCTTGGCCGAATCGCAGGGCTCGTTGGCCAATAATCCACGCAGCGCCGGGGCGTCCCCGGGCGCGATCGCCTGCAGCGTCGCTGCGTCGCGCTCGCAGGCGGCCTTCGCCGCCTCGGCCTGCGCCCGCTGCGCCGCGAGCTCCTGCTCGCGCCGGGCTATGTCCGCCTCCCGCAGCGCCTGCGCGCGCGCCGCCTCGATGGCGCGCTGCAGCGACTCAAGGCGATAGCGCGCGGCGATGGCGTAATAGGACGAGGGGTAACGTTCGATGAAATCATTGAGAACGTCCGGATCGTCGGTTCCCTTGATCCTGTCCCAGGCGAGGCTGTCGTCCTGATTGAGGTAATATTCGCTGACGAGCGAAACATAGGTTTCGGGACGCTGGCGCCCGCCGGTCGCCGCGCTGACGTCAGCGGCGATGCGGCGAAACATCGTCTCGATCTCAAGCCCCGGTTCGTTGAGGCGGCGCAGAAAGGCCCTGGTGAAGGGACTGTTGCGATCCTGGCCATCAAGCGCGACATCGCCCGGCGAGGTCGAAAACGCGACGACGAGGCCGTCCGACTTGTCGATCCGCTGCAACCCGCGCGTCCGCTCGCCCGCATCGAACGAGGCACCGAACGACGGCGCCGCGCTCGCCAGCCGCGCCAGCCGCTCGGAGACCGGATTGGTGCGGCAGGCGTCCAGCACCATGATCTTGACGCCGTTGGAGCGATCGAGGGCCGAACGTATATTGTCGACCGCGATGGTCTCGAACGGCAGGCTGATCTCGTCCCTCACCTCGGCGTCGACGGGAAGCAGATAGTTCTGGCCCTGATACTGGACGGCATGGCCGGCGAAATAGAAAAGGGTCGCATCGGCGCCGATCGACATGCGCGCGAATTGCTGGATCGCCTTGCTCGCGCCGGCGAGGTCGACGTCCGTCGCGAGCAGCACGTCGAAGCCAAGCGCCTTCAGGGCGCTCGCGGTGTCCTGCGCGTCGTTGCGGGCGTTGGGGATGTCGAGGCCCGGCGATTTATAGGCCGAATTGCCAATCACCAGCGCGACGCGACGCTCGGACGCGGCGACGCCGGCAGCCGTCGCCGCCAGCGAAAGCAGGCCGCAAAGAAGCAGGACGAGAAACCGGAACGGCCTGGTCATATCTTGGACCATTCACGCGCGCGGACCTCGGCGCAGGACAGCCGTAAGGCGACATGGCGCAGCGACAACACGCGTAATAGGTGGAACATCGACGCTAACATAGGTTGGGTCTAGAATTTAGACAATGACCCCGGGCGCCCGGCGCGGGCGTGCGCTGGCGCACCGAGAAAGACCAAAACCGGCGATGGAGTGGCGAAGGCCGCTCATTTGCGTTATTCCGGGCCGACCGTCGCGATTGCCCGGGTGACTGAAGACAAGAGGCGATTTCTTTAAAAAAAGCGCGGAGATGCGGGACATGACGCTGGTTCTGACGATCGAGAATGAGCGGAGCCTGCCGAACGGCGCTCCGGTCAGCGTCAGGCTGACCGGCGAGCGCGGCGTCGACATCGGCCGTTCGGCCACGATCGACTGGTCGCTGCCCGATCCGACGCGCTTCATTTCGAGCCGCCATTGCGAGGTGCGTTGTCGCGATGACGGCTATTGGTTGAACGATGTCTCCACCAACGGCACATTTCTGAACGACAGCGCAAGACGCATCCAGGCCCCCTACCGGCTGCGCGACGGCGACCGGCTCACCATCGGGAGCTATGTCATAGCCGTGGCGATCGAACCCGACGAGGAGGCCGCGCCGGCTCTCGCCGTCGCCGAGCCGGCATTGCCCGAAGCCGCCAGCGTCAATTCCCTCGCGTCCCTCAAAGGGACGGGCTCCGCCCGGCTCGACGTTGAAATAGCGCCGGCCGCCGCCGAAAGCGCGCCGCCGCCGGGCGCCCCGCTGGCGCCGACCGACGCCCCCTTGAGGCAGGACGTCGCGGCGACCCGGCCGCACACCATGTTCCGCGCCCGCGGCGCAAATAGCGCGCCGCTCAGGGAACCCCGCAAGGCGGACGATAGCGCCGCTTTCGCTGGGCAGGCTTCAGAGCAGGTCCAGACGCCGGAGCCTCCGCCCGTCGAGGCCGCGATGCTGGATCCGCGCCAGCAGGAGGCCCGCGCGTGGAGCGCGGTGGAGGCGGAAGGCCTCAACGAAACAGCGCCGTCGGCCGGAGCGCCGCTGGCGGCGGAGGAATTCCTGCGCCGCTTCGCCAAAGGCGCCGGCGTTCCCGAGCATATTTTCGCCCGTCAGGACGGCCTCAAGGTCGCGGAGGAACTTGGCGCCCTGATGCGGCTTGTGGTCGAGGATCTGACCCAATTGCTGAACGCGCGCTTCAAGGCCAAGCGCTTCGCGCGCGCCTCGAGCCAGACCATGATCCAG
This sequence comes from uncultured Alphaproteobacteria bacterium, assembly GCA_963767805.1. Lineage (GTDB taxonomy): Bacteria > Pseudomonadota > Alphaproteobacteria > Rhizobiales > Beijerinckiaceae > Methylocapsa. The sequence goes on along the minus strand of CAVYFP010000033.1, from coordinate 97,088 downwards.
GCGCTCGACAACAACCCCTTGAAGTTCGCGCCGACCGCGACCGACGCCCTGAAGATCATGTTCGGACCGCGCACCAGCGGCTATCTTGACGCGCGGCGTGCGCTCGATGGCGCCTTCTCCGATTTGAAGACGCATCAGGTCATGACCTATGCGGCGATGCAGCAAGCGGTGCGCATGCTCGTCGAGGATCTCGATCCGAAGACGATCGAGGACGCCGCCGGCGAGGACAAGGGTCTCGCCGCCCTGTTCGGCGCGCATAAGGCGCGGCTGTGGGATCAATATGTCGCGCGCTGGCAAGCCAAGACGCTGCGCCACGAAGATGGGCTTGTCGACGCCTTCATGCTCTATTTCGCCCAATGCTACGATCAGGGCAAAGAGACAAAATGACGGAAGCGGCGCCAACGGCGGCGGAGGCGGCCGCATCGCCCCGCAAGGATCGAAAGATTTCGAAAGCGACGCTCCAAGCAAAAACGATTGCAGATACGATCTTCCTTTCTGGACACCCCAAAAATCTCCAGCGGCAAGGGCCGGCGGCAGCGCAATGAGCGACAAGGATCAGTTCCCGGAGCCCGAGGGGCGCGACGAGCGGACGATTTTTCGTCCCGGCCCGCCCGCGCGCCCGGCGGCTGGCGCTCCGCAATCGCCCGCGCCGCAAGAAGCCGCAGCGCCCCGGCGCGCGGAAGCGCGTGGCGCGTCCGATCCGCGCGAGATGACGCAGGTTCATAGCGACGATCACACCGTTTTCCGGCCCAATCCAGCCGGACGGCGCCCTCCTGCGCGCCAACCGGCGCCCGCGCCGGGAGCGACCCCGCCGCCGCGCAAGGCTTCGGTTCAGAGCGCTGATCTCGCCGCCCCGGACGCCAACCCTATCACGCGGGCTGCGAGCCCGCTGCTGCTGCTGCTCGGGCGCCTGCGCGCCGCGCTGCTGCGTGCGCCGGGCCATGGCCTCATCGCCCAGATCGCGGCCGGGATTGAACGAAGCGAACGCGAAATGATCGCCGCCGGCGTCGCGCCCGGCGAAGCCAACGGCGCCAAACTCGCCCTCTGCGCCAGCGCCGACCACGTGCTCGCCAATCTGCCCGGCGAGGGACGCGCCGGCGCCGGGCGGCCCGGCGGGGCCTATCCTGGCCTGATGACGCGCTTCTTCGGCGAGAACAATGGCGGCCGGCGCTTCTTCGACGAACTCGATCGCCTGGAAAAGGATCCGCGCACGCATTTCGCTCTGCTGGAGCTGTTCTATGCCTGCCTCGCCCTCGCCTATCAGGGCGGCCGCCAGAGCGCCGCGGCGGGCGCCGGCGCCGCCGCCGCCATGACGAGCGAATTGCATCAGATTCTGCAAAAATGGGGGCCCGCGGAGGCGCCGTTTCTGTCGCCGCATTGGCGAGGTCAGTCCCTTCCCAGCCGCGCGACGCGGCTGCGCGTCCCCTTCTGGGCGATCGCCGGATTCGTTGGGCTTTTGCTGTTTGGCGCTTTCGTCGGCCTCAGAATTTCGCTCAACCATCGCGCCGAGACGGCGGCGCGCGCCCTCGCAGCGCTGAACCCGGCGACTCCGGTGAGCATCGCCCGGAGGGTCGAGGCGCCGCCGCCGCCCGCGCCGCCGCCGACGCCCGAACAGGTCTCGCAGCTCGATCATATCCGCACCGTGCTGGCGCCGAACATCGCGGCGGGAACCTTGAGCCTCGAGCCCAGCGCCGACAAAATTATCATCCGCATCGTCGAACAGGACCTCTTCAAGCCCGGCAAGACGGCGATCATCGAGTCGGTGAAGCCCCTGATGAGCTTCATCGCGCTCGCGCTCGACGACGAAGCGGCCGTCAAGGTGGTCGGACATTCCGACGACACGCCGATCGCCAACGCGCGCTTCGCCTCGAATTTCGAACTCTCGCTGGAGCGCGCCAACGTGGTCGGCGCGCTTTTGAAGCAACGGCTGTCGCATCCCGAGCGCGTCGTCACCGAAGGCAAGGGCGCCGACGCCCCGATCGCTGCAAACGATACGGCGGAAGGGCGGGCCAGGAACCGCCGCGTCGAAATCGTCGTCCCGCGCAGCGACTGAACCCTGAAAGAGCGCCGCTAAAGGATCGCCGCACCCGCCGATCATTCTCCAAAAAACGCGAATTGGATGACACGAAAACTCTGGCTCCGCATTCTGATCAGCCTCGCCGGCGCGGCCGCGCTCGCCGCGCTGATCTGGTTCGCCGCGCCGCAGATCGCCATCGGGGACGCGCATCCGCTGGAGGAACCACTCCCCCGTGCGGGCGCGATCGCGCTGGCGCTGGCGCTGATCGCGGGCGCAGCGGCGCTGCGCCTCAACCGGCGCCGCAAGGGCGCGGAGCGCATCGCGCGCGGCATCGGCGCGGACGACAGCGACGCGCCGGTGCTGGCCGAGCGCATGAAGGAGGCGCTCGGCGTTCTGCGCGCGCGCGGACGCGCCAACTATCTCTACGATCTGCCCTGGTATCTCCTGATCGGACCGCCCGGATCGGGAAAGACCACCGCGCTGATCAATTCAGGCCTCAAATTCCCGCTCGCCGGAAACGCTGCGCCGGGCGCCGTCAAGGGCGTCGGCGGCACGCGTTATTGCGACTGGTGGTTCACCGAAGACGCCGTGCTGATCGACACCGCCGGTCGCTACACGACACAAGATTCCGACGCCAAGGCAGACCAGAGAAGCTGGCTCGCCTTTCTCGACCTTCTGAAGCGCAACCGGCCGCGCCAGCCGATCAACGGCGTCCTTGTCGCGATCAGCATCGAGGATCTGCTGACGCTGCCGCAGGAGGAGGTCGCCGCTCATGCGACGGCGATCCGGGCCCGCCTGCTCGAACTGCAGGCGCGGCTCAAGGTCGATTTTCCGGTCTACGCCCTGTTCACCAAGGCCGATCTCGTCGTCGGCTTCATGGAGTTTTTCGGCGATCTCAACGAATCGCAACGCGCGCAGGTGTTCGGCGCCACCTTCCAGACGATGGACAGGGGCAAATCCATGCTGGCCCAGGCGCCGGCCGAATTCGACGCGCTCGCCCTGCCGCTGACGCGGCTCGCGCGGGACCGCCTCAACGCCGAGAAGAGCCCCGTCAACCGCGTTCTGCAATTCGGCTTCCCGGCGCAGATCGCGGCGTTGCAGCCGCATGTGATCGGCTTTCTCAACGCCATTTTCGATCCCGCCCATTACAAGATCAAAGCGGCGCTGCGCGGCTTCTATTTCACATCCGGCACGCAGCAGGGCACGCCGATTGATCAGCTGCTCGGCGCGCTCGCCAAGGGATTCGGCGCCGAGGCGGTCGCCGCGCCGCCCTATTCCGGACAGGGCAAGAGCTTCTTCCTCACCGATTTGATCCGCAAGGTCATCATCGGCGAAGCCGGCTGGGTCTCGACCGGGCGCGGCGCCCGCCTCGCCAGAATGGCGGCGCTCGGCGGCCTCCTCATCGCCGCGCCGCTGCTCGCCGGCGCCGGTTGGCTGATCTACGCCCGCAACCAGGAGCGCATTCGCGACAGCGAGGAGGCGGCGCGGAAATACGCCGCCGAATCGCGCGGAATAGGCGACGCCAACGTCGTCGGCGACCGCGATTTCAGCAAAGCGCTGACAGCGCTGCACGCCTTGCGTTTTCTGCCCGGCGGCTATGGCGACCAGGCGCAGGCGAACGCGCCCGGCAACCTTGGCCTCAGTCAGGCGGCGCGGCTCAGATCGGCGTCGAACACCGCTTATGGCGCCGGGCTCGAGCGAATGTTGCGGCCGCGCCTCATCTTTCGCCTCGAGGAGCAGATCGAGGCCGACGCCAATGATCCATCGGCGCTGTTCGACGCGCTTAAGGCATATCTGATGCTCGGCGGCCTCAAGACCGCGGACCGGCAGTTTCTGCTCGACTATATGAGCCGCGACTGGTCGGACAATCTCTACCCCGGGCCGCGCAACGCCGACGGGCGCGAGGAGCTGGCGCAGCATCTTTCCGCCATGCTCGATCTCGAAACCGGACAGGGCCCGCTGGTCCAGCTCAATGGCCCGCTGGTCGAAAAGGCTCAAGCCATCCTCGCCCGCCAGAACGTCGCGGCGCGCGCGCTCGACCTTCTGGCGGCGCGGGCCAGGGCGAGCGGGCGGCCGGACTGGACCGCCGCCAAGGCCGGCGGCGCCAGCGCGCGCGCCCTGTTCGAGCCCTCGATCGAGAGCATCAAGATCCCCTGGTTCCTGACCCGATCCGGCTTCGCCAGTTTCGCCGCCGCGGCGCCAGCCGTCGTCAACGAGGCGGCGCGCGACCGCTGGGTTCTCGGCGCCGCCGGGCAAACGCCCGAACTCTCCGCGCAATATGATCATCTCGCCGATGATCTCGGCGACGCCTACGCCATGGCCTTCGTCGACGCCTGGCGTGCGGCCATCGGCAAATTGGACATGCGCCGCCTCACCGCGGACCGGCCGGCCTATCCGCTGCTCGCCGCCGCCTCGTCCGTCGCCTCGCCGATCATCGCGCTGCTCGAATCGATCCGCGACGAGACCCTGCTCGCCGAGCCTGCGCCGCCGCCGGAGACGGACTCCGACGGCGCGGGCGCCAAAACGCCGGCGGCCATCATTGATGCGGCGCTGGCGCCGTTTCACAGGCTGGTCGACGGCGATCCGGGGCGCCGCCCAATCGATCAGATGCTGTCGCAGCTGAACGACATCCGCCTCAATCTGAGCCGCCTCGCGGCAATGGCGCGCCAGCCGCGGACCTTGTCCCGCGCATCGCCAGCGGCGTCGCGGATCTGCGCGCCGACGCCGCCGGCCTGCCGCAGCCTTTCGCGCGCATGATGGACGACGCGGGCGCCGACATCATGCGCGAGATCGCCGATTCCAATGTGGCGGGGGCCCTCGCCGCTCTGCGCCAGCAGGTGACGCTCGTCTGCCAGGACAAGATCGCCGCCCGCTATCCTTTCGCGAAGGCGGCGGAGCGCGACGTCGCCCTCGACGATTTCGCCCGCATGTTCGGCCCGAAGGGTCTCATCGACCAGTTCGTCGGCGCCTATGTGCTGGCCAGCGTCGACGTCTCCGGGCCGCAGTGGAAATGGCGCGACGGCAGTCCCCTCGCGCGCAGGCTGACGCCGACGTCCCTCGCCGATTTCGCGCTCGCCGCCGAAATCCGCGCGGCGTTTTTCGGTCCTGGCCAGACGGCGCCGGGCTTTTCCTACACGGTGACGCCGCCCACCGCCGCCGGCCCGCGCCTCGAAATCGACGGCGCCGTCATCGCGGGCGGCTCCGGCGGGACGACGCTGCAATGGCCGGGCGCCGGCGAGAGCCATCGCGCGCTGCTGACGCTTCGCCCCGGCGGATCGCCTCTCGTGCAGGAATCCGGGGCATGGTCGCTCTTCCATCTGCTCGATGCGGCCAAGCTCGGCGGCGACGGCGCCACCTTCGCGTCAGGCTCGCACGAAGCCGCCTACCGTTTCACGGCCACGCCAGCGACGCCAGGCGCCACTTTGAAGCCGCTCGATCTTGCGCGGCTGCGCAGCTTCCATTGTCCGGGCGGAGTCTGAACCGATGCGCTGCGGCCTGTTCGGAAAGCTGCCGGCCAAACGCGATTTCATCGCGGTTTCGACGCCGCGCGCCTTCCTGAGCCTGTGGGAGCCATGGCTCGAACACGGCCTCGCCGCAACGCGCGCAAGCGGCTCCGGCGATGATTTCGCAAACGCCTACGCGAGCGCGCCGATCTGGCGCTTCTGGCTCGGGCCAGCGCTCTGCGGCGAGGCGGTCGCCGGCGCCTTCATGCCCTCCGTCGACGCGCTCGGGCGGATGTTTCCGCTGACGCTGATCGGGACATCCGGGATCGACGATCTCGCGCCTCCCGACGTCGATCCACGCGAGGGCTGGTTCGCCGCCGTCGAGGATCTCCTGCTCGACGCCCTCGATCCGGCGACGCCTTTCGAGACGACCGTGGCGCGCCTCGACGCGCTTGGCGCGCGCGAGACCGGCCCCGGCGCTCCAGTCCGGAACGCCTTCGCAGCCTTGCGCGCCGAAAAAGCGGATTGCCCGGCCGAGGCGGCGACATTCTGGTGGACGATCGGCGGCGCCGACTGCCAGTCGCGCGCGATGATGCAGCGGGCCATGCCCGCGCCGGCCGTTTTCGCCGACATGCTGAGCCGCCGCAGCCCCCCGCCGGACCTCGAAGCGAAGCGCGCGGAAACCGCCGCGCAACCGGGATGAGCCCATGGACAAGCCCGTGAACGACAGATCGCGGAAATTCGAAAGCGGCGCGGCGTCCGACGTCGGCAAGGTGCGCGATGAGAATGAGGACGCCTATCTCCTGCTGCCGGAGAGCGGCGTCTTCGCGGTCGCCGACGGCATGGGCGGACACGAGGCCGGCGCGCTGGCGAGCGCTGTCGTCATCGACAAGCTCGCCGAGATGGCCGAGCCCGCCTCGGTCGCCGGTCTGCTCGCCGCGTGCCAGGAGAGGCTCGCGGACGCCAATGAAACGCTTCTGCAAATCGCCGACGAACGCGGCGGCATCGTCATCGGCGCAACGGTCGCCGCCCTGCTCGCGTGGGAAGGCTATTACGCCTGCGTCTGGTCAGGCGACAGCCGCGTCTATCTCATTCGCCGCGGCCGCATCCAGCAATTGACGCGCGATCACACCGAAGTCGCCGAGCTGCTGGCGGAAGGCGTGCTGACCGCCGAGGAGGCGCGCAGCTGGCCGCGCCGAAACGTCATCACGCGCGCCATCGGCGTCTATCATGAGCTTGAGCTTGAGATCGTCCAGGGCGTGCTCGAAAAAGGCGATCTCTTCGTCATTTGCAGCGATGGCCTGACGACCCATGTCGCCGACGCTGAAATCCTCGAAAGCACCCGCCGCAGCGCGCCGCAGGGCGCCTGCGACAGCCTCATAGCGCTGACAATGGAGCGCGGCGCCACCGATAATGTGACGGTCGTCATCGCTCGCTACGCGCCGCTGGGATCGACCGTCGTCTTCGCGCAGGGCATCGCGCCGTCGCCGCACAGGACGCCAGGATGAATCAGGCGCCGTCGCCCGGATCGACGCGGCCGATCATTCCGGCCGGGACCCAGCTCAACGGGATCTACGAGATCGACGAGCCGATCGCCGCCGGCGGCATGGGCGAGGTCTACAAGGGCCACGCCATCCAGACCGGCGACATCGTCGCGATCAAGCTCATCCGCCCCGATCTCGCCGAGGCTGAAGCCGCCTTCGCGATGTTTCGCAAGGAAGCATCGGCGCTCCACAATCTCTATCACGAGGCGATCGTCCGCTATTACGTGTTCACGATCGATCCGGCGCTGGAGCGGCCCTATCTCGCGATGGAATATGTCGACGGGCTGTCACTGTCGACGATGCTGCGCGGCGGCCCGCTCGCCTTCGAGGCCGTGGTCCGACTGATGCGGCGCATCGCTTCGGGGCTCGCCGCCGCGCATGAGCGCGGCATCGTCCATCGCGACGTTTCATCCGACAACATCATCATCCCCGCGGGCGATATGGGGCAGGCCAAGATCATCGATTTCGGCATCGCCCGCTCGACGCAGCTCGAGGACGAGGGAACGGTCATAGGCACCGGCTTCGCCGGCAAATACAACTACGTCTCGCCCGAGCAACTCGGCCTCTTCGGCGCCGACATCACGCCGAAATCCGACATCTACAGCCTCGGCCTCGTGCTGTCCGAAGCCTTGCGCGGCCAGCCGATCGATATGGGCGGCAACCATGTCGAGGTCGTCGAAAAGCGGCGCGTCATCCCCGACCTCAGCGGGGTCGATGCGCGCCTGCGTCCGTTGATCGAGCAGATGCTGGAGCCAAATCCCGACGACAGACCATCCTCCATGGCGGAGATCGCCGTCTGGAGCCCGGACGCGCCGCCAATTGCGCGGCGCCGGCGCAAACGCAGGACCGCGGGGGCCAAGCCGGCCGGACTCACGATCAGCCGGATGAATCTGGCGTTCGGCGCCGCCGCCATAGCCGGTCTCGCCGCCGCCGCGCTCGCCCTCTATCCGGCGCTGCGGCCGGCGCCTCGCAGTTCTCCGCCGCCGCCAGTCCTTCAAGGCGACCTCGCCGCAACCGCCGGCAGGCCGGCGCCGCCAGCGCCGCCCGCGCGGGCGGACCCGGTGAAGCCCGGCCTCGCGCCGATGGACCTCAGGCGGCTCGACCCCGAGCCCCCCGCGGCGGTCGAACCGGGCGAGGCGGCGGCTCGGCGGATCCGGCTCGCTGCCCTCGTCAGGACGCTTGACGATTATGATGGCGGCGGCTGTTTCTTCGCGGCGCCCGTCGTGCTCGCCGACGGCAGTCCGGCGATCGAAGGTTATGGCCTCAACAGCGCGCCGTTCCGCGCCCTCGACCAGGCCATCCGCCGCGCCGACGGCTTCGAGGCTGACATCGGCGTGCGCCAGGTGGCGGAGCCGCAATGCCCGGCGATCGCCTTCCTCAATCAATTGCGCAAGACGCCGGCCGTGCCCATCAGACTCGAACTCACGGCCTCATCGCTGCGCGCCGGTCAGCCGATTTCGGGCTCGGTCTCCGGCGCCGACGGACGCGAGATCGCCGTCCTCGTCGTCGCCGCCGACGGCACGGCGCGCGCCCTGCCCGCGACGCTGTCGGGAGCCGACGGCGCGCTGACCTTCAGCGCCCGCCTGGACCCAGGCGAAGGCGGCCAGCAACTCATCCTCGCGGTGGCCGGCGAAAAGCCCCTCGCCGGCCTGCGCCCGGGCCAGCCGACCGCCAGCGCCAAACTTTTTCCGGCGGCGTTGAGCGAGGCCGAGAAAAACGGCGGCGCCCTCGCGGCGACGGCGCGCGCCTTCAAGATCGACAAATAGGCCGCCAGACCCTCACGCCTGACTGGCGAGGCGCGGCTCCAGCGAGGAGATTGCGGAACGCGCGACGCGAGGGCTCATCTCAACACAGGGCGAAAAGCACAGCCTGACCGGGATGTGGGAGGAACGGCCGATTCTCGTAATCCCGCTCTAAGGCCTGAGCTGACCGCCGACGTCGCCGATTTCAACCAGCAACGCTGTGCGATAGTCCGCCAGTTCGTGATCCACCCTGTCCTGCTCGGCCTGCAACAGCCGCCCGAACAGCGCCAGGAAATTGGAGAATTCGTCGGGGGCGCCTGGCGCTAGAGCGGGGGGGCCGCACGCGCCCGAGCTCTCCGTTCGGTCCTCGGCGTCTCTGGCGTCTTCGCGATCGATTTCTTCCTCAGGCGCCGCGAGCGCCTGCCGCCGGGCCTCGTGGACGCGGCAATTGTTGATTGCGCTTAGCCCCTCGCTGACGCGGCATTGCGCGATCTTCGGTGCGCCGGCGTCAAATGCGATCTTTGCGCGGCGGAAATAATGATGGCAGCCATTGTCACAAAGGCCGCCTTGCAAGCGCTTCGGAACATCCATCGAAAGCTCCCAGTCGTCGGATCGCCCTCGCCTTTCGGAGAGCGCAGTCTAGAACGCCTCCAAGCAAATCCAACGCCAGTCGAACGGAAAAGTTTGACTTTTCCCTCACAAAATCTTCGTTTCGCCGTCATAAAGGCCATTCTGGCGGCAATTTGGCGCAGGCGCCGAGCCGCCTTTGCGCCCGCCGTCGCCCGCGCGAGCCCATCTTCGACGGCTCCCATCGGCAAAAGAACGCCCAAGCTGTCGTCCGATTCCACGCGAATCGAATGACAGCTTGAGCCGGAAGGCTGACGCGGGACTGCCCGCTATGATGATGGAGGTTGCCCCTCAGATGCCGGCGCCGGCGTCGAAACCGCGACGCGGAGCCTGCTGCAGGCAGGGCGAGACGAACAACGCGCCGCTCCAGGCGCCAAGCGCCGTCCGCGCCGCGACGATCGTCCAGAAGGCCGCAAGGCACGCGACAAGCAACGCGCCGATCGCGGACAGAAAGAAAAGATGCGTCGCATTGGCGAGGGCCAGCGTCGCCAGCGTATAGACGGCGAGCGGGAAGGTGAAGCCCCACCAGCCCATATTGAAAGGCATGCCGCGGCGCAGATAGAACGCGGTCTTCAACAGCGCCAGCGTCAGCCACCAGAAGCCATAGCCCCACAGGATCGCGCCGCCGAGAAGGCCGCAACCGAAAGCGACGTCGCCGGCGCCCTGAAGCCCTGCCGCCGCGAAGGCGCGCGGGGCGGCTGCGCCGAGCGTCAGCAGCCCGAGCGCGCCCGTGCCGATCGGCCCCAGCGCCAGCCAGCCGGAGGCCGCCATGTCGCGCTCGGGCAGTTTGTGGAGCGCGAGGCGCAGCAGCAGGATGACGAGCAGGCTCATCGCCAGCGGCACGGAGAAGCCCCACAGCCCGTAGCTGACGACGACGATGGCGAAAGCCTCGCCGGCGGGAAGATGCGCCGCCAGCAGCGCGCCGCTGGCCGCAGCGACCTCCGCCGCCACCACCGGCAGCAACCAGATGGCCGTCATCTTCGGCAGGCTGTGCTCCTGCCGCGTGAACATCAGAAAGGGGATGAGAAGGCCGCAGGCGAGCGACATGGCGACATCCGCCCGCCACAGCGCATCGGCGATGATGAGCGCCCGCTCGCCCCAGAGCGGAACGCCAAAGATGAGGAAGCCATTGACGATGGTCGCAAGCCCCATCGGGATGCAGCCAAAAAACATCGAGGCGGCCGGATGCGCGAGGATGCGCCGCGCGCCGTGGAAGAAAAAGATCCAGCGCGCGGCGTAGAGCAGCGAGAACAGGCAAAACAGCCCAATATTGAAAAGCCACAGCGCCCGCGCGGCCTCATGCAGCCCCGGAACGGAAAAGGGAAACTGGTTCAGCGCCAGCGCAAGGCCGCCCGTGCCCATGGTCGCCGCGAACCAGTTCGGCGTGAACTGGCGCACCATCTCGCGCAGGCGGTTCGGCCGCGCCGGGGGGCTTGCCCGCGTCAACGCCTCAAGGGTCAGGACTTCGGTCATCATGGGTCTCCTTCGATTTTCAGGAGACTTTTTAGCGCGCTGAGATTTAATCTTAATAACGAATTAAATATATTATAATGATCTAAAATTCAGATTGATTTGATGCGAGGGCGAAACGCGTGACTCTGGAGCAGCTCCGCATTTTCGTCGCCGTCGCCGAGCGGCTGCATGTGACAGAGGCGGCGCGGGCGCTGAATCTCGCCCAATCGGCGGCCTCAAGCGCCATCGCCGCGCTGGAGGCGCGCCACTCGACCAAACTGTTCGACCGCGTCGGGCGGCGCATCGAACTGACGGCCGCGGGCCGCCTGTTTCTGCCCGAGGCGCGCGCGGTTCTGGCGGCGGCCGAGGCGGCGGCGCGGACCTTAAGCGAAATCGGCGGCCTCGCGCGGGGTTCGCTCAGCGTCGAGGCGAGCCAGACCATCGCCAGCTACTGGCTGCCGCGCCATCTCGTCGCCTTCCGGCGCGCCTGGCCGCTGATCGACGTCAGCCTCTCCATCGGCAATACGGCGCAGGTCGCCGAAAGCGTCGAGGCGGGACGCGCGGAGCTTGGCTTCGTCGAGGGCGCCATCGACAATCCGCATCTCGACGCCCGGCCTGTCGCGCGCGACCAGCTCGCGCTGATCGTCGGCGCCGGCCATCCCTGGGCCGACCGGACGACGCTCACAGCCGAGGACCTTCGCGCCGGCGAGTGGGTGCTGCGCGAAGAAGGCTCCGGCACGCGCTCGGAATTCGAGGCCGCGCTGCGCGGCCTCGGCGTCGATCCGGGGTCGCTGCGCATCGCCATGGAATTGCCCTCGAACGAGGCCGTGCGCGCGGCGGTTGAGGCCGGCATGGGCGCCAGCGCCCTCTCGGCCTCCGTGGCGGCGCCGAGCCTTGAGGCGGGGCTTTTGCGCGAGCTGCCGCTGCGCCTGCCCGACCGCGCCTTCTACGCGCTTGAGCCATCGCGAGCGCCGCTGCAGCCGCGCGGCCGAGGCGCTTGCTCGCCATCATCGCGCAGGCGAGGCCTTCCGCCCGATGAGCTTTCGCTCGCGACGCTCGCGTTTGAACGGGTGCGACGGCGCTATTTCGCCGGCAACGCCCGCACAAAGGCGAGCGCGGCGTCGATAAGCTTCCCGCGCAGCGCATCGTCGCCAAAAGCGTCCGGCCCGGCGCGGACCCAACCGTGCATGCGTTTTCCACGCGACAGCATCGGAATAATGCCCGGCTCCTGCAGCGCCCAGCCGTCCTGATCCCTGCCGAGCCGGACCAGCATCCCGTCGTCGCGGGCGCCGCAGAGGAGATTGCCGTTGAGCAGCCAAGCCCTGCCGCCAAACATCGCCTTCTCCGTCAATCCGGGCTCGGCCTCAAGATGCTCGCGCAGCAGTTCCTCAAGACCCTCGTCGCGCGCCATGCCCGTCCCCTGCCAAAAAGTCAGCCGCGCTCGAATGACTTGTATTTGACCTTCCATGCGCGCCTGTCCGGTTACGATAGACAGCCACTACATATGGAGCGGCCGGCGGGCCGCGCCGACACCGCCTGACTTGTCCTACGTGAAACAAAGCGGTCACTGGCCTTTGCTGACCGGAAAGCCTCCGATCGGCTCCGAGCGGTCATGGCTTTGCACAATAATCAGCATTTTCGGCGCTTGGCGGGGCGTAAGGACGTCCCGATACGCGTCAATCGGCGCAAGTGACAGTTTGGAGTTGCCTGGCAGCCAAGTTTATATACGTTGACAACAAAATTGCAATTGTCAGAGCGTCGTCCATTGAGAATGTTGCCCACGAAATCACGTTACTACTTGTTGGTGCTTCTCATACTGTTGGTAACGGCGGCGCTGGCGTGCGCAATCGGCTTCATCAGCCCAGACTCATGGAGTTACCTACTTCTGGCGCAGTCGCTCCGCCGCGGGCAAGGCTGCGTGGTGGGCGGCCAGTATGTCGCCATATGGCCCTGCGGCTACCCAATGGCGATTGCCCTGACTGCGCCGTCCGCAGACCTGGCAAGCCTATTGATCAGCAGCAAGTTCACGAACTTCATTCTTCTCTTTTCGAGTTTTCTCCTGGTGGTGAAAGAGACCCGAAACTTGCTGGTCGCCACCTTTATAATCATCAATCCGATAACACTGTCCTTATATCAATGGACTTGGTCGGAGAACCTTTTTATCTTCGCCTGCTGTGGCGTTTTCTTTACAATCGCCCGTCTCGCGCGCGGCGAGGCGACATACCGGAATGTGGCGCTGCTGGGCTTGTTTTTGCTGATCGGGTGCCTGTCGCGCTATTTCTTCGGACCCTTTGCCGTGGTCGCTTTTCTGGCTGCCTGGCTGGCGTATGGACGGCAGTTGGCGCTTAGAGCGCTGCCTGCGTTCGTGGTAGCTGGCGTTTTCTTTATCGCCTACCAGACGTTTAATGCCAGCATGACGGGAAGCAATACGGGCATGGCGCGGATCCCGGCTCCTGAGAGCCTATTGTTTTTGACCGTGGAGTTTATACGAGCGTCGCTCCACGAAATCGCTGTCGCTGGTGCGGCATTAATCGTTTTCCTCGTCTTTTCGTTCCGGCATATTTCCTTTGTTCCATGCGGCAGACCCCTGTCTGTGGAGAGGAGCGCCTACATCTATTTTGGAATTACTGGCGCTGGCTATCTTTTCCTGGCGTATGTGTTACGCGCCCGGACGCAATACGACTTGTACGACACCCGCACGATCGGGTACGGCGTCGTGTTTATGTTGGCCTCGTTGACAGGACTGTTCGTTCGCGCCAACGCCGAACGGCCTTACTCTATCCCGGGTTTGTTCGCTTTCTGGTTGTTTCCCGCCGTTGTCTTAGGGAACACATCTGGCCCATGGGCTTTGCGCTCGTTGCTGTCCTCCGTTGTTCACGGCTCCTACAAGTCCCCAGGGCAGGCCCTGGCCGACTATCGTAGCCGCCCGATTGACGCCCAGGTCATTTTCTCTTTTATCATACCACAGGTTTGGACATCGATCGCTTCGAATGGGGAACTCTACTACGGTGAGAAGCGAAAAATTATTTCTCCCAACACAGGACCAGATTCGAAGCCTGAAACATTTTCTGCGTTCATGGCTCAGGTGAGAGAACACGCCGATGAGCGCTGTGTGTTCGACTTCAACCCATTTGCCAACCGCGACGATTTTCGGCAGTATCTAGAGCAAAGCGTTTTGGTTGACCTGCAATTTTCGACGTTGATCACACATCACTACGTCTCCCAGCCCCGTTTTGACCAGGAACTGAAGAGCAACTTGATGCGTGTCTTTCAGCCGGGCCAATACGTGCCGTGCACGGAAATCATCTCGAAATTGTCTTGGATGCCATTATCGGGCGGTTCAAAAGGTTGACGTCGGCGTTCATGACCAGCCTCTGGAATGCGAGATAACGCCCTTTGATTAAGGCCGCACGCTTGTTTCGATACTCATTCGCCCGAGGCGCCGCAGCGGAGAGCATGCGCCAATCATTCTCAAAAATTCGTGCTTGGAGCAGGATTGGCGGGGAATGACAGCTTTCCGCCGGCTGGAGACGTTCAAGGGCAGCGGTCAGATGACCCCGATTGGCGCATTGCTGACGCCAGATGAGATATCTCGCCGCCTCTATATATAGTGGATGTCCGTCTTGCCCGGATAGGCGCGCTTCCCTGAACACAGGCCAGAACGTTCTGGACGTTTCCACCAAACATAGATGCAGGGTAAGTTGTGACGACCTCCCCATCATCGGTTATGGCGACTCCGGCCAGATCCGAAAGATAAAGGAATTTGTCTCTGGCCTGTCGGCGTACAATGAGCGGCCCGGCGACCGTATATTCAATTTCAGCTTGCGATGGACCACGCTGATCCATCCTCTCGGTGGCGTTTGGGCTATATTCGTGGATCAGAATGTCCGGTTTCTCAACCCCAACCCCCAGTTTCCAAAATCCTGACCAACAAAATCCGACGGCTTCGGCCCCGGCTCCAGCGCGCCCGAAGAGGGCGCCGGCCGCAATTGAAGAGGCAGGCGTCAAGCGCTAATTCGATGTGCTGCCCGGGCAATGGCAAGGACCCCAAGCTTGGAATTCAACTAGCAGATCTTATGCGGCGCCCTACCGAAATTCGCTCGAAGGACAAAACATGGATCCGTACGCAACTCTGGATTTCCCAAACGGGAGAATCGCATTCATTGGAACTGTCCGTTGCGACGATGTCGGCGTCAAAGAATTCCGCGTAGAGCTTCCCAATCGGGCTCCAATGTACGGCGCATGGCGGGCATGTTTTGCCGAAAATGGTAATGATTTCAATATCGAAATTGTCACATTCGGTTATGGCGACAAACTCAATGTCGGCAACCCTCATCCAAAAGCAAGAGTGCGGTTCACGGTAGAAGAGACGACTATCGTTGAGGAGCTGGTTCATGAATTGTTTGCCAATAGAAACCTAACGGCGGGGCTATCGCCATTCTCTATGAAACTTGCTCGTTTTCTTGGGGGGGTGAAATTCTTGCCGAGATGGATTTCACAAGCCGACGAATGAAATCAACATCCTGAACTCACTCGTCGAATCTACCGCTTATTTGGCGACGAAAACGATCGACTGCAACACTGCCATTTCCCACCTTCAGAATGCAAACTCTCTCGGCGTCATCGAGTAGATCGTCGCAGGTCATTCCGCGCAAGCGACTGGCCATCGAGCAGAGGGAGGATATCCGCAACATATCGATCGTACTCATTGCAGCGTCGTGGATTATCGTTGACCTTTGGCGGATTCCGCTCTTTGAAATTCAATCGTCTTTGCTCATCGTCGGCCTCCCTCTCCGAGCGGCGTTCAGACTGGCTTTAGAACTTCGACGATGTTTTTCGCCGCACGCGCAGCGCCTGGCCGGGTTCCATTCCCCATCCTCTCTTCTCACGCGGATGAATTTGGCCAAAACTGTGAGGCCAAGCTGCGGAATTGTAAAGAACATATCATGAACATTGCATCGAGGCGGACCCGTTAGAAAACATCCCCGCGCCGAGACCGAACGCAGCCCCGCGTTTCCCCGCAAGCGCCGCCTTGGCCGCGCGCGCGAAAAAGATGACGCGCCGCGCTACTTCGCCTATAGATGCGCGTTCCTGATATGTTGCTAGCATTTCAAAAGTCTGGACAAACCGATGCCTCCCTATCGCTCCCGCACGACGACGCATGGACGCAACATGGCCGGCGCGCGCGGCCTCTGGCGCGCCACCGGCATGAAGGATTCGGATTTCGGCAAGCCGATCATCGCGATCGCCAATTCCTTCACGCAATTCGTGCCGGGCCATGTCCATCTGAAAGACTTCGGTCAACTCGTCGCGCGCGAGATCGAGGCGGCCGGCGGCGTCGCCAAGGAGTTCGACACCATCGCGGTCGACGACGGCATCGCCATGGGCCATGACGGCATGCTCTACAGCCTGCCCTCGCGCGACCTCATCGCCGACAGCGTCGAATATATGGTCAACGCCCATTGCGCCGACGCGCTCGTCTGTATCTCCAATTGCGACAAGATCACGCCCGGCATGCTGATGGCGTCGCTGCGCCTCAACATCCCGACAGTGTTCGTCTCCGGCGGCCCGATGGAGGCCGGCAAGGTCCTCATTGGCGGAAAGATGAAGGCGCTCGACCTCATCGACGCCATGGTCGCCGCCGCCGACGATCACGTCTCGGCCGAGGAGGTCGCGACCATCGAGCGCTCGGCCTGCCCGACCTGCGGCTCGTGCTCGGGCATGTTCACCGCCAATTCCATGAACTGCCTCACCGAGGCGCTCGGCCTCTCCCTCCCCGGCAATGGCTCGATGCTGGCGACCCACGCCGACCGCAAGCGCCTCTTCGTCGAGGCTGGGCATCTCATCGTCGACCTCGCGCGGCGCTACTATGAACAGGACGACGCCTCGGTTCTGCCGCGCGCGATCGCGAGCTTCGAGGCGTTCGAGAATGCGATGACGCTCGACATCTCAATGGGCGGCTCGACCAACACCGTGCTGCATCTCCTCGCCGCCGCGCATGAGGGCGAGATCGATTTCACCATGCGCGACATTGACCGGCTGTCGCGCCGCGCGCCGGTGCTGTGCAAGGTCGCCCCCGCCAAGTCCGACGTGCATCTTGAGGATGTGCATAGGGCCGGCGGGGTCATGGCGATCCTGGGCGAACTCGAGCGCGCCGGCCTCCTTCATGCCGAGGCGCAGGTCGTCCACGCCGCAAGCCTCAGGGAGGCGCTGGAGCGCTGGGACGTGCGCCGCACGCAAAGCGCCGCCGCGGGCGAATTCTACCGCGCAGCGCCGGGCGGCGTGCCGACGCAGACCGCCTTCAGCCAGAGCGCACGCTATGACGCACTCGATCTCGACCGCGAGAAGGGCGTCATCCGCGACGCCGCCCACGCTTTCTCGCAGGATGGCGGCCTCGCCGTCCTCTACGGCAATATCGCGGCGGACGGCGCCATCGTGAAGACCGCCGGCGTCGACGCCTCGATCCTCGTCTTTTCCGGTCCCGCGCGCATCTTCGAGAGCCAGGACGCCGCCGTCGAGGCCATCCTCGGCGACACGATCAAGCAAGGCGACGTGCTCGTCATCCGCTATGAGGGGCCGCGCGGCGGACCCGGCATGCAGGAAATGCTCTATCCGACGAGCTATCTGAAATCGAAGGGCCTCGGCAAGGCCTGCGCCCTCATCACCGACGGGCGCTTTTCCGGCGGCACCTCGGGGCTTTCGATCGGCCATGCGTCTCCGGAAGCGGCCGAAGGCGGCGCCATCGGCCTTGTCGAAGAAGGCGACAGAATCGAGATCGACATCCCGAACCGGCGCCTCAGCCTCGCTGTCTCCGACGAGGTTCTGGCGCAGCGCCGCGCGGCGATGGAGGCCAAAGGCAAATTCGCCTGGAAGCCGGCCCAACACCGGCCGCGCAAAATCTCGCCGGCGCTCAGGGCCTACGCCGCCATGACCACCAGCGCCGCGCGCGGCGCCGTCCGCGACGTGAGCCAGGTGGAGCGGTAGCTAGACGAGATTGCTTCCCTTTCGGTGGCTGCAACGCCGCTGTGTTGGAGTTTCGCATGCCGGTGATGGCCGATATTCGGAAGGCAACGAAACACGACCTAGCGACCGTTAGGGCTTGGCTCCGCGCAGAGAGTCAGGAAACCGGCCAAGGCTTCTTCTGCAATTGGTCAATCATCGAACGCTCTTTTCAGCGGGAATACCTAACAGTCATTGCGGACAGAGGGGAGGTCGTTGGCTTCCTCGCAGACGGGACCAATGGTCCAAGCATCTTAGAGGTTCGCTCCGACGCCCGGAGCAAAGGCTATGGTCGGCAACTGGCTAACCGAGCGATTCAGGCAGCCTTCGCGCGAGGTATCAGCGTGATAGAAATTAGCTGCGAGCCGGTGACCTCGGTGCCGTTTTGGGAAAGCATGGGATTCGAAGCTAGCCAGACTCTGATAGGATCCGATGGCGGCCTATATGCACACAAAGTCCTTCAACGCAGATTTACACTAGCCGACGGTCCGCGAGCAACTTTCGAGATCAGCTTCTATCCTGAAGCTCGCGGCTGTAACCCCGATACGCCACCGTTTCGAACCTACGCTGACGAAGGGCTCCTGCTGGAGTATGGCTCCCTTCAACTTCCAGAACGCGCAATTTGCTTTATGGTCGGGATACCGAATTGATCCGACTGCATCGTCCGACTTGCGGCCAATGGCATCTTGGTATTCGAAGGCAAGGTGAAGCACCGCGAGGCCGAACCTCTCGGCATATCTCGGGACGCGGGCGGCATTTATTACATCGAAAGAATTTTGGCCGACGTCCGATAGTAATCGAACGTCGCTTTTGCCACTACAAGGCGTAATTGCTGACGCAAAGCTGATCGCCGGATCGCCGTCAAAGGTCGACGTTCCCCCAAAACGCCACGCCAGAAGCGGCTACCCCTCCGCCAAAGCGCAGCTGTGGTCGAGCAGGTCTTCGGCGTGGGTCTTCCCATGCTGCGCCTTTTCCGCCAGCAGCACGAAGCCGGGCGCGCCGCCTGAAAACCGCACGCCGATGACAGCGAGAGAATTGTTGGCGAGTGGCAGCGAAGGCCGGTCTTCGGCGAGCAGGCGGAAGGGGTCGGGCTCCGGCTCCTCCCCATCGATGCGCCGCGCGCGATAGACGCGGCCAAGCAGCCGGAAGTCGCCCCATTGGTCGCCGATTTCAGCCGCCCCGGTCTGCAGCGCGGCCCGCACGTCGGCGCGCACGCAATCGACATGGATATGCAGCTGGTCCTGCGAGCGCGCGCCGACGCCGTTGATCGCCAAGCCGATGTCCTCGCGCGGCAGATCCCTGCCGGCGTTCTTTGCAACAAGCGCCCGCGCGGCCCAGGCGGCGCGCCAGTAATTGGGCGCCGCCGCCGTGCCGATCAGCGGATCCTCAATGCCAGTCACCCGCCGCGTCGGGATGAGCAGGAACTGCGTCTTGCCGTTTATATCCTTCAGGATCGCGGAGCCGGCCTCCTCGCCGCCCGAAAGATCGACGGACGCGCAGGGCGCCGGCGAGTGAAGATGCTTTTCGTCGACGACGCAAAGGCCGTTGACGATCTTCCACAGCGCGTTTTCATCGAATGAAGCAGCGACGCTGTGCGCCGCGCCGAGCAACGTCCCAACGACGACCCCCGGCAGGCTCGCCGCGAGAATGGCGCAAGCAAGCGCCGCGGCGGCGCAAAGCCGCTGGCGCGCGCCCGGGGGGCGACTCTGGTCTTCTTGCGTTCTGGCCGTCATGAGGCGCCGGGCGTTCCTGTCGGGCCTGCTCTAGCCCGAGCGGCCCATTTCGTCCAGTTCAAGCAATCCACCCGCGCGAATAAGCTTCTATATGCTTGCGCGCCGATCAACCTCGTGGATATATCGCGGTGCGGTCACAATGGTGCGCCGCATTTAGCTTGCCTGGGCGCCGCGCGCATGCCGCCGATTTCAGACTATCGTCCGAACCATCGTCCGAAGGCTGCCGTGGGGCTCTCTTACGCCGCCATGGGCCGCTTCGCGGGACCGCGCCGGATTCGCGAGGCGTCGTCGGCCTCGCGCCACGCGGTCTACACTTCGGTCGCCGATCTTGTCGCGATGCACGCGTCCGCGCGCGATTTCGATCAGGCCCCGCGCCAGCCGGTGCAGGGCCTGCTTTCGGCCCGGCCGCCGGGCCAGATCCTCGGCGGAGGCGAGGCCGGCGCTCCCGGCTTGTCCCAGCCGCCGGGCTGGCGCCAGGCCGCAGGCTGCGCGCGCGGGAGGGAACGCCCGGCGCTCCTCGTCGTCGACCAGCGCCTCGGCATGTTTTTCGGATCGCGCCGCTCGATGAAATCGGTCGCGGCGGCGGAGGCGGCGGCGTTCTGCGCCTGGCGCGCTCTCGATCACGGCGATCCCGTCGGCGGCGTCGTCTTCAACGACGCGCTGATCGAAACCGCGCCGCCCGCTTGCAACATCGGCGCGGCGATGCGGCTGATCGAGGCCATAGCATCGCAGAATTCCGAATTGCGGGCGCATTCGGCGCACGCGCGCGCGCCCGGCCAACTCGACGCCGCGCTGGCTGCGGCCAGCGTTGACGTCCAGGGCCCCCTGCGGGATCATCTCGTTGTCGTCATCAGCGATTTCCACGGTCACGGCCCGCGCACCCGCGAGCTGTTGATCAGGCTCGCCGCGCGGAACGACGTTCTCGCCGTCCAGATCTATGATCCGTTCCTTATCGACCTGCCGAAGACCGGCGCCATTATCGTGACCGGCGGTGAATTGCAGATCGATCTCGACTTCGGCGACGGCCGCATCCGGCGCAGCCTCTACGAGTTCGCCGAGTTGCCCGGCAAGGAGATGCTGGCTTTCGAGCGCGAACTCGGCGTGCCCGTCCTGCCGCTCTCGGCCGCCGAGGAAACCGCGCCGCAGATCCGGCGGCTCCTCGAGCGCCCCCGCTGGCGCGCGGCGCAAGCTTGAATCGCAGAACACGCGGGACGGGGCGGCTCTGACTATGGGCTTGCGCTGAGCGCCGGCCGCGGCGCGCGCCCCGGCGAATGCGGATGCGTCAAAATGTCCGCAAACGCGCGCTTGGCGTGAAACGCCGAAACGCGTCCGGGCCACACGAATCCATCCATAAGGGATCCGAATTGTTGCGGTGCAAGAATTCGCCGCTACTTTCCCCGCCATAATTTGCTGCAATGCAATGCCAAAGCTTAACGTTTCGGCAATTTTTGAGTGTCTACTCCGAGTTCTACTCAACCAGCGGGTCATTTATATATCGCATTTACGCGACACCTGGCCGCAGCCATGTGCAATTTGCTGAGTTGCATACCGTTTTATTAATATTTTTGATTCGACTTCTTCGGGATTCGTTGTAGGATTTTCAAAAGGTAATATTCTATTGTTGAATGCGAACAGTGATCGCATTCAGTTTCGTTGATTTCGATCATTCAAGGCGCGGCCCGGATTCGCCCCGCCCCAGGGAGCCGTTAAGCGCCGATTTTCCAGTTCGCGCCTCATTTTGGAGACATGCGATCATGGCCTTTGCCTTCCACCACCACGGGATTCCCGCCAGTCCCGCGGCCTCCTTGACGAACCTGCAGGGCGCGCGCGCCCGGGCGCCACATTGGCTTCGGAACTGGCTCGGCGTCGAGTCCGCGCCGCAGCCGACGTCGAGCCCCTGGGGCGCGATCGCCGACGCCGATGAAATCGCGCCGGGCATTCTCCGGTTCAAGACGGCCGTCCGGAGCGGTTACAAGCTGTCCGCCGCGCGCCAGCGCGCCCTCCCGCGTTCGTTCCGAACTGAGGATGGATGGTACGAGGACCGCTCGGAATGGGCCGGCGTCGCCGTCGTCTTCGACCGCATCTTCGAGCGGATCTTCGAGCCTGCGGCGGCCGACAGTTCCCTTTATCATATTGGCAAGGAAACACTCAGGAACTGGCGTCCGGCGGAATATTCGAGCTGGTTCCAGACCGTTCTCGAACCGGACGAAATCAACGCCCTCGCCATCACCCAGTTTCATCGCCGGCACGCCGACAGCTGGATCGTCATCGACTCCATCGCCAATCGCAAGCCGAACGTCTCCGGCGGCCGCATCCGCGTCCGCGCAAGGCTCGGCGGCGATCCGCCCTTCGTTGGCGCAAGCGGACGATTGCTTGGACCGAGCCGCTGGTTCCTCGTCGACGCCGAGGAATTTACGGACGGCCGCGGCAAGCCCTTCCTGATCGATCCTGATCGGCATTGCGAGATCGACGAACCCAGCGCAACAGAATAAAGAAAGGTTATTGACCAAGGCCGGCGCCGCTGTCAGGCGGAAACAACGAATCCGGCGCCGCCGCGCTTCGCTATCCGCCGCCAGCATATGCGTGACCCGTTCATGCGGCCGAAATTACGCCGGATCACGCCAACTCGCGCCCGCTTCGGGCCAAAAGTCAGGCGCCGCGTGAGGCGCCGGGAATGTTGCACATGGCCATCCTCGCCCACTCCTCAATTCGCGGACCGGATGAAATGATCGTTTCGGCCCCGGTTCTGGCCGGCCTCGTCCGCGCCGGCGATTTCGCGCTGTTCATCGCCGCCGCCCTTGTCGCGGCGGCCGGCGTCGGCGCGTGGTTCGACGCGCCATTCTGGCAGGAGGCGCCCTTGCGCGGCTCCGCGGCGCTCGCCGGCGCGATTGGCGCGGCGACGGGCTGCGCCATCCTTGATCAGGGGGCGCCTACGCCATCGATCGGCTCGGCGACGCGCGCGCGCAGGCCGGGCTGATGCTGAAGGCTGTCATCCTCGCCGCCACCGCCATCATCGCCTGCCTCTTCCTCCTCGACGCCGATACGCCGCCCCTGCGGGCGTTTCCCTTCGCCTTCGCGGCGAGTGCGCTGGCGACGCAAACCGGCTTCCGTCTCGCGCTGGAGGCGCTGGTCCGGCGCTGGCGCAAGGCAGGCCGCTTTCGCCGCCGCATCGCAGTCGTCGCGGTTAGCGATTTCTCCCGCGAATTCATCGAGCGGCTGCGCGCCGATCCCGACGCCTTTGAAATCGCCGGCATCTACGATGACCGCCTGAGTTCCGGGCGCGTGCCGCCGGTGCATGCGGGCGTCGCCGTGCGCGGCTCCGTCGCCGATCTCGTCCGCGACAGCCGGGACGAGCGCATCGACATCATCGCGGTCGCGCTGCCGCTCAGCGCGGTGCAGCGCATCGCCGACATTCTCGAAACATTGAGCAGCACAGTCGCCGACGTCTGCCTGACGACGGATCGCGCGGGCCTCGCCTATGACGGGCGCCAGTTCGGCG
Source organism: uncultured Alphaproteobacteria bacterium (assembly GCA_963767805.1). Classification (GTDB taxonomy): domain Bacteria; phylum Pseudomonadota; class Alphaproteobacteria; order Rhizobiales; family Beijerinckiaceae; genus Methylocapsa. Next base: position 74,032 of record CAVYFP010000033.1, on the reverse strand, counting down.
CGATTGGCTCCAACCCCGTTATCTCCGTCGGCGAAAAGCCGCTGAAGGACTGGCGCGCCGCCAAGAAGGCCTGCTTCGACTATGGCGTCGGCGCCCTCGCCTTCGTCCTTCTGTCGCCGCTCCTCGCCGCGCTCGCGCTCGCCATCCGCCTCGACAGCCCGGGGCCGATCCTGTTCCGGCAGCCGCGGCTCGGCTTCAACAACCGCATGTTCATCTGCTACAAGTTCCGCACCATGTACGCCAACATGACGGACATCATGGCGGACAGGCAGACGGTGCGCGGCGATCCGCGCATCACCCGCGTCGGCCACTGGATGCGCAAGCTCAGCCTCGACGAACTGCCCCAGCTCATCAATGTGATGAACGGATCGATGTCCCTCGTCGGTCCGCGTCCGCATGCGCCGAACACCAAGGCGGCCGACCGCCTGTTCGAAGAGGTCGTGCGCGAATATGCGCTGCGCCATCGCGTCAAGCCCGGCATCACCGGCTGGGCGCAGGTCAATGGCTGGCGCGGCGCGACGACGACGGTCGAACAGATCGAAAACCGCGTGCGCTGCGACCTCTACTATATCGACAACTGGTCGATCCTCTTCGATCTCAGGATCTGCGCCATGACCCTGCTGCGCGAAATCTTCAGCAAAACCGCCTTCTGAACCCCTGGTCTGCGTCCCCTGCAATGGACCGAGGATTGACCCCGCCGTCGCCATCGCGAAAGCTGCTGGTTCGATGGTCGGGGCCAGCCCGGCCATTGGGCAGGAAGACTTTTGAGGAGCAGGCAATGGTCAAGGCGATTTGGAACGGCGCGACGATCGCGGAATCTGACGAGACCGTGGTCGTCGAGGGAAACCACTATTTTCCGCGCGGCGCGGTCGCGGAGCAATATCTGACGCCAAGCGCGACGACCACGATCTGCCCCTGGAAGGGAACCGCGCATTACCACTCGATCGTCGTCGATGGCGTCGAGAACAAGGACGCCGCCTGGCATTACCCCGAGCCGAAGCCGGCGGCGGCGGAGATCAAGGACAGGATCGCCTTCTGGAAAGGCGTCAAGGTCGCTTGAGCCGCCTACGCCGACGCTTGCCCGCAAACTGTGGCGGCGAGGCCACACATGATCGCATTGCGATGACGTTTGCGTGAGATCAACTCCGCGTCATCGAGATCGCGGCTATCGTGGGCTTGCGTGACGAAGCGAGACTTCCCGGGCAGCGGCCGATGCGCAGAGACGCCGCGCAGCTGATCCTGCGCCTTCCCGAGAAAGCGCGGCGCGTGACGCGGGCGGGGGCCTTCATGACGAAAATATTCTATCCGGCGTTTTGCGCCGCGCGAGAAGGTTCAGGCAAATCGGGCAAGCGCGTTTCGGCGTCATTCCTGTTTTCGTCGACGGCGATGGTCGCCCTGCTGGCGGCGTCCGCATCGGCGCTGGCGCAGACCCCGCCGACGCCAGACCCGAAGCAATATGGACTGACCCTGATCGGCGCGCCGATCGCCTGGGCGGCCGGCTATACGGGCGCCGGCGTCACGATCGCGGTCGGCGATACGGGCGTCACGAACAATCAAGATCCCCTGGGGTTCACCGGCGCAGGCAAGATCGATTCGCGCAGCAAAAACTTCGTGCTGCCCTATCCAGGCGCCAAATATGATCCAAAGCAGATCACAGATCTCGGCTCGCACGGCACGCATGTCTCGGGCATCGCCTTGGCTTCCGCAACAAGCGATACGCCTGGCGTCGCCTATGATGCAAACCTCGTGATGCTTCGCGTGCTAGCGTCGAGCACGGCCTGCGGAAGCAAGGTGCGAACTTGCAAGCGCCCGGCATCGGCAACCCCTACAGCCGCATCGCTCAATTATTTCGCCAGCCTCGCCAACGTCAACATCTATAATGCGAGTTTTGGAATAAGTCCGTCAGCAGGGAACCACGGGTCTCGAGACGTGGCCCAGCTATACGATCCCCGCCGGGCTATGCGAAAGCCGCGCTGAAAGCAGCTTCCAAAGGCAAGATCATCGTCGCGTCCACCGGAAACGAACGCGGGCGCAATCCGGATGCCGGCAAAAACGCCAAAAGTCTCGCGCTGCTGCCCTTCATTCAGCCAGGCGTCAACGCCAATGCCGGCGTCTATGATGATGGCGGGTATAACTACAATTTCTCCGCCTGCAGAACCAGAAGGGCCTGATCATCGGAGTGACCGCGGTCGGAACGAACAAGACGATCGCCGCTTGACGCCGATATGTGCGGCGTCACGGCGAGCTGGTGCGTCGCGGCGCCCGGCGTCGGCATTTACTCGACTATCCCCGCCAGCAAGAGATTCCCCGACGGCTACGCTCACCTGTCCGGCACCTCGATGGCTACGCCGATGGTTTCCGGCGCCCTTGCGCTGCTGACGCAGGCCTATCCCGCCTATAATTCGCAGGATCTGGCGCATGTGCTGTTCGCCACCGCCGAAAATCTCGGCGCCAGACGGCGGACGACAACGCCGCCTATGGTTACGGCATGGCGGACAATGCCATTTACGGCTATGGAATGATCCGGCTCGATCGCGCCATCGCCGGCCCGAAAACTCTCGCCGCCGGCGCCGCGGTGATGTCGACTACCAGCAGATGACCTACTGGAGCCAGCCGCTCACAACAAGCGGCGGCTTCAGCAAGACCGGCGACGGCTATCTGATCGTCGCGGGACGAGACCACCGCGACGGCGACGTCGATGTGAACGCCGGCGCCCTCGGCGTCGACGGAACGCTGAACCTCAAAAAGAAACTTACCGTAGCGCAGGGCGCGGCGTTGGCGGGCTTCGGCTGGGTCAACGGCAATACGATCATCAATGGCATCCTCAGGCCGGCCAATTGCCGAACTACGCGGACCTCAAATCCAACGATGGCGGCGTCGCTCCCGGCCGGCATCCCGCTCACCGGCACATCGCCGGGAACGCTGACCTTCAATGGCAATGTCACGCTCGGCGCAACCGCCGACACGCATGTCAATATCGATGGCAATCTGCAGATCCCGGGCGGTCCCGGCACCTATGACAAGATGATTATCGCCGGCGCCGGTCATACACTTCACAGCGAATGGCGTGCTGACGCCGGTTCTGCGCGGCATCGCCGGCGGCAATAATGATTATGTCCCGCAATAGGCGCCTCCTTCCAGTTTCTGACGGCGCAGGACGGCGCTTCCGTGAAAGGAACCTTACACCGGACTGAAGGAGCCCGCGTCCGGCGTTATCCCCGCCAATGCACGCCTTGACGCGGTGTACTCGGCCGACGCCATCAAGATCGACGTGACGCCGCTCACATTCGATGGCCTTGCCGTGGCGCAGTCGACCAACGCCAACCAGCGGGCTGTGGCGAGCGCGCTCGATCGCGCCCGTCCCGAGGCGGGCGTCGCCATGTCTGGAAGCGAGGAAACTGTCTTCGACGCGCTTTACACGGAGACCGTCGGCGGCGACGTCACCGCCCTCGCCGCTCTTTCGGGCGAAGGCCAGGCGGCCGTCCCCGGCGCGGTGCTCGACGCCTTCGCCGGTCTCTCCGGCGCCATCGCCGACCGCCAGGAGCTGCTGCTGTCGGGCTTTGGCGAAGCGCCGGCCTCGCCGACGCCAAGCATCGTCTTTTCCTATGCCGGTTCCGGTCCCGTCATCGCCGGGCGCAGCGTCGCAATGGAGCCAGCGGCGACGGCGACGGCGGGCGGCTCGCCCTGGACCACATGGGGCGAGGGCTATGGCCGCGCCTCGCATGTCGGCGCGACGAACGGCCTGCCGGGCGCAACCGCATCGAGCGGTGCCTTCGTCGTCGGCGGCGACCGCTCATTCTCGAATGATTTCATCGCCGGCGGCGCAGTCGGCTATACGCGCACCGCATTGAACAGCGCCGATACGAACGCGACGGCGAATACCTACGCAGGCGCGCTCTACGCCACCTGGGCGCCGAGCCGGTTCGTCTTCGACGCGCGACTGGCGGCCGGCCCCACGACGGGCGGCTCCTCGCGATCGATCGCCTTCCCGGGCGAGGCGGTCACCTCGGCAGGCTCGCTCAGCGGCTGGGGCGGCCTCGCCGCCGCCGACGCCGGCTATCTGTTCGAATTCGCCGGCGCCACCCTGAAGCCTTTCGTCGGGCTAACCGGCCAGACCTTCAACCGTAGCGGCTTCACCGAGACGACCGACTTCGGCCTCACCTTCCCGACGCAGACCTTCTACAGGCTGACCAGCGAAGTCGGCGCCTGGGCGACGACGCTGCTCCATGCCGACCTCACAACCTACATGGTTCAGCTCAAACTTTCCTGGACGGATGATTTCGGCAATCAGGCGCTGTCGACGCAGGCGGCGCTGCTCGACCAGCCCTTCTCGATCGAAGCCGCAAATCCGGGCCGCAACGCCGCCGTCGTCGGCATCAATGTGGCGGCATGGCAGACGGAAAATGTCGCCCTGTTCGCAAAATACGCGGGCGAGTTTCGCGGCAACGCCAATTCGCAACAGGGCTCGATCGGCCTGCGCGTGACGTGGTGAGGAAGCAGCGCCTCAAAGCGTCTTTTCGAGCAGCGCCTCGATCCACTCTTCCTGCGTCTCGCCGATCGAGCGGCCGGTCTCTTTCGCGCCCTTGAAACAGATCAGCGTGCTTTGCAAATTGGCGCCGAATTTGGCCATCAGATCCTTCTGCGTATCGAAATCAATGATGAAGATTTCGAGATCCTTGAAGCGCGGATCGAGCCGCAGCTTCTCGATGATCGGCTTTTGCGCCTTGCAGGCCGGACACCAGGGCGCGGCGATATGAATGAGGATCGGCTTGCCCGCCGCCTGCGCCGCCGCGAATGCCTTTTCATCAAAGGGCGCAGGCGGACCGCCCGCGAGCAGCGGGGTCGCGCCGAACAGGGCGGCGCTCAAAAATACGCCGCCGACCGAGAACGCAAAGACGCGGCGGCTCAACATGGCGGCATCCTCCAACACGCACGCAAATCCATGGCCGCTGCAAAGCGGCCGGTCACTGCGGTCGATCGGGCGGGTTTCCGGCCGCCCAGGCCGGATCGGCCTCGACGGCGGCCACATCATGGTCGGCCTGCCAGCCCTCCATGCCGTCCGGGTACCAATAGACATGCGCATAGCCAAGGCCGACGAGCCGTTTGGCGGCGTTCCAGCTGCCCCAGCATTCGGGGTGGCAGAAGGTGACGACCGCGCGACCAGCGTCGCCGCCCGTCAGCTCGGCGAGGCGGCTCTTGAAGCGCTCGGCAAATTGCGGATCGGCGCTGCCCGCGCCCGCGCCCGGCAGCCAGATGGCGCCGGGAATCGTGCGGTGCACCGGCAGCCAGGGCGTCCCCGGCGCCATCGACGGCGGCTTCACATCGACGAGCGACACGTCGACCAGCACGGGCTTTTCAGCCTCAAGCAATTTGGCGAGGGCGGCCGTATCAAGCACGGTACCGCCCGCAATCGTATTTGGCGTGTAGCCGCGCATCGGCCCCTGCCATAGCCCATCCGGCTCCGGCACCTGACCGGGCGTCGCGGCGATGAGCCCAAGGCCGAGCGCAATCGCGGCGAGATCAGCGCGTCCGGGATCATGAAAGCACGCATCAATTGCTCAACTGCGGGCCCGGGAAGGTTTGCTCCCAATGGCCCTTCTCACTATCGGTGACCGCGACCTTGACGTCGCCCTGCGGCGTGAGGCCAAAGCCGATCACCGGATTGCTGGCCAGCGAAATATCGCTTTCGAGATCGAACACTTTCTGATCGCCGGTGGAGACGTTGATCGTCTGGATATAACGCGCCGGCGTATAGTCGCGCGTCACCTGATTTATCTGCATGCCGTTGAAATTCGGATGGCGCACCATCAGCGTCGCGCCGGAGGGCTTGCCGGTCGCGGCGCCTTCGGCGAATTTCAGCCGCATGTCGCCCATGCCCTTCATCGCCTCTTCGTCGGACATGCCCATCGGCGCCGAGCAGCCGCCGGACGCCTTGACGTATTTCGCCGTTTCGTAAAGCTTGCCGTCGGCGGTCTCGGCGATGGCGTGGACGTTGGTGTAGGTGTTGACCCGCACGCGCAGCTTGATCTCATGCGGATCGGCCGCCGGCCCGAAGGTGAAATGCGCGGCGACCGGCGAGGGATTGTCGTCGATGATGAGATAGACGCCGGTGATCGGCTTGCCGTCGGCCGAGGGGCTCAACAGCGTGACCGTCATCGGCACCAGCGACGCATCCTCGGCGCGCGGCGGCGCGTCCAAAGCGATGACAGCATCGCCGTTCTGCCTGACGCGATCCTTGAACACGGCGTTCGCGACGTCGTTCCAACGCGCTTCGCGCTGCGCCGGATCATCGCCAAATCCGGCGCGAACCATGGGCGAGGCGACAAAAGCCGCGAGCGCGACGCCCGCAAATAGAACGCTCCGTCGCGCGAAGGATGCCCGCATAAAAACAGCCCGCATGGTCGCCGCCTCCAATTGCCCCGCGCTTGCCGCCGGGTTCCGTCCGCGCATTTGAAAATGCGTCGCTTAACACGCGTTATTTAGTGCATTTTTCGCGCATTGGCGAGGCCGGACGCGGCGCCCGCCCGCCGATCACCAAATCTTGTGCGCCGGCGCAGATGGCGCCGCGCCTCAGCTTACGGACTCAGCGATCCAGCTCCGCGCGCCCGCAATGCCGCGGAAATCCTCGAGGCTTCGCGCGCGGACGCCGGGCAGCGCCCCGGCCATCGCCGCCAGAGCGCGGCCGGGGCCAAGCTCAAGAAAACTGTCCGCCCCCGCCTCGACGCAGGCATCCAGACACCCGGCCCAGTCGATGGTCTGCGCGATTTGCGCGGCGAGTTTGTCGAGCCCTTTCTCCACTTCGAGCACGAGCCCCGCGTCGACGCCGCTGAGGAGGCGCGCACCCGCGACGCGCGAGCCCAAGCTCCGCGCCGCCAAAACCTCGCGGAAACGCGCGGCGGCCGGCGCGAGCCGCGGCGTATGCGCGGCGACATTGACCTTGAGCGGCGCAGCATTGGCGGCGCCAAGGCTCATCGCCTCCGCGCAGAGCGCCTTCAAATCCTCGCGCGCGCCGCCGAGCACGAAAACCGCGCCCGGATTGACGATGGCCACCGCCGCCGCTATGACGCGCGCAAAGCCCATCGACAGCATCACGATCAAGCCCGCGCACGAAGGCGAGGCCGTCCTCGGGACCGCTCGAAGCATCCATCAGCGCGGCGCGCGCGCCTGCAAGTTCGATCGCCGCCTCGGGCGAAAACAGCCCTGCGCAACCCCAGGCCGCCAGTTCGCCGATGCTGTAGCCCGCAATCGTCAGACGCGTTCCGGGCGCAATCCGCAACGCCGCAAATCCCGCGAGCGCCTGCGTCACGCAGAGAATTTGCCCCACTGCATTGACGTGCAGCGCAGCCTCGTCCTTCTCGCGCACGAAGTCGCGGGCGTCCATGCCAAGCGCCCGCGCGGCCGCCGCGAAAACGGGCGCCGCCTCCGGCGCCTCCGCCGTCAGTGCGAACATATCCTTGTGCTGCGCGCCCTGACCAGAGCATAAAATTGCGAGCGTCATATCAATGCTGCGATTTCGCGTGGCCGCAGTTCCGCAACGCGAACAGGGTTCGTGTGCGGACGCTCTATCTCATCGACGAAGAGGCTCATCGCGAGCAAGTCCGCCGAACCGCCGGGGCTGAGGCGGCGGGCGACGAATTCGGCGTGAATGCAGGCGCCCGCCCGGCGCCAGTCCGGCGCGCCGACGCCGCCGCGCTGCAGGAAGTCCCTGGCGCGCGCCCGCGCGAATAAAAGCCCCTCCGCGCCGCCCCGGTGCAGGAGATTGGTGTCCGCGACCGCCGCGATAAGCGCGAAAATCGCCTGCACGCGAGGGGCCTCGGCGTCATGCGGCGCGAGCCTTCGCCCCTCGGCGAGAGCGGGCGCGCCAATGTCATAGACGCTCGGAAATCCGGCCGAAGCCTCGCCCCGCGCGCCGCCCTGCGCCATAGAGGCGCCCGGCCCGCGCGCCATGGCTCCGCGGCGGGACGGGGCCTTCAATGATCGCGCGACCGTAGCGTTCGCGCACCAGGGCGCCGAGCGTTTCGCCGCCGCGATCTTCAACGCCGGCGGCGGCGCAAAGCAGGCCAAGGCCGAAGATCGCGCCGCGATGCGCATTGACGCCGCCCGTCGCGGACAGCATCCGCGCCTCCGCCGCAAGGCCGATGGCGCGCAGACGCCCCATGGGCGCGCCCTCGGCGCCCGCCATCGCCAGCGCCACGTAAAAGGGCTGCAGCACATCACGCGCTGCGGCGAAGCAATGCGGCGTCCATATCGGCGTGACTGCCATTGTCGACATGGCTGACGAGGCCGGGCTTCGGCCAAGTATCGACTTCGCAACGCAGACAGGATGAGGCGAGGGCGCCAATCGCGTCCGCCGTAAGAAAAGGCGGCGGCTCGACGCGCAGGGTGGTGGCGGCGCTCACGCGCATGGAACGGCGCTGGAAAGCAGCGCCGCGCGGGGACGCATCAAGACGCCGTCAATGGTCTTGACCAGAACTACATCCGCGCCGGCGTAAAGCTCGCGCCAGTTGGCCGCGAGACCGGAGCGGATGATCTCGCCATCGAGGCGCATCGGCGCGCCCGCCTCGATCCGCGCCAGCCCTTCGAGCAGAACGGCGACATCCGTATCCTCATGCGCCGCGATGAGCAGGTCGAGGTCGGACGAAGCGCTGAGATATTCAAGGCCCGTCAGGCTCGCCCAGGCGAGCGCGCCGAATGCGCGGACCTCGACTCCGACGTGGCGGCAAAGATCGCAAATCGCCGCGATCGTCGCTCGCCATCCCGCGGGCGCGGCGCATGCGGCGTCGGCAAGCAAAGGCGGCGGCTCGATGGAAAGAATGGCGCCCGGTTCAAACTGCAAAGCGATGCGCTTCTTGCCCTGCGCGGGCGGCAGCGGAATCCCCGCCGCAATCAATCCCGCGCTATCGCAGTCGCTCCGCCGACGCGCGATGAGCGGGCGGCACAGCGCCGCCCAATCGGCGAGAAGCGCCTCGCCCGCAAGCTCAGGTCGCGCGGCGAGCATCGCCCTGTAGGCAGCGGGATCAACGCGCAACAACGCATGCCGCGCGGGCGCAAGGCGCGTTCCCCAGCAAGCTGCGCACCCGGCGGCGCGATCAGTCATGACGCGCCAGTTCCTGCACCCGCGCGGCGATCTCCGCCGCTTTCGGGCGCCCGCCGCGCGCCTTGCCGAGGACGTCGCGCGCATCGCCCTGTCGCCCCGCGCGCGAGCGTGGCCGACAATTGCGCGGCCAATGATTTTTGCGGATCCCATGTCTCGAACACGGCGCCGGTCCGCGCCAGATTATCCAGCCCCGGCGCAAACACGGGCGTCGATTTCGCCTTTTCCTTCAACACTTCAATGGAGAGTTTCGTCACGCGCGACATCGAGGGCAGATCCATCACTTCCGGGTCGGCGCCGGGCAACGCGACCAGCACGCGCGTCGAAAGCGCGGTCGCGATGAAAGCGCCCGCCGCCGTATGTCCGTAAAGAACGCCAATGGTCGGAACGCCCTGCTGATCGGCGAGGATCAGGCATTTCGAAAGATGCGCGAGATATTCGGAAAGGCCCAGCATCTCGTCGCGCTTGCTCATGCGCTGGCTGTCGCTATCGACGAGAACGAGCAGCGGATCCTTGCGCCCCGCCGCGATCACGCCCAACACTGTTGCGGCGAGTTTCGCCGCGCCCTCGACGCCGAGCGGCGCCCTGTTGGCGACGCCGATGACGCTCGCCCGCGCGCCATCCAGCGGCCCCGAGCCCGAGATCAGCCCTTCGTCGTCCACCACAACATCATGGCCGGCCGGAAACAGCGAGGTCAGGATTTCATCGAGCGTCATGGCTTTTCTCCGCGCGCGGCATTTGCAATCTCGACGAAGGCAGCGGCGTCAAGGTCGGGGATTTCGTCAGGCGCATTGACGCCGAGCGCGGCCCATATCTCCCGCGCATCCTTGCAGGCGCCGAAGCGTTCGAGGCGGCGCTCCAGGCGGGCCTGCTCGGCCTGCATGGCGGCAAGACCGAAGTTCGGCGCCGTCTCGATCAGCGTCAGCGCCGCATCGCGAAAGCTCGCCATCGCATCATCGGCGAAGGCGTCGGCAATGCCGAGCAGGCGGCGCGCCTTGCCGCCCATTGTGCGCCACACCAGCGCGCGATCCTTCGAATCGAATTCCTCGACGCCCTTGTTGGTCTCGATCACTTCCGGACCGGAAACGCTGATGCGACCCTGCTCCGAAACAACAAGGCCGCTGCAACAGGCGGAGATCAATCCGCCGCCGCCATAGCAGCCGGAGCGCCCGCCGATCAGCCCGATGACGCGCCCGCCCGCGGCGCGAAGGTCAAGAACCGCGCGCATGATTTCGGCGATGGCGAGTTCGCCGGCATTGGCCTCCTGCAGCCTCACGCCGCCGGTATCGAACAGGATCAACACGGCTTCGATTTTATCGCCCAGTTCCCGCGCGGCGCGCAGGAGGCCGGTGAGCTTCGCGCCATGCACCTCGCCGAAGGCGCCGCCCATGAAGCGGCCCTCCTGCGCGGCGACAAGAACGCGCTTGCCCGCAAGCCGACCGCCGCCGACGATCATGCCATCGTCGAATTGCTTCGGCAGGTCGAAAATGTCGAGATGCGGGCTCATCTCCCGCGCGGCGGGGCCGATGAATTCCACGAAACCGCCCGGATCGAGCAGCCCGGCGATGCGCGCGCGCGCGCTCGCCTCGTACCAGCTCGCCTGCAGGCTCATCAACGCCGGTTGGTCCTTCGCCGCGCCGCTCAAACGCCCGCCTCCTCGATCACGCGCACACCCTGCGCCAGCCGCAGCGCGACCGCATCCGGCCGCGCGCCGCCGTCATTGATGGAGAGGCGCAGGCCCCCCGGCGCGTAGCGCTCGACGAAATCGGCGACGACCGCCGCCCACACCGCGCCAAAGCCATGCGCGGCGGTGGAGATTTCAACTTCGCACGCGCGTTCCGGCAGCACGCGCTCGACCAGCACTTCGAGATTGCCGGAGGCGACGACGCCGACGATCGCCTGCGGCCTGGTCCCGCCCGCGGCTTTTGCGGTTATATGACGGAATGTCAGTCTTTCCATGCGCCGCTCCTCACCAGTTGCGGAATTTCGACGGCGGCTTGTAGAGGCCGCCCGACCAGCGCGCGAGATCCTTGATCGAACGCGCGGCGAGGAGGCTGCGGTCGGCGTCGAGCACATCGACGCCAAGATCCTCGGGGCGCTTTATCACGCCGCGCTCGCGCAGCTTCTGCACCATTTTCTTGTCGCGCCCACGGCCGACCTCGGTATAGCCGGCGACGCCGCGCACGGCCTGCTCGCGCTCGTCCTTGTCGCGGCAAAGCAGCAGATTGGCGACGCCTTCCTCGGTGACGATATGGGTGACGTCATCGGCGTAGATCATCACCGGCGCCAGATCGAGTTTCAGCTTTTCGGCCAGCGCAAGAGCGTCGAGCTTTTCAACGAAGGTCGGCGCATTGCCTTCGCCAAATGTCTCGCCGATCTGCACGACGAGTTTGCGCCCGCGCCGCAGCGCCGGCGCGCCGTCAGGGTCGGCCACCTCTGCCGCCTCCTGCCCCGCCTTGAGCCAGGGCGCGCTCGGATGGCGCCGGCCCCGCGCGTCGGACCCCATGTTGGGCGCGCCGCCAAAGCCCGCGATGCGCGAGGTCGTCACCGTCGAGCTGTTGCCGTTGAGATCGATCTGCAGCGTCGAGCCGATGAACATGTCGCAGGCGTAAAGCCCGGCGGTCTGGCAGAAGGCGCGGTTGGAGCGCAGCGAGCCGTCCGGGCCGGTGAAATAAATGTCGGAGCGCGCCTCGATGTAGTCATCCATGCCGACTTCCGAGCCGAAGCAATGGATCTGCTCGACCCAGCCCGATTCAATCGCCGGGATCAGCGTCGGATGCGGGTTCAGGGCCCAATGCGTCGCGATCTTTCCCTTGAGGCCAAGCCGTTCGGCGAAGGTCGGCAGCAGCAGTTCGATCGCCGCCGTATTGAAGCCGATGCCATGATTGAGCCGCTTCACGCCATAGGGGACATAGATGCCCTTGATCGCCAGCATGGCGGTCAGAATCTGCGTCTCGGTGATGGCGCCGGGATCGCGCGTGAACAGCGGCTCGACATAGAAGGGCTTGCCGGCGTCGATGACGAAATGCACGCGATCGCCGGGGATGTCGACGCGCGGAACCTTGTCGACGATGGCGTTCACCTGCGCGATGACGACGCCGCTCTTGAAGGCGGTGGCCTCGACCACCGTCGGCGTGTCCTCGGTGTTGGGTCCCGTGTAGAGATTGCCGTCGGAATCGGCGCTGACGGCGGCGATCAACGCGACATTGGGCGTCAGATCGATGAAGTAGCGGGCGAAGAGTTCGAGATAGGTGTGGACGGCGCCAAGCTCGATCCGCGCCGCCAAACAGCATTTTGGCGATGCGGCCGGCCTGCGGGCCGGAATAGGCGTAGTCGAGTTTTTTGGCGACGCCCGTCTCGAAGACGTCGAGATGCTCGGGCAGCACGACGCCCGACTGCACCATGTGAAGATCGTGGATTCTGGCGGGATCGACGCCGGCCAGCGCCGTGGCGAGAAGATCCGCCTGTTTCTGATTGTCGCCTTCAAGGCAGATGCGGTCGAAAGGCCGGATCACAGCCTCGAGCAGCGCGACCGCCTGATCGCGCGGAACGAGCTTGCCCTTCGCAAGCGCCGCGCCCGCGGCGATCCGCTCGCTCCGCGCCGCCCGTCCGGCGTCCCATTGCCTCATTCGCCCGCCCTCCTCCAACGCCTTTAAGGATACGCCGCCCGCGCTGGCGAGGCGACCCCGTGATTTGTCGCGCCGCCGGCGCCGCGAGGTCGGCCTCCGGCGTCCCGCTCCGCGCATCTTGTATACAAAAAAAGATAAATTGCAACATTACGCATACATACCGCGCTGCGAGATTTTTTCCTCGGCGGCGCCAGATCGCGTCGTGGCGACGGAGCCTTATCTTTTTCTCAGCCTCGCCGCATCAGCCACAGTGGCACAATTTTTTCCTTTATAAACAGTATATTGCGCTTCATCGACATCGGCTGCATGAAATGGCGAAGTCGACGCCGCCAAGCGCCAGCGCGACGGCAAGGATCCCCACAGAGCCGCCCGCCAAAATATTTTTTCGACGCTTGCGTATACAATATTGCGTTTTTATCATCATTACGTATACTGACCTTGCCGCCAAACAAGAGCGGCGCTTTTTGGAGGAACGCGCAAATGAGGCATGGTCTCGTCAAAGGCGCCTTGCGCCCAGCTGTTGCGGGGAGGGCCGGCGCATGACGATTTTCGGCGTCGCCCTGCTTTCGATCTGCACCCTCATCGGGGTGTTTCTCGGCGATCTCCTCGGCGTCCTTCTCGGCGTCAAGGCCAATGTCGGCGGCGTCGGCCTCGCCATGATGCTGCTCATCGCCGCCCGCGTCTGGCTGCAGAAGTCGGGCCAGTTGACCCATGGCGTCAAGCTCGGCGTCGAGTTCTGGGGCACGATGTACATCCCCATCGTCGTCGCCATGGCGGCGCAGCAGAATGTCGTCGCGGCCCTTCGCGGCGGTCCGCTCGTGCTGGTCGCGGCTGTCATCACGGTCGTCGCCTGCTTCCTCGCCACGGCTCTGCTCGGGCGCATCGGCCGCGAGCGGCCGTCCGACGTCCATGACGAAGCCGAGGTCGAGCGCGGCGGCGACATCATCTCGGGCGATCTCGCGCCCATCGGCCCGCCCGGCGCGGCGGCGAGAAAGGCGTAGATCCCATGATGCACATGATTTAACACCTCTTCATCGAGCAGAGCCTCGTCGCCGCCTTCGCCGTCATCGGCGCCGTGATGTGGATCTCTCTCCTGATCTCGAAGCGGCTGACCGCCGGGCGCGTGCATGGCTCGGCCATCGCCATCGTCGCCGGCCTCGCGCTCGCCTATGTCGGCGGCGTCGTCAGCGGCGGCCAGAAGGGCCTCGCCGACATTCCCGTCTTCGCCGGCATCGGCCTCCTCGGCGGCGCCATGCTGCGCGACTTCGCCATCGTCGCCACCGCTTTCGAGGTCGATGTCGTCGAAGCGAAAAAGGCGGGCCTTCTTGGCGTCTTCGCCCTCGCCATCGGCACCATATTGCCCTTCATCATTGGCGTCACGGCGGCGCTCGCCTTCGGCTATCGCGATGCGGTGAGCATCACGACGATCGGCGCCGGCGCCATCACCTATATCGTCGGCCCGGTCACCGGCGCGGCGCTCGGGGCCAATTCGACGGTCATGGCGCTGTCGATCGCCACCGGCGTGTTGAAGGCCGTCCTCATCATGGTGACGACGCCAATGCTGGCGAAATTCGTCGGGCTCGACAATCCGCGCTCCGCGATGGCATTTGGCGGCCTCATGGGCACGGTCAGCGGCGTCGCCGGCGGCCTCGCCGCGACGGATCCCAAGCTCGTGCCCTACGGCGCCTTGACGGCGACCTTCCATACCGGCATCGGTTGCCTCGTCGGGCCCTCGATTCTCTTCCTGGCGGTCCGCGCCATCACGGGGTGAACATGGCCAAGGGCGCAAAACCGCCATTGCGGATCGTCAGCGCGAATCCGGGCCTGCTGTCGGAGCAGATCCTCAATGCGCTGACCGATGAAATCGCCTCGGGCGGCCTGCCCGCCGGGGCCGCCCTCGACGAACAGGATCTCGCCGACCGCTTCGGCGCCTCCCGCACCCCCGTGCGCGAGGCTCTGCGGCAATTGTCGGTCAGCGGCCTCGTCGAGATGCGCCCGCGCCGCGGCGTCGTCGTCACCCGCCTCACCCCCGCGCAGATCATGGACATGTTCGAGGCGACGGCCGAGATCGAGGCGATGTGCGTCAGGCTCGCAACCTATCGCATCACGCCGCTCGAACGCAGCCATTTGATGGACCTGCATGAATCGTCGCGCGCACTGGTCGAGCGCCGCGACATCGACGCCTATGACGCCTTCAATACGAAATTTCACGAAGCGATCTACAACGCGACGCATAACAGCTTCATGGCCGAACATGCAGTTGCGATCCGCGCCCGGCTGAAATCATTCCGCCGCACGCAATTGCGAGAGGCCGACCGCATCATTCGCTCGCGCGAGGAGCATGAGGGCATCATGGTGGCGATCGCGCAGGGCGACGGCGAAGAGGCCTCGCGCCGGATGCGAGCGCATATGCTCAACGCCGCAAGCGCCATCGGCAGCTACATCGCCGCCCATTCCACGCCAGAGTGACGCGGCGGCGATTTGCGCCCGCTTCGGCGCCGATTTCCCCGTCGACGAATTGAAACTGTCATACCGGACGCATAAGCAACCCGCCTCAACTCAAGCCGCCGCGCCCGCGCCACGCCGGGCGCGCGTCTTTTTTCGGTGGGGGAAATCATGTTCAAACTGCTTCAGCGGGCGCTCGCGTCGATCGCCTTCATGGCCGCCCTGGCGGCGCCGCAGATCGCATCCGCGCAGGGCCTGCGCGGGCCCACAAGCTATCATCAGATCAAGCATGTCTTCGTCATCACCCTTGAGAACGAGGGCTATGACGTGACCTTCGGGGCCGGTTCGAAGGCGCCCTATCTGGCGCAGACGCTGCCGGCGAAAGGCGCCCTGCTGACCCAATATTACGGCACCGGCCATGTCAGCCTCGACAATTACATCGCCATGATCAGCGGTCAGGCGGCGACGCTCGACACCCGCAACGACTGCCTGACCTTCACGGATTTCAAGCTGACGGGCGTCACCGCGGACGGCCAGGCGATCGGAACCGGTTGCGTCTATCCCAGCGCGATCAAGACGCTGCCGGATCAACTCAAGGCCGCCGGCAAGACCTGGCGCGGCTATATGGAGGACATGGGCAATGATCCGAGCCGGGAAGCCGCGACCTGCGGCCATCCCGCGCTCAACGCCGTCGACGGCACGCAAAGCGCGGAAAAGCCCAGCGCGACCGTGCCGCTCGGCGATCAATATGCGACCCGGCACAATCCTTTCGCCTATTTCCACTCGATCATCGACTCCCCCGTTTGCAACGCAAACGTCGTCAATCTGGGCCGCCTCCAGGGCGATCTCGCCTCTGCGGCGACGACGCCCAATTTCGTCTTCATCACGCCCAATCTCTGCAATGACGGCCATGACGGGCCCTGCGTCAACGGCCAGGCCGGCGGCCTCGTCTCGGCGAATGCGTTTTTGCAGAAATGGGTTCCGATCATCATGGCCTCGCCCGCCTATCTCGCGGACGGACTCCTGATCATCAATTTCGACGAGAGCGGCGCCGCCGTCTCGAAGAATTCCTCCGGCGGCTATGTCGTCACCTTTCAGGGCGAAACCTGCTGCAGCGAGCAGCCCGGACCCAATATCGGATCGTTTCCGCAGAGCGCCGCGCTCGGCCCCTATACGCTCACCTATAATGGCTTTGGCGGCGATCGCACCGGCGCCGTGCTGCTGTCGCCCTTCATCAAGCCGGGCACGGTCGCCAATACGCCCTTCAATCATTATTCCATGCTGAAAAGCATCGAGGAGATTTTCGACCTCCCGCATCTCGGTTATGCGGGCCAGCCCGGCCTCGTCAGCTTTTTCGGCTGCGCCGGCTCGGATCTCGCGACGACGACGGCCAATCAATTCGCCAGCTGCGAGGGCGGCCTCAAGTGAGGCCAGCGACCTTCGCCGCGGCGTTCTGAGATCGACAATGCGCGCCGGGCGGCATGACGCCCGGCGTGGCCGTCGCCGTCAGGCTTCCGCGTGAGGCGGCCGCGCTCGACGGCGAAACAGTCCAGGGATGGAAGCCGGAAGGCCGCGGGCGCATCCAACAGGCGCCGCCAAGATGGCCGTAAGGCGCGCTTAACCCATTGAATGAGCAATGGAAACTGGAAAGAATTGGCTCCCTGAGCAGGACTTCGAACCTGCGACCGATCGATTAACAGTCGATTGCTCTACCAGCTGAGCTATCAGGGATCAGGCGCGGCGCAGCGGCCGTGCGGAAGCGCGCATATAGCAAGCTTGCCGGCGCTTTGCAAAGTGGGAATCGGCAAAACAGAGTTCAGCGGAGCGGAAATCGGCGAAACGGCGATCCGTCCCCAGTCGCGTCCGGCCCGGCGCGAACCATTCCTTGCCCCGGCGCCATTTCTTTTGCTATAGGCGAATACGCGCTGTCGTCGCGACGGAGGCCTCGTGGCGGAGTGGTTACGCAGAGGACTGCAAATCCTTGCACCCCGGTTCGATTCCGGGCGAGGCCTCCAATCTCTTAAATGCATATTGATTTCGCTGGACAAATAGCCTGCTTTTCATCCCATTTTTTGCATTCGCTTAAAGCGGTGGGGCTGTCTGTCCACGCTTCGCCCGCCGTCCAGCCGAATCCGCGATCGTCTTCCGCCCCGCTCCGAGCCCCGCGCAGAGACGCCGGCCGCGTGGCGACGGGCGCCCGCCGGAACCGAACAGAGATGCGCATTATTTTGCGCATTTCCATTGACCTTCCGCATTAATACGCATTATAATGCGTATTAATAGGGCGCGGCATGGGCATCATAGAAACCAATACGCGCAAGGTCATCGCCCGGCTCGAACGCGAAGGCTGGACTAATATCGGCGGCGGCGCCCATGATCGCTTCACGAACCCGGCGGCGCCATCCGTGATGATCGCAGTTCCCCGCCACAGGGCGCTTTCGCCGGGCGTAGCGCGCTCAATCGCAAAATCGGCGGGCTGGATTTAGAGCGGGATGAGAAAAAGTGCATGCACTTTTTCGCCCGCATCCCGCTCTAAACTATTGGAATTCGATCACGTTCATGATTTTGGATCGATTCGATCCAAAATCATCGTGATCTAGGAGGGCGGCATGGTCCACTATATTGGAATTCTCGACGGCGCCAACGATGTGTGGGGCGTGCGGATCGCGGATATTCCCGGCTGCGTCGGCGGCGGCGCGACGCCCGAGGAGGCCATCGCCGATGTAGCTGCGGCGCTCCGCGACGTGGTTGCTCATAAACTGAACGGAGGCCACGAAATTCCGAAGGCGCGCTCGGTCGCCGATGTGCTCGCATCAGGTGAGATCGACGCCGGCGAGGCAACGGTCCTGGTCCCGCTGCTGCTCGATTCGGGCCGCACGGTCCGGGCCAATGTCACGTTCGACGCTGGCCTGCTCGAAGCGATCGACGCGTCGGCGGCGCAGCGCGGGTTGACGCGCTCGGCTTTCCTCGCCAGCGCGGCGCGCGAGAAGATCGAAGCGCAGCGGTGACTTCAAAAAAGCTTTGCCCGCATCGCGTTCGCTTTTTCGCGGCGCCGCCGCTAGAATCAGCAGGAGCCGGAGGCGAATCCCCTTGAGCGTACAAACATTCGAAGTCAGTGAAGACGAAGACGGCTTGCGGCTCGATCGCTGGTTCAAGCGCCGCGTCCCCGCGCTGTCGCTATCTCACTTGAACAAGATCGTGCGCACGGGGCAGGTGCGGGTCGATGGCGCGCGCGTCAAGACCGCGACGCGGCTGGCGCAGGGCCAGAGCGTGCGCGTGCCGCCGCTGAACCTCGACGCCGCCGCGGCGGCCCCACGCGCGGAGCCGGAAATTTCCGAGCAGGACGCGCGCGACATCCGCGACATGATCCTCTTCGAGGACAAGGACCTCATGGTCCTCAACAAGCCCTATGGGCTCGCCGTGCAGGGCGGCTCCGGCATGAAGCGCCATATCGACGGCATGCTCGCCTCGCTGCCCAATGAGCGCGGCGAGCGTCCCGTGCTGGTGCATCGCCTCGACCGCGACACCTCCGGCGTGCTGCTCGTCGCCAAGACGCGCAAGATCGCCGCCGATCTTGGCGCGAGTTTCCGCTCGCGGCAGGCGCAGAAGATTTACTGGGCGCTGGTCGAGGGCGAGCCGAAGCCGGCGCAGGGAAAGATCTCGCTGTTCCTCGCCAAGGGCGAGGCCATGGGCGAAAGCCGCTCCGGGCCGCGCAGCGACGAAGACCGCGCTTCAATGGAGAAGATGCGCGTCGCCAGCCATGGCGACGAGGACGCGCAGCATTCGGTGACCTATTACGCCACGGTCGATACATTCGCGCCGCGCGTGGCCTGGCTCTCGATGAAGCCGATCACCGGCCGCACGCATCAATTGCGCGCCCATGCCGAGGCGATCGGCCATCCGATCATCGGCGATCCCAAATATGGGCTGCGGCCGAAGACCGATCCGCGCCGCAACGATCCGCTGCGCGCCATCCCCGATGCGGTGGAGAAGAAGCTGCATCTTCTCGCGCGCCGCCTCGTGCTGCCGCATCCGCGCGGCGGAACGATCGACGTCACGGCGCCGCTGCCGCCGCACATGAAGCGCTCGTTCGAGCTGTTCGGCTTCGACGCGAAGCAATATGACCCGATCGAGGCCGCGCCGGAGTAAGCGCGGCGGGTTTCCCACCTGAATTACAGGATCGGGAATGGATTCCATCCCGATCCTGTTCTGTTTCGCCGGGCGACGGCGGCCCTCATCGGTCGATCGAACGAGTTCCTGTCGAAGCTGCGGCGCGCAGGGATCCGCCGCCTTGGAACGGGTTCTCGTGGCAGAGCCCGCAGCCGACCTCGGTCCCGGCCGGCAGCGTCGTCGGCCCCTCACGGCCTGGGCACAAAGAGCCTTGGTGACATTCCAGATTTGGCCGGTCGATGGCGGCCTTCGCCAGCACCGTGCCCTGACCCGTTGCGCCGTGGCAGGTCGCGCATTGCGCCAGCTTGCCCTCGGCAAAGTCGGGATGAGCGCCGACCCATTGCGCGGAATAGCCCTTGTTGCCGACCGGATGCATGCCGTGCGGGCCGGCGAGGGTCGCGCCAAGCGAGCCGGTATGGCAGGCGTCGCACTCAAGCAGCTTGCCGGCGTGGCCCTGCAGCTGCGCGACGGTGATATTGTCGTTCGCCGCCGGATTGGCCACCGGCCATTCGGCGTGGGTGCTGCCGTGGCAGCCCTCGCAGAACACGCCGCCATGGCTGTCGACGCTGAGGCGGAACAATTGCGGGTTCCCTTTGGCCGCGCCGCTGGTCACGAGCGGCTCGGCGAAGCGCTTGTTGACGGGCAGAATCGGCGTCGCCTTCGGGTCGCCCGAGAGAAACGCCTGGATTAGCCGGATATGATCGGCGGCGGGAACGGCGCCTGCACGGCTGGCCATGTTGCTGGCAGCGTCGCCGGTGTGGCAGGAGCCGCAGGTCGGCTCATCGAGCCAGGGCACGCGCGGCGTTTTCGCGTTGGTGTAGAAATCGGTCGCCACGACGAAGGGCTTGCCGGCGGCGACGTCGCGGGAAAAATCATCGCCGACCTGGTTCATATTGCCGTGGCAGTCCTGGCAGATGATGCCGGCGCTATACATCTTGCCGCGCAGGCACTGCGTGCGTTTGCCGGGATGGCACTGATAACAGGTGCTCTCCAGCGTGGCTTGCGTGAAAGCGTTGATCGGCGAGCCCGCCGCCCGTCCGGCGGTGCGGCGCGGATCCGTCGGCGGCGGCATCAATGGAAACACCGGCGCGCCATTGACGATCAGTCCGCCATGACCGCTATGCATGACATGCGACATCGAGCCGTTCGAGGTCTGCGCCAAACCCGTCGCGCTCGACTTCGGGCCGCCCTGCGTGAGATCCAGCGCCGGCGAGTAATGACAGGCCTGGCACAGCACCGGCTTGGCGGCGGCGCCGCTCGCCGCATCGTAGCCGGCGAACAGGCTGGTCTTGTGCATCACGTCATGCAGCTTCAGGGCGTTGATCTTGGCCGCCCATTCCTCACTGACCCACTGAAGCACCTTGCCATATTGCGGATCGGAATTGGGGGTCGCCGCGGCGGAGACCCGCTTCGTGGCCATGCCATTGCCGAATGGCGCGGGCAGGTGACAGCTCTTGCAATTCATCTCGGACGAGACCGGAACCACCACGTCGAGACTGGCGAGAGGCGCGCCGGTCGTCGGATTCTGGGCCTGCAGGCGCATCATCGGATAGGGATTTTCGCGGCCAATATCGTCGAACGGGGTGATTGGAATGCCCTCGGCGGCGAACCATTTTACCTTCGGGGCCGTGTAGCCGAAGGCGAGTTTTAGAAAGAGAGGATAATCGGTCTCGAAAAGCCGGAACGGCTGCGGCGCATTGGCGGCGTAGGGCTTGTCGACCAGCGATGTCGGCTGGCCGCCCGCGCCGAACGCGCTCGCGGTGACGCTAGGCATCGTCTGCTGGTGGAACGTCAATTGGCCAGTTTTGAGATAGAGCTGCTCGACATCGGGCACGGGCAGGCCGAGGTCGCCCCTGCGCGCGTCGGGCGTCGGATAGAAGCTCGCCAGAACGCCGGCCGGATAGAGGACGCCATAGGCGCTCGTGGCGAGCGGTCCGAAGTCGCTCTTGTAGATGCTGCCGTTGGCGGCGGTGACGGGCGTCTTGGCGAGCGCGGGATCGCCCGGATTGGCGACGGATGAATAGACCAGCTTCGCCTCGGCGCCGGTGAGCAGCCGCGGCCTCGCGCCCGTGGCGACGACCTGCGCATGCAGCACGTTGAAGGGCGGCAGAATGGTGGCGATGCGGACGTCGAGATCGATGCAATGGGCGCCGAGATCATTGCCGGCGAGCAGGCGGTGCAGGGCGTCGCCCGCGAAGGGCTGGACCGGGACCGGCGAATAGGGGCCGGCGGCGCGGCCCTGGCTGGTGGTGTTGAGGGAGGGGGTCGGCGCGGCCGCCACCGCTGCCGGCGGCTGCCCGTCGGCTCCGCCAATCAGGAAAACGGCGCCGCTGGCGGCGAGCAAACCGAACAGGCCCCCCGAAAGCAGACCGAGCCCTGTCCTGCCGATCGAACTGATGCAACGCATCGCCATCCCCCCCTTGCAGCGAACATTTATGCCGGTCGGCGCTATTGCCTTGATTGATCGCTCTGGTTAGAGCGCGGCCGAACTTGACGCACCTTAAAGCATATATTCACAACACTTACGAGTTAAGCTGAGCACGCTCCGGCATCATTGATATAGATCAAATCGTTATTCCTGCATTATATTTGCCTATACGTCAGCTTGCCGTCAGCTTTCTGATATAAAAACAACTGAAAGCTGAATTATAGTACATAAATACTGTATAACTATGTGAAATATTCGAATAATACGCCAGCACACCGTAAATACACGCGCTGATCGGGAACGGCTTTCCCAAATGCTTCTTGACGATGGAGACGGCTGATCGACTTTTGCGGACGCAAACGCGCCAGGCGACAGCCCAGCCTCGCGAGGCCGCGCCGGAGTGAAGCGGGCTACTTGCTCTCGCTGATCCCGTAGCAGCTCTTCGGCAGGCTCGGCGTGTTGAACTTGACCGGATCGCCGCATTTGTCGCAGCCGGCGAGCGCGAGCGAGGCCAGCGCGAGAAGTCGCGAGGGCGAGACGCCGGGCCGAAAGCCGGAGCGGCGCCGATCCGCTCTGAAAATCCATCGCCCTTAAACTCATGCGCCGCCCGCCAGTGGTTTCGTTGAGAGGTATAAAACACGAGGATCGTAACAAAGACCTAAATCGTGGCGATTTGCCGGAAGCCCGCATCGCCCGCGAGCGCGAGTTCGCTCTCATTGGGCCGCCGCTCGTTGACGTGATCGACGCGCGCCGCGGGCGGCCCGCGCATCAGGCGCGCGCAGAGTTTCTCGACGGCCAACGGCGGTCCGCAGAACAGCGCCTCGACATCGCCATTGCCGCGGTTGCGGACCCAGCCGCGCACGCCCAGCGCCTCGGCCTGCGCCTGCGTCCAGGCGCGGAAGCCGACGCCCTGCACGCGCCCGCTAATAGTCGCCAGCACCCTGCATTCGGGCGGGTCCGCGCCTGCGATGGTCCGAAGCGGATCGCTCATCGCCTCCGCCTCCAGACGCGCCGTCAGACGGCGATATTGTCGATCAGCCGCGTCTTGCCAAGCCGCGCCGCCGCGAGCAGCCGCACCGGCCCCGCGCCGATTGAGGCGACCGGCGCCAGGCTCTCCGCGTCGCGCGCCTCGATGTAATCGACGACGAAGCCAGCCGCCTCGGCGTTTTTCTGCGCCGCGCCAACCGCCTTTGCAATGGACACTCCCGCGCGAAGCTCCGCCGCGCAGTTAACGAGGGCCGCATGAAGCGCCGGCGCCGCCTTGCGCTCCTCGGGCGAGAGATAGACATTGCGCGAGGACAGCGCGAGGCCGTCCTCTTCCCGCACGGTCGGCGCGCCGACGATCTCAGCCTCGAAGTCAAGGTCGCGGGCGATCTGCGCGATGACGCGGAGCTGCTGGAAATCCTTCTCGCCAAAGATCGCGACATCGGGCCGGCACTGGTTGAGCAGCTTGGCGACGACCGTCGCGACGCCGGAAAAATGCGTCGGCCGGAAGCGATCCTCAAGCCCGGCGACGGCCGGGCCGCCGACCTCCAGCCGGGTCGCGAAGCCGGCCGGATAGATCGCCTCGACGGGCGGCGCGAAAATGGCGTCGCCGCCGGCGGCGGCGAAGAGTTCGACGTCGGCCTCGAATGTGCGCGGATAGGCGGAAAAATCCTCGTTCGGCGCGAATTGCGCCGGATTGACGAAAATCGACATGACGACCCGGCTGGCCTTTTGCCGGGCCAGCGTCACCAGCGAGACATGGCCGGCGTGCAGCGCCCCCATGGTCGGCGTCATGGCGATGGTCTCGCCCTGCGCGCGCCAGCCCGCGACAGTCGCGCGCAGGCTGGCGACGTCGCGCAGGATGGAAACGCGGCTTTGCTTGCTATCGGGCAAGATTGGACCCCTTCAGGATAGGCGCTCGCGGCGGCGACAATTTCTCGCCGGGGGCTTAATGGCACGCCCGCTGCGATTTGATCAATGCGCCGCTGCGGCTGGACTCCGGGACGATATCGCCGGGCAGCATCCCAGATTCAGTTTTGTTTCTCAAACAGGCCGGCAGGCATTAAGGCATATATTTTTGTATCCACAAATATGTTGCCGCCGCATATTTTTGTAGATACATTTATTCTCATGGAAATCACCTTCGACCCTGCGAAGCGAGACAAGGCCATCGCGGAACGCGGGCTTGATTTTGCCGAGGCCCCGCAGGTGTTTTCCGGGCCGATATTCGAGTTCGAAGACGATCGAAACGATTATGGCGAGCAGCGCATGGTTTGTGTCGGGCGGCTTTCAGGGCGCCTTGTCGTGATCGTTTATGTGCAGCGTGGCGACGCGCGCCACATCATTTCCATGAGGAAAGCAAATGACAGAGAAGACCGCAAATACGCGTCGCTCCTCTCGTAAGATCGGGAGCGACATGGCGAAGGTGGACGCCCACGTTATCACGCCCGAGGAATATGAGGAGATCCCCGAGATCACGGACGAACAGTTCGCCAAGGCGATCTGGAAGATCGGTGGTCGCGTCGTGACCGAGGAGGAGGGGCGGGCCGCGATGGCGGCGCTCCGGCCGGGGCGCCCGCGCGCGGAGAACCCGAAGCGCGCCGTGAATATCAGGCTCTCGCCCGAGGTGCTCGACGCATTCCGCGCGACCGGGCGCGGCTGGCAGACCCGGATCGACGAGGTTCTGCGCGAATGGGTCAGAGAGCATCGATAGGCGATGCGCATCGCCGGCTGGACTTTTGCCGTGCCAGCGTCACCAGCGAGACATGGCCGGCGTGCAGCGCCCCCATGGTCGGCGTCATGGCGATGGTGTCGCCTTGCGCCCGCCAGCCGGCCACGGCCGCACGCAGGGCGGCGACGTCGCGCAGGATGGAGACGCGGCTTTGCTTGCTGTCGGGCAAGATCGGGCTCCTTCAGGATAGGCGCCGCCGGGAAAGCTCGTGGTCTCAGGGGAGAGGCCGAGCGATCGGTCTTACTCATCCGTAACGAGATCGTCGAGCCGAACGTGGAGCACCGCCGCCACGCGCTTCAGCGCGAGCGCGGTTCCGACGCTCGCGCCGCTCTCCATTCTGGCCAACGTGCTTTGCGAAATGCCGCTACGCTCGGCGAGCGCAGCCTGCGTCAGGCCGCGCTTCCGACGCCAGAAGACGAGCGGCGTCGGCGCGTCGATAAACGCCAATGCTTCCTCTGCGGTCAGAAGCTCTTCCTCGCCGCGCGCCAGAGCCGCCAAGGAGCGCGCGCCGTGCCCAGCGTCGGCCGCATGTATCAGAACCTCATATTCGGCGAGCTGCAGGACGACGAGCGTTTCGCCCGCTGCAGTTTTGAGAGTTTGAATGGCCACGCGTTGATCGCTTTCTCTATGGCGGCATGTATCGCCTTGCGAATGAGCAGTTCCAACTTAAAGACTGGTCCCGGCACAGCGAAGCCGCTTAGGTGCGCGGACTTCGCGGCGGCTCCAGACGTTCGAGCATGTCGTCGATTTGCACTACTGCTTTCGGTGGGAGTTCGCACGCTTTCAGCCCATGCAAAAAAGTGACGAGCACGCTGCCTTTGGCCTTGGCGTCGTGCCACTGCCAAAACGCAATCAAACATCCAATTACTATGCCGGCGACGCCGATCCAACTTCCGAGGTCCATTTTTAAAAGCGTAAGCTAGGCGCCGGCAAATTTCAAACGAACGACTCGTTTGCGCCGGCTCCCCGCTGGACTTCGCCCGGGCCTCCCGCGTATCTCACCTCCTCACGCCCTGCGCACAGGAGAGGAAGCCGCCCCATGGCGAATCCCGTGACGCCGGACCTCGCGTCCAGCGCGCTCAACTATCATCGCTCGCCCCGGCCCGGTAAGCTCGAAATCCAGGCGACGAAACCGCTTGGGACGCAGCACGACCTCGCGCTCGCCTATTCGCCCGGCGTCGCCGCGGCCTGCCTCGCCATCGCCGCCGATCCGGCGGAGGCGGCCGAGCTGACGATCCGGCAGAACCTCGTCGCCGTCGTGACCAATGGAACGGCGGTGCTCGGCCTCGGGAATATTGGACCGCTCGCCGCCAAGCCCGTCATGGAAGGCAAGGCGGTCCTCTTCAAGAAGTTCGCCGGCATCGACGTGTTCGATATCGAGATCGCCGAAAACGACATCGACAAGCTGGTCGACATCGTCGCTGCGCTGGAGCCGACCTTCGGCGGCATCAATCTCGAAGACATCAAGGCGCCGCAATGTTTCGAGGTCGAGCGCAAGCTGCGCGAGCGCATGTCGATCCCGGTGTTCCACGACGATCAGCACGGCACGGCGATCATCGTCGGCGCCGCCGTCCTGAACGCCATGGAGCTGAGCGGCAAGACCCTTTCGGACGTCAAGATCGTCAGCTCCGGCGCGGGCGCGGCGGCGCTCGCCTGCATCGATTTTCTGGTTGAACTCGGCGCCAAGCCGGAAAACATCACCATCACCGACATCGACGGCGTCGTCTACAAGGGCCGCGCCGCGATGAATGAGCGCATGGCGGTCTACGCCCGGGACACCAACGCGCGCCGCCTCGCCGATGTGATCGGCGGCGCCGATATTTTCGTCGGCCTCTCGGCGCCCGGCGTGCTGACGCCCGACATGGCGAAGACGATGGGGCCGCGCCCGCTCATCATGGCGCTCGCCAATCCGACGCCCGAGATCGAGCCGGAAGCCGCAATCGCGGCGCGCCCCGACGCGATGATCTGCACCGGGCGCTCGGATTATCCCAATCAGGTCAACAACGTCCTCTGTTTCCCCTACATCTTCCGCGGCGCGCTCGATGTCGCCGCCTCGACCATCAACGAGGCGATGAAGCTCGCCGCCGTGCGCGCCATCGCCGAGCTGGCGCATGAGCCGCCCTCCGACGTCGTCGCGCGGGCCTATGGCGGCAAGACGCGCCAGTTCGGAGCCGACAGCCTGATCCCGTCGCCCTTCGATCCGCGCCTCATTCTGCGCATCGCGCCGGCGGTGGCGAAGGCCGCCATGGCGAGCGGCGTCGCGAAAAAGCCGATCGCCGATTTCGCCGCCTATGAGGAGACGCTGTCGCGCTTCGTGTTCCGCTCCGGCTTCATCATGAAGCCGCTGATGCAGGCCGCAAAAGCCGATCCGAAGCGCGTCATTTACGCGGAGGGCGAGGACGAACGCGTGCTGCGGGCCGTTCAGACCGTCGTCGAGGAGGGCATCGCCCGCCCCATCCTGATTGGGCGCCCGGACGTCATCGAGGCGCGTCTCGAACGCTTTGGCCTGTCTCTTCGTCCAGGCCGCGATTTTGCGCTGGTCAATCCGCATGACGATCCGCGTTATCGCGACTATGTCGCAAGCTATCTCGAGGTCGCCGGCCGGCGCGGCGTGACCCCCGACAACGCGCGCACCAAGGTGCGAACGAATTCCACCGTCATCGCCGCGCTCGCGGTCAAGCGCGGCGACGCCGACGCCATGCTGTGCGGGCTGGACGGACGCTTCAACACGCGCCTTGCCTATATTCGCGACATCATCGGCCTCGCGCCGGGCGTCACCGATTTCGCCGCGATGAGCCTCGTCATCACAAGCAAGGGGCCTCTTTTCATCACCGACACGCATGTGCGCAACGATCCCGCCGATTTCGAAATCGCCGAAACGGCGCTGATGTGCGCGCAGCACGTGCGCCGCCTCGGGCTCGAGCCGCGCATCGCCTTTGTATCGCATTCGGATTTCGGATCGGACACTTCGCCTTCGCCGCAGAAGATGCGCCGCGCGCTCGAAATTCTGCGCAAGCGCGCGCCGGACCTCCAGGCCGACGGCGAGATGCAGGCGGATGCGGCGCTGTCGCAGGCGATCCGCGACAATATTCTCCCATCTTCAACCTTGAAGGGCGAGGCCAATATTCTCGTGATGCCCAATCTCGACGCCGCCAACATCGCCTATGCGATGACGATCATCATAGCGGACGCGCTTCCTGTCGGGCCGGTGCTGCTCGGCGGCGCGCTGCCGGCGCATATCATCCGGCCTTCGACGACCTCGCGCGGCATCGTCAACATGACGGCTTTCGCCGTCGGCGAGGCGCAGAGCGCGAGCCGGGCGGCTGTGGCCTCCCTATTAGAGAAGGCTGAGCTTTAGACCTCGTCGGATGTCTTCGGACGCGCGGCGAGAGAATCTGACAAAGCTGGAAAAGGCGGAGAGCGATGATTGCAAGCTCATGCGCGAAGGGCCTCACGGCGCTTTGCGCGTTAATCCTGACAATGTCTCCGATCTTCGCCGCCAGTGGCGACGAGAAGGTCGAGATATTACGCGGAAATCTGGGCTCCATGCGGATTGGTATGACGCTCGACATAAAGGATGGGAAGGTCGAGCCCGGCAGCCACTATTTCTATGCCGCGCACCTCGAGGACATTCCGCTGACAGGCGAAGTGACGCCGTCGGACTCGGGCGAAATCATCGCAACCCTGCGCGAGCCAGGCGGCGCGATCATCACCTTGCGCTATCAAGACAAAGGCGGCTATCCGACCGAGTTTCTCTATACGAGCAACGACCTGTCCGGCGCCTGGACGTTCGGTAGCAAAACGCTCCCCGTGACGCTTAGTAAAACAACATCCTTCGCCGGTCCTTTGCCAGAGCGTATTTACGCGGAGGTCACCGATGAAAGCGACGAGAAGTTCGAGGCGCGCGTGCGAGGATTAAGAAAAGCCGTTCTCTCCGACGATCCGGCCGCAGCGGCCAGATATGTTGATTTCCCGCTCAAAGTAAATTCGTCGCCCGGACATGCGATAATGATCAAGACTTCGCGCGAATTGGCGGCGCAGTGGAGCACGGTGTTTTCAAAGGCTTGGATCAAAGCAGCCGCCGATGCAATTCCTCACGATCTGTTCGTCAGAGATGGAATGGCGATGCTGGGAGAACAGGGAATCGCGTGGTTTGGAGCCAAAGGCATGAAAGTGGTGAACACCCAATGAGCGGGAGCCGCCGCCGGTCCTCATCGCCGGCCTGGGCGGCAGGCCGGCTCGGCGGCATCCCCCGGTCGGCCTTTCATCGCTGAACGCCAATCGACGATACCGTATTGTTCAGGCAGGCTCGGTCGCGGGAGATTGGGACGCGGGTCCCGCGTGAGGAACCTGCCAGGGTAGCCGGAGCGCGGCGAGGAGCAGCAGCGCATGCAGGGCGCAGAGCAGAGCGAACGCCGCGATGAAAGCGCCTGACATAGACGCCGGATCTGCCGTCGCCGACAGGCGCCACCCAAGAAAGGCCGCGAGAAACGTCGTCAATGTCGGGCCGCCGAGGCGCTGAACGATGTTCATCGCGGTCGTCGCCATCGGCAGGTCCTGGCGCGCCACCGACGCATAGCCCGAGGTGATCGAGGGAATGCCGATGGCGCTGAGCCCCACGCCCCGCATGAAGAGGCTCGCGGCCAGGACGCTGACGACGAGGCCGCGCCAGGCCAAAAAGACGAGCGGCAGAGTTCCGGCCAGAGCCAGAAGGGCGCCACAGGCGGCGAGCTTGCGGATGCCGAACCGCTTCGTGAGACGGCCCATGAATGGATAGGTGCACATCATGCCAAGCCCCAGCGGCGCCAGCAGCCAGCCGGTTTGGCCCGGCGACAGGCCGCAGGCGCGCACCAGATAGATTGGAATCAGCATCTGGCCGGCGAAGGAGATGCCGTTGGCCATGAACATGACGGCGATCGAAGCGGAGAAGGCCTTGCCCTTGAGCAGCCGAAGGTCGATCAGCGCGGCGTCGCCCTTGGCCCGGGCGCTACGGTAGAACAGCGCGAACAGGATGATCGAGACGCCTAAGGCCACAACGCCGATCGGCTCGCCGAGATGGTCGGAGCCGTAGAGGAACAGGACCAGCCCCGGCGACAGCAGGGCCAACCCGAGCAGGTCGAGGCTGCGCGGCGGCGTCTCTTGCCCGTCGCTGGGCAGGAATGCCGCCGCCAACGCGAGCGCCAGGACGCCGACCGGCAGGTTGATGAAGAAAAGCCACCGCCAGGATGCGAATTGGAGGATGGCGCCGGCGATGACTGGACCGAGCAGCGGCGCAAGCAGGATCGGCAGGGCGGCAATGCCGATCACCCGCGCCATATGGTGGCCTGCGACGCGGGCGATCATCATCTGCGCCATGGGCGCCAGCAGTCCGCCGCTCATGCCCTGGAGGACACGGAAGGCAACCAGCGAATTGGCGGACCATGCAAGACCACATAGGGCCGAAGAGAGCGTGAAGGCCGCGAAGCATCCGAGATAGAGGGCCCTGGCGCCGATGCGGTCGACGAGCCAGCCGTTCAGCGGGAGCACCAGCGCCAGCGCTAGCAGATAGCCGCTCGTCACCCACTGGATCGCCGAAAGGCTGACGTGCAGATCGGCTGCGAGGCTGGCGAGCGACACATTGACGAGCGTGGCGTCAAGCTGCGCCATGAAGGCGCCAATGGCCGCGACGCAGACCACTTTCCAAACGCCGCGCAGCGAGTCGATCTTCATCGGCATGGCGGGCGGTCAACTCCACCCCCGGAGCGCTCACGAGGCCTCAGGCGAATTGCCGCCGTAAAACCGTCCGAACATGCGCGCGGTCATCAAGGCGAGGAGAAGAGCGCCCAACCCAAGAGCAGCAACATGCGCCATGGATCGCAGATCAAAGTTTCCAACGCGGCATGTAAGAAAATAGCCAACGGCCAGGTTGAAAAAACCCCAAAGGACGTTGATCGTTGAAGACGAAAGTCCCTCGCCGGGCGGTTTCGCAAACGGGCTTTGAAAGGGACGTCCCATCACGCCGCTGACAAAATGCGGAACGGCGTTCGTGATAAACGCGCCGCCAAAGAAGTAGGAGACGTAATCGAGCCATTCCATCGTCAAGCCTTCCTGTTATCGGGCAGATCGATGATCTCTTGCGTCGCGCCGGTCTCGCCGCTAGGCGTCGAGAAGCCGTTTGAGGAGGTCCACGGCGCCGGCGAGCTGGCGCTGCTCCTGCGCGGTCAGCCGCGCCTGCAAGCTGCGCACAAGCCAGTCCTGCCGGGCCGCCCGTGCCGCGCCCACCCACTCGTGAAAATGATCGGTGAGCGAGATGATGGTCTGGCGCCCATCCGAGGGGTCGGGCGCCCCCGCCACATATCCGCCGGCCTCCAGGGCCGCGATGATCGCGCCCATCGATTGCGGCCGCATGGCCTCGGCGCGCGCCAGCGCGCTCCCGGTCGTCGGCCCGTCGCGCTCCAGCCGCAGCAGAACGGACTTTTGGGCCGAGGTCAGGTCGCCTTCGTCGGCCTGCTCACGAAAGCGCCGCCTGAGCGCGCCGATGACGATGCGGAGTTCTGCGGCGAGGGCGGCTGCTTCAGCGCTTTCGGGATCAGCTCGTGCTGGCTTCATCCGGACACCATGGCATATATGAAGTAAATCTACAAAGGTTTTCTTCATATATCGTCTGGCGGCGGCTGTGCTACCTTTGCCGGGTCAATCGCCGCCAGCACCTCAGGAGAGACCATGACCAACGCGCCCGGCAGGCGCCGGATCTTCATCGCCGGCCATCGCGGCATGGTCGGCTCGGCGCTGGTGCGCCGGCTCGCGCGCGAGAACGTCGAGTTGCTGACCGTCTCCCGCGACGCGCTTGACCTCCGCGACCAGTCCGCCGTCCGCGCGTGGGTCGCGGCCAGTGCGCCGGACGCCATCATCCTTGCCGCGGCGAAGGTCGGCGGCATCCTCGCCAACCAGAACGCACCGGCCGATTTTCTGATCGACAATCTTCTCATCGCGGCCAATGTCATCGAGGCGGCGCATCGCGCCAGTGTCGAGCGCCTCGTCTACATCGCCTCGGCCGCCGCCTATCCGGTGCTCGCGCCGCAGCCGATGCGTGAGGAGGCGCTGCTCACCGGTCCGCTCGATCCGACCCATGAGGGCTATGCCGTCGCCAAGATCGCCGGCATCAAGCTCTGCGAAACCTTAAGGCGCCAGTACGGCCGGCGCTACTTCGCGGCGCTGCCCTGCAATCTCTATGGCGTCAATGATCATTACGATCCGCTGACGAGCCATGTCGTGCCGGCGCTGATCCGCAAGTTTCACGCGGCGGTGCGCTGGGGTGAGGCCGAGGTGGTCCTGTGGGGCTCGGGGACGCCGCGGCGCGAGTTCCTTTATGTCGACGATCTCGCCGACGCGATTTTTTTCCTTTTGGACCGGTATGACGGAGCCGGGCCGATCAATGTCGGAGCGGGCGCCGACCTCACCATCCGCGAATTGGCTGGAATCATCGGGAAAGCAGCTGGATTCGCCGGGACCCTCGCCTTCGATTCGTCAAAGCCCGACGGGGCGCCGCGAAGGCTCATGGATTCGAGCCGGCTCAATGGCCTCGGGTGGCGGCCGAAGACCGGGCTCGAAGAGGGAATCGCCGAAGCCTATCGCTGGTTCCTGCGCGAAGGGGCCGGCGAACCCGCGTGAGCTGGAGCTGCAGCGGAGCCGGACGGGAAAGACGTGGGGCGACTCGACAGCGCCAACTCAATCGAGTTGGATGGGGTTATGGGACGCCGCGCAGGCGATTGTCCGCGCCGCCCGTCACGGCTTCGACAAGATTGCGCTAAGTTTTTGTTTTATTGTGACTTGCACCTGCCCAACGCAGAGTGCGCGCCTTGAATCAGCGGCGTCCTTGCTGTATCAGTTTGCATATTTTCGCCGCTCCCGCCGCGCGTCCATCGAACAAGCGCCTGGCTGTTTTCCCTCTGTCAGACAAACGGTCGCCATGTTCGTCGCGCTCGGCTTTCTTCTCGGACTCATCGCTTTCGCGGCAGTGACGCTGTTCGCCGACGGCGACCTCCTGCCCCTGCTGTTCCCATTCCTCGCCGCCGGCGGAATCTTTGCGGCCGCGCTCAAGCTGCCTGCCTTCGAGGCCGAGCGCTTCGGCGCGCTTGTGCGCCCCTTCGCCATCGGCGCGGCATTTCCTGCTCTGCTTATGTTGCTGCAGATGGCGCCTGCGCCCTCTGGCCTCGCTCATCCGGTGTGGGCGAGCGTCGGAGCCGGATTTTCGATCCCGGTTTGGGGAAGCATCAGCGTCGACATCGGCGCCACGGCGCTGGCGCTGCTGCGCTATCTCACGCTCGTCGGCGCCATGCTGCTGGCGGCGGCGGTGACGATCAACCGGGATCGCGCCGAAATAACATTGATCGCACTGACTGCAGCCGCCGTCGCGATTTCGCTGGCCCAACTCGCAATCGCGAGTTTCGGCGCGCCTCGCCCGGCCGAGAGCGAGGAAGCCCTTGATTGCGCGTGTCTTGGCGTCACACTGGCCGCAGCCTGCGCCCTTCTCGTTTTCGAACGCCATGAGACGCGGCGGGCCAAGCTCGGCTTGCGCGACGCCAAATTCGTTTACCCCATGCTGGCGTCCCTCGCCGCGCTTTTGATTTGCGCGGCGGCGATCGGCTCCGCGCGCTCAGGGTCGCTGATTTTCGCGGCATGCTGCGGACTTGGGATGTTTTGCGCCGTTTTCCTGGTGCGCCGGCTCAACCTTGGCCGGTGGGGAGCCGGCGCGATCGGGCTCACCGCGACCGTCATCGTCGTCGCCCTCGTCAGCGGGGCGGCCGGGACCAATTCGGACCCCCGCCTGGCCTTCGTGAGAAAAGACCCTGTGACGCTCGAATTGACGCAGCGCATCCTTGCAGACGCCCCCGCGCTGGGCGTCGGCGCCGGCGCCTTTTCATCGATCCTGCCGATTTACGAGTTTGGCGATGTCGGCGCCCAGGAGCGCGGCGCGGTGACCGCCGCCGCGGCGCTTTCGATCGAGATGGGACGCGCGGCGCTCTGGGCCGCGGTGATCGCCGCGGCGGCTGCGGTCGTCGCTCTCCTTCGCGCATCGGCGCTACGGGGCCGCGATTCCTTCTACGCCTCGGCCGCCGCCTCGTGCCTCATCTCGCTGATCGTTCTCGCCTTCATCAACGTCAGCCTGTTCGGCCCGACGCTTCCCGTTCTGGCGGCCGGAATCTTCGGGCTGGGCATCGCGCAGTCCCAAGGCCGCGGCGCCCCTGCCCGGCGCGAGCCGCAGGCGTTCCCGCCTGGATGACGCACGCCGGACGACGCGGATTCCATGCGCTCTCCCGGCCCAAAGCCGGGTCCGCAGCGCAATTTGCGTGTTCAGCCCGTTGATTTTGCCGCCGCTGACACATAGAGCATCATGCGCGCGTAGTAAGAATTTCTCGATCTTCGCGCGCTCGAAAAATGAATTGAGAAAATGAAGGGGCCTGACTGTCGATTCGATGCGGGAGGCGATCCACCGCCTGGCCAGGGCGCGCCCACCCCGCGCAACATTGAGCATATTTTCGTGCGCGAATTTTGCGGCTTAAACCCTCGCGTCACGCATCCCTGCCTATTATGGACAATGCCCCATTCGCCCAAACCGGACGCCGCGATTCAGGTTCGTCGAGGCGGACAAGCGCAGATTTTCCGATGCCATCACAGGAAAGAGAACGTCATGTCGCCGCATCTCAATCGAAAAAAGACTGATCGGGTCGCAAGAGCCATTGTCGCGGCGGCGCTTTTTTTGGCCGCATCGCCGTCGATCGCGGGCGGACCCTTTTCCGCTCTGTCCGGCTATTGGACCGGCGGCGGCAACATCACCATGTCGAATGGTTCAAGCGAGCGCATTCGCTGCAAGGCGACATATGCCGTCAATGATTCAGGCACCTCCCTCAACCAGAGCATCCGCTGCGCCAGCGACAGCTACCGGCTGGAGATCAGCGCCAATGTTACGGTTAGCGGCGGCGCCATCTCCGGCAGCTGGACCGAAGAGACCCGCCATGCGACCGGCAATCTCTCCGGCCGAGCCTCCGGCTCCTCGATCCAGGCAAGGGTCGATGGAACCGGCTTCTCCGCCGGGCTCGATGTGCGCTTCCACGGCGACAAACAGTCGGTCTCGATCAGGCCCACGGAAGGCACGGACGTCGCCAATGTCGCCATCACCTTGCGGAAGGGATAATCCCTGTCAGTGCGCCGGCGGACCTGGATCACGAAGCGTTCGAGCCATATCGACCGAAACGCAGAGACGTGATCCATTCCAATAATGTTCGGGCGGGATGCGGGCGGACAACTGGCCGCGCCTCCCCGCGCCCGCGCGGCGAGCGCTTCAGCGGCGGCGTGGAGGAACGTCGCTGTCGGCCGCAGGATCAAAAGATCGGCGGTAAGCGCCATCATCATCGCAAAGGCGCTAAGCCAGCCGAACAGGCGCAGCGACGGCAGGTTGGACAGCACAGTTACGGCGAGACCGCAGGCGAGCACGATCGAGGTCAGGATGAGAGCTGGACCGACAAGCACGGTGGCCCGCTCGACGGCAAGCGGATAATCCTCGCCCGAATCAGCCTCGATGCGCAGCCTGTTGAGGAAATGGATCG
This sequence comes from uncultured Alphaproteobacteria bacterium, assembly GCA_963767805.1. Lineage (GTDB taxonomy): Bacteria > Pseudomonadota > Alphaproteobacteria > Rhizobiales > Beijerinckiaceae > Methylocapsa. Next base: position 38,964 of record CAVYFP010000033.1, on the reverse strand, counting down.
TCGCGCTGAGGCCGAGGCCGAATGAGACCGTCAAGGCGACGACGCTGGCGAATTGCAGCCCCTGCCCCGTCGCGGCGAGCAGCGCGCCCGAGGCGACGACGGGGAAGATCCCCGGCAGGATGCAGACGAGCGCCACCCGGGCCGAGCGAAAGGCAAGGCCGATGAAGGCGGCGACGAAGAAGAACTCGAGGGTGAGGCCGCGCGTCAGCTTGCCGATCATGGTCGCGCTGTTTCGCGCCGAGATCGCCGAGAGACCGGTCACCGAGAGGACATAGCCCGGATATTCCGCGCGAAGCCCCTGCAGCGAATGGTCGATTGAATTGACGACCGGCAACAACTTGCTGGCGTCAACGTCCGGGACCCGCGCGGAGACGAGGACGGCGTCCTGCTTTGCGTCGATAAAGCGGCGCGTCAGATGCTCGGGCAAGAGATCGACATATTTATGCAATGTCGCGACGCTGGAATCGCCGAGCTTTTCGTTGAGCCAGCGGCGCAGCGTCTCCAGGGACCAGACATTGCCGACGCCCGGCTGATGCTCGGCGATGGCGTGAACCCTGGCGATGACGGCGAGCGTCTCCGGCGCGTAGAGCGAAGCGCCCTTTGGAAACTCGATCAGAATGTCGATCGGATTGGAGCCGGTCAGCTTGGCGTCGAGACTTCGGCTCGCCGACACGGCCTGCTCTTTGTCGGGAACCTGGTCTGCGAGATGGTAGCGCGGCTGCAAATTGACGAAGATGCCTCCGAGCGCCGCGACGACGACAAGCCCGAGGAGACTGTAAAGACCCGGGCGCTTCACCATGCGCGCCGCGATCCAGAAGCAGAAGCTGCGCAGGGCCTCGACGCCGAAATCGCCACGCCGGCCGGCAGCGGCCAGCGCGTCTTCGTGGCGCAACAGGAAAACGCCGAAGAGCGGCAGCATCAGCAAAACTGTGAAGAGGGCGATCAGCGTCGCAACAAGGCCGGCTTCGCCGAAGGTCCGGATCAAATCCGAGCTTGAAAACAGCAGGGCGGTGAAGGAAAGCGCCGCCGTCGCATGGGTCAGGACGCAGGCCGGCCCGACGATGAGGATCGCATTGCGCAAGGCCTCGGATTTGCTCTGGCCGGCGAGAATGCGATCGCGCGCGGCGAAAGTCAGCTGCATGCTGTCCGAAAAACTGATCACCATGATCAGCGGCGTCATCACGTTGAGGAACATGTTCAGCCGGAAATCGAGCCAGCCGAGCGCCCCCAGCGCAAAAAGAATGGCGAGAAGAGGCGGCCCCGCGGCGACGATCATGAAGGAAACGCGGCGGAAGAACAGGATGGCGATGAGGCAGCCCGCGATAAAGCCGGTAACGTTATAGACCAGCCGGTCGCGCTCGACCGCTGTGCGGATCTCGAGCTGCATCACTGGAACGCCGGAGAGTTCGGACTTGAGGCCGGCGCCTGCGAGATCGCCCGCCATCGTCTTGCGGATCTCGCCGACCGCCGCGTCGAGCCCCTTGCCGCCGACGATTTTGGGATCGAGAGCGATGACGACCAGGGCCGAGCTTGCCATCGTCGGAGAGGAGCTTGCCGCGGATGATCTCGTTCGACGTCACCTTCTGGACAAGGGCGTCGTAATCGGCGCCCTCTGGCAGATTTTCGGGAAACAGCGGCGCCGGCGTATGCCCGCCTTCCGGCGGCTGACGCGCCGAAAACAGGGAGATGACCCCCTCGACGCCATCGACCAGTTGAACGTCGGTGACGAAATCGCGCAGCTTTTCGAGCGAATCGCGCTGCAGCAGCCCGTCGCCCTCGATCACGGCGAGAACGTCGAACTCGCTCGATGGAAACTTCCGCGTCACCTCCTCATACTGCCTGAACTCGGGAGTATCCGAGCGGAACAGCTGACTGAGCGAATCATCGACCTTGAGCCGCGTGACGCCAAACCCCGCGGCGATCGCGAGAGCCAGCGCGACAACCGCAATGAGCCAGGGAAAGCGCAAGGAAACAAGGCCGAGACGCTCGAAACCGAGCGCTAGGTCATGGCGTTTGCCGACGCTCGATGAGGCGAGATCGCCCTCGATCGGAGGTTTCCTCGGTCCGGCTGTTTCGAGCGACACGCGTGACTCCCGGCGGGTGCGGACATAACCCTTATATTCGCGCCCGCCCAAATTATGGCCGACGCGCCGATCGACGCTCAAAAATGCGTGGATCCAGTCTGCGGTTCCCCCATCGCCTCGGGCCTTTGGATTGCGCGGGACTGTGGCGTCGCGCGGCCTCAAGCTTCGGCGACGCGATGCTCTTCCCGCGCCGCGACATAGACCTCGCGCGCGGCGTCGGCGTTGAGGCAGGCGACGCCAAGTCCGACGATCAGATCCGGCCACGCCGAGCGCCACAGAAAGGCTGTCGCGAAACCCGCCGCGATGATCGCGACATTCGCGAAAGCGTCGTTGCGCGCGGACAAAAACGCCGCCCGGGTCAGGCTGCCCCCCGCGCGCGGACGCGGGCGAGCAGGAAGGCGCAAAAGAAATTTATGGCGAAGGCGCCGGCCCCCGTGAGCGAGAGCGCGAGGGGGTCGGGCGGCGTCGGAAGGTTGAACTTTTGCCATGCGGTCCATAGCGTCGCCAGCCCCGGGGCCAGGAGAATGGCGGCGAGCAGCATGCCGACCCGCGCGCGCCGCGCGGCGCTCCAACCAAGCGCGGCGAGAATCAAAAGATTGATCGACGCGTCTTCGAGAAAATCGATGCTGTCGGCGAACAGCGACACCGAACCGATCGTGCGCGCAACCGTGAACTCGACGGCGAACCAGGACAGATTGAGCAGAGCGACGATCTGGACTGTGCGGCGGATGGCTGGATCGATCGAATCGCGGTCCATATCATTCCCTGATGGAAGACTTGCTAATGGCGCGCGGGGCGCCGTGGCCGCTCGTCAGATCTCGGTCAGTCCTTTAGCGAAGCGCCGCCAGTTCGCGACGTAGCGCACGGCGCTTTCGGTAAGATGGGCGATGGCATCCTGATCAAGTTCGCGCAGCACTTTCGCCGGGCTGCCGACGATCAGCGAATTATCAGGAAAGCTCTTGCCCTCGGTGACGAGGGCATTGGCGCCGACGAGGCAATTGGCGCCAATCCTCGCGCCGTTCAGAAGCGTCGCGCCCATGCCGATGAGGCTGTTGTCGCCAATCGTGCAGCCATGAAGGATAGCGCGGTGGCCGATCGTGCAATTTTCGCCGATCGACACGGGAAAGCCCGGGTCGGTATGCAGGACGCTGTTGTCCTGCACATTCGAGCCCGGCCCTATGTAGATTTCCTCATTGTCGCCGCGCAGCACGACGCCGAACCAGACCGAGGCGTCGACGCCAAGCCGAACCCTGCCGATCACCCGCGCGCCGGGCGCGATCCAGTAGTGGCCGTCCGCCGGCAGTTCAGGTTTGACGCCGTCGAGGGCGTAGAGCGGCATGGGGCGGGCTCCGGCGAAGGGTCGTCTAGGCGCATATTCAGATCAGATTAGAATCAATCTGATCGACAAGAATATGCTCAAGCATTTGAATTTGGAGCGATTTCTTATCGACCGAATGATCCATCCGGTCGGAAAGCGCCCTAGCGCGGCGTCAGAACGCTTCGAGATCAAAATCGAGAATCGCCATCTGCAGCGTAAAGCTTTTTCCCTTGGGATCATCAGCCGAAATGATGCCGAGGAAATCGTCGCCGTGATTGAGTTCGACCGAATCGGTCTTCTTGGCGCGCGGAACGATCTTCAGCTTGTCGGTTTCGAACAGGCGGCGCAGGTAATCCTGCAGCACCGGGCGCTCGACGGGTATCGGCATCTCGAAAGCGAAGGAGCGGTCGCCATCCTCGTCATCGACGACGATCGTGCCGATCTGACGCTGTCCGAAATGCACGTCAGCGTCATCCGGGTTGCGCTTGCCTTGCGTCACCTTGATGTCTTCATTGCCGAAGGCCTCCCGCAGAAACCCTTGCAGCTTTCGCAATTCCGTCTTGTCCAAGGGATCCTCCTCAAGAGGTTGGGAGAAGCTGGCTTTGCCAGAAAAAACCCGCCGCCGCAACCGCGCGAACGCTATCGCGTCCAGTAGAACGCCAGATTGGCGCGGATGCGCTCCAGCGGCGGCGGCTCAAGGCTTTCGGGCAGGACGAAAGCGCGGCCGGCGATGAGTTCGAAGCTGCGAATATACGCGGCGGCGGCTTCGAGGATTACGTCGCCCGGAATTTCCGGGATCGGCTCACGATAGGGATCGCAGCGCGCCCGCACCCAGTTGCGGATGAAATCCTTGTCGAGACTGTCGGGCGACCGGCCCGTGCGCAGGCGCTCGGGATAGGTTTCCGCCAGCCAATAGCGGCTGCTGTCGGGCGTATGGATCTCGTCGGCAAGGACGATATGGCCCTCGGCGTTGAAGCCGAACTCATATTTCGTATCGGCGAGGATGAGGCCGCGCGACGCCGCGATTTCGCGGCCGCGCCAGAACAGAGCGAAAGCCTTTTGCGCGACGTCGTCCCATTGCCGTGGGGTGAGAATCCGCCGTTCGACGATCTCCTGCGCCGACAGGGGGGCGTCATGGGCGTCATGCCCCGCCTTGGTCGTTGGCGTGATGATCGTCCAGGGCAGCTTCTCATTGGCGCGGAGGCCATCGGGAAACTCGATCCCGTACATCTTGCGCGCGCCGGCCTCGTACATCGGCAGGATCGACGTCGCCGTGGAGCCGGCGAGGTAATCGCGCACGATGATCTCGACCGGCATCATCTCAAGGCGCTCGACGACGACGACATTCGGGTCGGGATTGGCGCGCATGTGATTGGCGCAGATGTCGCCGGTCGCCTCGAACCAGAAGCGCGCGATATCGGTCAGCACCTGCCCCTTGAAGGGGATCACGGCGAGGCCCTGATCGAACGCGCTGATGCGGTCCGTCGCGATCAGGATCCGCTCGCCATTGGCGAGATCATAGTTCTCGCGCACCTTGCCGCGATAATAGCCAGGCAGCTCCGGAATGAAGGCCTCGGGCAAAACGTAATCGCGATAAGGAGCGAGAGCGCTGGCGTCGATCATCGGGGACGCAGCCTCAGGCGATTTCCTTGGTCCGCAATGCGCGCTTGCGATCGTTCGGGTCGAGGTAGGTCTTGCGCAGACGGATCGACTTCGGCGTCACTTCCACGAGCTCATCGTCTTCGATATAGGCCAGCGCCTTCTCCAGCGTCATGCGGATCGGCGGCGTGAGGCGCACCGCCTCATCCTTGCCGGCGGCGCGGATGTTGGTCAGCTGCTTGCCCTTCAGGACGTTGATTTCGAGATCGTTTTCCCGCGTATGTTCGCCAACGATCATGCCGCGATAAACCTTCCAGCCCGGCTCTATCATCATCGGGCCGCGATCTTCCAGCTTCCACATGGCGTAGGCGACCGATTCGCCATTATCGTTGGAGATGAGCACGCCATTGCGCCGCCCCGTGATTTCGCCCTTGAAGGGCGCATATTCATGGAACAGGCGGTTCATGATGGCGGTGCCGCGCGTATCGGTCAAAAGCTCGCCCTGATAGCCGATGAGGCCGCGCGTCGGCGCGTGGAAGACGAGCCGCAAACGATTGCCGCCCGACGGGCGCATCTCGATCATCTCGGCCTTGCGCTCCGCCATCTTCTGAACGACGACGCCGGAATGCTCCTCGTCGACGTCGATCACGACTTCTTCGATCGGCTCCAGCAGCGAGCCGTCCTCGGCCTTCTGGAAGACGACCTTCGGCCGCGACACGCTGAGTTCGAAGCCTTCGCGGCGCATCGTCTCGATCAGGATCGCGAGCTGCAATTCGCCGCGCCCGGAGACGATATAGGAATCGGAACCAGCCGAATCCTCGATGCGAAGGGCGACATTGCCCTCGGCCTCCTTGTAAAGCCGGGCGCGGATGACGCGGCTCGTCACCTTATCGCCTTCAGTGCCGGCCAGAGGCGAATCATTGACGGAGAAGGTCATGGACAGGGTCGGCGGATCGATCGGCTGCGCCTGCAGGGGCTCGACGACTTCGGGCGCGCAAAGCGTATCGGCGACGTTGAATTTCTCAAGGCCCGCGATGGCGACGATGTCGCCGGCCTCCGCCTCTTCAATCGGCGTGCGCTCAATGCCGCGGAAAGCAAGAATCTTGGACACGCGCCCCTGCTCGACGACATTGCCCTGGCGATCGAGAACCTTGACCGCCTGATTTGGCTTGATGCTGCCGGCGAACACCCGTCCCGTGACGAGGCGGCCGAGATAGGGGTTGGCCTCAAGCAGGGTGCCGAGCATGCGGAAGCCGCCTTCCTCGATGCGCGGCTCCGGCACATGCTGAAGCACAAGATCGAACAGCGGCGCCATGCCGTCCTTCGGACCATCCGGGCTGTCGGCCATCCAGCCCTGTTTTGCCGAACCGTAAAGAATAGGAAAATCAAGCTGCTCGTCGGTCGCATCAAGCGCGGCGAAGAGGTCGAACACCTCATTCACCACCTCGGTGATGCGGGCGTCTGGCTTGTCCACCTTGTTGACGGCGACGATCGGCCGGAGGCCAATCTTCAGCGCCTTGCCGACGACGAACTTGGTCTGCGGCATCGGGCCTTCCGAGGCGTCGACGAGAACGATGGCGCCGTCGACCATGGAGAGAATGCGCTCCACCTCGCCGCCGAAATCGGCGTGGCCGGGCGTGTCGACGATATTGATCCGAGTGTCTTTCCAGGCAATCGAGGTCGCCTTCGCCATGATCGTGATGCCGCGCTCTTTTTCAAGATCGTTGGAATCCATGACGCGCTCGATGACCCGCTGATTCTCGCGGAAGGCGCCGGATTGCTGCAGCAAACGATCGACGAGGGTCGTCTTGCCGTGGTCGACGTGGGCGATAATAGCTATGTTGCGCAGCTTCATTTTGGTGCCGTATCTGAAGGATTTAAGCGTGGCGCTCCGGCGCAGGACGCCAAAACGGAGCTAAGCCGCCCCGCGCGGGCCTTCGACCCAAGCGCTTTAGGCTGGGCCGACCCGCTAACGTAGCGACTTTTTGCTTTGCAGCAGTGCAATATACGAAAGCCGCGTGTTTGGGAACACTTATCGTCACAGGCCAAAATCTTCAATGTCGCGCGCGGGCGGCGACGCCTAAACCGGCGGACAGTCGGGATGCGGCGATGGTCCGCAACTTGCTCCGGGAAATCAGGAAACGAACAGCCGGCGGCGGCCGGCGGAAAGATGGAAAGATGGATCGTCTGACGCTCTTCGGCCTTTTCGCCGTTTCCGCCATGCTGGCGACCTATGCGCTCGAAAAGCGCAGCCGCTGGTACATTCTCGCCTTCGCGGGGGCCTGCTGCCTCGGCTCGATCTACGGTTTCCTGCAGGGCGCCTGGCCGTTCGGCCTCGTCGAGGCGGTGTGGAGTCTTCGTCGCGCTGCGCCGCTTCGCGACGACCAGCTAGGCCCGCGTCCCTATTCGCCGACGACGCGCGGCGAAAACGCCGTGCGGCGCGCGCCGAGAGCGATGCGCCGTTCCGATATCGCCTGCCGGACCTGGCTGAGCCCGAGACTGGCTGCGGCGAGGCGGCTGCCGCTCAAAGCGTGATTGAAATCATGCGCGAGCGCCTCGGCCAGCAGGCCGTCGGCCTCTTTTTCGAGCTCATCGAGAATATCCGCGTGCGAGGCCGCGCGCGCCGCTGCGATAATTTCCAGCAGCCGCGCCAGAATGCGTTCGAGATCGGTATTCTGCTGGCGCTTGAAGCGCGAGGCAACCGTCGCGATCGCAGTTCCGCACAAGCTTAGCAGCATCGCGCCGATATAAATGAGATCGCTGTATTTATCGAAGAAGCTCTGCTCTTCGTCGCCGAGATAGGCGAGAGCGCCCGGATGCACCGGCAGCGCAGCGCCCTTATCAGTCGAAGGCGCCTCGATGCGGTTCGCAATCGGATGCTCCGCGGCAAGCGTAGGCTTGGCATTTAGCATCAACTCGGTCAGTTCGGCGACGACGTCGTTGCTGAGGTTGCGCCGGGCGACCAGCCGCGTGCTGTCGCCGAGCGTCTCGAAATTTTCCGCCGGCTTCGGCTGAGCGCCCGCCAAAGGCGCCGCGCAGGATCTCGACCAATTCGAGATTGGGCGAACGCTGCGCGATCGCCTTGGCCTCGTCTATCGGGATGAATACAGGCGGACCATGCCCCGCCTGAGTCATCGCCGTGACCGCCTCGGTGAGATTGGCCGAGCCGGGCGTCCCGATCGCCAGAACGGCGTCGACGTCGCGCCTCTCGATGGCGGCCGGCAGTTCTGCAAGCGTCAGCGGCGCGCGGCCAACCGAGGCCAGCGGAATGTCGCTTTGCGCGAGCGCGGCGTCGAACAGCGACTGATCTCCATCCGGCGTCCCGCCTGTTCGGTCTGCAGAACGCCAATTCTGTGGCCCTTCAGATCTTCGACCGCACGCAGCGCCGACCCCGCCGGCGCAAGCAATACCGCGGCGTTGCGGCGCATGATGAGGACTGTCTGGCCATTGACAGGCATGCCGACGTCGCTGCGCACGACGGCGAGATCGGCGCGCTGATCTTCCAGAGCGTGACCGCTTTCGGCGAGCGAGTCGACGAGCACGAGCTTCAGCCCGACCTGTTCGCGCGCCTGCGCGAACTCTAGGGCGGCGGCGCGCAACACTTCCTTGATCGTCGGAGCCGCGCGTCACTGCGACCCGCAAGATGGTCGGGCGTTCGTAAAGATAAAGCGCGAGCCCGCAGGCGCCGATCGGCCGCGGAACCAGCTAAAATGGCCAGAAGGGTGAGACGCCGCATCCGCTTCTCCACGAGGATCAAAGGCCTGTCATCTCCTTGTCGCCCGAGCCGCCCCGGCAATGAAACGCATCAAATCAAGGCGGCATAAAGGACGCTCCAGCCTGCCGCCGCCTCACTCCGCCGCCCGCGCCAGCCGATGCGCCGCGTCGGCGTCGGCCGCATCGCCTTCAACTTCAGCAAAAACTGCGCCGATCAAAATGAGGCATGGCCCTGACGGCGCCTGCGCGGCGGCCTTGGCGGGCAGCGTCGCGATCGTTCCAATGATGCGGCGCTCGTCCGGGCAGGTCGCGCGTTCGATGAGCAGCGCCGGCGTCGCGGGATCGGCGCCATGCGCGAGCAGCCGCTCGGCCATGGCGTCAAGCATCCTTGCGCCCATATATATGACGCTCGAGGCGCCCGGATCGCAGAGGCCGCGCCAGTCGATGTCCTCGGGCAGCTTGCCGTCATGCGCATGGGCGGTGACGAATTGCAACCGGCGCGCCCGCGCGCGTTCGGTCAGCGAGACTTGCAGCGACGCAGCAGCGCCGAGCGCCGCGGTGACGCCAGGCACGACCTCGATCGCGATCCCGGCCCCGCGCAGCGCCGCGATTTCCTCGGCCGCGCGCCCGAACACCATCGGATCGCCGCCCTTGAGGCGAACGACCCGTTTGCCCTGCAAGGCGAGTTCGATCATCAGCGCGACGATATGATCCTGCTTGCACGAAGGCTTGTAGCCGCGCTTGCCAACGGGAATTTTTTCCGCCTCGCGCCGCGCCATGTCGATGATCGCCGGCGCCACGAGATCGTCATAGAGGACGACGTCAGCCGATTGCAGCAAGCGCAGCGCCTTCAGCGTCAGCAGTTCGGGATCGCCCGGCCCGGCGCCGACGAGGGCGACGCCGCCCGCCGGCGCGCAGGGATCGCGTCCGGCCTCATCCAGCAACGCCGCGAACAGCCCTTCGTCCGGAGGCGCGGAGCCGGCTCCAAGCGCCTTCGCGTTGAATAGCTCCCAGAAGCGGCGGCGCAGCCTCGGCGACGGGGCCAGCGCCTTCAACGGCGCGCGCCAGCCTTTCGCCGCCGCCGCCCAGAGCTTGATCGCCGCTGGCAGCACGGCTTCGAATTCGTCCCCGCACCGCCTGCGCCAGAATCGGCGAGGCGCCGTCCGTGGAGATGGCGATGACGAGCGGCGAACGGTCGACGATGGCGCCAAACTGGAAATCCGAGAACGCCGGCTTGTCGATGATGTTGGCGGGCGCGCCGGCGGCACGCGCGGCGGCGCGAAATGCCTCGGCCTCCGCTGCGGTCTCGACATCCGCGATGGCCAGCGCGGCGCCCTTCAGATCTCCGGTTGAAAGGCGCGCCGCACGAGGCGCACGGACGGGCGGCGGCGCGCAAGATCAAGGAAACCCGCGCAAGGCGCCTCGCTATAGACCTCAAGTTCGGCCCCTGCAGCCTGCGCCAGTTCAGCCTTCCAGAGCGCGGCGGCGGAGCCTCCGGCGAGCACGACGCGGCTGACCATTCAGGTTGAGGAACAGCGGCATCGCCGCGAGCTCCCGCCATGATCCGGCCCCCTTCGTCGCCATCTGTCTGCTGCGGTAAAGCTCTGGTCATAAACGCGCTATCGTCCTAATCTCATCAATCTGGACCCAAAAATCATATCATGAAATTAATCGGCGGTGGATGGACAAACAAATTTCACGCCAGAGCCGCGGCTTGCGAAACGGAAAAGAATGATGTGCGCTAAGAGCAGTCGGCGGACGTGATGCGGCGCGCCTTCAAATTGCGACGCGCCGCACTTTGCGTTCTGGCTGGCGCGCTGCTTTGCTCTGCGCCCGCGCTTGAGCGAGTACCAAAATGTTCAGCCCCGGATTCTGGGATCCGCACGCGCGCCCGGCGAAGCCGGATCTCGCCGGAATGCGCACCCTGCGCTTCCTCACCGACGACGAATATCCGCCGTTCCATTTCGCACTTGCCGATGGTTCGCTCGCCGGTTTCGACATCGATCTCGCGCGCGCCATTTGCGAGGATCTGAAACTTTCCTGCACGATTCAGGCGCGTCGCTTCGATACGCTCATCGACAGCCTCGACGCCGGCGAGGGCGATGCGATCATCGCCTCGATCCGGATCGACGAGGCCGCCCGCGCGCAACTCGACTTCACCGCGCCCTATACAAAAAATCCCGCGCGTTTTGTCGCCCTGACGGCGGCGCCGCTTCGCGACGCGACTCCCGAGACCCTGCGCGGCAAGACAATCGGAGTCATCGCCAAGACCGCGCATGAGGCTTTTCTCGCAAGCTATTTTCAAGGCGCGACGATAAAGACCTATGACACGCAAAAAGCGCTGACCGAGGCGCTTGGCGCAGGCGAAGTCGACGCGTTCTTGGGCGACGGCGCGGCTCTGAGCTTCTGGCTGAACAGCCCGGAGGGGCGCAAATGCTGCGTCTTCGTCGGCGGCCCGTTCCTTGACAGCCGCTTCTTCGGCGAAGGCGTCGGCATCGCGGTGAAGAAAAACGACGCGCCCTTGCGGCAGGCGCTCGACTACGCGCTGGCCGATCTAGCGGCGAAAGGCGTCTATGCGGAACTCTACCTCAAATATTTTCCGCTCGGATTTTATTGAGGCTCCGCTCTGAAATCTTTGCGTCGAGCCAAATCCTGAGCGCGATCTAAAGATATTGCGCCAGTTCGGCAGCCGCCTCTTTGGCGGGCCGGTCCAGATTGAAGGCGCTGACGAAACGCCCGTTCTTATCCATGAGATAGACGATCCCCGTGTGGTCCATCGTATAGTCGGCGCCTTCCCCGCCCTGTTTTTTGTAATAGACCTTGAAGGCGCGGGCCACGGCGAGGGTCTGCGCCGCGTCCCCCGAGAGGCCGATGATGCGCGGATCGAAGCTTTCGAGATAGGCTTTCATGGTCTGCGGCGTGTCGCGCGCCGGATCGATGGTGACGAAGGCCGCCGCGATTTTCGCATCGGCGCCCATTTCCTTGAACGCGGCGGAGATCTGCGTCAGCGCCGCCGGGCAGAAATCCGGACAATGCGTATAGCCGAAGAAAACCAGATAGGGCCGTCCCTCGAAATCGGCATTGGTGACGGTGCGACCGTCCTGCGCGGTGAGCGCGAAAGGTCCGCCGATGGCGGCGACGCCCTGGCCGCCGCCGCCCGCATCGCGGAAGGCGAAACCGGCTATGATCGTGAGGCCGATTGCGAGGCCGGCCAGGATCAGCAGAAATTGGCGGGTTGCTTTGGTCATGGCTCTGCCTATCAAACTCGCGCGGCTATTCCAATCCACGAAGCGTTGATCTTGCACGGCGTCCAGCGTATGTTATAAAGTAACACGCAGAGGCGGCCTCATGGGATTGACGCATTCGCATCATTTGACCGAGCGCAGGAGTCTCGGCGGCGCCGGGCTTTTCGCTGCTGCGCCTGTCGGCTTTCACGCGCGTCGGCGGGGCGCTCGCGCTCGTCGCCGCCTTGTGGGCGGCGGTCTATTGGGCGCTGCATTGAGGAATTTTTGATGAGCGCCGCCATCCGCTTCCGCGATCTGACCCTCGGCTATGATCGCCATCCGGCCGTGCATCACCTTGACGGCGATGTCGAGGCCGGCGCGCTGCTCGCGATCTGCGGCCCCAATGGCGCCGGAAAATCGACCCTCCTGAAGGCCATTGTGGGCTCCTTGAAGCCGCTGTCGGGCGCCCTCGCGCTGCCGCATGTCAAAACGCGCGACATCGCCTATCTGCCGCAGGCGGCCGACATCGACCGCAGCTTTCCGATCAACGTATTCGACGTCGTAGCCATGGGATTATGGGCGCGCTGCGGCCTGTTCGGCGCGGTCGCGCGGCGCGAACAGGCCAAAGTCGAACACGCCATCGCGGCGGTTGGACTCGAGGGCTTCGAACTTCGCGCCATCGGCACGCTCTCCGGCGGCCAATTGCAGCGCATGCTGTTCGCCCGCCTCCTGCTTCAGGACGCGCCGATCATTCTGCTCGACGAACCTTTCACCGCCATCGATTCGAAGACGGTCTCCGACCTCCTCGCTCTCGTTGCGCGCTGGAACAGCGAGAAGCGCACCGTGCTCGCCGTGCTGCATGACGAGGAGATCGTGCGCGCGCATTTCCCGCAGACGCTGCTGCTGGCGCGGGAGAAGATCGCCTGGGGCGAGACCGGCGATGTGCTCACCCCGCAAAATCTTTTAAAGGCGCGCGCGATGGTCGAGGCCTTCGACAGGGAGGCGCCGCCCTGCGCGCACGCCGCCTGACCCGGCTTGCGTTTCGCCATCCAGCGGGAGCCGCGCTTGTATAATTTTCTGATCTCGCCCTTCGTCGAATTCGAATTCATGCGCCGCGCGCTGGTCGGGGCGCTCGCCCTCGCCATCGCAGGATCGCCGCTTGGCGTCTTCCTCATCCTGCGCCGCATGGCGCTGACCGGCGACGCCATGGCCCATGCGATTCTGCCCGGCGCGGCGCTGGGCTATCTCGCCGCCGGCCTCTCCCTCGGACCCATGACCATTGGCGGCCTCATCGCCGGGCTTCTCGTCGCGGTCGGCTCCGGCGTCGTCGCCAGAGCCACGAACCTGCGCGAGGACGCCTCAATGGCGGCTTTCTATCTGATTTCGCTCGCCCTCGGCGTCACCATCATTTCGCTGCGCGGCTCCAACATCGATCTCTTGCATGTGCTGTTCGGCAGCGTGCTCGCGCTCGACGACGCCACACTTTTGCTGCTCGCCGCGATCGCCAGCCTCACCCTGATCGGCCTCGCGCTCGTCTATCGCCCCCTTGTCATGGAGACTGTCGATCCCGGCTTTCTCGCCTCGGTCGGACGCGCGGGCGGACCGACGCAGATCATTTTTCTGACGCTGGTCGTGCTCAATCTCGTCGGCGGCTTCCATGCGCTCGGCACGCTGCTCGCCGTCGGCATGATGATGCTGCCGGCCGCCAGCGCCCGGCTGATCGCCAAAGACATCAGCGCCATCCTCGCGATCGCCGCGGCGCAAGGCATGCTGGCGAGCTATATCGGCCTTATCATTTCATTTTACGCGGGCCTGCCCTCAGGCCCGTTGATCATACTCGTCGCGGGCGCGTTCTATTTGCTCGCGCTCATTTTTGGTCCCGCCGGCGGCATCCTGCGCCGCCTGCCGCGCCGCCACCTCGAAGCCTGAAATTCGCCGATCAACCAAACGAAAAGGTAAGCCCATGCCAAATCGACGTAATGTTATAACTTTTATGGTCGCCGCCGCCGCGAGCCTTCTCGTCTGTCTCTCCCCGGCGCGGGCGCAGGCGCCGGCCAAACTGCCGGTCGTCGCGACCTTCTCGATCCTCGCAGATCTCGCGCGCAATGTCGGCGGCGATCGCATCGAGGTCATCTCGCTGGTCGGGCCAAATGGCGACGCCCATGTCTATCAACCCTCGCCCGAGGACGCCAAAAACCTCAACGCGGCCAAGCTGATTCTCGTCAATGGGCTGGGCCTCGAAGGCTGGCTCGACCGCTTGATCAAAGCCTCGGGCGCGACGGCGCCGATCGTCGTCGCGACCAAGGGAATCGCGCCCCGCAAAATGGAGGAGGACGGCAAGATCGGCCTCGATCCGCACGCCTGGCAATCGATCCCCAACGCGGAAATCTATGTCGGCAATATCCGCGACGCTCTGATCGCCGCCGATCCCGCCGGCGCCGACGCCTATCGCGCCAATGCGGCCGCCTATCTCACAAAACTCGCCGATCTCGACACGGAAGTGCGCGCCGCGCTCGCGACAATTCCGGCGAAGCGGCGTGAAATCATCACGACGCATGACGCTTTTGGCTATTTCGGCGAGGCCTACGGCTTCAAATTCATCGCGCCGGAAGGCGTCTCGACCGAGTTCGGAGGCGAGCGCCCGGGATGTCGCCAAAATCATCCGGCAGATCAAGGCCGAGAAGATTCCGGCCGTGTTTCTCGAAAACGTCACCGATCCGCGCATGGCCAAACGAATCGCCGAGGAAAGCGGCGCGACGATCGGCGGCGCGCTTTATTCCGACGCGCTGTCGCCCACGGACGGGCCGGCGCCGAGCTATGTCGAGATGATGCGCAACAATATCAAGCAGTTGACCGCAGCGCTCGCGAAATAGCGCAGGATGCGGAAAAGTGGGAATCACTTTTCCGCCCGCATCCCACTCCATAGTCTCCATCAATATAAAACATAAACTGTTTCCTGACGTCTCAGAATATCATGTGAGAGTAATCCTGACCGACCGATGAAGGACCGCGGCGGAGCGCGTCAAGGCTTGACATAGACCCATGCGACAAGGCCGGATTTCAATGTTACTTCGATGCGCTTGTAGTCGGAAACTTCGTATCGATCAGCCGCCGCCAGTTCGTCCGGCGTGATTCGGAAGAGCTTTCCTTCGACCTCGTCGGACGGGTCTTCGGACGCGCTGACGATTGGATGAAACCTTTCGCCGCTCGTGCGGATCACTTCAGGATCCGTGATTTCGATCAGGTCCTTGCGATAGTGCGGCATGGTGTCGGCCTGGCCGTTCAGCAAACGGCCGAAGGACGCCATCTGGACGCTTTCAAGCTGCAACGTCCCATAGGAAAACAGATTGACGCTATAGGGGTCGGTCATCGACATCTCCTCCGTCTGATAATAACAGACCAGTTTTGCCAAACATCATGCGGCGGCAAATTTCCGGCCTGTTCTCCAGTTCTAAGCGCGCTGGCCGCCCTCGTCGCGGGGATTTGACCCGGGCGAAAAGCGCAGAGGTTGGCGGCGCCGCTCAGGTCTCCTATGTTCGGGCGATGCGCTCCCCCGCGCCAAGCCCTTCGGAGACCCGCATGGCCGAAAAAATTCCCGTCACCGTGCTCACCGGCTATCTCGGCGCCGGCAAGACGACGCTATTGAACCGCATCCTGTCGGAGGACCATGGCCGGAAATTCGCCGTCATCGTCAATGAGTTCGGCGCGATCGGCATCGACAATGACCTCATCGTCGGCGCCGACGAGGAAATCTTCGAGATGAACAATGGCTGCGTCTGCTGCACGGTTCGCGGCGATCTCATCCGCATCATCGAAGGGTTGTTGAAGCGCAAGGGCAAATTCGACGCCATCATCGTCGAGACCACGGGCCTCGCCGACCCCGCGCCAGTGGCGCAAACCTTCTTCGTCGACGCGGATGTGCAGAACGCGGCGCGTCTCGACGCGGTCGTCACCGTCGCCGACGCCAAATGGCTGGTCGACCGCCTGGGGGACGCGCCGGAAGCAAAGAGCCAGATCGCCTTCGCGGACGTCATCATCCTCAACAAGACCGATCTCGTGACGCCCGCCGAACTCGCCGAAGTCGAGGCGCGCATCCGTGCGATCAACCCCTACGCCCGGCTCCACAAGACCGTGAAATGCGCGGTTCCAATCGCGGAAGTGCTCGGCCGCAACGCCTTCGATCTCGACCGCATCCTCGAAATCGAGCCGCAATTCCTTGAGGTCGAAGGCGAGCACGATCACGCGCATGAACATGATCACCATCATCACGGCGATCACCGCGATGAGCATGACGACCATCATGATCATGGGCATCACGAGCACGCGCATCACGAGGTATCTTCGCACGGATTGAAGCACTATCATGACGAGGACATGCAGTCGGTGGCGCTCACCATCGAGGGCGACGTCGATCCCGACAAATTCATGCCCTGGCTTAATGGGTACATCCAGACCGAAGGCGCCTCGATCCTGCGCTCGAAAGGCATCCTCGCCTTCAAGAACGAGCCGAAGCGCTTCGTCTTCCAGGGCGTCCACATGATCCTCGACGGCGATCTCCAGCGCGACTGGAAGCCGGACGAAAAACGCATCAGCCGCATCGTCTTCATCGGCCGCAACCTGAAAGAAAATGAAATCCGCGACGCCTTTCTCGCCTGCGCGGCCTGAGCGGATTCCGATGGCCCCTTCGCAAACTTCGCAAGCCTCTTTGTCCTCGAATGTCGCCCCGATCGACGCTGGCGCGCCGGTCACGGCGGCGGCCTTTATCGGCGCCGCGCCCGCGCTGGCGCTGGGCGACGGCCACGTGCTTTTCGCCGGCGCCGGCGAGACGCGCCGCATCCCCGTTCATCGCGACGCCGCCATCCTCGTCGCCGCCAAAGCCGGCGCGGCGCTGGCGACCGGAGGCGACGACGGCAGAGTTGCCTTGATTGGCGCGGACGGCGCCGTGCGCGAAATCGCGCATGAAAAGGGCAAATGGATCGACGCGCTCGCCGGGCGGAGCGACGGCGCTCTCGCCTGGTCAACGGGCAAACAGGTTTTCGCGCGCGACGCCAAGGGCGAAATGAGGACGCTCGCGGCGCCGTCGAGCGTGCGCGGCCTCGCCTTTCTGCCCAAGGGCTACAGGCTCGCCATCTCGCATTACAATGGCGCGAGCCTGTGGTTCCCGAACGCCGCGGCGGCGCCCGACGAATTGCAATGGAAGGGCTCGCATCTCGAAATTACGGTCTCGCCCGACGGGCGTTTCGTCGTCACGGCGATGCAGGAGAACGCGCTGCACGCCTGGCGCATCGCCGACAAAAAGGATCTTCGCCTCAGCGGCTATCCGGCCAAGCCCCGCTCACTTTCCTGGTCCTTCGATGGCCAATGGCTCGCGACCTCGGGCGCGGAAGCGGCGATCATCTGGCCTTTCAACTCGAAGGAAGGCCCGGTGAACAAGGCGCCGCTCGAATGCGGCGTCCGCCCCGCGAGGGTCAGTTGCGTCGCCTTTCATCCAAAGACTCCCGTGCTGGCGCAGGGTTACGCCGATGGCCTGATCCTGCTCGTGCGCCTGCCCGACGGCGCCGAACTTCTGGTGCGCGACAGCGTCGGAGCGGAGGCGGCCATCACGGCGCTCGCGTGGGACGAGGCCGGCCGCCGGCTGCTGTTTGGCGGATCGGATGGCGCGGCGGGCCTGCTCACAATGCCCGGCTGAGGCGGTAGGCTCCGCGCAAGCGATCGACGCTAACAGCCATTGTTAATGGTTTGTCATGCGGTATGGATATCCCTTGACGGTTACACCCGCAAAAAATGGCTCCCCGCGCCGGGCGGCGATCGCTTGAGGACCTTCGATGAATGAAATGCGCCCCGCCCGCGGGAGGCAAAGAACCGAAGACGTCGCCGCCATCGCGCGCGGCTATGATCGGGTCGCGCTCGTATTGCAAGGCGGCGGCGCCCTCGGCGCCTATCAGATCGGCGTCTTCCAGGCGCTGACGGAAGCCGGCGTCGAGCCGAACTGGATTTCGGGCGTCTCGATCGGCGCGATCAATTCGGCGCTCATCGCCGGCAATCGCCCGGAAAACCGGCTGCGGAATCTCGAAGCCTTCTGGGACACGATTTCAGGCCGCAAGATCTGGCCCTTTACGCCGCAGGGCGATCATTTCCGCGACCTGCGCAACCAGGCGAGCTCGTTCTTCACGCTGCTCATGGGGCAACCAGGATTTTTCCAGCCGCGGCAGACCAATCCGTGGCTGCAATTGCCGGGAGCGGATGGGGCGACCAGCTATTACGATTCCGCGTCGCTGAAGTCGACGCTCGAAAGCCTCATCGACTTCGATCTTCTGAACGACGGGCGCAAACGTCTCAGCGTCGGCGCCGTCAACGTGCGCACCGGGAATTTCACCTATTTCGACACCGAGAAGCAGCACATCGGTCCGGAGCACATCATGGCCTCCGGCGCGCTTCCCCCGGCCCTCCCGGCGGTGAAGATCGAAGGCGAATATTACTGGGATGGCGGCATTGTCTCGAACACGCCGCTGCAATATCTGCTCGATCAGGAGGAACATCAATCCTCGCTGGTGTTCCAGGTCGATCTGTACAACGCGCGCGGCTCCCTCCCCCGTCAGATGTCGGATGTGCTGACGCGCCAAAAGGAGATCATGTTCTCCAGCCGCACGCGCCAGAATACCGACGCCTTCGCGCGCACCTATAATCTCAAGATGCGCCTGATCGACGCGCTGAAGCGCATCCCTCCCGAAAAACTGACGCCAGACGAACGCGTGCTGATCATCGAGGCGGAAAAGCCCGCCATGGTCAACATCGTGCACCTCATCTATCAGCACAAGAATTACGAGGGCCACGCGCGGGACTATGAGTTCTCCGGCACCTCAATGCGCGAGCATCGGGAATCCGGCTACGAGGACACGTTGCGCACGCTCCGCCATCCCGAATGGCTGCGCCGTGCGTCCCTATCGCAAGCCGTGACCCTCCACGACCTGCACCGCGAAGATCCGACCTGACTGCTTCACACCGCGCGGCCTTGGAACTCTGAACGCGCTCGAATAGAATTCGAGGCCCGCGGGCACCGGTGAGGAAGGGGCCAATGCTGACGTCGAGGCTCGCCCTGTTTTTCGGCGCCATCGTCGGGCTGACGGCGTCGCAGATCCCCGAATATGCGCAGCAGTACCGGCAAAGACTCGGCGGCGCGATCGACGAGCTGCAGCAGATCGTCGGCGAATTCGACGCCGATAGCGCCCGCGTCGGGCTGTCCGAACGGGAGGGCATCGCGCGACTAACCGGCAACAGCGATGAATTCGTGCAGGCGCGCGGCCTGCAGATGAATGAGATCACACAGCGTCTGCAGAGGCTATCCAGCGCGAACGCCGCGATGGCGCAGGCAGGCTCGCTTGGGCGGCTTGTCGCGCTGGCGACTGACTTCGACCCATTGATCGCGCGCCGGGCCTATGCGAGCTATGAGCCCGCCGTTCCGGTGACGAGCGAAGGGTTCATTCTTGGCGGCGTCGGCCTCGTCAGCGGCTACGCTCTGTTCCAGGCCCTCGCCGCGCCTTTTCGGAGGCTTGGCCAGCGGAATTTTGGCCGGCGATCGCGGAAACTTGCGTAACAGGACCATAGAGATGATTCCAAATATTCTCTCCATCGCCGGCTCGGATCCGAGCGGCGGGGCTGGCGTTCAGGCCGACCTCAAAACCTTCGCGGCGCTCGGATGCTACGGGCTGGCTGCGATCACCGCCCTCACCGTGCAGAACACCACAGGGGTGCGCAATGTTCTTCTGCCGCCGCCCGAGTTCGTCGGCGCCGAGATTGATGCTATTCTCGAAGATATCAAAGTCGCCGCCGTCAAGATCGGCATGCTCGGATCGACGGAAAACGTCGAGGCCGTCGCCGCGAGCCTCGCAACTCACCGGGCGCCCGCGATCATTCTTGATTCCGTCCTCAGTTCGACGAACGGCGACCCCTTGGCTCATCCAGGGGTCGAGCAGGCGATCGTCGAGCTCCTGTTTCCGCTGGCGACGCTGATCACGCCCAATCTGGATGAGGCCGCGCGCTTGGCGGGCCTTGCGGAGCTGGAAGACGCGAAGGACATCCGCGCGATTGCTCGACGTCTGCACGAGCTTGGGGCGAAAGCCGTGCTCATCACCGGCGGCGACGCGACGGGCGAGGCCGCCGACGATTTTTATTTCGATGGCGCTTCGGAGCGCGTCTTTTCCGCGCCCCGCGTCGCGACCCGCAACGCGCACGGAACGGGATGCACGCTGTCGTCGGCGATCGCCGCCTATCTCGGCCGCGGCTACGCCCTCGCCGACGCCATCGCAGCCGCGAAAGACTATGTGACAGGCGCCCTTCAAGCCGCGGACAAGCTCAACGTCGGCAGCGGGCACGGTCCGCTCAATCATTTCTTCGAACTCTGGGCGCGCGGAACAAAAGACTGAATGTTTCCAAGCGAAGCGGATAGCCCTTCGCGTCAAGAAACTGCTGCGCAACAAACAGTTGGAGCGTTTTCCGGTTACGTCGCATCGGAAAGCGCGCCGAAATCACAGCCGCGCGAGCGTCAGCGGGTCCATTTCGCCGCCGAAATATTTGCGCAGGGCGGCGAGGAAGACCTCGCTTTCGCCCGCGACGGCGCCGAATAGCGTCATCGACGAGTGAAATTTCATGTCGTCGGGCGCGCCAAAAATCTGATGCGCCGAGCGCCCCTCGACGGAATTGACCAGCTCCGCGCAGCGCCGCAGCCTTGGCCCGAGGACCGGATGGCGCAAATAAGCCTCGGCCTCCCCGCAGCCGGAAATAGCAAATCTTTGCGCCATCGGACTGCGCCCGAGCCCCGCGATCTGCGGGAAAATGAACCACATCCAGTGGCTTTGCTTGCGGCCCGCCCTCAACTCCGCGCAGGCCGTCTCGAAAGCCGGCGCCTGCGCCGCGACGAAGCGCTGCAAATCATATGGGTCGCTCGCCGCTCGCTCCGTCATGCCGTTTCCCTCCCCGCTTGCAGCCCTGCGCTTCGCGCAAAGATTGACACGGGCGTCGCCGCTTGCCACCTAGCAGCGGCATGAACGCTTCTGATCCAGTTTCAAGACGGCGAACCTTCGCCATCATCTCCCACCCCGACGCGGGCAAGACCACGCTGACCGAAAAGCTATTGCTGTTCGGCGGCGCGATCCAGCTCGCCGGCGAAGTGCGCGCCAAGGCCAACCGGCGCCAGACGCGCTCGGACTGGATGGGCATCGAGCGCGAGCGCGGGATTTCCGTCGTCACCTCGGTCATGACCTTCGAATATGGCGATTGCGTCTATAATCTGCTCGATACGCCGGGCCATGAGGATTTTTCCGAAGACACCTATCGCACCCTCACCGCCGTCGATTCGGCGATCATGGTGATCGACGCCGCCAAGGGCATCGAGGCGCGCACGCGCAAGCTGTTCGAGGTCTGCCGCCTGCGCGACATTCCCATCGTCACCTTCATCAACAAGCTCGACCGCGAGACGCGCGATCCCTTCGATCTTCTGGACGAGATCGAAAAAACCCTGGCGCTCGACGTCGCCCCGATCACCTGGCCGCTCGGCAGCGGGCGCAGCTTCAAGGGCACCTATGATCTCGAGCGCAAAATCGTGCGCCGGCTCGACCGCGACGCCGAGCCCGTCGCCGTCTCCGGCCCGGACGATCCCTTCATCAAGGACCTGCTCGACCCGGCCGATTTCGAGGTCGCGCGCGAGCAGATCGAACTGGCGAGCACGGGCCTCAAAGCCTTCGACGAGACGTCCTTTCTCGAAGGCCATCTGACGCCGGTCTTCTTCGGCAGCGCGCTGCGCAATTTCGGCGTGCGCGATCTGATCGACGCGCTGGCGCGCTTCGCGCCGCCGCCGCAGGGGCTGCAGGCCGCCTCGCGCAAAGTCGACGCGCGCGAAGACAAGATGACCGGCTTCGTGTTCAAAATTCAGGCGAATATGGACCCGAACCATCGCGACCGCATCGCATTCATGCGGGTCTGCTCGGGAAAGCTCCGGCGCGGCATGAAGGCGAAGCTCGTCCGCACCGGCAAGAATATCGCGCTCAACGCGCCGCAATTTTTCTTTGCGCAGGATCGCCAGCTCGCCGAGGAAGCCTATGCGGGCGATGTCGTCGGCATCCCGAACCATGGCACATTGCGCATCGGCGACACGCTGACCGAGGGAGAGGATCTTGTCTTTCGCGGCGTGCCGAGCTTCGCCCCGGAAATCCTGCGCCGGGTCAAGATCGGCGACGCCATGAAGGCGAAGAAATTGCGCGAGGCCCTCGGCCAGATGGCTGAGGAAGGCGTCGTGCAATTGTTTTTGCCCAACGATGGCTCGGGCGCGATCGTCGGCGTCGTCGGCGCGCTGCAGCTCGACGTTCTGGCCGAGCGGCTCGCCGCCGAATATGGCCTCGACGTCAGTTTCGAGACGAGCCGGTTCGAACTCCTGCCGCTGGGTCACCGCGGGAACGGTGGAACTCGACAAATTCATCCGCGCGCATCCCTCCTCAATGGCGGTCGATCTCGACGACGCCCCGGTGTTCATGGGCGCCTCGGCCTGGGACCTGAAATATGAGCAGGACAAATGGCCGGACGTGACATTTTCCGACATCAAGGATTACCAGAAGGCGGCGTAACGGCGGAATCCGTGCCCTGAAGCAGGCGTCAAACATCGCTATCTTTAGGCGCCCGAACCGTTATCTTACCGCTTTCCCTCGCCGGTTTGTTCACGTTCTGTCTTTGACAGGCAGCGCGCTTTCGCCGACCCTTCGCCCCTGATCACAATCATGCGGGCGGGGGTTTTCGTGGGCGTCGTCGAGCGGTTTGAAGGCGAGTTTCTGACGCTGCGAAAGCGGCGCGTTTTGCATGCGTCGTTGACCTTCGCTGAAGGCGGTCTCCTGCTTGGCGCCGGCACGGTCCTAGTGCCGATGAAGCGTGATGCGGCAGGCGCCGAGACGATAGATCTTTCCGGCGAGGACCGCATTCTGGCGGCGCTGACCGCAACCTTCCTCGCGCCCGTCGACGTCGCGCTCCTCGCCAAGCTGCGTCACGCCTCGGACCTCTGGTCGCGCGGCGAAAAGAGCCTCGCACAGATTTATCTCACGCAGCTGTCTCTGCCGCGGATCGACGAAGAGCAGGCGTTCCGGCTCTTCCTCGCTGACCGCCTGATGGCATCGGGTTTCTCGCCGCGCGAACTCTGCAAGCAACTGGGCTTCGAGCTGCCGGCGGGGCTGAAAAAATACAGCCCGGATCAGCCGCGCGACGGGCGCGGGCGCTGGACCAGCGGCGGCGCTTCTGGATCGGCCTCATCGGGAGACGTGCGGGAAGGCCGCTCCGTTTCGCCCGGCGGTCATCACGGCGGCGAGGAGAGCGAGGACGACAAGCTCGACGAATTCAAAGCGAAGCTCGGCGAAACGACGCTGCAAGACGACCTGGAGCATGGCCGGCCCATCGATCCTCTCGGACCGACGCCTGTCCCGTTCCCCGGCGCGCGCCCGCCGGGCTCAGCCAGCCGCGGATCATCGGGTATTGTCGGACAAGATTCTGCTCCTAAACTCCATCAGGGGCAACAGGACAAGCACATCGAGGGAACGAATAACTTTGACCCCCGCAGAAGCGTTCTCACCGACCCCGATCCGCAGGGCCTGCTTGACCGATTCGGAGGAACCGGAACCGCTGTTAACGATGTGCCGCGTGGACAACCAGGTTTCAGGGAACGGGTTAATTTCGGGAAAACAATCGGCAACTTTGTTGATGACGACACAGGAAGATCTTACCCTACAACCAATGGGATTATACATTACAGCAAGAAGGGCGCCCATATTGTTCCCTCAAACCCATAGAAGGAGGCATTGAGAAAATACCATGGCATACATCGCTAGTTACGGATCTGTCATCCTGTCGGTGAATCGCGCTCTGTTGGGTGCTGTATCCCCTTCGCTACGCTCGGTGCAGGTTGAATATGCGGATAATGAGATAAACATATATTGCTTCTTTGATGGAGCCATATCGGAAGACGATTCTGAAGACATGAGTGCTGCGGCGAGCGAGGTCGCCGCAAGTTTTCCCAATCATAAAGTCTACGAACATTGCATCCGGGCCGACTACCCAACCCCGATCAAACCAACGGACAAAGCGCGCCACACCGTATTTTTGAGAAAAGAGGGATAAGAGCGGGTTTCTGGAACCGAGCGATCCGAAAGGCGGTGGGAGTAACGCCGCCGACCGCCCTTCCACTGGCAACGCTGCCTCAACTACCAAATCAACCATGACGAAGGCACGCTGCGGATTACGCTGGCCGGCCCGGTGGGCGGAACCGTCGCCGCCGCCCGCCTGGGAGCTGGCGGCCTCTATCGCGACGAGACAGGCCGGTCGATCGCGCGCGATGTCGGCGATCGAGTCGTCATCGATCCCGACGCTTTGCACGCAGCGATAAAGGCGAAGGAAAGCGACGAAGCGGGCGTAAAGACCGGCGCTGAAGCCTCTACGGAAGCCAGGCGCGAGGAGCCGAAGCTTTGTCCAGCGCCAGGACCAGATAAGGCAGGCGGGCGCAAGGCGTTCGACATTCAGTACGAGCAGTTCGTCCGCAGCGTTGTGAACCCTCAGCGTCAGCCTCCGCTGCCGCCTGGGCTCGCTTTCAGCCTCACCAATCCATCGACGGGCGAAGCTGTCGTCTACGACGACTGCCGCGAAGTCCGATGGCGCGATGATCGAAGCCGAGGGACATTATGCGGAGATGACGGAGACAAATTGGGGCCGCGACAAGATCGAAGCCGATTGGACCGAACAAGCTACGCGACAAGTCAAAGCAAGCGCGGACGTCAGATCGAATGGTACTTCCACGAACAGGCGGAGCCGATCATGCTCAACAAATTTTCCTGCGATATCGACGACCTCAACCGGATTATTGTGCGCTATCTGCCCGATCCAGCGGGAATTCCAGATCCAAATCGGAGAGTGAAATGAGCCGTCGCTCCGGAGTACTATATCCACGCATCGTGGGGATCTCGCGCAGAGACGCCGGAGGCAATCGCGGCCCGCTTCCTCGACTGCGTCGATCGTCTCAAACAGATCCATCCCGCCTACGACAACTGGATTTTCCGGCTAAACGACAAACCGAAGAAATTCGACGCGCTGCGCAAAGATTTGCCGGCGGCGATCGCAGCGAATGTAGTGCGAGCGGACGAGCGGCAAGCGGACGCCGAGCGACGGATACTGGGCCAGAGTGATCAACAATATGAACGAGGACGGCCCGCGCTCGCTTGCTGTGAGTGTCAAAGCGGGTTCGGCGTGGACTGATATCTCTGCAACTCGGCGGAAATCGGAACCGGAAATCAGGTGATCCCAGATCCTACCATCATCGCCTATCCGGCTTTTAAGGCGGCGCTCCTCGCGCTCGCCGAGAGTTTCGATGCGACCTATTGCTCGGCCTATCCGATGCAGATCATGGATTTCTGGGATCCGTCCCGCAACCTGCGCATCGCCTGGATGAGCTATGTCGCGCCGCGCTTTGCGCCGCTGATCACGCCGCCGCCGTCGGCCATCGTCGAGCGCACCGCGCAAGGCGGGTTGCTGATGGCGGCGACCGAGGAGACCTTCCGGGTAGACAACCCGGCCCATCTCGCGGTCGCGCGCGACATACTCAATGCCCTCGCGCCCTTCGAGGCGCTGCCATGGCCGCCCGACGCGTAGCTACAGTGAGAATTTGGATGTGCGAGGGCGCGACGCGCGCGCCCGCCCGGCGGCTTTACGCCGCCTTTTGCTTCGGCGCGATCAGTTTGCGATTGATCAGCACCTCGGCGATCTGCACCGCGTTCAAGGCCGCGCCCTTGCGCAGATTGTCGGCGACGACCCAGAGGATCAGGCCGTTCTCGACGGTCGGATCTTCGCGGATCCGCGAAATATAGGTCGCGTCCTCGCCCGCCGCCTCATGCGGCGTGATGTAGCCGCCGGCCTCGCGCTTGTCGATGACGAGGCAGCCGGGCGCCTCGCGCAAAATGTCCCGCGCTTCCTCGGCGCTGATCGGGTTCTCGAACTCGATATTGACCGCCTCCGAATGGCCGATGAAGACCGGCACGCGGACGCAGGTGGCCGAGAGCTTGATCTTCGGATCGAGGATTTTCTTCACCTCGACCATCATCTTCCATTCCTCCTTGGTCGAACCGTCCTCCATGAAGACGTCGATATGGGGAATGACGTTGAAGGCCATGCGCTTCGGAAAATGCTTGGATTCGACGCTATCGGAGACAAAGATCGCGCGGGTCTGGGCGAAAAGTTCATCCATCGCCGACTTGCCGGCGCCCGACACCGACTGATAGGTCGAGACGACGACGCGCAGGATTTTCGCGCGATCATGCAGCGGCTTCAGCGCGACGACGAGCTGGGCCGTCGAGCAATTCGGATTGGCGATGATGTTCCTCTTGGAGAACCCGGTTATGGCGTCGGCGTTGACCTCGGGAACGATCAGCGGCACGTCCTGATCGTAGCGCCAGGCGGAGGAATTATCGATCACGACGCAGCCCTGCGCGCCGATCCGCGGCGACCATTCCTTCGAGACGGCGCCGCCAGCCGACATCAGGCAGATGTCGACGCCGCTGAAATCATAATTCTCCAGCGTTTTGCATTTCAGGGTCTTGTCGCCGAAGGAAACCTCCGTGCCGATCGAGCGGGAGGACGCGAGCGCCACCACCTCATCGACTGGAAACCGGCGCTCGGCGAGAATATCGAGCATTTCACGCCCGACATTGCCCGTCGCGCCGACGACTGCGACCTTGAAACCCATTTTTCTCTCCATTGCGCGCTCGCCGCGCGCCGACCGGCATCCTCAAGGATCGGATCGCCGGCAACTCATGCGTCACAGTCCGTACATAAGCGATGCGGCGCCGGGCTGCAACGAAAGCCATTTTGCGGCCAAAATGAAGCGCCTCGCCAGTGGCGCCGGAAAATATGCGCCAAACGCCGATTTTTTTCGCCCGAGCGTGAACGAAAGCGTGGCCCGCGCGTTTAACGCTCAGCTAAAGGGGATTTAAAAGGGCCTTTGTCATGAAACTCAAAATGATTTCGATCGCACTTGCGAGCATTTGCCTTACGGCTGCGATCGCACCGGCTTCCGCGCAGACGCAAGCGCAGCCGCAGACCAAGGTCCGCCGCCATGTCCAGCCTGTCGCGGTCGCGTATAATAGCGAGCGCCCGCCGCTGACCGTCAACAAGCGCAGCTTTCTCGATCCCGGCCCGGTCGTTCCGGTCGGATCCATGCAGAATTACGTGACCATCAGCACAATTTACAACCGCACGCCGGATCAGGTCGCGCAACGCTCCAAATATGGCAACGAGACGCTGCCCTGGCCGCTCGAAATTCCGGGCCGCGCGTCGCCGATCTATGAATTCGAGACCCCGGCGCTCGACTAGCCCGACGAGCGCGGAACGAGGAAAGGCGGAAAGCGCCTTTCTTCGCCTTCGGCTCCAAGCCGACGGAATAAATCGCCTTCATGATTTTGGACTGTGCAATCCAGAATCATCGTGGTTTTGATCGGGTCGGCCCCCCCTTGGTCAGAACCACAAGCAAAAGGATCTGCCGCCAATGGCGGCAGGTTCTTTTTGTGTTTTCAGCCTCGGCGCTGCGAGGGGGCGAAAGCCGGTCAGCGCACGGAAATGCGCAGCTCGTCCAGGATGGCGTCGCCCATCTCGCTGGTTGAGAGAGTTTGCGTCGCGCCGCCCGCGATATCCGCTGTCCGCAGCCCCTTGGCCAGCACGGCCGAAATCGAGCGGTCGAGCCGGTCGGCGAGATCGCCGAGATTGAAGGAATAGCGGAGCGCCATCCCAAGCGAGCTGATCATCGCGATCGGATTGGCGATCCCTTTCCCGGCGATGTCAGGCGCAGATCCATGCACCGGCTCATACAAAGCCTTGGGCGCCCCGGTCACGGCGTTCTTGTCGCCGAGCGAGGCCGACGGCAGCATGCCGAGCGAACCCGTCAGCATCGACGCGACATCCGAGAGCATGTCGCCGAACAGATTGTCGGTGACGATGACGTCGAACTGCTTCGGCCGGCGAACCAGCTGCATGCCGAGGGCGTCGGCGAGCTGATGCTCCAGCTCGACATCGGGGAACTCGCGGATATGCAGGGCGCTGATGACCTCGTGCCAGAGCACGCCGGATTTCATCACATTGCGCTTTTCCGACGAAGTCACCTTGTTGCGCCGCTTGCGCGCCAGCTCGAAGGCGATGCGGCCGATGCGCTCGATCTCGTAAGTGTCGTAGACCTGCGTGTCGATCGCCCGCTTCTGGCCATTGCCGAGATCGGTGATCGTCTTCGGCTCGCCGAAATAGACGCCGCCGGTCAATTCGCGCACGATCATGAGATCTAGACCGTCGACCAGTTCGCGCTTCAGCGAGGAGGCGTCGGCGAGCGCAGGATAGCAGATCGCCGGACGCAGATTGGCGTAAAGCTGCAAGTCCTTGCGCAGCCGCAAAAGGCCGGCCTCGGGACGCAGCTCATAAGGAACGGCGTCCCATTTTGGCCCGCCGACGGCGGCGAGCAGAACGGCGTCCGCCGCCTGCGCCAGAGCCATGTCGGCCTCGCTGATCGCGACGCCATGGACGTCATAGGCGCTGCCGCCGACAAGGCCGCGCTCGACCTCGAATTTGACGAGCCCCTCGCGCGTCAGGAACGCCGCGATTTTCTCGACTTCGGCCATGACCTCGGGGCCGATGCCGTCGCCGGGCAGGATGAAAAGTTTGTAGGTCGGCATTAAGTCAAGACCCCTGTCTTCTTTCACGCTCTTTGCGCCGGCCGGGAATGGCGGCGAAGGCGCGAACCCTTCGCGGCGCGGGAGCAATGGCGGCACACCAATCACATCGCGTTCGCCGTGACAAGATTCAGGCGCAGTCGCTCGGCTAGGCGCTTGCGTCCGGCGAAACCATGACGCTGCGAGTTCCCGGGGTCTGCAGCCTCGAAGCGGGCAGCCGATCTCAGTAGCCTCTTTTCGGTCATATCGCGATCTCGGTGTGAAACCCCACGCGCGCCCTTCAGCAAGGCGCGTAGTTCCTCATCATCGAACAATTCGAAGAGGGGGACTTTTTCCATGAAATGTAAATGGCTCTTGAAGATGGCGGCGGCGATTCTTCCGGTTCTCGCGGCCCCGACCGCCGAAGCGGCGACGCTGGTCTATCCTTACGGACTTGCCGTCGATGCCCGTAATGGCGCCGTCTATATTGCCGATCCGACGAAAGGCGTTCTGGCCTATAATCCCGCGTCGAACGCAATCGCGCCTTTCGCGCCAGGCTTGAGCAACGCCTTTTCCGTCGCCGTCAACTCGAACGGGCTGGTCTATGTCGGCGTTGTCGGCGCGTCCCCCAAGATCAACGTCTATAATGCGCAGGGCGCGGCTCTCGACGCGCTGCCGGTCCCTCGGGGCGACAGCCCCATCACTCTGGCGTTCGACGCCGACAATATCCTCTATGAGTCGAACGGATACAGCGTCACGGGTTCAGGAGAAATAAATGCGTTCACAAACGATCTCAGCCTTCCGTATGAGCAGCAGTTTCCGACGCTCGATCCTGGCATAGTCGAGACCCTTCCGGCCTATAACGGTCTGCCGACCTATACCGAAATGAAGCCAGATTCTAAATTCGCCCTCGCTTATGACAATGGCCAAGTATTACTACTCGGCAATAATCCGGGCCAAGGCGGCAATGCAAACATTTACGACACGCAGCTTTTGCTGTCCGGTCACGCTCGGGATTTCAGAAACCAGATCGCCCCATGCATCGATCCAAGGTGCAACAATTGGCTTACCACGCACGTCCTTCCGTTCAGCGGCTTTTCCTTTGCCGCCGCGGTCGATGGCAATCACAATATTTTCTACAGCGACCCGGACGGAAAGGCCGTCAGGGTCACGGCAAAAGGCGGCGCGCCCAGAACCCTTCTGAGCAATCTCGGCTCATCGCCCTATGGAATCGCGTTCGACAAGGCGAGGTCGCGCCTCTACGTCGCCTTCCCGAGCGATCATCAGATCCTCGCCTATGCGGTGACCTATGCGACGCAGAACGGCGTCAAGATCCCTTCGCTCTCGATGCCGCCGGCCATCATCAGATAGAGTCCGAACGGCTTGCGCGAAAAGAGGCCTGCCGGTCATCGCGGCAGGCCTCTTTTTCGTTGCTGCGGATCGCGTTCACGCCGCTGCGAGCTGGCGCAGGACGTAAGCGAGGATGCCGCCGTTCTTGAAATAATCGAGCTCGTCCAGCGTCGCAATGCGGCAGAGCAGCGGCACGGTCTTGACCTCGCCGCTGGCGTATTTGATCTCCGCCGACATTTTCTGGCGCGGCTGCAAGGATTCGCCGAGGCCGTGGATGGTGACCTCCTCATCGCCCTTCAGCCCAAGGCTCTTCCATGAAGTTCCCGGCTCGAAGGTCAGCGGCAGCACGCCCATGCCGACGAGATTGGAGCGATGAATGCGCTCGAAGGACTCGGCGATGACGGCGCGAACGCCGAGCAGCTTCGTGCCCTTCGCGGCCCAGTCGCGCGACGAGCCGTTGCCATATTCGGCGCCGGCGAAGACGACGAGCGGCACGCCTTCGGCCTGATATTTGATGGCGGCGTCAAAGATCGACAATTCCTCGCCGTCCGGCCAATGCTTCGTGTAGCCGCCTTCCGCGACGGTGCCATCGGCCTTCTGGCGAATGAAGTTCTTGATGCGGATATTGGCGAAGGTGCCGCGCATCATGATTTCATGATTGCCGCGCCGCGTGCCGTACTGGTTGAAATTCTCGGCCGAAACCTGACGCTCGAGCAGATAGGCTCCAGCCGGCGAGGCGGCCTTGATCGATCCCGCCGGCGAAATATGATCGGTTGTGATCTTGTCGCCGAAGATCGCAAGAATGCGCGCGTTCTCGATCTCCTTGACCGGCTCCGGTTCGATCTTCAGCCCCTCGAAATAGGGCGGGTTCTGCACATAGGTCGAGCCGATGTCCCATTTATAGGTCTCGCCTTCCGGCGCCTTGACCTTGCGCCAGTTGACGTCGCCGTTGAAGACGTCGGCATAGCGTTCCTTGAACACCTTGCGCGTCACGAATTCGTCGATATAGGCGGCGATTTCCTCATCCGACGGCCAGATGTCGGCGAGGAAGACCGGATTGCCCTTCTTGTCGTGGCCGAGGGGCTCCGTTTCGAGGTCTTTCGCCACGGTGCCGGCGAGAGCGTGCGCGACGACGAGCGGCGGCGAAGCGAGGTAATTCGCCTGCACGTCGGGGCTGACGCGGCCTTCGAAATTGCGGTTGCCCGAGAGTACGGCCGAGGCGACGATGCCGTTTTCATTGATCGATTTCGAAATTTCGGGCGCGAGCGGACCCGAATTGCCGATGCAGGTCGTGCAGCCGAAGCCGACCAGATTGAAGCCAAGCTTGTCGAGCGATTTCTGCAGGCCCGAGGCGGAGAGATATTCGGCGACAACCTGGCTCCCGGGCGCGAGCGAAGCCTTGACCCAGGGTTTCGTCGAAATGCCCTTCTCGATGGCGTTGCGGGCGAGCAGGCCCGCGCCGATCAGCACGCTCGGATTTGAGGTGTTGGTGCAGGACGTGATCGCAGCGATGACGACGTCGCCATGGCCGAGCGTGAAATCCTTGCCCTCGACCTTGTAGCGCGTCTGCGCGTCGACGGTCTTGCGATATTCCGTCTCCAGGGCGCTCTTGAAGCCGCTGCCGACGGCGCCGAGAGCGACGCGCCCCTCGGGGCGCTTCGGGCCGGCCATCGACGGCGTGACGGTGGCGAGATCGAGATCGAGCGTCTCCGTGAAGACGGGATCGGCGGCCGTGCGCGTGCGGTAAAGCCCTTGCGCCCGCGCGTATGCCTCGACGAGAGCGACCCGCGCGGGGGTGCGCGCCGAAGTCGTCAGATAGGCGAGCGTTTCCGCATCGACGGGGAAGAAGCCGCAGGTCGCGCCATATTCGGGCGCCATATTGGCGATGGTGGCGCGGTCGGCGAGGGAGAGATGGGCGAGGCCGGAGCCGAAGAATTCGACGAATTTGCCGACGACGCCCTTCTGGCGCAGCATCTGCGTCACGGTGAGCACGAGATCGGTGGCGGTGACGCCTTCGCCAAGTTCGCCGACGATCCTGAAGCCAATCACTTCCGGCAGCAGCATGGACAGCGGCTGGCCGAGCATGCAGGCCTCGGCCTCGATGCCGCCGACGCCCCAGCCCAGCACCGAAAGGCCATTCACCATCGTCGTGTGCGAGTCGGTGCCGACGAGCGAATCGGGATAGGCGATCTCGACGGTTTCCGTCTTGCCGCGCGCGCCCTTGACCTTCTCCTTCCGCGTCCAGACCGTCTGGGCGAGATATTCGAGATTGACCTGGTGGCAGATGCCGGTTCCGGGCGGCACGACGCGGAAATTATCGAACGAACCCTGCCCCCATTTCAGGAAGCGGTAACGCTCGCCATTGCGGCCATATTCGAGATCGACATTGGTCTTCAAGGCCTTGCTCGACCCTGCCGCATCGACGATGACCGAGTGATCGATGACGAGATCGACCGGCACCAGCGGGTTGATCTTCTGCGGATCGCCGCCGAGCTTGGTCATGGCGTCGCGCATCGCGGCGAGATCGACGACGGCCGGCACGCCGGTGAAATCCTGCATCAGAACCCGCGTCGGACGAAACGCGATCTCGCGCTCGGTGCGGCCCTTGTTCTCAACCCAGGCAGCGACAGCCTCGATGTCTTCCTTCGTCACCGAGCGGCCGTCTTCGAAGCGCAGCAGATTCTCGAGCAATACCTTCATCGAGAAGGGCAATTGCGAGATGCCGGCGAGGCCATTCTTCTCAGCGGCCTTGAGGGAATAATAGTGATACGTCTTGCGACCGACCGTGAGTTTCTTGCGACATTTGAAACTGTCGAGCGAGGCCATGAAATTTGTCTCCGCAAGTCGGATGTGGAAAGGGAATGGAAGCTTGGCGGCTTATAAATAAGTTCTACGCCGAGCGCTATACGGATGCTAGACAGATCGCCCAAGCTTTTCGCCCAGCATCGTTTTTCTCTGGTTTCTCTCATGCGGCTTTCAGCCTCACGCCTCTCGGTCGAACGCGGCGGCCGCATCGTCTTCTCGGGACTCTCTTTCATCGTTGAAGCTGGACAAAGCCTCATCGTCACCGGCCGCAACGGCGCCGGCAAATCGACATTGCTGCGCGCGCTCGCCGGACTGCTTCCGCTCGCGCAAGGCGAACTTGCGCTGACGCCTGCCGCCGAGGAGAACTTCGCCGAAAAGATGCATTTCATAGGCCACGCCGATGCCCTAAAAGGCGCCCTTACGGTCGCCGAGAATCTCTCATTTTACGCAGCGTTGCTTGAATCGGGCCGCGGCGGCCTCGCGCCCCTGCCCGCGCTCGAAGCCTTCGGCCTTGGTCCCATCGCGCATTTGCCCGCCGCCTATCTCTCGGCAGGACAGAGGCGGCGCGCCGCCCTTGCGCGGCTCCTTGTCGCGCGCCGCCCGATCTGGCTGCTCGACGAGCCCCTGACGGCGCTCGACGCCGCCTCGCAGGGATTTGTCGCGCAAATCATGCGCGACCATGTGGCCGACGGCGGGATCATCATCGCCGCGACGCATACGGCGCTCGACCTGCCGGCAAGCGAATTGCGGATGGGAGCCGCCGCTTGAGGGACAAAACCCAACCGCTGGCGCCGCCGCCGCGCGCGCTCGCCGCGCTGTTTCGCCGCGAATTGCGAATCGGCCAGCGCATTGGCGGCGGTGCGAGCCTGGGCGTCGTCTTCTTTTTGATACTCGTGACGCTCACGCCTTTCGCGGTCGGGCCGGATCTCAATCTGCTCGGACGCATCGCCCCGGCGATGCTGTGGATCTCGGCCCTGCTCGCGACGCTGCTCGGGCTCGACCGCCTGTTCCAGGCCGATCACGAGGATGGATCGCTCGATCTGATCTTGATGAGCGAAGCCTCGCTCGAACTGATCGTGTCGACGAAATGCCTCGCGCACTGGCTGCTGACCGGCCTGCCCCTTGTGCTCGCCTCGCCCTTCTTCGGCCTGATGCTCGCCATGCCCGCCGACCGGACGTGGAGCATCGTGCTGTCCCTGCTTGTCGGGACGCCGGCTTTGACCCTCGTCGGCGCCATCGGCGCGGCGCTGACCGTCAGTCTGCGGCGCGGCGGCCTGCTGCTGCCGGTGCTGATCCTGCCGCTCTGCGTGCCTGTCCTGATCTTCGGGGTCGCGGCGGCGGGCGGAGGGGCGGAGGGGGCCGCATTCGCGCCGCCTTTTTTGATTCTCTGCGCGCTCAGCCTGCTCGCGCTGGTCGGCGCCCCGATCGCCGCTGCGGCGGCGCTCCGCCAGATGAGCCAATAGCATCGGCCGATCGTTAGACTTCGACGCATTGGTTTCGGCCGCCCTTCACCGTTTTAGCGCATCAATTCGACGCATCCAGTTCCCGATGCTCCGAACCGAAAGCGCCAGCCATGAACCACTCTTTACGCAAAGGCGCGAGCCTGTTCGCCCTGATGCTCGCCCTCGCCGCCCCTGAACCAGCCGCCGCATTTGGCGGCTTCCATGGCGGTGGCGGACGCGGGGGAGATTTTGGCGGCGGCGGACTTGGCGGCGGCGGCGGACTTGGCGGCGGCGCGGGGGCGGCGGGGCGCGGCGCCGAAGGTGGCGGGGCCTGGCATGGCGGCGGCGAGGAAGGCGCTACTGGAGGCGCCGAGGGCGGCGCTTGGCACGCTGGCGGCGCAGAGGGCGGCGCCTGGCATGCTGGCGGCGAGGGTGGCGGAGGTGGTGGCGGTGGCGGCTGGGGGCCGTGGCAGGCCGGCGCGGCGGCGGCGGGCGCTGTCATCGGCGCCGGCGCGGTGGCTGGCTATGGCGGCGGCTATGTCAGCGGCGACAATCCGAATGCGCCCGGCAGCTACGGCGCGCCTGTCCCTTACGGCGGCGCGGCCTATGACAGCGGCTCCGGAGGCGGCTGGCATTCCGGGCCAGGCGGCGAGGGTTGGAGCTCAGGCGGCGCGAGCGCGGCTGGGGGATCGAGCGGCGCGGCGGGCGCCGAGGGAGGCGCTTGGCATGGCGCCACAGCGGGCTATGCAGGCGGCGCCGCCGCGGGAGGCGACGAAAGACATGCCGAAGGCGGTGGCTTCGACGGGGGCGGCGGCTCCGGCGACTTCGACGGACGCGGCGGCGACGGATTTGGCGGACGCGGCGCTGGCGGCGGCATGGGCGGACGCCGCTAAATATCCACTGGCATAATTTTACTTTTTTGAGAAAGCTTCACAAATTCCGGCCATGAATGGCGGATTCGTGGGCAATCGCTCAAAGAGGTGATCATGAAAAAATTCAGGGTAGCGACCTTCGCCGCGGCGCTCCTATTCTCCAGCGGCGTCGGCTTCGCCGAGACCGCGTCGCCGCCTGCGGCCGGCGCGGAAGCGGCGCATCCGGCAATTGAGCCGGCGGCGCTCGATATTCTCAAGGCCGCCAGCGAAAAGCTCGCCTCGGCCAAAAGCATTTCATTTCATGCACTGGGCGCTTTCGACGTCCCCGCCCGCAACGGGCAGCCGCTCTTCTATTTCTCGCGCTCTGACGTGCTGCTCGCCCGGCCGAATAGGCTGCGCGTGATCGTTCCCGGCGACGGCCCCCCCTCCGAATTCTATTTCGACGGGTCGACGGTCGCCGTGTTGACCCCCAAGGAGGATCTCATCGCCGTCGCCGCCGTTCCCGGCAATGTCGAGGAGATGCTCGGAAAGATCTACGAGAAGGCCGGCATCTATTTCCCCTTCGTCGATTTTCTCGTGTCCAATCCTTACAAGGCGCTGACCACTGGATTGAAGAGCGCCTTCGTCATCGGCAAATCGACGCTGGTCGGCGGGACGACCACCGACGTGCTTTCGATCTCGGATGAAAATGTGCATCTGCAAATCTGGATCGGCGCGGAAGACAAGCTGCCGCGCCTGATCTGGGCGACCGACGCCAGCAGCGCCGACAAGCCGCGGCATATGGTGGAATTCTCCGACTGGAAGCTCAACGGCGACGTCACTGGCGAATCCTTCGCTCCGAAGCGGACCGCGACGACAAAGGAAATACCATTCGCGCGCCCCGAAGAGGCGAGTTCCGAAGGCGGCGCAGCCAAAAAGCCCTGACGGGCCTTTTCATGGCGCCACGCCTCGATCTACGCTTTCCTCACCCAGTTCGACATTGAGGGTTTCAACATGAACCGCAGTTTGCTTATGGGCGCAGCCCTCCTGACCCTGGCGCTGGCCGCCGGCACGCCGAGAACAGCCGACGCCTTCCGGGGCGGCTTTGGCCCCGCCGGCGGCTTCCACGCGGGCGGCATTACCCCGGCTGGAGGCGCGTGGCATGCCGGCAGCTATGGCGGGGCCTGGCACGCCGGCGGCGTCACCGCGGGCGGAACGGCCTATCACGGTGGCGGCGTCGCCGGCGAAGGCTGGCATGGGGCCAGCGACTGGGGCGGCACCTGGCATGGCGACGGCTGGCACGCGGGCGGCTATTACGCTGGCGGCTTCCATGGCCCGGCCGTGGTCAACAGCTATTATCACGGCGGCTGCTGGGGCTGCGGCGCCGCGGCTGTCGGCGTCGCCGCCGCGATCGGAAGCCTCGTCGCCAGCGTCCCGGCGGGATGCCCCTACCAATATGTCAATGGCGCGAATTATTACGTCTGCGGCGGAACCTGGTACCAGCCCTATTATGGCGCGAACGGTCTCTATTATCGGGTCGTCCCGCCGCTCTGACGCAGTCTCCGGGCGCGAAAGCTCCGCGAAGGGCTTTCGCGCCAGCCCCGACCGACACGCAGCGAAGGCGCAGCCAGGCAGCCAGCGGCGCCCGTGCGCATAGCGGCGATTTGCATTTCGCCCTCCGCGAGCCTAGACAGGCCGGCGCAAGAACGAAGGACAGGCTGGGCCGCCTTGAACCCAAGCGGCCCGGGGCGGACCGATGAAGAACTACGCCAACCCAAGCAATTTCCTGCGCCTCACTGGCGTCTTGACGCCCTGGCTCGCGGCGCTCACCGCTGCGCTGCTCTGCGTCGGCCTTTACCTCGTCTGGTTCGTCGCGCCGCCCGACTATCAGCAGGGCGAGACCGTTCGCATCATGTATCTTCATGTTCCCGCCGCCTGGCTTTCGATGTGGATTTACATCGTGATGACCTCGGCGGCGCTCGGCACGCTGGTCTGGCGTCATCCGCTCGCCGACGCGGCGCAGAAGGCCGCCGCGCCGCTTGGCGCCGGCTTCACCTTCATCTGTCTCGTCACCGGATCGCTCTGGGGCAAGCCCATGTGGCCGCCTGGTGGGTCTGGGACGCGCGCCTCACCTCCGTGCTGGTGCTGTTCCTGATCTATCTCGCCCTTGTCGCGCTTCGGCGGACGATCGAGGATCCGGGCAAGGCCGCGCGGGCCGCCGCGATTTTCACGCTGGTCGGCGCGATCAACATTCCGATCATCAAATTCTCGGTCGACTGGTGGAATCGCTGCATCAGCCGGCCTCGGTCTTTCGCCTTGGCGGCCCGGCGATCGCGGGTTCGATGCTCTGGCCGCTCCTCATCATGGCGCTGGCCTTCACGCTGCTCTTCGCGACGCTGCATCCGATGGCGATCCGAAACGAAATCCTGCGGCGGCGCCTGCGCCGTCGTCGATACTCGCGGCCGACGCGGCGGCGCCCGAATTCACGCCCCGCCCTGCTTCCCTGGGGGCAGCGCGATGACCGCCGATCCGCATATCGGCTTCGTCGTCGCCGCCTACGCTATCGCCTTCATCATCGTCGCGGCAATGATTTTCGCGATCCTGCGCGACTATCGACGCCGAAACGCGACCTCGCGCGTTTTCCTGCGCGCGAAACGCGCGGCGAGGGACGAATTCCCTATGAGCGCGACCAGGCCGACGATCGAGCCAAAGCTGCACCCGGCCGCGCCTGCGCGCGCGAAATGTTTTCGTCCCTCGTCTTTCTGCCGCTTCTCCTGTTCGTCGCGCTGGCTGGGCTGTTCCTTTTCCGCCTGTTCGCGGGCGACGCCTCGCGGCTTCCGTCCGCGCTGATCGGCAAGCCGGTTCCGGCCTTTTCGCCCGGCGGCATCGAGGGCCTCAAAGGCGCCGACGGGCTCTCGGACAAGGATTTGCGTCAGGGCCATGTACCCTCGTCAATGTCTTCGCTTCTTGGTGCGTGCCCTGCCGCGAGGAGCATCCGACATTGATGAATATCGCGGCAATGAACCCTTGAAGGCGCTCGGGCTCAGCCTGGTCGGCATCGCACAGAAGGATGCGCCGGCCAATATCCGCGCGTTGCTCGGCGAACAGGGCAACCCCTACGCCACGATCGGCGCAGACGAGAACGGCCGCGCCGGCATCGACCTCGGCGTCTATGGCGTGCCCGAGACCTTCGTGGTTACCGGCGACGGCAAGGTCGCCTATCGCTTCGTCGGACCGCTCACCGACGAGTTCTTCCAACCGGTCCTCTTGCCGGAGATCGAGAAGGCGGCGCGCTGAGTTCTCAGCCGCGCCCCGTCAGCGCCAGCCAGTCGGCCTCGCTGATCGTCTCGACGCCGAGTTCGGCCGCCTGGGCGAGCTTTGAGCCGGCGCCAGGCCCGGCCACGACGAGATCGGTTTTCTTCGACACCGACGCCGCCACCTTGGCGCCAAGGCGCTCGGCCTGCGCCTTGGCCTCGTCGCGGGTCATGAGTTCGAGCGCGCCGGTGAAAACCACCGTCTTGCCGGCGACCGGGCTCTCCGACGCCACCTCCGGCATGGGCTGCGGCGTCACATGCTGGAGCAGCGCGTCGAGCGCTTCCTCATTATGCGGCTCGGCGAAGAAATCCGCGACCGCCTCGGCGACGACCTCGCCAACCCCTTCGATATTGTTGATTTCCGCGCGCGCCTCCGAGCCCTCGGCGGCGATCCGGCCCGCCGCGCGCAGCGCCTCGAACGAGCCGAAATGACGGGCGAGACGGCGCGCGTTGGTCTCGCCGACATGGCGGATGCCGAGCGCATAAATGAAACGGTTCAGCAGGGGTTCGCGCGCCGCCTCGATCGCGTTGAAGAGGTTGCGCGTCGAGGTCTCGCC
>CAVYFP010000032.1:0-242707 GCA_963767805.1 uncultured Alphaproteobacteria bacterium | reverse complement strand
GGACGAAGCCGAGAAGTGTCTGCGCCGAGGAGCGCTGATCCGTAATGAGGCCGAGCAGCGCAACGAGCGTCCCGTCATGAGCGAAAAGCGGATGTCCGACCGTCGCGAAAGGATGCAGCACCTGGGAGAAATGCTCGCTTCCCTTCGAAAGCGACGGGCTCGCGCAGGACAGCCGCCGTCCCTAGCCCATTGTTGCCAATAAGTGCGTTCGTTCCAGCTCTCGCCGAGCCGAACGAGACGCCGGCCCATCGGACCAAGGTTCGACCCGGCGTCAATGGCGTGAATGAGCGTGCCGGCGCTGTCGGCCAGGAGCAGGCTGACGCTCGTGTCCCGCAGCACCGGCTGCAGGTTGAACGCCATCGTCGCCAGCGCCGTTCGGACGTCGAGATTGGCGGCGGTCGCCGTGCGACCGCCGATCTTTCGACAATCCATGATCGCATGTGGACGCAGGAGACTGGCTGCGCGGGGAAAGCCGATATTCCTCGATGCACCGCTACCAGGCGTCCGACACTTGCAGGCGCACCCATTCGTCTCCCTCCGGCGGCTGGCCGGTCTGCATCATCCAGTCCCACGCGACCTCCGGGCGGTCGACCCCGAACAGCCCAGCGTCCTGTTCGTGGCGCTGCGACGTCCTGCGGTTTCACCTGATTCGGCATCTGGACCACGGAGTACATCGCTGAAGCACTCACCTTATGAGGCCTAGCGCCCCTTGCGAGCCCGTCACTCTGCAGCTTGATTCTGTCCGGTTGCAAGAAACTTTTCGACATGGACGTGATCTTTGGGCACGCCATTATTCGCCGCCGCCGCGAAGGTCGCGTCGATCATGCCCGGCGGCCCGCACATGTAAATGTCGGGAACCGATTTCGCGCCCGCCAGATGTTTCAGCAGATCGTCGACCACAGTCCCCTTGCCGCCCTGCCAGTCGGCGTCAGGCTGCATCACCGCCACATAGACGCCAAGATTGGGCATCGCCGCCTCAAGCTCTTTCAGCTCGTCGAGGCAGAATAATTCATGCTGATGCGTCACGCCGAAAAACAGCTTCGCCTCCTGCGGATGATGCTCCTGCTTCATGTGACGGATCATCGACAGAACCGGCGACAGGCCCGTCCCGCCCGCGACAAAATAACGCGGACGGAAGCCGTTCTCGCGCAGGCTGAACCCGCCAAACGGGCCGCGTAGCTTCACCCGGAGCCCGGCCTTCGCCGTCTTCGACAGAAAATGCGAAAACTGCCCGTCCGGCAAAAGGCGAATGAGAAAATCAAGATGCGATTCGTCGCTCGTCGTCGCCATCGAATAGGACCGGCTCACCGCCGAACCCGGGATCTCGATATCCATATATTGCCCGGGGAAAAACGGGATCTTGACGGTCGCGCCCGTCTCCGCATCCTTCGCCTCGATCCGCAGCTTCACCACATTCGACGACAGCTTGTCCACCGCCACGATCTCGCCCTGCCAGTCCGTATTGACCTTCTGGAACGAGATGCGGTCGAACGTATAGGGAAGCTGGACGACAAGATCGCTGCGCGGGAACGTCCGGCAAAGCAGCACCACCCCCGCTTCTTCCTCGTCCGGCGGCAGAGCCTGAACGCTGCAATTGCCAAGCTCGTAATCGCCCTCAAGCACATCCGCCTTGCAGGTGGCGCAGCCGCCTTCGCGGCACGAGGACAAAAGGATGACGTCCCTTTGCAATCCCCCCGATATGACGTCCTCGCCCGGCGAACATTCGAAGGTCAGATCCTGTTGATCTTCCGTGATGGCGCGCACCTTAAACATAGTTCCCTTCCCCAAGTGCTCTATTCGGTCCCAAGTGTTCTTCTTCTCAACTGCTTCTTCTTCGCGGCGCCTTTCCCGGGCGCTGGCCCGCCCGGCCGCCGCAACGCGCGAACACCGCGATGCGCAAGCCCCGTTCGCGGCTTTCATCGGGAACGGTTGACGCGCTCCCCCGGGCCGCTCGCACAATCCATGCCGGGCCCGCCCTTCTGTCGCGCCGCGCTAGTCCCGCGCGCCATCCTCATCGACCTTGTCGGCTTTTTCGGCCTGGCGCTCGTCGCCCCGCCGGAAAAACGAAATCACGTAACCAACCGCCTCGCGCGCCGAGGATTCACTTAAGGAACAGCCCTCCTGAACAAACGCTCCGTCCCGGTGGATCTCCCACCGCCACATGCATTCGACATCCTGAACGAACGCCTGGTAGCGGCCCTCGCTGAAGATCTCGATCCGCTCGCCGAAGCTGGCGAAGGCCCCTTCGCCGGCCTCGCCCAGCGGCGCCGGACCCGGCGCATTTGCTTCTTCGCTGTCAAAATCCAATACGCCGGCCATTCCCTGAACACTCCCAAATGGGTCCGGGCGGCGGCCGATGGCCGCCGCCCGGAAATTTCGTGACGGCGTCAGGCCGCGCTGCCGAGGCTCAACACTTTAACGCCGCGCTTCTTGCGAAGCTCCTCGAGGGAGTCGGCGTAATAATCGGTGTTGCGGAGTTCCATGAGACGGCTTCCAAGATAGGTGTCAACCTTGAAAAACACGTTCACCGGAAGCACCGGCGGCTTGTAGAGCTGCCGGAAGGTGATCAGGATCTTCTCCGCGGCGTATTTGTCCTTCTCCGCGTCGATCTTGGCGATCCAGGCGTCGGCGACCGCCTGGGCGGCCTCGCCCGTGGTCGCCTTCGAGAACAGATCCGCCGCCGAGAAGGACGAAGCCTTCAGAACCGCGAGACGCTCCTCGATCTTCGCCTCGATGAAGAGATAGTCGACATCGAGCGCATAGCTGGTGCGGAACGGACCCGTGTTCTTCTTGCGGAAGTCCTGGATGAAGGCGGTCGCGTCCTTCACATTGTTCAGCGCGCCGATCTTCTCAAGCCATTCCGACCGAACGGGATTGCTATGAATTTTATAGTTGGGCATTTTCCAATTCCTCCCTTTCGGCGGCTTAAACGTCGGTGAGCTTGCGATCGAGGCCCATCAGCTCCGACGTGATCGTGAAAGTGTTGCCAAGCGTATAGGCGCGACCGATGGTCGACGACACGTTCACGAGGAAGTCATAGATGCTGTAGGTCTTGCCGAGCAGATCGGCGGCCTTTTCCGTGTCGACCTGGATCTTGCCGTCGGCCTTGATCCACCAGAAGCCGGCGCGATCCTCGACGACGAGCGTCGGGTTGCGCTTGGTCTCCTCGCCGAGGATGAGATCCTCGACGATCGCGTCGATCTCGTCGCTCTTCATGAGAACGAGGACGACCGTGTTGGATTCATGCACGACCTGGTTTTCCTCGGCGAAGAATTCCTCCGCGAAGGCCGCGCCGGACTTCTTCATGATGCCGGCGTTATAGGCGTTCTTTGCTGTCACTTTATCCCCCCTTCACTTGACGTCGCGCGTGATGCTGGCGATGAGCTGGTCGGCGTCGACCTTGAAGTCGATTTTATTGGCGTAATCCGCGACCCAGTCATTCACGACGCGGGCGACGGCGGCCTTGATCGAGGCCGGATCGCTGATGCCCGGGATTCTGTCGACCTTGGCGTAGATGCCGAGGAAGTCATGCAGGGCTTCGGCGGTCTTCTGCAGCCACTTGCCGGTCCAGGCGCGGAACCAGGTGCGGTTGAGATCGCCGAATTCGGGATCGTCGCCAAGCGAGGTGAAGAAGAGATCGCTCAGCGCCGCCTTGGTGGTCTGGAAATAGAGCTGCGTCTGGGCGATGAAGAACGGCGTCAGATTGTCGCCGTAATTGGCGGCGAGCCGGCCGAAGAACTCGCGGCGGGCGAACTGGCCAAACAGCGGATCATAGACGCCATGCACGGCCCACAGGATTTCGTTGAAGTCCTGAATGCCCTGCCAGGCCTCCTCGACGGTCTCGCGGGCGCCCTTGAAGATCGGGTCCGTCGTCCAGACCTTCTTCGGTCCTTCGGTGGATTCCGGGAAGCCGGGCACGAGCTTCGACAGGAAGTTGCGCTCCAGCTGAATCATCTGGGCGTTGTCGACCTTGTCGAGCGCCGCGAAGGTCGCCGACGAACGGATCGTGTCGGAAAGCGCGTCGCGGGCGACGGAGGAATGCGCGTTGAACATGCCATATTCGCTGAACAGCAGCGCGCCCCAATATTTGTCGAGGACGCCATCGCGCCATTTCGGGTCGATCGAGCGGATCGCGCCTTCGGCGGAATAGGCCTCGAGGAAGCGCGTCGTATAGCGCCACTCTTCGGATTTATCCTTGACATAGGGGGCGTGCCAGCGGCGCGCCGGATCGCGGTGGCGATACCAGTCGGTGGTGCGCAGCTCGGTGCTTTCATTGCCCCAGGACGGACGGCCGCCATGGAACTTCTGCGTCCAGTCGCCCCAATCGAGACCGCCGGCGATCCAGTCCGGGTTCGGTTGCGTATAAAGCGTCAGGATTTCATATTCGCTGAGCCGCTTCCAGCGCGGCGTGACGAAATAATTCATCCGGCGCTGCGTATCGAGGTCATGATCCGGAATTGCGGCGAGAATGACTGCTGCCTTACCAGGATCCGTCAGCCCACGCTTCGTCGTCGAGGCGATAGCCATAGATGGTTTCCTCCATTGCTGTTGTTTGATGGCCTGCGAGCGGCCAGTTCTGGGATATTGATCGAAGCCGTCGGATCGGCCCGGAAGCCGATCCGACGAATTTATCGTCAGAGATCCGCGAGCGGATCCGCGAAGACGCAATTGGCGCGCTTCAGATCCTCGACGGTCCACAGCTTGTCGCCGCGAACATGCGGCTGACCGATCAGGGTCTTGCCATCGGC
Source organism: uncultured Alphaproteobacteria bacterium (assembly GCA_963767805.1). Taxonomy (GTDB): domain Bacteria; phylum Pseudomonadota; class Alphaproteobacteria; order Rhizobiales; family Beijerinckiaceae; genus Methylocapsa. The sequence continues at coordinate 237,959 of CAVYFP010000032.1, read as the reverse complement.
GCGGACGCCATTGCCTTCGACGACCACATCGGAGAGTTCGCGGCCGCTATATTGCTCGAAGATGTTCTGGCACTCGTAGCGCTCGGGCTCGGCAAGCCACTGCGCTCGCCCCAATCGTCGGCGAAGGCGTGCTTCTGGCCGTTGAACTCATGCACCCGGAGCGAACCCGAGCACTTGGCGAGGGTCGGGCAGAAGGGCACCTGCGACGCGCGGTCGATATAGACCTTGATGGCCATGCTGGATGAGCCACTGGATCGGGAGGAATCCGCTGCTCGGATCTTCGCAGCCGAGCGCCTTCCATTCGCGCAGGATCTTGCCGTAATGCGCGTCCCAGCCCGGATAGTTCGCCTCGAACCATTCCATGTCTTCTTCGTCCGGCAGCGACAGGCGGAAGAAGCCGGTCGGCCACAGGGCGTAGGCGAGCAGGAACAGATCGTGATGGGCCCAGTAGGCGTCCTTCTTGGCGTCGCGCAGGCTCGGCGGCGAGTTGACGCCATATTTGGCGAGACGGCCGATCCAGATGCCGCCCCAATCTTCATAGACCCAGCGGTTCCAGGTCTTCACCCACGGCTCGACCTTGAACTTCGAGCCATATTCGAACAACATGCCGAGCACCGGCGTGAAGTATTTCTGCTGCGTCCAGAAGGCGTTGTTGAGATCGGTGTTGAGATATTTCTGCGCCGCCGGATCATTGGCGATCGACACCACCGTCTGGTAGCCATTGGCCATATGGCGCAGTTCGTCGGTCTCGATCGACAGGAACATGGTCGGCGTGATTTCGTCGCCATTGGCCGAGGCCCATTCGGTGACGGCGACGATCAGCGGATTGGTGAAGCAGGCTTCGCCGACCAGCTGAAGATTGATCGAGCATTCGACCGCGTCGCCGGAGATGAATCCGTCGGAGAACACGCGCTTCATGCCCTTCCACAGCGGTCCGATGGTGCGCGTGCGGCGCGCATCATTGTGGCCCGCCGGATCATGGTAGTGCTTGGCGAAATAGTAGTTGAGGAAGCCGCACTGATGGGTGTGGCGGATTTCGTCGAGCACCTGCGCCAGATAGCCGTTCTTCTGCTCGGCCGCGTCGCCGAATCCCACAACATGCGCCGTAGGCGGCGATGGCGTTATATTCGCCGACTTCGAGGAAGTTCGAGGCGACCTTCATCGTCTCGCCCCAACGCGGATGAACGCGATTGCCGGCCTCGAGGCGGGTCAGGCCGTCAAGCAAGCGTGCCGAACTGGCGCTCGTCCTTGACCGATCTCCATGCGCGCATATTCCTTGGCGATGAGCTTGAACTGCTCCTTGGTGTCGTTCGCCATGTGATATTTGGTCGGATATTTCGTCCGGTTCGCGGCGAAGTCCCAGTTGAAGCTTTGCAGCCAACGATGCACTTCCTGCGGACTAACGCTTGTCGGGGCCCGATTGGCGCCAAGCGCGTCCGTCGCTGCCTTGGTAGCGGTACTTATTGCCATATGTCTCCTCCAATGGTGCTCACATTCGCACTCTTAGCGTTTCCGCTGAGTACCTAGGCTTTTGCCGGGGACGCTGCCCCGGATCGTCCTTTCATCGAACGGAACTGATTGTGCTCGATGTGGCTAAATAGGAGAGCAAGGCGGGCGCCATGCCCTCCATAGCCGGTCATTTGCAAAAAAATAGCGTAATTCCAATAACTTGCATGAATAATAGAGAGCATCATCCGTTCACAGATCCGGGCGTCCGGCTCATTTAAATCCAATCATGGATTTACGATTGGTTTGTCCATTCTTCACACATGCGCAAAAATGCGTTCGATAACTATACATCTAGTCGCCGCTGGCGGCGTGAAATTTTGCATTCCCGCCAGGATTCGGGGCAGCCTTCCGCGACGCTCCGGCATAATCGTCAAGCGTCAGCGCAGCCTCGACGGGGACTTCGCCCTTGCGAGCCGGGAGCGGCCGGTTCCGGCGTCCGCCGATGGCGAAGGACGAGCGGCTAAACGGTTGACGGCCCCCATCAGTCGCGCGGAGCCTTCGCTTCGTCGCGGCGGAGCGCGCCCGCCCGGAATGGAGATGCGACGGACGGCGCCGGGACCAAACGCCGCGAAAGTCTCCTCCCGACAAGCCGCCTCTTCATTGCCCGCAGAGGCAGCCATGACGGCGCGAAGTGAAACTGTCCTTTGGCCGCCGGACGGTGTAATGAACAGCGTGGAGCGTCGGCTCTGCTTTACAACATATTCGAGGATCCTGCAGAATGGTCGACGCCGAATATCCACCGACCTCGGCCTTCGCCGCCGGACTGAAGGGACGCTGTCCGCGTTGCGGGCGAGGCCCTCTCTTCAAGGATTTCGTCGCGCTCGCGCCCGCGTGCAGCGCCTGCGGGCTCGATTACGGATTCGCTGATTCGGCCGACGGGCCCGCCGTTTTCATCTCGCTCATCGGCGGCTTCATCGTGCTCGGGGCGGCGCTCTGGACGGAGTTGACCTACGAGCCGCCAATGTGGGTTCATATGGCCGTGTTCCTGCCTTTGACGGTGATCGTCTGCCTTGGCCTGCTGCGGCCCCTGAAAGGGCTGCTGGTCGCCCGGCAATATCAAACCAAGGCCGAAGAAGGACGGCTCAAGCATTGACGGCCGATAGCGCCCCCGAACCGCCCCGGAGCCTGCTCTGGCCAGCCGTCGCGACGCTGATCGGCTGTGTTTTCCTGGTCCTGCTCGGCGTCTGGCAATTGCACCGGCTCGCCTGGAAGGAAGGGCTGATCGCCGAGATCGCCGCGCGCGCCAAAGCGCCGCCGCAACCGCTGCCGCCGCCAGCGGAATGGGCGCAGCTGCGCCCGGATGATTATGAATACCGCCATGTCGAGCTAGACGGCGTCTTTGACAACGGCAAGGAGGCGCTGGTGTTCCGCCCCGCCGGCGGCCTCTCGCGCGAACCCGGCTATCTGGTGCTGACCCCCCTGAAGCTCGATTCGGGGGCTTATGTCATCGTCAATCGCGGCTTCATTCCGGTTGACCTCAAGGATCCGGCCGCGCGCGGCGAGATCGAGGGGCGCACCCATCTGACGGGACTGATGCGCCAGCCCGAATCGCGCAATTTCTTCACGCCCGCCGACGATCCCGAGACCGATCAATATTTCACCCGCGATCCGGCCTTGATCGCGCGCCATTTCGGGCTCGCGACCGCGGCGCCCTTCAGCGTCGACGCCGACGAAAATCCAAAATCCGCCGTCCTGCCGCGCGGCGGCGCGAGCGAACTGACCTTTCCCAACAATCACCTTGCCTACGCGCTCACCTGGTTTGGCCTCGCCCTGGCGCTCATCGGCGTCTTCGCCGTTTTTGCGCGGCGCGGGCGCTAGAATTTTAACTGTTTGTTTTATCGGCTTTTATTCCGGCGATGCGGCGCAGGCTTCGGGCAAGGCGCTCTAATTGCGCCATATTCTGCTGATTTCGATAGAATGAGCGCCCCTTGTTCTCGCTGCCCGCCGCATGCGAACTATGGTAGCCGACATGAATCCTTCGCCATTGCGGGACCTGGACGTCATCACTTGAAATATATCTCGACACGCGGCGAGGCCGCGCCGCTTTCGTTTACGCAGACGCTGATCGCGGGCCTCGCGCCCGACGGCGGGCTTTACCTCCCTGAAAGCTATCCGCGCCTCGGCCGCGACGAAATCGCGGGCTTTTCCGGCAAGTCCTACGCCGAAGTCACCGAAGCCGTGATCGCGCCCTATCTTGGCGGCGAGATCGCCCCCGCCGCGCTGCGCGCCATGATCGAGGCCGCCTACGCGGGCTTCCGCCATCCCGCCGTCGCGCCGCTCGTCCAGCTCGACGCCAATCTCTTCACGCTGGAGCTGTTTCACGGTCCGACGCTGGCTTTCAAGGATCTCGCGATGCAGCTTCTTGCGCGGCTGGTCGATCACGCGCTGAAGGCGCGCGGCCAGCGCGCCACCATCATCGGCGCGACCTCCGGCGATACGGGCGCCGCCGCGATCGAGGCCTTTTCCGGCCTTTCGCAGGTCGATGTGTTCATCCTCTATCCGCATGGGCGCGTCTCCGACGTTCAGCGCCGTCAGATGACGACGGTCGAGGCGCCCAATGTTCACGCCATCGCCCTCGAAGGCTCCTTCGACGACGCGCAGGCCGCGATCAAGGCGCTGTTCGGCAATAAGGCGCTGCGCGAGAAGCTCAACCTTTGCGGCGTCAACTCGATCAACTGGGCGCGCATCCTCGCGCAGACCGTCTATTACTTCACCAGCGCCGCCGCGCTCGGCGCGCCCTGGCGGCCGGTCTCCTATGTCACGCCGACGGGCAATTTCGGCGACATCTTCGCCGGGTTCATCGCCAAGCGCATGGGCCTGCCGATCGAGCGGCTGGTCATCGCCTCCAACGCCAATGACATCCTGCCGCGCGCTCTCGCAAGCGGAAGCTACGCCGTCGGCGAGGTGCGCCCGACGCAATCGCCCTCGATGGACATTCAGGTCTCGTCCAATTTCGAGCGGCTGCTGTTCGAGGCCTATGGCCGCGACGGCTCCGCCATTCGCGCCAAAATGGCCGGGCTCTCCGCAATCCCGCGCGTTCGATATCGACGCCGCGGCGCTCGCCGCAATCCGCGCCGACTTCGATGCCTTCAGCGTCGGCGAGGCGCAGACGAGCGCCGAGATCGCCCGGCTCTGGCGCGAGGCGCATTATCTCGCCGATCCGCATACGGCGGTCGGCATCGGCGCGGCGCGGCGCGAAATCGAGCTGCGCGGGACGCAGACGCCGCTGGTCGTTCTCGGCACCGCCCATCCCGCCAAATTTCCCGACGCGATCGAGGCCGCGACCGGCTTGCGTCCGCCCCTGCCGCCGCATCTCGCCGGCCTCAATGAAAGGCCCGAGCATTTCTCGCTTCTGCCCAATGATCAGGGCGAGATCGAGCGCTTCATCTGCGACGCGGTCCTGAGCCAAAGGGCCGCCTCATGACCGCGCGCGTCACCACTTTGCCCTCGGGACTGCGCGTCGTCACCGACGCCATGCCGCATCTTGAGACCGCCGCGCTCGGCGTCTGGATCGGCGCCGGCTCGCGCCATGAGCGCGCCGGCGAACATGGCCTTTCGCATCTTCTGGAGCATATGGCCTTCAAGGGCACGCGGCGGCGCAGCGCGCGCGCCATCGCCGAGGAGATCGAGGCCGCAGGCGGCGATCTCAACGCGGCGACGAGCACTGAACACACCGCCTATTACGCCCATGCCCTCGCCGAAGACGCGCCGCTGGCGATCGACATCCTCGCCGACATCGTGACGGAGAGCATCTTCGACAATGATGAGCTGGAGCGCGAAAAGGGCGTCATCCTGCAGGAAATCGGCGCGGTTGAGGATACGCCCGACGATCTCGTCTTCGACCTTTTCAACGCCTCCGCCTTTCCAGACCAACCGATCGGCCGACCGATTCTCGGCACGCCGGACCAGATCGCGAGCTTCAGCCGCGACTCGATCGGCGGCTATCTCGAAAGCCATTACAGCAGCGGGGCGACCGTCTTCGGGGCGGCCGGCGCGATCGAGCATGAGCGCGTCTGCGACGAGGTGGAGCGGCGCTTCAGCGGGCTGCCCACCGGGCGCGCGATCGGCGCCGAGCCGGCGGCGCGTTACCTTGGCGGCGAAATACGGCTGAAGCGGCGGCTCGAACAGGCCCATATCGTCATCGGCTTCGAGGGGCTCTCCTACGCCGACGATGATTTTTACGCGCTTCAGGTGTTCGCCAACGCAGTCGGCGGCGGCATGTCCTCGCGCCTCTTCCAGGAGGTGCGCGAGACGCGCGGCCTCGCCTACGCCATCCACGCCTTTCACTGGGGCTATTCCGATACCGGCCTCTTTGGCTTCTATGCGGCGACCGGCGGCAAGGACGTCGCGCAACTGGTGCCGGTCGCTCTCGACTGCCTAGGCCAGGCGGCGAATGATTTGAGCGAGGCGGAGGCGCGGCGCGCCAAGGCGCAGATGAAGGTCTCGCTGCTCGCCGCGCTCGAATCGCCTTCGCCGCGCTGCGAGCAGATCTCGCGCCAGGTCATGGCGTTCGGCAGGGTGCTCTCCCGCGCGGAGATCATCGCGATGATAGACGGTCTCGATATCGCGCATATTCGCGCCGCGGGCGCGCGGGCGCTTCGCTCGGCGCCGACGGTCTCCGCCATCGGGCCGGTCGGCAAAGTGTTGAGCCCTGATCGCGTCGCGCAACGTCTGCGCGCCTGTTGAGGGAGACGGCGTAAGTGGCGCTTTTCCGGATCGGCCCGAATAGCGAAAACTTGAATTTCGTGCGCGGCGACGGCGTCTATCTGCGGCCGCCCGACATGCGCGACTACGACGCCTGGTCGAGCCTGCGCGAAGGCAGCCGCGCGTTTTTGACGCCCTGGGAGCCGACCTGGCCGGGCGACGATCTGACCCGCACCGCGTTCCGGCGCCGCGTGCGCCGCCATCAGCAGGAAATCGAGAGCAATGAAGCGTTTCCATTCCTTGTCTTCCGCGACGACGACGTTCGCTGCTCGGCGGCCTGACGCTGGGCCAGGTCAAGCGCGGAGTCGTGCAGGCCGCGACGCTCGGCTACTGGATCGGCGCGCCCCATGCGCAAAACGGCTTCATGACGCGGGCCGTGCGCGCCGCCGTCGGATTTGCATTCGGCGCGCTCCGGCTGCATCGCATCGAGGCGTCCTGCCTGCCGCATAACGAAGCTTCGTCCAGGCTTCTTGAGCGCGTCGGCTTCAAGCGCGAAGGCTACGCCCGCGCTTATCTTCGCATCAACGGCGCCTGGGAGGATCATCTTTTATACGCCCTGCTCGAAACCGATCGAACGCCGCCGCCGCCGCCCGGAAGAGGTTGAGGCGATGGGGCGCCGAATGATTTCCGGGACGAGGGGCGGTCTCAAAAGCGACTTGAATGATCCGTAACTCTCGTGCCCAGCTGAGAATTCGCCTTATTTTCCCGGTTCGAACCGTCCGGCTCCGGACGATCCAGTCCACAGGCAAACCAATCTTGTCGGGTCTTGCGCCTCATATTCCCCGTCTGATCCTGCGCCATCTTGTTCTGCTTTTGGCGCTCGCAGCGACGCTTGGCCCGGCCGGCGCGATCGAATCGGTGCGCGTTCCGCTCGACGCGCAGGTGATCGACCTCACCAAGGCGGTCGAACGGCCTGATTCGATGGGCGACCGCCTGCTCGTTTCGACGGCGCCGGGCTCCGACGGCATCGTCCGCCGCATCGAGGTGCGCGCCAAGGAAGAGGGCACGCGCCCCAACTGGATCGTTTTCGCGCTCACCAACGACACTGGCGAACAGATCGAAAGGCTGATCGAGGCGCCGCATTTCCGCCTCGTCGGCTCCGGCGTGATCTGGCCCGATCTCGGCGCGACGCGCATTTCCGCCATCACCGCCAGCCAGGGCTTTCCGCCCGAGCGGGAGGAAAGCGCCGACGCCGACGTGTTCCGGCTGACGCTCGATCCCGGCACCACCGTCACCTATGTCGCCGAATTGCGCACGCCGAAGCTGCCGCAACTGCTCCTCTGGCAACCCGACGCCTTCAAGGACCGGATGACCAGCCTGGCGCTGTACAAGGGCATCGTCATCGGCGTGTCGGGCCTGCTCGCGCTGTTTCTCACCATCGTCTTCGTGGTCAGGGGCGCCGTGATCTTTCCCGCCGCGGCGGCTCTGGCCTGGACGGTGCTGGCCTATGTCTGCATCGACTTCGGCTTCTGGAACAAGATTTTCGGCACCGAAGGCCAGTCCGACCGCATCTGGCGCGCCGGAACGGAAACCATCCTCGCCGCGACGCTGCTGGTCTTTCTGTTCGCTTATCTAAACCTCAACCGCTGGCATGTGCGGGCCTCCCATGTCGCCGCCATATGGCTGATTTTCCTCGCCGCCCTCGTCGGCCTCGCCGTCTATGACGCGCCCGTCGCAGCGGGCGTCGCGCGCATTTCGCTGGCCACAATCGGCGTCGTCGGATTCGTGCTGGTGCTCTATCTCGCCATTCACGGCTACGACCGGGCGGTGATGCTGATTCCGACCTGGTTCCTGCTGCTGGCCTGGATCATCGGCGCCGCCTTCACCGTTACCGGAACGCTGACCAATGATCTCGTCTCGCCGGCCCTCATCGGCGGCCTCGTGCTGATCGTGATGCTGATCGGCTTCACCATCATGCACAACGCCTTCATCGGCAGCGGCCTCATCCATGGCGCGGTCTCCGACGTCGAGCGCAAGGCGCTGGCCCTGACCGGCAGCGGCGACATCATCTTCGACTGGGACGTCGCCGCCGACCGCGTCTTCGTCAGTCCCGAAGTCGAGGCCCAGCTTGGCCTGCCGCGCGGCGCTCTCGAAGGGCCCGCCTCGAACTGGCTCGACGTGCTGCATCCGCTGGAGCGCGATCGCTACCGCGCCTGCCTCGACGCCGTGCTGGAGCAGCGCCGCGGCCGCATCAATCAGGATTTCAGGCTGCGCGCCGCCGATGGCCAGCATTTCTGGTTCCGCCTCAAGGCGCGGCCCGTGGTCGGCCCCGATGGCGAGGTTCTGCGCATCGTCGGCTCGCTCAGCGACATCACCGAGACCAAGACCAGCGAGGAGCGGCTGCTGCACGACGCCGTGCATGACAATCTGACGGGCCTGCCCAACCGCGAATTGTTCTTCGACCGCCTCGGCGCGGCTCTGGCCCTGGCGCAGAGCGATTCGAAGATCCGCCCGACCGTCATCAGCATCGACATCGACCGTTTCAAGCAGATCAACGAGGCCATCGGACTTTCCGCCGGCGATTCGATTTTGCTGACCATGGCGCGCCGCCTCAGCCGCATTCTGAAGCCGCAGGATACGCTGGCGCGCCTCTCGGGCGATCAATTCGCCGCCCTCATCGTCTCAGAAACGGAAGCCGAGCAGATCACCGCCTTCGCCAATGTGGTGCGCCGCGTCGCCTCGACGCCGGTGACCTTCAGCGACAAGGAGATCCCGCTCACCGCCTCGATCGGGGTCGCGCTTTATGACCCGCAATTGCACGCCAAGCGCGAGGACATGCTGAAGGACGCCGAAATCGCCATGCGGCATGGCAAGCGCCTCGGCGGCGACCGCATCGAAACATTCAGGGCGACGATGCGCAGCCTGCGCTCGGACCGTTTCGGCCTCGCCGCCGACCTCTCCCGCGCGCTCGACCGGGGCGAGATGAAAGTCTATTTCCAGCCGATCGTGCGGCTCGAGGACCGCACCGTCGCGGGGTTCGAGGCGCTGCTGCGCTGGGATCACCCGCGCCTCGGGCGCCTCAATGCCGGCGAATTCACGCCGGCCGCCGAGGAGACCGGCCTCATCGTCGATCTCGGCATCTTCACGCTGGAGCGCGCCGCGCGGGAACTTTCGGCCTGGCAGAGGGCGCTCGACGTCGATCCGCCGATCTTCGCCTGCGTCAATGTCTCGTCGCGGCAATTGCTGCGCCACGATCTCGTCCAGGACGTGAAGGCGATTTTGTCGCGCGTCGATGTCGCCCCCGGCTCGCTGAAGCTGGAGCTGACCGAAAGCCTCGTCATGGAGAACCCCGAATACGCGGCGCAGATTCTGACCCGCATCCGCAACCTTGGCGCCGGCCTCTCGCTCGATGATTTCGGCACCGGCTATTCGTCGCTCGCCTATCTGCAGCGCTTTCCCTTCGACACCATCAAGATCGACCGCTCCTTCGTGCGCCACAATGGCGTCGGCGCGCGTCCGGTCATTTTGCGCTCGATCGTCGCGCTCGCGCATGATCTCGGCATGGAGGTGGTCGCCGAGGGCGCCGAGGCCGAATCCGACGCCATCGAACTCTACCAGCTCGGCTGCGAATATGCGCAAGGCTTCGCCTTCGGCCACCCGATCAGCGCGGCCGAAGCGCGCAAGCTTGTCGGCGCCGCGACCATCGCAGCCTGAGCAAGAGCTGCGAAAGGCTTTCAGATCTCGTGGAGGGCCTCGGCGGCGATCTCGCAGCACCGGGCGTGGCCTTCATGGAGATCGCCGTTTTTCGCATCGGCGGCGATGCGCTCCAGCGCCATGCGTGCGATTTCCAGACAGATCCTTGTATTGGAAAGAGTCTGCGTCAGATGCGTGATGACTTTCGTTTTTTCAACAAGCTCAGTTTCGCGCGCCGCGGCGGATTGGTCGCTCATGGGGCGGTCTCCTCGAAAAGCCATCAGGGATGCCGCCCGGCGCGGCGCGGCGCATTGATCGAAGCGGCGACCGTCCCCGAGGCGCGGCGCCGCCTCCCGCGCGTCAGGCGTGGCCAAGATCCGATGAAAGCCGCTTCAGATCGATGCCGACCTTAAGCAGCGCGCGCTCATATTTGGATCCTAGCGCATCATCGAAAATCAACGCCGGATCGGCGGGAATATTGAGCCAGCCATTCTCCTGTAATTCCGCCTCGAGCTGGCCGGCCGACCAGCCGGCGTAGCCGAGCGCGAGCAACGCACGATCCGGACCGGCGCCCTGCGCGATGGCGCGCAGGATGTCGACCGTCGCGGTCAGGGATACGCCGCCGTCGATCGGCAACGTCGAATTGTCGATGAAGAAATCATTGGAATGCAGAACGAAGCCCCTGCCCGTCTCGACCGGGCCGCCTTTCAGAACCTGCACGGATTCCGCCTGCGCCGGGAGGCGGATGGCCTCATCCGGCTTGATCACGTCAAGCTGGACCAGAAGCTCGGAAAACACCACCTTACGCGCCGGACGGTTGACGATGATCCCCATCGCCCCCTCCTCGGAATGCGCGCAAAGATAGATTACCGATCGGGCGAAACGATTGTCCGGCATGCCGGGCATGGCGACGAGCAACTGGCCGTCGAGAAACCCGCCATGATCCTGCTGGCCGCCGCCGAGAGGCATTCTTGATCCCATGTCATCGCCTCATTCTGCTGAAATTTCACTGCCTGAAATTCGTCGCCCCGAACCGCGACGTCGCCGCCTTCTTCCGATCTTCCGCGCACGCTGCGAATCCAGCCCTTACAATCACTTCAATGTAGGTTGCGGAGCCGCCACATGCAAAATAAGTTGCGCCCTTATTAAGAGGATCCTGCGATCGCCCGATTGTCATGCAAATGTCTTTCCAGCTTTTGAACGGCCTGGCGCGACCAAGTCGCGCATGCGCTGCGCTCAGCCTGTTCATGCTGGGATACGTGGCTGAATTGCGCGCTGACCCCGTCGCCAGCGGCGGTTCTCGCGTCGGCGGCAATCCCTACGCGAGCGTCTGGAGCGTCGGAACGAAATCATCGGCGCGCCTCATCGCGGCGCCAGCGGCCGCGAGCGGCCCTTACAGAGCCGGCGTGGAAATCCAGCTCGCGGCAGGCGCGCATACCTACTGGCGGAGCCCGGGCGAGGCGGGGGTTCCTCCCGTCTTCGATTTCACTGGCTCCGAGAATGTCAAGAACGCCGTGGTGTCCTATCCGGCCCCCGCGCGCATCGACGAGGCGGGCTTCGAACTCTTCGGCTATCGCGGCGACGTCGTCTTTCCCGTCGACATCGAACTCGCCGACGACAGTCGCCCCGCCGTTCTCGCCCTTACGCTGGACTATGCGGTGTGCGGCGACATCTGCCTGCCGGTCAAGGCCAGGGCCAAGCTCGCGCTGCCCGCCAGGCCCGGGGCCGGCGCGGCGCCGATCGAGCCGGCCCCGGAGGCCGCCTCCATCAATGAAGCCAGAGCGAAGACGCCTTTGCGCCTCGACGACGCCGCGCGCGACGCGAAAATCGCGATCGTCAGGGCGGCGGACATCGTTCGCCCCAGCTGGCTTGTCCGCGTGAAACCCGAGCCGCAGGCCGCTGGATCAGCCGATCCGAGAGCGCGCGGCGACCGATATTTTCGTGGAGTTCCCGGAGGGCTGGTACTTCGAAACGAAAAAGACCGATCGTCCGGACGAATTCCTGATCGTCGAAGTGGAGGCGCCCAAGCCGCAAAGCGTCGCGACGGCGGCGAATGTCGCGACGGATGCGGCGGCGGTAATTCCGGTGACGATCACGCTGGCGCAGCCGCGACAAAGCTACGAGTTTACGCTAGACCTCGGCAAGATCGCGGAGCGGCCATCGCTCGCTCACGCCGCCGAGCCCGCCTCGGCGAACGCGCCCGCTGGAGTGAAACAATGACGATCAAGACAGGCGACCGAATCCCCAAGGTCAGTTTCTCGGTCATGACCCCGGAGGGGCCGGCCGTGCGCGCGTCCGACGAGATTTTCAAGGGGCGCCGGGTCGTGCTCATCGGCGTGCCGGGCGCCTTTACGCCAACCTGCAGCAGCACGCATCTGCCGGGTTTCGCCGAGAGGGCCGATGCGTTCAAGGAAAAGAACATCGACGAGATTGCCGTCACCAGCGTCAATGACGTCTTCGTCATGACGGCCTGGGCCAAGGACACGGGGACAGCGGACAGCATCAGCTTTCTCGCCGACGGCAGCGGCGATTTTGCCAGAGCGCTCGGCCTGACGCTCGATCTCTCCGAACGCGGACTTGGCGTGCGCTCGCAGCGCTATTCGATGCTGGTCGAGGATGGCGTGGTGACGAAGCTGAATGTCGAGACGGCGCCCTCCAAGGCGGAAGTATCGAGCGCCGAGGCGTTGCTGAACCAGATCCATTGACGGTCCTTTAGCTCTACCTTGGGGGCCGCCCCGCCGCCTTTCGCCCGGTCAGAAAAGGCGCCATGCCCTGGCGCGCCAATTCGTCGGCGCGCTCGTTCATTTCATCGCCGGCATGGCCCTTCACCCAGCGCCAATCGACGTCGTGGCGCTCGGCCGCCGCCTCCAGCCTTTGCCAGAGTTCGACATTCTTGACCGGCTTTTTATCCGCCGTGCGCCAGCCATTGCGCTTCCAGCCGGCGATCCAGCCAGTGATGCCGCCCTTGAGATAGTTTGAGTCGGTGTAGAGGTGAACCTTGCAGGCGCGGGTCAGCGCCTCCAGCGCCGCGATCGCCGCCATCAGCTCCATGCGGTTATTGGTCGTCGCCGCCTCGCCGCCGCAAAGCTCTTTGCGGTGATCGCCAAAGGTCATGACGGCGCCCCAGCCGCCCGGCCCCGGATTGCCCGAGCAGGCGCCGTCGGTGAAGATCGTCACCTCCCGGCTCATTCCGGACGAAAGCCGAGTTGCTTCGCGTCGCCAATGCTCTGATGGAACCGCAATTTGCGGACATATTCGAGCGGATCCTTCGGATGCACGAGGGCGCCGGCCGGCACGTTCAGCCAGTCGATAAGGCGGGTCAGGACGAAGCGCAGGGCGGCGCCCCGGACCAGCACGGGAAGCGCCGCCGCTTCCGCCGGGGTCAGGCGCCGGACGCGCTGATAGCCCTCGAACAGCGCCGCCCCTTTGCCGAGGCTGAAGCCGCCGTCCGGCTCGAAACACCAGGCGTTGAGGCAGATGGCGAGATCATAGGCGAGGTCGTCCGTGCAGGCGAAATAGAAATCGATCAGCCCGGACACCTCTTCGCCGAGGAAGAGCACGTTATCCGGAAAGAGATCGGCGTGGATGATTCCGCGCGGCAAATCCCGTGGCCAGCTTGTCTTGAGAAAAGCCAGCTCGGCGGCGATTGCCGCAGCGAGTCCCGGCTCGACGTCATCGGCGCAAAAATGCAACGGCGCGAACAGCTGCGGCCATGCGGAAAGACTCAAGGCGTTGGCGCGCGAGCCTTTGAAATCGGCGGCGTCCCGATGCAGCTTGGCGAGCGCCTCGCCGATCCGCGCGCAGTCGCCGACGGATGGGCGCGTGCGGCAAACGCCATCAAGAAAGGTGACGATCGCCGCCGGACGCCCGGACAGATGGCCGAGCGAGGCGCCCGATCGCGCCCGCACCGGCCGCGGGCAGTTGAGGCCGCGCTCGGCCAGATGATCCAGCAGCGCGAGGAAGAACGGCAGGCTCGAAGCCTCGACGCGCTTTTCGTAAAGGGTCAGAATGAATTCGCCCGCGTCCGTATGGAGCAGGAAATTGGAGTTCTCGACGCCTTCGGCAATGCCTTTCAGCGCGCGAACGCCGCCAATGTCATAGGTTTCGAGAAAAGCGGCGAGATCCGCGTCGGAGACTTCGGTATAGACGGCCATGCGGGATCCGCTGGGAGATGGGACATTCGGTTCCGGGCTTTCGCCGGGACCGCTGCGCGAGCGGCAGCCAGCAGGTGGTAGCCATATGGGCGCTTGAGGTCAATTTGCGCCCTCAGGCCGCGGCGGACTCCTGGCTTCGCGCCTGCGCCGAGAGGACCGCCGCCGCCTCGGGCTGGATGACGCCGCAGGACATGATGAGCTTGAGCGCGGCGTCGGGCGTCATCGCGAGTTCGACCACCTCGCGCGCCGGCAGGAAAAAGTAAAATCCGGTCGTCGGGTTCGGCGTGCAGGGAAGGAACACCGAAACATAGGCTTCATCCTGCGCGAGATGCGCGCCGATGGCCGGCCCCGGCGGCGTCGAGATGAAGACGACGGACCAGGCGCCCTTTCCCGGAAATTCGATCAGCCCGACTTTGCGGAAGGTCGCGCCCGACTGCGAGAAAGCGGTCTCGAAGATCTGCTTCACGCTCTTGTAGATCGAGCGCACGACCGGCATGCGCGCAAGCATCGCCTCGCCGAGACGGATGAGGCTGCGGCCGGCGAGATTGGCGGCGAGAAAACCAAGGAGGGTGAGGCCAAGAAAAACGAGGACGACGCCAAGGCCCGGCACGCGAAACGGCAGATAGGCGTCCGGCAATATATCTTTCGGCACGAGGCCGCGGACCCAGCTGTCGATGGTGTTGACGAACCACCAGACGATATAGGTGGTCACCGCGAGGGGCCCTGCAACGACGACGCCGGTCAGGAACCAGTTGCGGATCCGGGCGCCGACGCTGGGTCCCCTCACGAAGGGCGCAGGGTCGCCCGCTTGCGGCTGGGATCGCGTTTGCGGCGGAAGTTGCGTCATGCGTGTCCCCAATCGCTCGCCGCGCGGCGCAAGCCGCCCGCGGAACAGGCTCCCGGCCGCCGGCTTCCGGGGAAGCTCACGCCTTTTCTATGGCGCAAACGCGATCGCCCGACATGCCGTCGCGAGAGAGGCACGCCGTCGCAAGAAAAGAGCCGCGATCAACATTCCGGGGCGCCAGGCGCAAAAACAAACGCCACAGGCTTCGCGCCTGCAGTATATAGCACAGGAGCCCCAGCGCGGGCGAGCCGGAAAGGATCCGTCCGCGAAGCGTGGCGCAGAGCGCGCCGACGCAGCCTATTTGCCGCCGGCCGGGGCCGGCGGAGCGCGCCGCAGCGGGCGTCACCGGCGGCACGCCCTGGTTCATCTGGCTCGCGGCGGAACCCTTGTTCAAACTGCCGGCGCTGTCATACATTTCGATGCAGGTCAGAATCTCGACATAGCTTGGCATGGGAGACAGGCCCTGCGCGAGGCAATTGGACCGATTCTCGGGCAGATAACGCGACCAATTCTGCTGCAGCTGCTTCAATGCGTCGTTTTCGTCCTGCATGCAGCCTTTGTAAGCAAGCTTATTATCCGTGCCGCTGAACGCCTGCGCCTCCCGGCAGGATTGCTCGACGTCAAGCTTCGGCACGCCGGCGCCAACCGCCTGCGCCCCGGACATCGAGGCGAAGAACGGCGTGGCGACGAGCGTAACCCAAGCCAACGACGGATATAGACGCTTCATGCAAATCTCCCGGACCGGCAGCTTCTTTGCGCGCGATGTCTTTGCCCGCAACATCTTTGCGCCAAAGCGGCGGAATTAGGCCTCGAAGATGACGGCGGGTCGCCGCCGAACCCCATTGGACCCCGATCCTCTTTGAACTCTGGCGGCGGATTGCGCAAGGTGGCGAAGCGCCCGCGGGTCCGCTCACGCCGGCGCTTGATCCACCGTCGGGAGGATTCGTACGCGCGTCAATTGCAGACGCGCACCCGCTCAACGACCCAGGCGTATCCGGTCCAGACCTGCTGTGGCTCGAACCAGCAGCGCGGCGGCGGAGGCGCGTAGACGGGCGCATAATACCCATAGCCCGGCGGCGGCGGCGGCGGCGGCGGAGCCGAACCAGCGATGGCGGCCCCGGCGAGGGCGCCGACGGCGAGGCCGCCAAGGAGGCCGGCCGCGACCGCGCCGCCATCCTGCGCCTGCGCTGGCGCGGAGATCGCAGCCAAAGAGGCCGCGGCCACGCCCAGAGCCAAAACGACCCTGAGGGACTTACCAAAATTCATCTGCATTGATCTCTCCGCATCTGACGCCGGACCGGCGCGATTTCAGTCCGCACGATCCTGACGTTGGTTCGCGACAATATTAGGGTCGAAAAACGAACATGTCGTTAGCGGCGAATGGCCTGCAAGGCGGCGGCTGGCGGTTGCCAAAAGCGCCTTGCGCTGCTAGATCATCAGCGGCGCCAGTTTGGCGCAGATTGCGAAGATCACACGTTAAATCAATAGCATAGAAGCTTTAAAGGCGGAGTTCGAACGATCAGGGCCGACGGGGCGGACTTTTGTCCTCTTGTGTCTGCGCGCGATTAATCGTCGCAAATCGACGGCCGGTTTAGAATCGGCTTCCTGTCGGAAAAGTCCGCGGTTTGAGACGGCTTCGGCCCTCGGCCCGCTGACCGCGCCAAAAGCGCGAAGCCGGATTAGCTCAGCGGTAGAGCAGCGGTTTTGTAAACCGAAGGTCGGGGGTTCAATCCCCTCATCCGGCACCAAATTCTTGTTCGCAGGCGTCCACGAACGTCTTAAGGCAGTTGAAATCGTTAGAACTTCATCGGCCAGCGATCCGCTATGGATCGTTCTGACAGGCTCAAAGCTCTGGAAAATTGAACGCACTGACCGCCCCGCCCGCTCGCCCCGACGAGAGCATGCCAGGCGCATATGTTCAGGCCAATGCAGGCCCAATCTTATGACCCTCTTTGTGACGGCGCCGTCTACAAGACGAATTACTCAATCTTGGGCGGCGCTCAAACCCGTGCCACCGCGCAAGCCCACGGCTTAACCATATTGCTACGACAGGGACGTTCGCAGCGACAGCGCAAAGCTTTGCCGTGCAGGCTGCGGGAACCTACGCGTTCCAACTTGTCGTCCCGTGGTTCAATAGCAGGCGCCGTTTGAATCCGCCGATCGGTCGGCGCTAGAGCGGGATGAGAAAAAGTGTGTGCACTTTTTCGCCCGCATCCCGCTCTAAACTATTGGAATCGATCACGTTCATGATTTTGGATCAATTCGATCCAAAATCATCGTGATCTAAGTGCGACGGCATGCCAACCCCACCAGTATCAACAGATATTTCAAAAATCGGCCCGTCGCGTTGCCGATCTGGATCAGGCGAGCACGCATCGATTTCGGCCACCGGCCTTGGCTGCGTAGAGTGCTTGATCAGCCGCCGCAACGACAGCCTCGGCGGACTCGAGGCCGCCCGGTGCGAGAGCAATTCCGAAGCTGGCGGTCAGGGTCCGGCTCTCGTCGCCGACAATGAAAGGCGTCCCGGCGATGGTCGAGCGGAAACGCTCGGCGATCTGCTTCAGCTGCTTCCAATTCGTATCGCAGATGACGATCGCGAACTCCTCGCCTCCATAACGGCCGAGATGATCGGTCTGCCGGAGCGTGGCGGTGAGCCGGCGCGCGAACTCGCGCAGAACAGCGTCTCCGGCGGCATGCCCATAGGCATCGTTGATTTTCTTGAAGCGATCTACGTCGACCATGATCACGCCGACGGCGCCGCCGCCAACAGCGGCGGCCTGAAGCTTCCGTTCGAGGGCGGCCATGATCGCTTTGCGATTCAGCACGCCGGTCAGGGCGTCGCGGTTCGCGACTTCCCTGAGCTGCTCGGCTTGACGCACGAGAAACTGATTGCTGTCCAACAGATCCTGGAACAGCCGGCTCTTCTGGATCACAGTGGCGACGTCCTTGGCGATCTGGCGAAAGGCCGTCTGGTGAATCTTTGCGTAAGCGTTCTTTTCGCGGCTGGTGAAAAAGAGAACGCCCAGCGGGCGGCCATCGACGAACAGGGGACAGGTGAGGCTCGACTGGCCGCCCTCGGCGACAATGCGGCGGGTGGAATCCGATTCCGGCCGCGCGTCGAGATAGGACCGAAGATCGTTCAGAATGCGCGGCTCGCCGGTGCGGAACAGTTCCTCGAGGCTACTGCCGCTCATCGGCTGCGAATAACCGTTGCCAATCTCCTGCGGTCCGAGGTTGGACCGCGCCCAAAACGAGCTAAGCCGCGTTCCGCCATCCGCGAGGAAGGCGCAGCCCATGCGATCATAAGGGACAATTCCGGCAAAACTCTCGAAGATGCCGTTGAGCACATCCTCGACAAGAAAACCGCGCTCGACCTTATGCACAACCTCGAACAATTTGTTGAGCTGCTCCTCGCGCCGGGCGATGCCGTCAGCCAGACGCCGCAGCGCGTGGCCAAGCTTGACCACGGGATCGGCGTCGAATTCCGACAGGTCGAGCGGGCCATCGCGCAGGCGCAACTCCGCGACCCACTCGGCGTAAGCATCCGCCCTGTCCTCCAAGGCGCCCCGCTTCCGTTCGTCTTTGTCCATGCCGGTCGCCGCCTGTCATCTCATTTGATCAAGCGCTGCAAGATCTGCTACTGCGCCGCAACCTGTCCGGAAACCTGATTGAGGCGAGGCTCGATCAGCCTGCGCCGCAGCAACTCCGTCGCCTGGTCCGCGGGGACCGGCGCGCTGTAATAAAAGCCCTGCACCTTCGTCGCCGATGGCGCGGCGGTCAGCAGCTCCCGCTGCGCCTCCGTTTGCACGCCTTGCGCGATCACGTCGATGTCGAGTTCGCGCGCGACGCCAATGATGGCCCGCACCATGGCGGAGGCCTCGAGATCCTGCATCGCGGCGTCGATCATCTCGCGCGGGATCTTCACACGGCTTATGCGATAGGTTTTGAGATAGTCGAGCGAAGAAAATTGCGTTCCAAAATCGTCTATGGCGATTTTGACGCCGAATTGCTGCAGCCGGTCGAGCACCGCATTTTTATGCAACGTGACATGCGCGAGCATGGATTCCGTCACGTCAAGCTCCAGGTCTTTTGGCGAAAGCCCCCATCTCGTCAAGGTTCGCATGATGAATCCGACGAGTTCATCTCCGGTTCGCAATTGTCCGAGCGCGAGATTGACGGCGAGGATCGGCGGCGCGACTCCAGCCTCCCGCCAGCTGCTCATTTGCTCGCACGCATGTTCGAGCACCCATCGTCCGAGCGTCACGATGAGCGGGGATTTCTCCACGACGGGCAGGAAGTCGCGCGGCATGATCAAACCGCGCGTGGGATGATTCCAGCGAATCAGCGCTTCCATGCCGACGATCAGCCCCGTCGCCAGCTCGACCTGCGGCTGAAAGTAGAGTTCAAGCTCGCCATTTTCGAGCGCATGCCCCAGGTCATTGGAAAGAGCAACGCGATCACGCACCTCGCGATCGAGGTCATCCGTATGGAAGCAATATTGGTTGCGGCCTTCGTCCTTGGCCCGATAGAGAGCAAGATCGGCCTGGGAGAGCATTTTATCCGATTGCGTGATCTCGGCCGCGTAAGGCGAAATCCCGACGCTCGCAGTGACGCGCATTTCCGTTTCGCCGTAAAGATAGGGAGCCGCGAGAGCGCTCTGAATCTTCGATGCGAGCACGCCCGCATCCGACAGATCGACCAGATTGGATTGCAGGATCGCAAACTCGTCGCCGCCCAAACGAGCGACGAGATCGGTCTCACGGGTGCAGCCCTTGAGGCGCGCGGCGACCGACGTCAGCAGCAAATCGCCGGCGACGTGCCCGAGCGTGTCATTGATGTCCTTAAACCCATCGAGATCGAGATAAAGAATAGCGAAAGGGTTGGCGCCCCGCTTGGCCGCGGCGAAGGCCTGCTCCAACCGGTCGATGAAAGTCGCCCGGTTGGCGAGCCCGGTTAGAGCATCAGTCCTGGCGAGGATGCTGATTTCGTCCGCCGCGACTTTCCTTTCATTGATGTTGGTCAAGATGCCTTCAATTTCGAGGAGTCGCCCGGCCGCATCCCGGATCGGCGTGTAGCGGCACTCAAACCAACTATAGGAGCCATCGCTCGACCGCACGCGAAACTCGGCTTCCGACTGAGCGCCTCCCTCCATCGCCAGCCCCGTCAATGCCTCCATTATCCTTGGCGAATCCTCGGGGTGAATTATGGTCTGGTAAAACCCGGGCGAGGCGATCATCGCGGCCGGATCGTAGCCGTACATGGTCACATTGTGCGAAATATAGATCAGGGGCAGCGACGGGTCGCCGCGCAGGCGGAAGAGAATTGTCGGGCTCGACTCGACGATCGTGTTCGCGTCCTTGAGTTGCCGGACATAACGCTCGCGGATGATCGCGCCGCCGATCAGATCCGCGACGGTTCGCAAAATATCGATCTCGACAAACGTCCATTCCCGCGCCGTCCGGCAGTCGTCGAAACAGACGCGGCCCCAGTATTTGCCATCGACGACGATAGGTACGTCGAGACTTCGACTCGATTCCGAGGCGTAGCAACATGGCCTTGACCACGCCATCTGGCATGGCGGCCGGCAGGCTCGCAACAGCCCTCCCTTCCTGGAGAGGCGCAAACCAGGGGTCCGCTTCAAATTCACTCTGATCGATTTGCTCGAAATCGGGAATCGCGGGCGCCGCGGGCGATTGCCAACAGTATCGCAGTGCGGATCCGGCTGCCGCGCGCTCGCTGGACCGGACTTCGAGGACGAGCATGCGATCAGCCCGCATGGTCTCCCCAATCGCCGCAAGCACCTTCGCCATTCCCACCTCGATCGTCGAGGTGGTCAACAATTCCTTGGCCGCGAGCGAAACCGCGTGAAGGAGCCTGCTGCGATACTCCGTTTCCGCAGAGAGACGCGTGCGCTTGGTGATGTCGCGGATGACGGCGATCGAATGCCAGGCGCCGCCAATCTTAACCCCTGATATCGCCAGCTCAATTGGAAATTCCGAGCCATCCTTGCGCAGCGCCGCGACCTCGCGCGTTTTGTTCAACGCCTCGCCGATTCCGGTCTTTACGAATTCTAAGAAGGCTTCGGCCGCCTCGTCGCGAAAGCGTTCGGGCGTGAGAACCTCGTGCATCCGCCGCCCCAAAATCTCCGCGGGCGCGTAGCCGAAAATGCGCTCGGCCGCGGAGTTCCAGAACCGCACCTTGCCTTCGGCGTCAGCCATGATGAACGCGTGGTGCGCTTTCTCGCTCAAAAGACGGAACCGCTCTTCGGACTCGGCGAGCGCATGATTGATTTGCTCGTTCCTTGCCAGCGATCTTTCCAATTCGGCCGTGCGCTCGCGCACTCTTTGCTCCAGCATGACCGAGGTCTGGAACAGGCTGTAATCGGAAGTCTCCTCCATGGCGACGCGTTCCGCGCGATCCATGAGCGCCTGAACAACCTTGTTCAGACGGACGATTTCATCCTTCAAATCGCGCTCGCTCAGACTGGAGACAGGCGATTGGGGGTCAAGCATGTTCGGTCTCCGTTTGCCCGGCGCCAATGGCGATTCCGACGAGCGTCTGGTTGACGTGGAGGCCGTTGAACTGCTCGCCATACGTGTTAAATCCTATTGCATTGTTTCGCCTGAAAATCTCGGCGGCGCGATCCTTTAGAAGCTGCGAAGAAAGATCCAGTTTGCGGAGAACGCAGTCGTAGCTGAGCACGAACTGCGGCGCGCCGATTTCTGCTCTTATCTGGGTAAAAACCTGCTCCAGATTGGCGAGCAGATCGATTCCCTTCGCCACCCGGAGAATGAGCCCCCTCTCGATAGCGCAGAAAAACGTCAGGCTGCCGTCGGGATTGGCTTTCTGGATGGCGCGAACGTAGGGGGCGCCATCAATCAGCACCACGACGGGCCAGGCGGCAAAGCGGTTTGGATCGAGATCCCTGACATCCATGCGCAGGATTCGCGCGTATTCGGGGGCAGCCGGCAGTCCGTTAATTTCCTTCACAATGCGATGAGCCGCGTCGGCCTCGGTCACGACCATTCTTTCGTCCGTAGCGACAAAATGTTGCGTTTTGAACAGCTTGAACGGGAGCCGCGTGGTGACCACAGTGAGAACGGCGCTGTCGGTGTGAAAGCTCCCCTCAAAATAGACGCACGCGCCGCCAAAACGCAGGCCATCGCCAGCCGAGCCTCCGATCAGCGGTAGGGCGCCCAAGGCCTTCTGCAACGCGAGCGTCACCGGCTCTTCGCGCAAGGAAAGGCCGTCAATCAGCAACATTGCGAAGCTGTTCGCGGCTCCGGCTTGCGGCGCAACGCTTTTCCAACCTTCCCAGCAAGTCCGCCACGAGCGCGCCACCCGTGGCGGAGTCGAATTGCCGCAGGCATTGGATGGCGCCGCTCACGGCGTGAAAACTTGCTGCGGGAAAGCTCGCGCCAACAAGGCTGTTGTCCCTGTAGCCGGCGGGGCCGATTTCACCCGCCGTCGTGCAACCCACAACCTGAACGCCAGCAAATAAGCGCCTCATTTCGTCCGCAAGCGCGTCCAGATCATATTCATGCGAACAGAAAAAAATAACCAGCGCCATATCCGGTTGCGCTATAGCGGCATGAAATTCGCGCACGGCGTCGCGTGCTTCGGGAGCGCAGGACTGAGCTGTCTGGATCAGAGCCCGGCCGTCCATTTCCATTTCGTCCCCTTTTCCATCTTGCGATGCGTCGCCGGTTTGCTTGAGATTGTCAGGGATGACGCATCCTTTGATGGCTGGCATTGACTCCAATCACGCGTGAAGCGCTTCTCGTCAAACGGGCGCCGATAGGCGACCACAATCAATCGGTGAAAAATCAATCGGTCGAAGGCGCAGCCGATTCGCGCTCGGCGGCTGGCGCGAGCACGCCTTGGCGCAGCAGCAAGGCCGCCTGCGCGGCCGGTACGGGACGGCTGAAGTAAAAGCCCTGGATGCACTGGCAGCCGGCGCCGACGAGAAACTCCAGTTGGGCGGCGGTCTCGACGCCTTCCGCGATGATGTCGATGCCGAATTCCTGCGCGAGGCCAATTGTGGCGCGCACGATGGCCGCGCTGCCGGAATCGCCGGGCAGCCCGCTGACGAACTGCTGCGCGATCTTGATGCGGCTGACGCGATACAAAAGCAAGATATTCGAGCGACGAATAGCCGGTGCCGAAGTCGTCGATCGCAATTCGTACGCCGCGCGCCCGCAGCTGGCTCACGAAGTCGCCATGGCCGAGGGTCGCGTCCATGAGAAGGGATTCGGTCAGCTCGAGTTCGAGACTGCGAGGATCCAGTTGATCAGCATTTAGTCCCTGCATGAGATCGCGCAAAAAATCGGTGGGCGCAATCAGCTGGGCGGCAGACACATTGACGCCGGTGATCGGCGGAGCGATCCCCTCGCTGTTCCAGACCCGCAACTGCCGGCGGACCTCGGTCAGCACCCACTGCCCGATCGGACCGATCATTCCGGTCTTCTCTGCGACCGCAATAAAGCATCCGGGCGTGAGGAGGCCGCGGCGCGGGTGATTCCAGCGCAGCAACGCCTCGACGCCGACAATTTTTCGCGTCGGCGCATCGACCTGTGGCTGATAATAAACTTCGAACTCGCCATGATCGAGCGCGGCCCAGAGCTCGTCAACCAGTGTCACGCGTTCACGCAGGGCTACGTCGAGAGCCTCGGCATGAAAGACATATCTGTCGCGTCCGGAAGCCTTGGCTTTGTAAAGCGCGAGATCCGCCTCACGCATCATATCCTCGGGCTTCATCAATTCATCCCGATAAACCGAAATGCCGACGCTCGCCGTTACGCGCAGGACGCTTCCGCCGATCGTCTGTGGCGCGGAAATCGCGCCGACGATCCTGCCCGCGAGCGCCCCGACGACGGCGCGATCTGCCGCGTTGCACAGGATAGCGAACTCGTCGCCGCCAACCCTGGCGATCCGATCGCCCTCACGCACTGCGCCGACCAGTCGTTGCGCCACCGCCTTGAGCAGTTCGTCGCCAGCCGAATGGCCGAGCGTCTCAACGATGTCCTTGAAGTTGTCGAGATCGAGGTAAAGGATGGAGAAAGGCTTTGCCGTCCTCCTTCGCCTCCGCGAACGCCTTCTGTAGCCATTCGATGCTCGCCATGCGGTTGGGCAGCCCCGTGAGCAGATCCGTGCTGCTCAAGCGCGCCGTTTCCGCTTGCGCAATCTTCTGGTCGTTGATGTCGATGATAATTCCTTCAAGAGCGACAAGCTTGCGATCGCCGTTCCAAACGGGATGCATGCGCTTCTCGATCCAGATGTAAGCACTGGCGCCACCGGTTATTGATCGGATCCTGACGTCGCTGACGGTCTCCGTTGTTTTGCCAGCAACGATATCGGCGAGACGGCCAAGGACAGACGGACGATCGTCCGGATGGAACAGCTCCAGATAACTGCCGGGCGTGGATAGCAGATGGTTTTGGCTGTGGCCGTACCGGTCAATGTTCCGGGATATGTATTTGATCGCGAAGGGGAACTTCGGCTCAAGCCTGAAGAGGATAGTCGAGCTATTCTCGACGATGCGACTTGCGTCCGCGATCTCGGCTAAGATCGCGGGCATGAGCGATCGAGGCGCCGATGATGTCCGCGAGAGTGCGAAGCGCATCGATCTCGACATTTGACCACGTGCGCCGAGCCGCGCCATCGCCGACGCCGACGGCTCCCCACCAACTCACGCCGACGAAAACCGGAACCAGAAGAAACGAAGGGGCGCCGCAGGCGTCGAGGAATCCCCGGATCTCTTCGTCAACCTCGTCCGCGCTGATGAACTGCGCTTTTCCTTGCGCAAGTAAAGCCGGGATGGAAACCGAGACTTCCGTTTTGGCGGACCGCCAGAGATCGCCCTTTCCGATCACCGGCGTCGCGCCAGGCGCGTTCCACACGTGGCGCATGAAGAGGCCGAAATTTTCAGCCCCATCGTTCGCGTATAGCTGAACGGTGCGCAGGCCCATCGACCGGCCGATCAATTCCAGCACCTTCGGGATGGAGTGATCGAAGTCGAACGAACGCAGCATTTCGGCCGCGCTCGCGGCGACCGCCCGCAAAATTCCATCGCTGCGGTGCAGCTCTCGCTCGACTGTCCGACCTTCAGCTATCCGGCGCGCAAGATCGGCGGCGAGATCCCTCTGCATGATCTCGCGGCGAGCGATCGAAGCGATCCAGCGATTGGCGCGAAAACCCACCAGACCGAGCGCGACGGCGAATGCCACGATCATGAACCCCATGACGATCGACAGCGGCTCTCCGCGCGCGAAAAAGGCGGCGCTCACAGGCAGCGCGGCGGGCGCGGCGAATCCGATGAGCGCTGGCAAAAAGGCCGACTCGCCAGCAACGGCGCCAGCCATCATGCCTCCGACGATGAAGGCGATAAACGCGTGATCGGCCGGATCCGGCGTAATCAGGATGACCGCTGCGGTCAGCCCCCAAAGACATCCCGTCGCTGTCGCGCCGGCGGCGTAGCGCCAGCCCCAGGCTGCGGCCAATTCCGCTTGCGGCGGCGCTCGCAGATAACGCCGGTAATCGAGGAAACGCGCCAGTACGACGATGCAGAACAGCCCGACCCAACCAATGAAGACTCCGACCGGCAAAAGGCCGCGCAGCACGTAGGCCGTAAGGCAGGCGTTGACGATATTGACGAAGACGATCGCATGCGTCTCGTAAAGCACGCGGATCTGCTCTAGCAGGACGGCATTTTCCAGCGTGGTCCCGTCGCGCTCAAGCGCCGGCTCTGCCGAAGTTTTCCCGCCTGCAGCGGCATGGCCGCTTTCGTCCATACCGAATCTCCGGCCTGCGTTGAGAAACGATAATCGAACTTTAGAAATGACGGGCCGGCAGCATCGCGCCGCGATCAGAGGCGCAGGGGCCGCCAATTGCCGCTCCGTTCGATCCGGGCCGGATTTCAGGAGGCGCCAATATGCTTATCGGCATTACGACACATTGACCCTGATATGAAATAAGGACTATGCACATTTAGCATAAATCCGGATCAGGGATAGATCCCCCGTTAAACAAGCTTCTCCGCAAACGTCTCGGGTAACCGAGCAAATAGCCAAGCTTAACGTCCGCCTCACCCAAGACCTCGCTCGGCGACGTCGCAAAGCCCGTTCCGCACGCGATGGGGCGGAACCGAGGTTTGGCGCTAAGGTTGGCGCATTGGCTTCCGTGTGGCGCGGCTACCCCGATGCGCCCTGTGTACGCCGCGGGCGCGCGCACGATCGATTTGAGCGCCACGCCCCAGGCAGCCGCCTTTCCACCCGCATCCCGCGCCGCTCGTTAAGTCGAGCCTGTTCATGATTCTGGAGCGCTCCCCTCCCGGCGGTTCCTTTTTGCCTCTTCAGCGCAAAAAGTCATAGGGCAAGCATATTCCCTTCAACCAGATTGGTGAAAATCTGATCGGAAAGCTCACAGTCAGCGATCGACAGGGAGCGGCGCGCCCAACTTGTGGGCGACGATCCATTTTTCAATTTCGGTGACGTGTTCCGTCTCCTCCTCGGCGAATTCCTTGGCCAGAACCCTGATTTCGGGATCGGCGGTCGTCTCGAAAACTTTCCGGTAATAATCGCGACTCGCCTGTTCTGCGTCGCGCGCAATTTCGAGCGCCTGCTCGCGGCCAATGAATGGATCGGCGGCCCAGATCGCGGCCGACTCCGGGCTCTCGAAATCCGGCCAGTCGAATTCGCCCGGCTTCAGATCGGGGATGTCGCGATAGCCAGACCTTGCTTTCGCATCCGCGAGATGAAGCCTCGAATAGTCCGAAAGACGCCGGAACAACTTGCCGACGTCGCAGTTGCCGCAGGACTGCATCACGTCGGCTAACTCGCCAAAACGGAGCGCGGCCTCCTCCTCAAGTTTTACGGCGTAGGCGAGAAACTCTTCGACGGATTGCATGTCGCAGCCTTATTCAACGAGATGCCGCGCAGCGGCGTAATGGCGCTTCATCGAAAGATCAGGCGCCGCCCGGTTCGCCGGTGTAGTGAATGATGATCTCCTCCTCGCGCGCGATGAACTGGCAGGCGAGCCGATAGGGCGGCGCCACGTCATTCACTTCCGCGTCCTTGATCTGCTCTTCGGTGATCTTGCCGAGTTCGCGCAGCTTGACCTTTTCTCTTTCAGTTAGAGCAATCGCCATCTTCGGCTTGCCGTCAACATACTCCACTCTGATCAGGCAGGATCCGCATTCGCCCTCTTCACATTCAAAGGGAATTTGGACGCCATTGGTGCGCGCGAGCGCGAGAATCGTGTGGGTGTCCCCCGCTGTCGCGTACACGCGTTTATCTCTGGCTATCGGCGATCTGAAAGTAACCACGGGCATGCATTATTTCCTTATAGAAACGAATGGTTTGTATTGTCTCCGAGCTTCCGCCAGCCGCATTGACTCTGCGCAAACCGGTCGACGCCGTGATGAAGCATCACAGCGTTTCAAACGAGGCGACACTAAACTATCCGATGGTTTTCGCCGGCGAAAAGGCTTGCGTGGACCCCTGCAGCGATGGCGCGCAGCAAGATCCAGGAGTACGAGCTTATTCAGCGTGTTTTTTGACGGCGCTCGCGGCGCCGACGGAGCCCCTTCGCGTGCGGCCGCATCGCTATTGTCAACGCGCGTGAACCCTCGTTCAGGCTTGCCGCCCGCGCGTTCGACACGGTCTCTATCCAGATCAGGTCATGAGGCAAGAGGCCCCAAGCATGACTGATGCTTGACCTCGAGCGCTCAAGCTCCAACACGCCGCCGGCGGACAAACGTATTCAAGCGTAGCGTTCGGGCTGCCCGGCCCATGAAACTACAGGTCTTCGGCGACCGGTTCATCCGAACTTGAACAGGACGCCAAATCCGCCGCGCGGGAAGCTCCAGGTGATTTCGCCGGTCGGTTCGAGGAGAATGCGGCATGTTCCACACTCGAGACAACCATCGGCGATGATCTCCACCTGTCCAAGATCATTCTCGGCATAGCAGCCCGCGGGACATACCTTGGTCATCGCCAGCAAATTCTTGGACGAAGTTGTATGCGGCTCGATTACAATATGCGGCTTGCCGGCATCGACGATATAGCGATTCTGGTAGAGCTTCTCTTCGACCCGCGCGAATTCCGTGGCCATGATCAATCTCCCTTGCGAATTGTTTGTCAGCGCCACGCCCGCGCCAGCTTGAAGGCGTCTCCGAAGAGACCGAGCAGAGACCGTTGCTTGATGAATGAACGTATCGAGGCGTTCTCTTTCTCGACCTTCGGCGCGCCATCGACGCGAAGGAAATTGTCCATCGCCTTCGACACAAGATCCGGATAGGTGAGAAAGAAATTCTTCGAATTGGTATGCAGAAGCGCAGGCATATCCTTGTATTTCTTCAAATCTTTCATGACGAAGCTGTCGTCAATCATTTTTTTGTACAAGGCGAGATTGGCCTTGGTCATCGGATCGCGGCGGGATTTCACCTGGAAGATCGCCTCACCCGCGATGCGCCCCGACGTCATCGCAAGATTTGAGCCTTCGCGATGGATCGCATTGTTGAGCTGCGCCGCGTCGCCGACGACGACCCAGCCGTCGCCGAAGAGCTCCGGGATCGCCTTGTAGCCGCCCTCCGGAATAAGATGCGCGGCATATTCCTTCACCTCGGAGCCCTGAATCAGCGGCGCGACCGAGGGGTGCTTCTTGAAGGCTTCGAGGAGGCCGTAGGGCGTTTCGCCCTTCTCCGCGAAATCTGACACGAGACAGCCGATGCCGAGCGAGAGGCTTTCCTTGTTGGTGTAGATAAAGCCCATGCCGGTCATCCCTTTCGAGATGGAGCCGACGGCTTCAATGACGACGCCCTCGTCGCCGCGCAGATTAAAGCGCGCCTCGATTGTCTCTTGCGGCAGGAAGTGCATTTCCTTGACCGCAAGCGCAACATGATCCGGTTTCGGCGTCGGGCGCAGGCCCGCGCGGGTGCCAAGAAGACCACTGACGCCCTCGGCGAGAACGACGACATCAGTGAAGATCACGTCGCTGTCGCGATCGGTGCGCACGCCGATCACCTTGCCGTCGCTGTTCCGAACGAGTTCGGTAACTGTCGTTTCGCAGATGACGACGGCGCCCTTCGCCTGCACCTGCTTCGAGAACCAGCGATCGAACTGCGAGCGGATGATGGTGTAGCGGTTGGGCTTTTCCTCGTTGAAATCGTCGGAGCGGTGCTGCATCCCGGTATGCGACCGGTCTGACATCATCCAGAAGCGCTGCTCGATCAGATGGCGCTCCAACGGCGCGTCCTCGCGGAAATTCGGAATGATCTTCTCGAGCATGTCCGCGTAAAGAATCGCGCCCTGCACATTCTTCGAGCCGGGATATTCACCGCGCTCAAGTTGCAGGACTTTCAGGCCGCGCGCGGCCATCGTATGCGCAGCGGCGTTGCCGGCCATGCCGGCCCCGATCACGATTGCGTCGAATTTTTCCTCGATCATTTCAATCTCCTCAAGGCTCAGCCTGCGAGCCGGTCGCGGCTATGCGGCGACAGGCGTTTCCGGAAGGCTTCGGTGAGAGCCGGCAGGAGCCGGACAGCGTCGGTGACGATCCCGATATGGGCGAAGCCGAAGATCGGCGCATTCTTGTCGGTGTTGATCGCGACGATGCAATCCGCGCCTTCGACGCCGACGCGATGTTGAATGGCTCCGGAAATGCCAGCCGCAATGTAGAGTTTCGGCCGAATCGTCTTGCCCGTTTGGCCGATCTGTCGATCGGAGCCGATCCATCCCTTCTGAACTAATGGCCGGGAGCCCCCGAACTCGGCGCCGAGCACGCTGGCGAGATTGCGCACGAGCTGGAAATTCTCGGGGCTCTGCAGGCCGAGGCCACCGGCGACGACGACGTCGGCATAGGCGAGATTGGATTTCGAGGTATCGCGGTCGGGCACGAATTTCAGGATCTTGGTGAGGATGCTCTCCTCGTCGAGATCAGGCTTGAACTTGATGATGCGTCCCTCGCGCCCCTCGACGCGTTCGGGCATCGGCATCACGCGGGGCCGCACGGTCGCCATTTGCGGGCGATAGTTCAAGGTGTAGATCGTGCAAAGGAGCGATCCGCCGAAGGTCGGCCGCGTCGCCGCCAGCGACCCATCGGCGTCAACCGCGAGCTCCGTGCAGTCGGCCGTCAACCCTGTCAGCAGCGTGGTCGCCACCGAGCCGGCGAGGTCACGTCCGAGCGTCGTCGCGCCCATCAACAAAATTTCTGGCTTGTGGGCGTTGACGAGCTGAGTCATCGCCTTGGAAAAGGGTTCGTTGCGATAATCGGCGAGAATTTCATCTTCGACGAGATAGGCGACATCCGCGCCATAGGCGAAAGCTTCGCGCGCCGCCTGGTTTATCGCCTCGCCCGGCGCGCCGAGCACAACGCAGGCCAGTTCGACGCCGAGACTGTCGGCGAGCTTGCGGCCGGCGCCGAGCAGTTCGTATGACACCGGGTGGACGACGCCGCGCTCGATCTCGACGAGAACCCAAACGTGCTTGTAGCCGCGGAAATGCTCCGGCAGCTCTTTCTTCATGGAAGCCCGGCTCGGCGCCGGCGCGGGGGCGGCTGGCTTGTCGTTCATGTCCGGCTCCTCAATATTCTGCGGCGGTTTTTGCCAGGTCGTGTTCGAGCGTGGGCTGACGCTTGAACAGGGTCTCAATCAGGCTTTCGGCGGCTTGCGTGGCGGTATCGCCCGGCTCGACGAGAATGGCGCGCTCCGATCGCGGCGGCGGCGCGAAGACCTTCTTGACGACGGTCGGCGAACCTTTAAGTCCGCATTTGCTTATGTCCTCAATGCCGGCTTCTTTGGCGCTCCAGGTCACGATCTCGGCCCGCGCCGCCCGCAGCGCATCCTTCATGGCGCCGCGACGGACCACATTGGAGCCCTCCATCATGGTGATGAGGCAGGGCAGCTTCGTTTTCAGAACATGCACGCCGCCTTCCGAGCGGCGCTCGACGACGATCTCGCCTTTTTCCGGATCGCATTCGGCGATCTTCGACACATAGGTGAGTTGCAAGAGGTCCAGCCGCTTGGCGACGCCGGGACCGACCTGCGCCGTATCGCCGTCGATCGTCTGCTTGCCGGCGAAAACGAGGTCCGGCTTGCCGAACAGTTCGCCAATCTTTCGGATCGCCTGCGCCAACGCATAGCTCGTCGCCAGCGTATCCGATCCGGCGAAGGAACGGTCGGTCAGAAGAACAGCGCGGTCGGCGCCGATGGCCAGCGTCTTGCGCAGCGAATCGGCCGCCATCGGCGGTCCCATGGTGAGGACGGTGACTTCGCCGCCGAGCGTATCGCGGAGCCGCAAGGCTTCTTCGAGCGAGAAGAGATCATACGGATTTATGATCGTCGGCACGCCCTGGCGCATGATCGTTTGAGTCACCGGATTGATCCGGATCTGGGCGCTGTCCGGCACCTGTTTGATGCAGACGAGGATATGCATGACGACTAAACCTCCAACTCGATCAGCGCGATTCAGTTCTCTCGGGCTCGCGCGTCACCGTGAGCGTGCTAAGCGAAACGAAGGGCTTTTGCGGCTCTTCTTTCGGCTTGACGGCGTCCTTCAGCACTTTGAATACGCGCTGCTCGATTGGCGAGGACGCCACGAAATCATTGTAGGCGTTTTCCAGAAAGACGCGGCACGCAAGCCAGACCTCATCGTCTGTGCCGGTCCCGGCGCCGCTGTGATAGAGGTATTCGCCCATGCGACGCAGGATGTGCAACCGCGCGACGCGCAGGACCGCGGGATCGTAACTTACGCCCAGCGCGTCGAAGAAATCTTCGGCGGATGAGAGTTTGCGCAATTGCTCGAGAGCGCTCATAGCACGTCTTCCTCGTGTTGCAGGTGTTTGTGCGCCTTGCCGGCGGCGCCGACTCCAACGCGTTGCTGCAGATGCCCGAGGCGCGCCTCGAGAAATGCGATGCGGTCGATAAGAATTGACATCGCGTCGGCAACCGGATCCGGAATGAGATGATGCTCCAGATCGATGCGCCCGTCGGGTCCAGACCCTCTGCGGGCCTTGCGGACGAGGCGCCCCGGTATGCCGACGATGGTCGCTTCAGGCGCGATATCCTCGATGATGACGGAGTTTGCTCCGATCCGCGAGTTGCGGCCGATCGTGATGTTGCCGAGGATCTTGGCGCCGGCGCCGATCAACACGCCATCCTCGACGGTCGGATGCCGCTTGCCTGGCGACCAGGATGAGCCGCCGAGCGTCACGCCGTGATAGAGCGTCACGTCATCGCCGACAATCGCCGTCTCGCCGATCACAACGCCCGCGCCATGATCGATAAAGAACCGCTCGCCGATCGTCGCGCCCGGATGAATGTCGACGTTGGTCAGGAATCGCGCCAGAAACGAGAGGCAGCGCGCGAGAAATTTCGAATTTCCTGTCCACAGACGATGGGCGAGCCGGTGCCAGATGATGGCGTGTACGCCAGGATAAAGCAGCGCGACCTCGAAGGTGTTTCGCGCCGCAGGATCGCGCTGGTGGACGCAGGTGATGTCGCGCCACATCATTCGCCACAGACTACGCTCGGCCGGGCGGTCGACGGGAGCCAATGTCGCGAGGCTCATGCCGGCGCTCCCACACGGTTGGCTGCGGCGATCGAATGCTTCAATCCGCCGCGCACTTCCTCGATGAGTCGCGCAACGTCCGCGCGTCCGAGGGGGCGGTTGTTGAGGCGCGCCCGGCGCTTCGCGAGCACAAGCACCTGCGCCGCCTGTTCGCGATCGATGTCGAGGCTGAGCTCCGCGCATAGTCCGGTTATCGCTGAGAGACCCGAATGCTTGCCGATGACGACTTTGTTTCGCCGCCCGAGCGTCGCCGGATCGATGCCTTGATAGGTGCGGACGTCCTTCATGAGCGCCGCGACATGTATCCCGGATTCATGGGTGAAGATGTCGGCGCCGACGATCGCCTTGGCGCCTGCAATCGGCCTGTCAGCGGCGTCGGCGACAAGGCGCGCCAGCTGCCGCAGGCGGAGCGGATCGACTTCCGACCAGCCGGCGACGGCATGGCCGAGCGCCATCACGACTTCTTCGAGCGCCGCATTGCCCGCGCGCTCGCCGAGCCCGAGCACCGTCACGCTGGCGCAAGTCGCCCCGGCGCGGATCGCCGCGAGCGTGTTGGCTGTGGCGAGGCCAAGATCGTCGTGACCGTGGAATTCAAGCTGGAGATCGGTTTCCTCCCGGACCCGCTTCACCGCGTCAAAGGCGCTGAAAGGATCAAGCAGGCCGAGCGTATCTGCGAAGCGCAGCCGCGTCGCCCCCACCGCCGCCGCGGCGCGGGCGATGCGGCCGATGTCACGCGGATCGGCCCGCGATGAATCTTCGCCGCCGAGAGCGACGGTGAGGCCACGGTCGATGGCGTAGCCGATGACCGAGCGAACGCGCAACGCGACGTCATCGACATCGGCGCCGAGCTTGACCTTCATCTGCAGGCGCGACATTGGCGCTGAAATATTCACATGTGCGACGCCGGCCGCAAGCGCAGCGTCGACATCGGCTTTGGTCAAACGGCACCACGCCACGCTGCGGCAAGGCAACCCGTCCGCCACGACGGCGGCGATGGCCTCAATTTCATCGGCGCCCATGGCCGGTGTCCCGACCTCGATCTCATCGACGCCGGCGGCCGCGAGCTCCCGCGCGATAGCGAGCTTCTCACGCGCGGAGAAGGCGACGCCAGGCGCCTGTTCGCCGTCGCGCAATGTCGTATCATTGATGAAGATGCGTGGTGACTCGGACAACATCGGCTGCCTCACGCGTATTGGGGCTTGAATTCGGGGGCGCCCTTGTCCGCATCGGCCCCGAAGGGCGACAACGCACGCAGCTTGTCGATGATCGAGGGCAGAACCTCGATCACCTGATCGACATCCTCGACGCCGTTGTCGCGCGACAGCGAGAAACGAACCGCCCCATGCAGGGCGTTCGGATTGAGATCCATGGCGCGCAGAACGTGGCTCGGCTCCATCGAGCCCGCCGCGCAGGCCGAGCCGGACGAAGCTGCGATTCCGGCGCGATTGAGATGCAGCAAAATCGCTTCGCCCTCGACAAACTCGAATGCGACATTGCAGGTGTTCGGCAGACGATCATGCGGATCGCCGTTGACGAAGCAATTTGGCACGCGCTGAACGATCGCCTTTTCCAGACGGTCGCGCAGTTCCCTGACGCGCCCCTGCTCTTCGGCGAGGCGCGAAACCGCGAGTTCCGCCGCCTTGCCGAGCCCGACGATGCCTGGAACATTTTCCGTGCCGGCGCGCCGGCCGCGCTCCTGGTGGCCGCCGCGAACCGCTGGCTTGAAGCGCGCGCCGCGCTTGACGTAGAGAGCACCGATGCCTTTCGGCGCGTGGAGCTTGTGGCCGGACAGCGACAGCATGTCGATCGAGCTGTCCTTGAGGGAGACGGGAACCTTGCCGACAGCCTGCACGGCGTCGGTATGGAACAGCGCGCCAACGCCTTTGGCGAGGTCGGCCAGCCCTTCGACAGGAAAGATCGTCCCCGTCTCATTATTCGCCCACATGATCGAGGCGACAGCAACCTTGTCCGAAAGCGCTGCGCGATAGGCGTCGAGATCGAGGCGGCCAAAGGAATCGACGCCGATATAATGAACCTTGGCGCGTCCCGTCTTTTCGAGATGCTGGCAGAGAAAGAGAACGGCCGGATGCTCGACCTTGCTGATCACGATTTCGTCGCGGCCGGGCTGCGCTTCGAGCGCGGATAGAATCGCAGTATTGTCGCTTTCCGTACCGCCCGAAGTATAGATGATTTCATGGTCGTGAGCCGCGCCAAGAAGTTCCTGGAGCTGCTTACGCGCGGTCTTCAGCGCGCCGCTGACGTTCGAACCGAAAGCATGGATCGAAGAGGCATTGCCGAACTGCTCGGTGAAAAACGGCAGCATCGTCTCAACCACCGCCGGTATCGACGCGCGTCGTTGCATTATTGTCGAGATAGACCGCTTTCATGACTGTCTCCTCAATGGGCGCCCTTGCCAACCGGAATGACGCGCACTGGAGCGCCGAGCTTGGCTACGAGCCGCTCCTGGATCCCGGAGATCGTGACGCTCGCCATCCGGCAGAGGACGCAGGCGCCCGAAAGTTTCACGAAGACACTGGCGTTATCGACATCGACAAGCTCGCAATCTCCGCCGTCCTTCTTCAGGAACGGGCGCAACTCCTCGATCGCCTCCTGGATCAATTTGATCCTCTGCAGATTCGTCATTCCGGAGCTCAACCAACGGCTCCGACTTTGGCGCGAGGGGCGAAATCTGCACGGGCGCGGCCTTGGCAGGCTGCGGCGCAGCGATTGGCCGGGTCGTCGCCGCGACATCCTTTACGACGCCGGCCGGACGGTAAGCGTCGCGCGCAGCGAGCCTTCCGTCGACGACAAGCTCCTCATTCGTGCGCACGAGAATCTCTTCAAGCCGGTCCGCGCATGTCAGGCAACCGCCCCCGGCCTTGGTATAGGCCGTCACCTCTTCCATGGTGGTCAGCCTGTTCATTCGAATGGCGCGCGCGATGACGCCCTCGCCAATGCCGAAGCATTTGCAGACCACGGCGCTTTCCTCGCGGCCGCCGCTCCAGACCTCGCCGTTGAAATTTGCGACCGCCGCTTGCAGGGCCTCATAGCCCATCACTGAGCAATGCATTTTTCCGGCGGCAGGCCGCCCAGAAAATCAGCAATGTCCTGATTGGACAGGGTCTGGGCCTCTTCAAGCGTCTTGCCGATGATCAACTCCGTCAGCGCCGAGGACGCGGCTATCGCCGAGCCGCAGCCATATGTCTGGAAGCGTGCGTCAAGAATGACCTGCGTCACGCGATCGACCTTCAGCATCAGCTTCAGCGCATCGCCGCTGGCGATCCCGCCGACCTCGCCGACCGCGTTCGCGTCAGCCAGCACGCCGGCGTTCTTCGGATTGAAGAAATGATCCTTGACCGTGTCGCTGTAGTCCCACATCGCCAGCGCCTTTTCAGCCGAAAGACTTGCCGCAGGAGCATTTCGAAGTCGCGAGCGGATTGTCGAAGGTGAATCCGGCGCCTTCCAGACCGACGACGAAGTCGACGGTCGTTCCCGACAAATGCTGCAGGCTTGGTTCGTCAACGTAAACCTTGACGCCGTCACGCTCGACGACGACGTCGGTCGGGTTGATGTCGGAAACGAGCCCCATCATGTATTTCATGCCGGCGCAGCCGCCCGGCTCGACCATGATGCGGAGGCCTTCGACCGCCTGGCCGGCGCCTTCAATCGCCGACCGCACCGCGCTCAGCGCTCCATCCGTCAACTGGATCATGGTGGAATTCCTTTGCGTTTATCGAAGCCTTCGCCAGGGTAATCGCAAGTGCCATGCCATGAGATAAGTTATTGAAATTACGTTTGTTACGACATCGCCGACGAAGTGTCTGAATTCAATCAATGTCGGGATTGCGACAAAGCGCTGGAACGCGCGCGGGGGCCGTCGACCGGCGCAAAAAAGAAAGAACGCTAGCGCGAGCGCGGCTCGTTGAGGCGAATGCGGGCCAGCACGCTTTCGCCTGTTTCAGCGCCAAAGCAATTGTCGAAATCGGTACATTCGCGACAGGTCGGCGCCGTACAGAGGGTGAAGCCTTCCAGTTCGCAAAGCATGCGATAAAAGAACTTCTTCCATTTCATGTTTGCGACATTGCGCGCCGCGAGGCCCGGAAAGCGCTCCCGCATCAGGCGGTTGAGTTCGTCCCGATCAAGCAGTCCGAGGTCCTGCCAGAGATGATCGCCTGACATCGAACGCCGCGTGATCATCGCCGTGAGCCAAAGCGCTTCCGCGGAGACGCTCGCCTGATGCGCGAGGAGGAGCTGGCGAAGCTGCTCTTCCTCGTCGTCGAAAGCCGCGCTCTCCGGCTCGGCGAGGAGATCGATGCTGGCCAGCCCGGCTGGCAGCCAACCACGCAGGAGATCTTCGAGTTCGTTGCGCCCGAGCCCGACCGCGTGACCCAGAGAAGAGCTGTTGCGATGCGCGTCGAGGAGTCCGATGGTCAGAATGCAGGCGAAAGCATGCGCCGTAAAAGGCCCCGCCGCCGCACAGGCCGTCGGCTCGCTGCGCAACGAATGATAAAGGGCGGCGGGATCGAGCGTTGGCGGCGGCGCGGCGATCAGCCCCTGAGCGGCAATCGCGGCCATCGCCCGTCAGGCCGCCATGCTTTCGGCGGTCTCGTGAGTCTGGCAGTTCTTCGGGCAGACGCGCGAACACGCATTGCAGCCAATGCATGAGCCCGGATGCTCGACCGCCATGATCTTGCGATTGAGATCGCCGTCGAAATCATCCTCGTCGTCCTGCGTCACGGCGCCGAGTATCTTGCCCTCGTCGTCAACTCCATAAAGCGTCATCACGCCTTGCGGGCAAACCTTGAAGCAGCGCCCGCAACCGATGCATGTCACGGGGTCGATCGCGGTGAGATATGACGGCGTCCATTCCGAGCCGTCGCGGGTCTTATGCGTCATCACGCGTCCTCCAGAGCCTTGAGCCGCTGCCGGGCCTCCTCCAGCGCCGCATAGGCGTCGTAGGTCTCCTGCGCGACTGTCATTATCTTGTTCCAGTTGATCGGCAGATCTTCCGATAGATCGTGAAGAGCCATCTTCATATTGGTCGCTCTGGGCGAAAGCTTCTTGATCTCGGCCTTCACTTCGTCGATGGAGCTCACGTCTTCCTCCAGTGTAATGCGCGCTCCGAAGCCTCAAGCCCCGGAGCGCCGCAAGCGGGTTTCAGTATTTGGCGGCGTCCGGGAATTTTTCGATCATTTCGACCCCCTGCTGCACATATTTTGTGCCTTCCTCGGCCAGCTTTTCGAGCGAAAGAAAGCCGAAGCGATGCACGTCGCGCAATTGCTTGTTGACGACGATCAGCCGTCCGGCAATGAGCACCTGGCGGCCGAAGCCTTCGTGGCTCATCTTCATCATCGGCGAAACCATGCAGCCCGTCGCGCGCTCGATCGCGAGCCCCACCGCGTTGAAGAACAGCTCGACCCGCCACAGAATTTCCGGATCTGGATCGCCGATGATCGGAAGCTGCTTGCGCGCTTCCTTGTCGATGATATAGGGCGAGATCAGGTCAAGGTCGGTCTTGCCATCCCAGGACCCATGCATGTCCTGCGCGCGCCACTGCTTGATCAGCTCCTTGACGAAGGGCGTGTCGATCGCCGCGTTTTCAACGACGGCTGTTGCGTCAGACATTGCTTAAACCTCTTCTTCGAATTCGAATTTGCGTTCTTGTCCCTTGCTCATGACCTTGCGCAGCCACGGCGGGGGCGAACCTTTCAAAACGTCCTGCAGCTTGTCGAGGAGACTGGAGATTTCCTCGGGCTGATTGACTTTCATCGGATGAATATTCTGGGCGACGACGCGGGCCGCACCCGAACCGCCGATCGCGGCGACGTAAAGAATGGCGCAATCCTTGATCGCATCGAGCTTCGGCTGAAGCTTGTCCTCATTCCCATCCTCCTGGAGATCGCCCGCGAACACGAAGGCCTCGACGAATGAATGGCCTTCGGGCGTCACTTCGTAGACCGCGATGTTCTTCGCCCAGCCGAAATGGGCGTCGACCCGCTTCAGATCCTGGGTTGCGAATCCGACTTTCATAACGCCTCCATTCCTGCTGTTTCGTTCGACGTTTCGAGCCTCGTCGCATGGGCTTTGATGCCGGATTCTATCGCCTCCGTGCGCCAGCTGCCAGGATCCGGTTCATGCGCGCTGGCGATAAAGAGATTGCCAATCTCGAAGATCAGGTTGCGCGAGGCGCGATAGCCAATCGACGTCTCGTGGCCGGCGCCGAGCCTGTCAAACATCGGCACGCCAGCGCGGAAAAACGGAATGTGAAGCCGCTCGGCCGCCTGGCGGCCATGCGAATGGGTGACGAGAAGATCGCAATCCTTCGCCGCGCCCTCGAGATCTTCGAGATCCCCAATCAGGACGGTTTCAATCGGAAGTTTTTCGAGAAGCGGCGATTCGGTCGTCGTAACCGCGGCGCCGATGACGGCGCCAAGATCGGCCATCCAGCCGGCCGTGTTCCACAACAGATCTGGCTCGGCGCCGATCGCAATGCGTTTGCCGCCAAAGAAGAAGTGACCGTCGAGCATTGCGTCGACGAGCTGGCCGCGCTGCTTGCGATATTTCGCCGGAACCTCGCGCCGGCTGGTCTGCGCGAGAAAGGTCATGAGGTCATCATTCGGGGCAAGCCCCGTCATTCGGTCAAACAGAACGAAAGGCGTTCCGGTCTTCTTCTCGAGCGTTTCTGCGGCGAGGCGCATCTGCTCGCCGATAGCGAGCGTGACCGCTGCATTGCCGAGCGTCGCGATCTCGTTCAAAGACGTGCCGCCAAGGGTCGTCGGGGTGAAATCGTCCGGAATGTGCCCGTCGAGCGAACCTGAAAGATCGGGGAGGAACACCGGGCTCAGACCAAAGTCCTCGATCATGTTCCGAAGCTCGTCAATATCGCCCGGCGTCAGATGGCAACCAACGAGCACATTGATGCGATCCGGATCGCGCGGCGCGCCCGCTGGCCGCTCTGGCGTCAGTTCGTGAATGAGCTTGGCGACGGTCTTGCCCCAGCCGTCCTGGAATGCGTCCTTGAAGTCGGGCGTCGAAACATAGACAATTTCGACGTCCGACAGTTCCGGATGGCGCGTGCGGATGAGCTGGATGAAACCTTCGACGTCGTCGCCCTTCGTCTCGGTGACGCCCGTCGAGCAGATGCCGATGATCGCCGGCTTCGCCCGTTTCACGATATTGAGCACGGCCTGCTCGACATTATCAAAGCCGCCGAGCACGGTCGCGACTTCGCTCATTGCCGTCGTCTGCAGCGGAATGGCCTCGCGAAAGTGCCGCACGAGCAAGACAAGCCCGAACGAGGTGCAGCCCTGCGAGCCATGCAACACCGGCATGCAATTGGCGACGCCCATCATCGCCATCGCCCCGCCCATCGGCTGACTCATCTTGAGCGGATTTACCGTACAGGCTTTTTTGGGTTTCAGCACCGTCGCCATGGCTGCGCCCCTCATTCCGCCGCTATCGCGGAGGGGAGATCCGGCTCGCAATTTTCGAACATCTCCGAGGGCTTCGTCTCCCAGGGCGCCGCGCGGCGCGCCTGCTCCCAAACGGGATTATGGAGCGCCTTGTCGATCTCGCGCACAAGCTCGACCATGCCGACATAGCCGGCGTAAGCGTGGTGGCGCTCCTGATTGATGTCGAGCCAGGGCATTTTCGCCTTGAGCGAAATGAACTGGGAGCGGCCTCCCGAGAGCATAATGTCCGCGCGCGCGTCCTTCAGCATGCGATACATTTCGCGCGGCGTCATGTCGTCGATCATATGGGCGTCCTGACCCATCAACTCCTTGATCTTCTCTTTATCCTCTTTCGTCGACTTCTTGACGCTGGTGCCAACGAGTTCGAGGCCAGCCTCTTGCAGCGCAGCGACAACCGACCAGGATTTGACGCCGCCAGTGATGAGAAGAACGCGCTTGCCAGCAAGACGCGGCTTATATGGCTCGATGCCCTTCCACGCGAGCGCTTCCTCGCGCGCTATGACGACTTCGGTGCGCTCCATCAGCTCGGCAGGGGCGCCTCGCTGGATAAGCAGCCGGGCGATCTCGCGCAGCGAATCACTGGTGTCTTCAATGCCGTAGAAAGAGCCTTCGAAGAAGGGAATCTCGTAACGCTCCTCCATTTTGCGAGCGACATTGATCATCGCCTTGGAGCAAACCATCATCGCGGCCCGGGCCCGATGCGACCAGGCGACTTCCTTATATTTTCCGTCGCCCGAAATGCAGGACAGGATGCGAATGCCGAGTTCATCGAGCAGCGGCTTCACCTGCCACAGTTCGCCGGCGAGATTATATTCGCCGATGATGTTGATATCGTAAGGCGTCGTATATTCCGGCTCCATCGTGCCTATGACATGCTCAAGTATTGCTTCGCCAGCGAGCTTGTTGCCGAGATTCTTCGGGCCAACGAACCCGGGAGAAATGACAGGGATAATCGGCTTGCCGAATTTTTCGGCGGCGGCCTTGCACACGGCGCCGATGTCGTCGCCAATCATCGCCGGCACGCAGGTCTGATAAACGAAGACCGCGGGAGGATCGTATTTGTCGATGATTTCCTTGATCGACTTGAACAGCCGCTTCTCGCCGCCAAAAACAATGTCGGTCTCATTGATGTCGGTGGTGAAGCCGGTCCGATAAAGCTGCGAGCCGGACGATTTGGCGCCCCGGTTGTCCCAGGAGTTCCCCTCGCAGGCGATCGGCCCGTGAACGAGGTGCGCGACGTCGGTGATAGGCTGCAGCGCGATCTTCGCGCCATCAAAAGCGCAACCGCCAGCCGCGGCCCCGGGAGCCAGCTGCTTGGTGCAGCCTTTCTTCCGTTCCTTCTCCGATTTCGCCTGGTTTTTTGCGCAGGCCGGCTCGTTGAAGACCTCTTGCACCGTGTTCGCTAGCGATGTCATGCGGACCTCCTTCAAGATTCGGAGCCCAGCGCTTGTCGAGGATGACCCCTCAACCACATCCAAGCGCGCCAGCCGATCAGATCAATGCAACATTCTTGCCTATTTGATTCATGCGCTGCTTGGCGGAGCCGCAGCTGTCGCGTTCAAAGCGCGATGCTGCGAATCCAAAGAGAGCGCTGACGGCGCGACGGCTCAGGCCACCGCGCCAGTCTTTTTAGCGAATGATGTCGAAGCTGTAGTCCGACTTCGCGACGACATTGGTGTTGCGGTCGATCTCGTCGAAAATCTTGTCGAGAATCCAGACAAGAACATTCATCGCGCCCTGATAGCCCCACACCGGATAGCGATGGTAGTGGTGGCGATCGAAGATCGGGAAACCGATGCGGATCAAAGGCGTTCCCGTGTCGCGATCGAGATATTTGCCGTAGGTGTTTCCAATCAGGAAGTCGACCGGCTCGGTGAAGAGCAACGAGCGCATATGCCAGAGATCCTTGCCGGCATAGG
Organism: uncultured Alphaproteobacteria bacterium; assembly: GCA_963767805.1. Taxonomy (GTDB): domain Bacteria; phylum Pseudomonadota; class Alphaproteobacteria; order Rhizobiales; family Beijerinckiaceae; genus Methylocapsa. Next base: position 196,160 of record CAVYFP010000032.1, on the reverse strand, counting down.
CGTGGCAGTCCTTGCCGAAGGGCGAAGTGGCGAACAGCTTCTCGACTTTTTCCGCCCAGGGCTTGCTTCCGTTTGTAGCGAGCACATGGGTCGGCTCGGCGCCGAGCTCAAGCAGGAAGGCCGTGAGCCCGAGGCAGAGATCCGGATCGCCATAGATCGCGAATTTTTTGCCATGGATATGCGCATTCGAATCAGCGATCGCGTCAATAAGGCGTCCGCGTTCCCGGGTCAGCTCGGCGGAAATCGGCTTGCCGGTGATGCGGGAAATCGCCATCAGGAATTCGTCGGTGCCGTGCACCCCGAGCGGATGGTTGAACGAGACGGTCTCATGACCCTTCGTCTCGATATATTTCATCGTTTTCTCGGTGCTGTATTCCTGCATCGAGATGGTGGCCTTGGCGTGGAGCGCATTGGCTGCATCTTCGAGGGTCGTGCCGCCGTCATACATGCGGAACTCGCCGTCGGTCGGCGTATCCCACACGTCGCTGTTGTCGCCGAGGATCGTATATTCGACGTCCATCGACTTGAAGATGCGCTTGATCTCCCGGAGATTGCCGACCGTGTAGCCGTCGAAGCCGCCGATGAAGTTGATCTTTTCGCCCGGGACGCGCTCGAGAGCCGGAACGGTCCTCGCTTTGCCATCCCAGAAATGCTCAACGATGCCCTTCATCACATTGTCATAGCCGGTGATGTGGCTGCCGACGAACGCGGGGGTGTGAGCGAACGGAACGTCGAATTCCTGGGGAACAGAGCCCTTCTCTTTCGCCGTCTTGATGAAGGCGTTGAGATCGTCGCCGATGACTTCGGCCATGCAGGTGGTCGAAACCGCGATCATTTTCGGCTTGTACATGTTGTATGTGTTGGCCAGGCCGTCGATCATGTTGTTCAGACCGCCGAACACAGCGGCGTCTTCCGTCATCGAGGAGGAGACGCAGGATGTCGGCTCCTTGAAATGACGCGAGAAATGGCTGCGATAATAGGCGACGCAGCCTTGCGAGCCATGTACGAACGGAAGCGTCTGCTCAAAGCCGACCGCGGCGAAGACGGCGCCGAGCGGCTGGCACGCTTTCGCCGGATTGACGGTCAGGGCTTCGCGGGCAAAATTCTTCTCGCGATAGTCATCCGTTTTGGTCCATTCGCGAACACGCTCAAGCTCGGCGTCCGCAACCGGATTTTCGAAATTCTTCTTCTTGTTCTCGAACATCTCCGTATATTCCGGCTGACGGAACAGAGTCATGTGGTCGAGAACATTTTCGGGATTCTGTGGCATTTTTTAACCCTCTATTGCTCCGCAGACGGGGCCGCGCTCTTGAAGAAAGAGCGCGGCGTGATGTTGTTCAGGCGGCCCAAGGCGTCTTGGTGAGCTTCCAGACCGGCGAGTTGATCGCCATGTCCATATCGCGCGCAAAAATCGCGAAGCCATCATAGCCGTGGTAGGGGCCCGAGTAGTCCCATGAGTGCATCTGCCGGAATGGGACGCCCATCTTCTGGAAAACGTATTTTTCCTTGATGCCGGAGCCGACGAGATCGGGCTGAATCTTCTCGACGAACTTTTCGAACTCATAGCCGGTCACGTCGTCATAGATCAGCGTGCCGTCCTTTACGTAATGCGTCGTGCGCTGGTAGTCGTCGTTGTGTCCGAACTCGTAGCCGGTTCCGACGACCTCCATTCCGAGATCCTCGTAGGCGCCGATGACGTGCCGCGGGCGCAAGCCGCCGACGAACAACATCACCTTCTTGCCTTCGAGGCGCGGCCGGTACTTGGCGATCACGCCTTCCGTCAACGCGCGATATTTCGCGATGACGCGCTCGGCGCCTTCCTTGATCCGGTCGTCGAAATGGCTGGCGATCTTGCGCAGCGATTCCTCGATCTTGGTCGGTCCGAAGAAGTTATACTCAACCCACGGCACACCGTACTTTTCTTCCATGTGGCGCGAGATGTAGTTCATCGAACGGTAGCAATGCAGCACATTCAGCTTCGCCTTGGGCGTCGCCTCGAGTTCCGCGATCGTGCCGTCGCCCGACCATTGAGCGATGACCCGAAGGCCCATTTCCTCCAGCAGGATGCGCGAAGACCAGGCATCGCCGCCGATATTGTAATCGCCGATGATGGCGACGTCGTAATCCGTCAGTTCGATGCGGGCGGGCTTGCCTTCCTGCTTGTCGAACACCCAGTCGCGCACAGCGTCGTTCGCGATGTGATGACCAAGCGATTGCGACACGCCGCGGAAGCCTTCGCAACGGACGGGGACGATGGTCTTGCCGTCATATTGCTTCGACTTGGCCTTGGAGACGGCTTCAATGTCGTCGCCAATAAGACCAATCGGGCATTCGGACTGTACGGTGATGCCCTTGTTCAGGGGAAACAGCACCTGGATCTCATCCATGATCGCGGCGAGCTTCTTGTCGCCACCGAACACGATGTCCTTTTCCTGGAAATCCGAGGTGAACTGCATCGTGCCGAAGCTGTCGATGCCGGTCGTGCCGATATAATAGTTGCGGCGGGAGGCCCAGGAATATTGCCCGCAGCCAACCGGGCCGTGGGAGATGTGGATCATGTCTTTGATCGGGCCCCAGACGACGCCCTTCGATCCGGCGTATGCGCAGCCACGGATCGTCATCACGCCGGGGATCGACTTGATGTTGGATTTAACGCCGCAGTCGGACTTGCCTTCTTCGAACGTGCCGAGATGCTTGGCGCGTCGCTTTGCGGTTTTTTCCGGATAGACTTCGAGGACCTCTTTGATGAGCTCCTTGTTCCGGGCCTTGATCTCTTCGATGGTTTCAGCTGGCGCCAGGCTCATGGGTACACCTTATGAAATCTTTGGTCGGAGGGACGGGGCGTCGATCCCGCTTGGCGGAACCGACGCCCGGTTGATTTATCAGCCGAGGGCGGCGACTTCGGCGGCGGACTTGCCGACCATGGACTTGTCGACGGCCTTCATGATGCCGTGCTCCATCAGCAGGTCTTCGAGCTCGTCCATCGTGATCGGGGTCGGGATGATGCCGTTGCCCTTGTTCGCATGGATCCGGGTGGCGAGCGTGCGATAATGCTCCGCCTGCGCGCAGTCCGGTGCGTATTCGATGACCGTCATGCGGCGCAGTTCGGCGTGCTGGACGATATTGTCGCGCGGGACGAAGTAGATCAGCTTGGTGCCGAGCTTCTTCGCGAGGGACTCAGCCAGCTCATACTCCTTGTCGGTCTGACGCTCGTTGCAGATCAGACCTCCGAGGCGCACGCCGCCGGAATTGGCGTATTTCAAGATGCCCTTGGAGATGTTGTTGCCGGCATACATGGCCATCATCTCGCCGGACATGACGATGTAGATTTCCTGCGCCTTGTTTTCACGGATCGGCATGGCGAAACCGCCGCAGACCACGTCGCCGAGCACGTCATAGGAGACGTAATCGACGCCGTCGTAGGCGCCATTCTCTTCGAGGAAGTTGATCGAGGTGATGACGCCGCGGCCGGCGCAACCAACGCCCGGCTCCGGACCACCGGACTCCACGCAACGGATGTCGCGGAAGCCGACTTTCATGACGTCCTCGAGTTCGAGGTCTTCGACGCTGCCGGCTTCAGCGGCGAGGCTCAGGATGGTGTCCTGCGCCTTGGCGTGAAGGATGAGGCGGGTCGAATTCAGCCTTGGGGTCGCAACCGACGATGAGAATTTTCTGGTCCATGGCGGCGAGAGCCGCCAGGGTATTCTGCGAGGTGGTCGACTTGCCGATGCCGCCCTTGCCGTAAAATGCGATCTGTCGCAGTGAAGACATTGCTTGCTCCTTAGATCCCGTTAGTTCCCATCCACGCCCCGACGCGCGGGGCGAAGATTTAATTCGTGATGACGTCGCGCGGCGCAGGGCGCCAAGGCGCCGAGGCGCCGAGGTGCGCTTTCTGGAGGATGCAGCCTTCGCGGCAACCGCTCACCTTACGCGGGGTCTATTTCGCAAGCGCCGTGCCACCTTGTATTTTCCCTCCCACTCCGCTTGTTTTTACATGACTTTCTCGGATCGTTAGAGCTCTTCCGGACCTTGTAGCAAAGACGACATTCGTGTCTGAGTTCGTATGAAAGAAAACATCCGCGCCGGACTGCGGCTGGGTCTGTTCGGACTCCGCGGACTCCGCCGCGGCGCCGGCGGACCCCCCGGTACATAATTTGCACCCTCGCTTGCGACATATGCGAGGAGAGGACGACATGCAGATAGGCGTAGAGACATCGAGAGCGGTCGAGAACAAGCGCATCTTCGTCGTCGACGACGATGAGATCATTCGCGCCGCGCTGCAATTCATGCTGCACGACGAAAATGAGACGCATGAGATTTCGAGCGTCGAGGCCGCCTTCGCCAAGGCGACGGAGTGGAAACCCGATCTCATCCTGCTTGCGGGAACGATCGTGCGCGCCGCGGGCGTTGGCGTCCTGTCGCAAATTCGGGAAAAGATCGCCGGCGTGAAGATCCTGGTGGTGGTCGAATCGGCGAAGGACGAAATCGCGCGGCAGAGCCTTTCATCGGGCGCCCACGCCGTCATCGCCAAGCCACTGACGATTGAAAGCGTGCGTGAAAGGGTCGACGTGCTGCTCGGCCGCCGCGCCGGCTTTGCTATTCCGCTCACCGTCCTCAAGACGCCCTGAACGCAGGACGCGCCGCACGCCGTCTGGATTTCTTCCGGCGTGTCGCCCGGCGAGTTTGCGGCTCCCGATTGAGCCGGAGGGAGCCGGGCGCGCGGGACTGCAGGGAGGGATTGAACGAAGCCGCCTCCGATGCGTCGCGGCTTTGACTTTTCGTTCAGGCTCAAGCGAAGCGATTTACGCTTCGCTCGAAGATCATGTGAAGAGTTGGCGCTGCTTCCCGGCATTCCTTTGGAGCGGAAAGCGCCCCTGTCACGCCTCCCCGGCGGAAGCCAGTTCCGTCGCGCCAAGAGCATCGCCTGTCAGCTTTGCGACAAACGCCTCAAGAGGCATGTCGATCCGGACGATGTTCTGTTCGCGCAGAAATCGCACTTCATTGCGTGTCGGCTCTTCCGGCAAAACGGCGTAATGCCGATCGGACGAGCGCTTCATGATCTGTCGCGCGAAAGTGCGTTCGATCTGGGTCGAGAAGCGGCAGCCGAGAAACAGAAAATTCTTGCCGCGCCTGATCGAGCGGACCGCTTCGGGGATCGGCGTTTGAATGTCGATCTCGGTCAGGATCTCGACATAATCCGAATCGGAGATGATGAAATTACGCGCCGGCGCGACCGAGCCGATCGGCTGGTAAAGCAAAGTTTTCCAGCTCAGCGTCTCGTCGGGCGCATCCGCCGGAGCCTTCGCGCCTGAGCTGTCGCGCGCGCGGGGCGCGCCTTCAATGCGCGAACCATCGGGGCGAAAATAATGCACCCATTCGCCGAAATGCTCCGCCTGGCTGACGCCCTGCACGATGCCCCACGAACCGCGTGTGGAAAGCGCCTTCTGCGGCAGATCATCGTACCACGCGTTGACGAGCAGCGGCAGTTTGGGTCGCGCCGCGAGCCATCGATGCAGAGCGGTCGGCGCCATAGGATCTTCGAAGGCCTTGGTCATTGCCGCGTTGACCGACTTGCGGTGCTTGAAATTTTCGATGAATTGCGCCGCGGCCGTCAAATTGTTGCGGATCTTGTGAGGAACGGTAGCTGCGGCTGTCAGCTTTCCGACCAGTACATCGGGCGCGTAAGGAAGCGTGCAATCAGCGCCAGCCAACGCCAGGACGCCGGGGCCGAGATAGGGAACGACATCGCCGCGATCGAAGCCCGCGTGAATTTCACCAAACATCAGTCAATCTCCCTCTGACAGGCCCCGCCGCGTTGCGGGATTATTGTTGGGCCGTCGCCTTCAGCGCGGCGACTTCCTCGAACGACAGGCGGAACAGGCCGCGACCACCCGAAAGGCTCTGGAAAGAAGACCCGGCCGTGTTGCTCAGCTTCGCGAACCATTGTTGCGCATCAAGACCCTCGGGACGTTCCTGGATTTCCGTCACCGAGCCATCCGGCGCGAAGCGTACGTGGATGAGTTGTTTGCCGTCGGAAGCCATGGCCTATACCTTTCCATTCATTCAGCCGGAGCATGATCCTCAAGGGGATCATGCGGCCGGCGCAGGTGAGATTTTTCTATATCGAAACATCAAGAGCTAGACGAAACTCAGCACTTCGACTGTGACGTTTTCCGTACCGAGGCGAACCTGACAGGCGAGCCGCGACTTTGATCCAACGCCAACAATCGAATCGAGACGCTCATTCTCGAGAGGCGCCATCTTCGAGACGCCTTTGCGGCCCTCCAGCACGAAGACGTGGCAGGCGCCGCATTTCGCCTCGCCGCCGCATTTGCTGGTGATCTTTTCGCCCGCTGCGAGAAGCGCATCAAGAAGCGTGCCGCCTTCAGCGAAGTCGATGGTTTTTCCCGAAGGCGTAATGGTCAGAACTGGCATGTCATCTCCTGTTGGTTGTTGTTGCGGCTCTGTTAGTAGATGGCGGTCCCCGCGCCGATGTTGATCGAGGCGTCCTTGATCGTACCGACGATGAAGGCGACCTGCTCTTCCGTCAGATGAGCGTGGAACGGCAGCGCGAGCGCGCGGTCGGCCACTTTCTCCGTGACGAAAAAATCACCCCGGCGATAGCCCATCTCGAAGTAATAGCGCTGCAAATGCAGCGGCTGCGAATATGCCGCCGATTTCGATCTGTTCGGTGCGCATGTCATCAATGATGGAATCGCGACTTGACCGCGAAAAACGCGTTCCAAGATGCACAACGTAGAGAAACCAGTGCACCTCATCGACGTCCGGCGCTATGTAGGGATCCTTGATGCCTTCGAAGGAACGCAGATAATCGTAATACCAGGCCTCGACGCATTTGCGCCGCGCGAGCAGCACGTCGATGCGGCGCAATTGCGCAAGACCGAGAGCCGCGGCAATATCGCTGAGAGCGGCCTGCAACGGCGCCGCCGCGCCGATCACGACGGAACTGCGCTCGTTGATGCGGCGCGAGCGCAAGCGGCAAATCGCGCTGGCGCGATCTTCATCATCGGTGACGATCATGCCGCCTTCGCCACAGGCCAGCGCGCCGGGCTGGGAAAAGTCGAAGACGGCGCAATCGCCGAACGTGCCGACGAGCGCGCCTTTGTAGACGGAGCCAATCGCCTCGGTCGAAATCCTCGATCAGAATGACGCCGGCGCCTTTTGCGAGTTCGCGCAATTGATCCCAGGGCGCCGGATGCCCATTGGCGTTGGATGCGATGATCGCCCGCGTGCGCTCGGTGAGGCAAGCCGCCGCTTTATCAGGCGCTATCGTGCCCGCCCAATAGTCGATGTCAGCGAAAACGGGGCGCGCGCCTGTGAGGGCGACGGCGTGGGCGGTTTCGCGAAAGGAATGCGAGGACGTGACGACTTCGTCTCCTGGGCCTATTCCATATCCCTGCAACGTCAGCAACAGCGCGATTTCACCGCTGGCGACAGCGATCGCATATTTGCGGCCAAGATATTGCGCGAAAGCCGCCTCAAACTGCTCGACGACCGGACCCGCCGAAATTCGCGGCGAGACGAGAACCTCGCGCACCGCCGCAAGTTCGATTTCCGAAATGTCTGGATCGCTCAGCGGGAGAAAGGTTGTCTTCACGCGTCAGGCTCCCGTCGACGCCAGGACCACCCCGGTCGCGGCGTCCGGATCGGAGGTGATCCGGACGCAGTGATCGCGGGCATCGAGCAGATAGAGGTTGCAATGCGCGAAGGTGCGGAACGGCGTCTCATCGGCGACGTCATGCGCGTCGCAGCGACTCAGCGACACGCCGGGGAAGCGCTGCCGCAATTCAGCGAGAATGGCCGAGTCAATCTCCGCCGACGCCAGCAATTCGCCAATCGCAAGAAGGCTTTGTTCGCTGAGGCTCATCTCACCCACTCACTCGCTGGTTGATTCTTCGCGCAAGAGTTTTGCTTCCACAGTGATCGGGAGCGTGGTGTCCGCGCTCATTTCCGGTAACGCCAGTTGCCAACCATTGGCGAGCGTGATGCGGCCGCCCCACATTTCCGGGCGCTCGCACTCGACGATCGGCTCCTCAAGATCCTTCTTGGGCACATAGGCCGAGAGAATTCCCTCGTGGCTTCTTCGGATCATGATTTTCACGGTGCGCCTTCACAGGTTGGTTGGAAAAGAGCCGGCTAAGGGACCGGGGCGTTTTCGGGCGGGGCGGAGCCTCGCATCGAATTGTATTTGGTTCGACATCGCGCTGTGACCGCTGGCGCAAGCCATTTCCAAGGCCGCCAGCGATCGCCGCGTCAAACCGGCGCGATTTCCTCGGCGAAACAGCCGATCACTTTGCGTTCGCCGAACTCGACGAGATAGATCGGCGTTTCAGTCTCGACATGAGAGCCGATCTGGACGATCTCGCCAGGGTCGCCCGCTTTCACCAGCAAGGCGTCGACCGGTTGCTCGGGAAACGAGCCATCGTTAAAGAGATCGGCCGTCGCGCGCACGCGCTGGCCCCACTCGAATTTCGGCGCGTTTGGATCGCTCATGCCGTCTCTCCGCTTTTCGCTTCAGTGATGGCTTCGATGGGATCAAGCTCCTTGCGCTTCATTCCGACACGGTAACCGGTTGAGACGAACTCGACGCCATAGATGTAGAACTGTTGCAGGAATGTGCCGATGCTGACGACATAGCCCTCATCGCCCTTCTTGCAGAGAATCTCGCCGATCTCCTTGCCCATGAAGGTGCCGTCATTGCGTATGGTCCTTTTTGCCCGAACCTTGTCGCCATAATTGTACAACGGCTGAGTATTGAGTTCGACGACGTCGCTATCCCTGCTAATATTGGTCATCGGCCTTCCTCCGCGGCTGGACGCTCGCCGGCGTTGACTGACGAAAGTGTCGGCGAGCTTGTGACTGTGGCGCTTGACGAGATGCGATCACGGGCGGCTTCGCACACGATCGGGTCTTCGTCGTTCAAGAGCTGGCGCACGACTTCGACGTCGGCGCGCAGCACAATCTCGTAACGAACGCGCCAGTCGGGGTCGCCGGCGAAGGCGCCGAGATTGACGGGGTCGAGGCGCCGGGCGACCTCAAGCCGGACGCCCGCCTCCGGATCGCTCGCCATTCTGGGAAGATGCGCCAGACCGATGCGCACGGCGACGACGCGTCTCACCTCGACGTCGGCGTCGCCGATCATCAACACGAGAAGATCGGCGGGAATCCGGCGCGCCACAGTCTGGCGGACGAGATAATCGACATCCTGAATCATCGAGATGAGGTCCGCGCCTTCGAGACGTTGCGCAACGCGGATGCGGACCTCGCGATGCGGATCATTGCGGAGCCGCAGAAGGTAACGCGTCGGCAACCGCCGGGCGGCGCTCCACCTTACAGCCTCCTCAGGATCCTCCAGAAGCGGCGGCAAATGGAAGACGTCAGCCGCCTTGGCGGCGCAGGCGCGCACTTCGAAATAGGGGTGGGTTAGATAATATTGCGCGAGAGCCGGATTCCAGTCGAAGAAGCGATCAATCCTGCGCGCGTAGCGATCATGGACACAGGCCTTCAGCGGCTGGCAGCGCTGCCAGGCCAGCAAATCGCGATGCGCGCAGGAGCCGCATTCAACGACCTCGCCGCGCCAGTCGAGCGCTTCGTCGATGTCAGTCATCGTCCTCGAACTCCAAACCTTGCCGCGACGACCATCAGAAGGCCGGCGTTGATCTTATCCGATGGGTCGAGCGCCAGCAGCTTCGTCACCGCCGCGCGACCCTCCTCCAGCGCGCCGAGGCGCATTTGCAGATAGGCGTAACCCTTGAGCGAAAACATGAAGAACCGCGGCAGCACCGCAGCGTAGGAACCGAAATCTCCAGCGCCCGTCGTCACGTCGCGCCAATCGCCGGCGACGCCGAGTTCGCGCGTCGCCTTGGCGAGGCACATGCGGGCGACGTCAAGCGTCTCAAGCAGGCGCCCCTTGTAGAAATAGAATCTGTAGAGGCCGATCAAAGCCGCCGGATGATCCGGCGCTATGCGCAAGGCCGCCAGCAGGTGGGTTTCGGCGACATCATCCTGATGATACGCCTCACCCGCCTGACGCAGATGCCTCTCCGCGTCAGCCGGTAGTCCCGCCCCGAGTATCGACGCCGCGATGGCGTCGATCTCAAGGCCGGAAGTCGGCGGCGCGCCGAAGTCATCTATGGCGAACATCTTCAGTCCTATTTGGCCGACGAGAGCTCGGGCTCCGACAATGCCGCCGATTCGCTGCTGCTGCAGCCGCACGACGCCTTTTTCGGATCGATGAAGGCAAAGCCCGTCTTCGCCGGCGTATCGACAAAATCAATGGTGATTCCGTCGAGGAGGATGCGGCTTTCCGCCGCCAGGAACAGCTTGACGCCATCCTTGGCGAACTCGGCTTCGCCGGCGGCGAGCGCCGGCTCCACGCTGAATTCGGCGGAGAGGCCGGAGCAGCCGCCCGGGCTGACCCGCAGGCGAAGCCCGCTGCCCGGACCGCCGTCGAACATGACGAGGCGGCGAATGAATTTTTGCGCCGCTGGCGTCAACTCGATGTTCATGCGGCGCTCCCTGAGGGCTGATAGCGCGGATGAGCGTTATCGATCACGCAGGTGTTGTCGACCGGGCAGACGGCGACGCATTGCGGCACGTCGAAATAGCCGATGCATTCGGTGCATTTCTTCGGGTTGATGACGAAGGTGCCGCCTTTTTCGGAAATCGCGACGTTGGGGCATTCGGCTTCGCACGCCGAGCACGAGGTGCATTGCGATGCGACGATCTTGTAGGTCATGTGTTTCTCCTTTCTCGATTTGAGGCGCGAATTCGATCAGACTTCGATGAAGGCGCCCTGACGGATGTCGGCGTCGCCGCGGACGACATGCTGGATATCGCCGCGATTAACCCTTCCGAGATAATCCTTGAAATAGGCGATCGCGGACTGCTCGATGAATTCGAAGGCGTATTGATCAACAGGCTCGATGCCGGCGGCGATCAGCTGATCTTTCGGACAACCGCCGATCTTGGCGACGAACACGGCGGCGCAATCATTGATGGCGCGAATGACCGTCTCGAGACTGTCCTCATCGCCATAGCCGCCCTGGCAGTAGAGGTCAACGCGGCGATGTCCGACGAATTTCGCGCCCTTGGTGCTGAGTTCGTAGATCTGGAACTCCTTGGCGTGGCCGAAATGTTCGTTGACGCGCCCGCTGCCCTTGGTTGCGACGGCGATGAGGATGGAGACGTCGCTCGCTTCGCCCGCAAGGGTCTGCAACTCGGCGTTCTTGGCCTCGACTTTCGCCATGCGCTCTTCCTCGACCTTGTTCTGATAGGCCTGGCGCGCGTCGATGTCGTATTTAACGTCCATCTCCATGATCTTGTCGGTGGTGAATTCCGCGCTGCGATCCTCGCCGAGAAGTCCGACGGCGTCGGCGCGACACTGGCGGCAATGCCGCATCATGTTCATCTCGCCTTCGCAGCTGTCCTGCAGGGCCTTCAGCTCCTGGGCCGACGGGCCGCGCTGGCCGTTGAGGCCGAACACGGTTCCGTGTTCGGGGGCGGAGATCAGCGGCATGATGTTGTGCAGGAAGGCGCCGCGCGATTTCACCGCCTTGTTGACCTCAACGAGATGCTGATCGTTGATGCCGGGGATCATCACGGAATTGACCTTGCAGAGGATGCCACGCTCGGTCAGCATTTCGAGACCCTGCAGCTGACGATCCGTCAGGATCTTCGCCGCTTCCTTGCCCGTGACGCGCTTGTTCTTCCAGAAGATCCACGGATAGATTTCAGCGCCGACTTCGGGATCGGTCATGTTGATCGTGATCGTCACGTGATCGACGTTGAAGCCGGCGATCGTATCGACGTGATCGGGCAGCGCCAGTCCGTTGGTGGAGAGGCACAGCTTGATGTCGGGCGCCGTCTTGGAGATGAGCTCGAAGGTCTTGAAGGTCTTCGCCGGATTGGCCAGCGGGTCGCCCGGCCCGGCGATGCCGAGAACGGTCATTTGCGGGATCGTCGACGCGACAGCCAGGACTTTCTTGGCGGCTTGCTCGGGCGTCAGCTTTTCGCTGACGACGCCGGGGCGCGACTCATTGGCGCAATCATATTTGCGATTGCAGTAGTTGCATTGAATGTTGCAGGCGGGCGCGACCGCGACATGCATACGCGCGTAATGGTGATGCGCCTCCTCGCTGTAGCAAGGATGGTTCTTCACCTTCTCCCACACGTCGGGAGCCATATCGGCTGGGCCGGCGGACGTGCCGCAGCTCGCCTTGCCGCTGCCGCCAGATGTGCCGCAGCCCTTGTGATCGGCGATTTTTTGCAGCAGGTCGTCGAGCCCCTCGGCTTTGACGGCTTCGAATTCGTTGAGTTGAAAGGCCTCTTCCATATCGATTCCTCGCGGTAGGCTTTGCGCCGGAACAGCTTGGGAACGCGCGCTCATACCCGCGAGGCTGTCGCCGGTGAGCAAAACGCTTTGCGAGAAAGGTTTGCGCAACAAGCGTGCCAACCCGACCCTGTCCAGCAAACGCTTGATTATGAAGAATAATTCCAATCTGGCCGCGCGATGTCGCGATGCGGACACTTGTCTGGAAAGCGCTAGGCGCGTGTCGCTAAATCGACATTCAATCCAGGGCCCGATCTGGGGCGCAAATTCAGGCTCGATTTGAGGGGCCGCGCCCAGCGGCCTGTTTCGGGCGAGGCCATGGCGCATGCGCCCAGCGCCCGACGAGGGAGCGCGCCGCGCAAATTACCGCATGGCGTTTTGCTCAATTTCCCGGGTCGATATCCTGCGCCAGCCGTTTCAGCCGGGCGCGGCGCGCTCCGGTCCCAGCGGCGTTCACCGCCCGCACAACGGCCCGCGCTGTGGCCCGCCCGGCCCTATCCATGCCAGTCCATGTCGCCTGACGGATGCGGGGCTCCAGTTCGGCGAGAATATCGCCCTCCACGACTTCGCTGCCGTCCCGCACGATGCCGATTAAAATTCCGTCGGTCTCTGCGCTGACTGCGGCGCCGCCGACATGGCCGACGACGAGTTGTCGAAACGTGCGCGATCCGAGATCGACCGCGGTCCGCCACAAGCCGCGGCGGTCTGCGTAGATGAAGCGCTCCAGCGCGCCCCGGCCCTCGTCAGCCTCCCCCGCAATCGCGAATGCGACCTTTTCGGACTGGACGGCCAATGCGATATCGCAGTCGACGCCGGCTGCGAATCCGGGTCCAAGTCCAATCGTCAATCCCGCAAGATTTCTGAGGTGGGGCCTTTGCGCCGCCTCTTGCAATCTGGCGTCGACGATGAGATCTAAGGTGCGTAAAACCAGCAGGTCCAGAAGCCCGAGCGGGGTCACCGCGACGGCGTTGACGCCGGCGAGCGCCGAGAGCACCTCAACGCCGTTTTCGGCGCGCTGCGCGACAATCTCGTCGATTGCGGCGCGATCTCCGAATAGGGCGTCGTGAAAGGACATCCCGCGCCGGAACACAGGCGGGCTGGGATCATGTGAGAGGACAACGCCCCAACCGTTCCGGTTCAGAAAAACCGCGATGGCCGACGCGATTTCATTGGTGCCGAGGATGACCGCGAACGGCTTCGGCGTTAGATCGCGTGTCTGAAGTTGCATGTCGTCGTTCATGCGCATGGCCCCCGCCGAAAACATAGCAAACGACGGGCCAGTGCTTTTTTGGACAGCAGGTCGGCGCTTTTTAGCGCAGGCGGCGACGGCCGCTTAAGCCATATATTTATAGGAACAGGATGCTCTGTCTATCCGTTAGTAAGTCATTGATAAATATTTGTCTTAAATGCGACAAACCTGACGGCCGGTGTCACTTTAGGCGCAAATCCGCGGCGCCGCCTCCGCTCGAAATGTAATCTTCTGTACATCGCGGCACGCGACTTGCTGTGAATGTTCTTTACCATTCACGATTCTGATTGAAGGGAAGTGCGATGGTCCAGCAGCCAAAAACCATGATGGCGGCGCCCGAGGGGCGCGGCAACGATCCTGGCGAGACGGCGCTTGTTGGCGTTTATGAAATTTCGAAGCTGCTGGCGTCGGTCAACCGCCTGGAGACCAATCTTGCCGGCGTTCTGACCTTGCTGTCGAGCTTTCTCGACATGCGCCATGGCCTGATCGCCCTGCTCGACAAAAGCGGGACGCCCGAAATCGTGGTCGGCTCCGGCTGGTCTGAAAATACCGCCAAGATCTATTTCGACCGCCTGCCAGAACGCGCGATCGGACAGATCGTCACGACGAAAATGCCTCTCGTCATCGAAAATGTGCGCACGTCGCGCCTGTTCGCCGGCTCGGACATTTCGGGGTGGGGGCCGAAAGACGGCCAGCCCTACTCCCTGATCGGCGTTCCGATCAAGGATGGCGACGAGGTCGTCGGCACATTGACCGTCGATCGCGTCAATTCGGGCGGTTCGCATGTCCGCTTCGATCATGATGTCCGCTTTCTGACGATGGTCGCCAATCTCGTCGGACAGACGCTGCGGCTTCACAAGCTCGTCGCGCACGATCGCGAAAGGCTGATGCAGGAGAACGCGCGCCTCGAGAAAAACAACCGTCTGCGTCTGCCCGAGACGAAGTTCAGCGGCATCGAAGGAATCGTCGGCGACAGCCCCGCGGTGCGTTCGGTCGTCAAAAAAATCAAGATCGTCGCGAAGAGCCGGTCGACCGTGTTGCTGCGCGGCGAATCCGGCACTGGCAAGGAATTATTCGCCGCCGCGATTCACAATCTGTCGTCAAGGCACACAAAACCCTTCATCAAGCTGAATTGCGCGGCCTTGCCGGAGAGCGTTCTCGAATCCGAACTCTTCGGTCACGAACGCGGCGCCTTCACAGGCGCGCAGGCGATGCGCAAGGGCCGTTTCGAACTCGCGGACGGCGGCACGCTGTTTCTTGACGAAATCGGCGACATTTCCGCGTCGTTCCAGGCGAAGCTCCTGCGCGTCCTTCAGGAAGGCGAGTTCGAACGGGTCGGCGGCATGCGGCCGATCAAAGTGGACGTGCGGCTTGTCTGCGCCACCAACAAAAATCTGGAGGTCGCCGTTGAGCGCGGCGAATTTCGCGCCGATCTCTATTATCGCATCAGCGTCGTCCCGATTTTTCTGCCGCCCCTGCGCGAGCGCGAGGGCGACCTGATTCCGCTCGCCAATGAATTCCTCAAGCGCTTCAACAGCGAGCAACGTTCCGACCTGACGCTCTCCAACTCGGCGATCGCCGTGCTATCGCATTGTAAATTCCCGGGCAATATTCGCGAACTCGAGAATTGCGTGCGTCGCACCGCCACGCTCGCGCCACATCACGAAATCGAGGCGGCGGACTTCGCCTGCCAGAACGATGGATGCCTGTCCGCGGTCTTATGGAAAGGCGCTGACTCGCCGCAATTCTCGCATGGAATGATTTATCCGCTTCCAATCGTGCCGCACCCCGCCGCGCCGACGACCCGCGATGCCCGCGAGGCGGATGAGACGGTTGCGCATTTCCCCCAGGCCGCCGTTCCGCCAATCGCGGACGCGCTCCCTCCCGGCGGCGCCGATCTCCGTTCCGACAGGGAGCGGATCGTCGACGCCATGGAGCGGGCGGGATGGGTGAAAGCCAAGGCCGCGCGCATTCTCGGCCTGACCCCGCGGCAGATCGGCTATGCGCTGCGCAAGCACAATATCCGGGTCAAGAAGTTCTGAAGCATATCGCGATCAGACAAAACCGATCTGATCACGAGAAAATGCTCAAGCCCCTGACTCCGCGGCAATTTCCCGTCAATCAGTTGATGCGTCTCGATTGATCATAATCGAGACGCATCGTGATCGACGCGCCGACGGCCACTTCCGGCTTCGAACCGAAAAAAGGGCGTGATTTGAATTTTCAAATCACGCCCTTCGATCAGGATTTAGGCCAGTCGCTGAAGCCGAATTAAACCGGCCTGTTTTCGTAGCGGTTCTTCACGGGCCCCATGCGTTCGACGCCTTGCGCGAAGGTAATCGGATCGAACTTGGCCTCGAATTTCAGCGCGGCGTTGGCGACGGCGTCGGTCTTGCCGCCGACGCTCGACTTCTTGAGCGTCGTCTTGTCGAGATTCAGCAATTCGAGCAGCTCGTTGTAGACAGTCGATTCATCGAGCGGCAGCACGTAAAAGGGCGCGCCGCCAATCTCGACCCGATATTTGCTCAGGAGGTCGATGTTGTTGCAGAAGGCGAAATATTTGCCCTCAGGCGTCAGTTTGCCCTGAAGAACCGCCGCCAGGGCCTCGAGATGCTCGAAGGACTGGAGATAGGCGGCCAGAAACGGGATGGTCGGGGAGCCGGCGTCGGCGACGGCGATGACCTGTTCCGTGGTCAGTTCCGGCGGCCTCTTCTCATCGGCGAATTGCGGCGCGAATTTCAACGCGATTTCGCCGCGAAAGCCAAAGCGGCCGGGCTTCTCGGTCGGTCCTTTCAAAACGGCGTTAAGGAGCCGCCCTTCGGCGTCGAGCGATCCAAATGCCGTGTCAGTGATGCTTGTCATGTTCATTTCCCAAGTCATTGCGAAGCCAATCGGCCAGTTTGTTAAAGGCGCCTTTCAATCTTTCCCGGAGGATCGGATCCGACGCCTCCTCGTCCAACGCCGCGTTCATGCAGCCAAGCCAGGCGTCGCGTTCCGCCGGACCGATAGCCAGATGGCCATGCCGCTGGCGCAGCCGCGGGTGACCGCGCTGCGCCGAATAGGAGGCCGGGCCGCCCAGCCATTCGCGGAGGTAGAGTTTCAAGATCGCCTTGGTTGGTCCGAGTTCGCTCGCATGCATGGCGCGGATGGTTTGCGCATCGGGACGCAAATCCATGTTGCGATAGAAAGCTTCGACAAGCCGGTCGACGACCGCGTCGCCTCCGATGAGATCGAAGTCGGATTTACGG
Organism: uncultured Alphaproteobacteria bacterium; assembly: GCA_963767805.1. Lineage (GTDB taxonomy): Bacteria > Pseudomonadota > Alphaproteobacteria > Rhizobiales > Beijerinckiaceae > Methylocapsa. Next base: position 179,311 of record CAVYFP010000032.1, on the reverse strand, counting down.
GGTTGCGAGAGCTTAGCTTCCATGGAGCCTGAACGCCAATTCCAATACCCAAACCAATGCCCAACCCTGGGCCAGCGACGCAAAGCCGTTTGGCAGCGCCGCGCCGCAGGCCCCGCGCCTTGCGGCCGGAACGCGCGCGGCCGCAATGGAGCCTCATCCTCGACGAAGGGCATGAAGAAAGGAAGTTTCGAGTGGTCATGCTCTACACGCGCCGCCGGGCTCTTCTCATTGACTCTGATCAACCCTCCGGACCCGAACGATCAGATCCGCGCCGAGAATCTCCATGCCGGCCGGCGGTTCAGGAAGGTTCAGCGCCCCGACCGCTCCGGCGGGAATGTCGAATAGCTCATTATCGAGCAAAAAATGGTAATGCGGACCGGTGTTGGTGTCGTACCAGGCGCGCGCGCCCTGCACGGCGATCTCGCGCAGCAGCCCTGCGGTAGTGAACTGGTTCAGCGTGTTGTAGATCGTCGCCAGCGAGATCGGCGGACGCGCCTGCTGCGCCTCGACGTGGAGTTTTTCAGCGGTGACATGGCGGTCTCCGTCACGAAACAAGAGCGCCCCCAACTCCATCCGCTGGCGCGTCGGCCGCAGGCCGACGCTGCGCAAGCGGGCGCGCAATGCCGATTGAAACGCGCGTGACTTTTGATCGATCGCGGCCCCTGGCCGGAGAGTGAGCGCGCGCGTGACAGGCGGATACATAACGGCAACCTCAAAACGTGGGCTCTGGCGAGCCCCCTCGCCAGCGCAATTTTGTCGGATTCCAGTCAAATCAGACGTCGACCGACGGCCTTAATCGGATAGACAGCACGCATCATGCCAGTCATGCGCCGATCGCCGCGCCGGCCTCAGGCGGATGCAACCCGCCCTCCCGCGCCGCCCGAACGCGCGCACGGGTCGCACGGGTCGCACGGGTCGTCTTTCTCACATCAGAACGTGTCGCAAAAGTTACAAATCGCGACGCCGCAACGCACGCCTTTTCGCCAATAGCGCCCGATCAGCTCCAGCGGGATCCCCTGTTCATTGACCCTCGCCCCAAAGTGGAGTAGTAAGTGGCCTTACATCTGCTGGTAACTTGTCCAGGTTTTGAAGCCAAAATGAAGCGACAATCCTCGTTTCCGATTGCCGCTTTTGAAACTTCGATTGTCGCGCCGGCGACTTCGAACTTCGCTTTTGCGACATTGTCTGCGACATCATTGAGGAAGCGCAATATTATATTCGCGGCGCTTGGATTTAGGCGGCTTGTATTGAAGCCTCTTGCGCCCCGGAAATGGACCAAGGCGGCGAGCGCAAATCCGAGAGGCGGCATTTGAATCAGAACTCTCCCATCGACGACCGGGTGTCCGAAGCCGCCTCGCCGTTGGGTCAGGTCATCGCCGCCATCGTCACTTACAATCGCAGGGATTTGCTTTGCCGCTGCCTTGAGGCGTGCCTGTCGCAGACGGCGCCGCCCGATCTGATCTTCATTTTCGACAACGCCTCGACCGATGGCACGAAGGAGCAGCTTCGCGCCAAAGGCTATCTGGACGATCGGCGCATCCGCTATTTTTCGGTCGCGGCCAACATTGGCCCCGCCGCCGCGTTCGACCAGATTATTCGCCTCGCCTGGCAGGCGGGTTGCGGATCGATCTGGATCATGGATGATGATGTCATCCCCTCCCCGACCGCGCTTCAGATGTTGCGCGAGGCCTTCGCCGAGAATTTCACGCGCGCGGAGGATGTGGGGTTTCTGGCGAGCGCGATCGTTTCGGGGGATGGTCTGCCCAATAACGTGCCTGAAATCGAGATGCGAAGGCCGCCCGGAGAGGATCCGGTTTGGGCGACGCTGCTTGCCAAGGGTCTTGTCAGGATCCGCTGGACGACCTTGTGCTCCGTGTTGATTCCGCGCAACACGCTGACGCGCTGCGGCGGCGTCAACCCTGAATTCTACGGCTCCCAATGCGACATTGATTTCGCATCGCGCGTCACCAACACGCTGCCCGGTTACATGGTCGGCAAGAGCATGGTGACGCATCTTCGGCGGGTCAGCGGCCGGTACAGCATTCTGCGTGAAATCGACCCGCGCCGGATCGAGGATTTCTTCTACCACTATCGAAATCTCGTTTATGTAAGACGTAAATATTACGGCCTCGGCAATGCATTGCTGTTCTTCGGCAAATCGACGATCGAAGCGATGCAGGCGCTTTTCGCAAACGATCATCGGTTACTGCGCGCAAAAACCATCATGCGCGCGATCATCGGCGGGCTGGTTTTCCGGGCGTCGGACAAACCAATCGGACCGGCGCAAGTTGCGCTGACGGACAATGCGCTGATCGATGACGCCTCAATCGCGTCCTCCTCGCGCCAGAGCGTCTAGGCCGCCGCTCAAATCGCGGCCCTTAAATCAAGGTCAGTTTTCGCGCGAAGAAGGCTTCCGCGTAGCGTTCCGGCGCGCCGCATTCGAGGCCGCGCAGCCGCGCCAGCCCGCGAAAGGTTTCCTCGTCGAACCAGTGTTTCGAACGCTGGGTTCCGAAATGCGCCATCAGCAGGTCGATCTTCCGCTGTAGCGCCGCCGGCGAGATCCGCACATAAAGATTGGGCTGACCAATGTCGCCGTCCCATTTCGGGATCTCATATTCGAGGATCGTGTGATCGCGGAACGTATTCCAGGTCAGCCGGCTGATTTCCCGGTGATCCTGGTGGGCGTCATCGCGGCGGTGGGTGAAAATGACCTCGGCGGCGCTTCGCGGCTTCAGCCACTCGAACCAGCTTTTGATCGCTTCGCTCTGCTCGGGGAAAAAACTGGTCCTGAAGTCCGCGACCTCGACGTCCGCGCGCGCCGCGCCTTCGAGAAAATCCAGCGCCGAGGCCTTCGCCTCATGCAGGCGTTGGCCCTCGCCGCTCAGGACGCACCAATGCACGTTCAGACGCACGCCGCGCGCGATGAGGCTCAGCAAGGTCGCGCCGACGCCGATTTCGATATCGTCGGAATGGGCGCCAAGACAGAGCACCGAAAGGCTTTCGCCGGGGCCAACGAACTGCAACGGTTTCATGCGATCGACCGCCTGACCGGAACTCGTCTGCCTGCGCATGGCGTCTTCCTTCCATATCAGACGCGCGCCGTCTCGCCCGCCGCGGCGATTAAACATGCGCCGCCCGATTTTGTCAGCAAAATTCCCGTCGGAGGAGCCTATTGCGGCCGCCCCTGTTCGAGTTGGCGGACGAGCTGGCGAAGCTGCGCGTCGTTTGGATAAAGCGCGGCAAGTTCGCGGGCGTGCCGCAGGGCCGCCGCGTCGTCGCCCGTCTCCCGCGCGATCGACACCAGCGCGAGCAGAACGTCGCGGTCCGCCGGATGGCGCCGATGCGTCTCTTCGAGCAGAGCCGTCGCCTGCGGACGGCCGCCGACCGTGTTCAGCGCGATCGCGTAGACATAGGCGTAGCGCGCATTGTCGGGCGCAAGCTCGCTCGCCTTGCGCAACTCGGCCAGCGCCGCAGCGTAATTCTTCTGGCGCACCAAAGCGAGACCGAGCGAATGATGCGCATCGGGGTTGTTGGGTTCGATAGCCACGGCCTTGCGCAGCAGATCGGCGCTGGCGTCGTCCGCGCCGCGCGCCCGATCGAGATCGGCGAGATTGACGAGGGCCGGCACGAATGCGGGGTCGAGGCGCAAGGCCGTCTGATATTCCGCTTCGGCCGCGGCGCCCTGCCCGCGCCGCATGTCGACGAGGCCGAGATTGAGATGCGCCTCGGGACGATCGGCGTCGGTCATTTCGGCATTCGACGAGCTCCAGATAGGCGGCTGCGAGCGCGGTTTTCTGTTCGTCCGTCATTGCGCTCGAATCCGCGCCGGCGAGCGCACGCGCGGCCTCGACGCGGACGGCGCGGATGGGATCGCTCAGCAGCGGCGCGAAGGCCTTGACCATGGCGGCCGGCGGCGCGGGCGGCAGCACGCGGAAGACGGCGGCGCGAACGAGCGGGTCGGGATCCTTCAACGCCGCCTCGATGGCGGCTTGCGACCGCGACGAGGCGTAAGGCTGAAGCAGCGCAAGCGCGCTCGCCCGCGCGATGGCGGGCTGCCCGGCGTCGGCGATCAACGCGTCGAGGCGCTGCTCGGCGTCCACGGAGCCGGTGCGGCCCGCGCTCAGAGCGAGGCCGTAATGGCCCTGCGTCTGGCGGCCGGACGGAAACCACTCGGCGAGTTTTTGCGCCGCCCATGCCGGCCCCTTGTCGGCGTGGCACGCACCGCAGGCGTTGGGCGTCCCGATCGCCAGCGTCAGATCCGGGCGTGGCACACGCAGGCTGTGGTCGCGGCGCTCATGCACGATCATGTAGGTCTTCGAAGGCATGTGGCAATTGACGCATTGCGCCCCGGCGCTTCCCGGCTCGTGATGCGGTGTGGGCGGCGACGTCGAATTTGGCCGGCAAATGACATTGCGCGCAAAGCGCGTTGCCTTGCGCCCGCAAGGCGAGGCTATGCGGCTCATGGCAATTGGAGCAGGTCACGCCGGCATGATGCATCCGGCTCTGCAGGAAGGAGCCATATTCGAATACCTCGCCGTCGATCTGCCCGTCGGCGTGAAAGAGTCCCGGCTCCAGCAGCGCGGGCAGATTGGCGTCGAGGAAGGGCGTCCCAACCGGCGCATTTTTCGCGATGACCTTGCGCCGCGCATGGCAGCCCGCGCAGACATCGAGTTCATGGCCGTCCGCCGGCGTCGTCCGCTGCGCGATGCCGGTGTCCGGGTTCATGCGCCAGACGTCCTTTGCCGGCGCCTCGAGCCAGGTCGTCAGGCCCTGATGCGGATCATCGTCCGCCGCGCTCCCCGCCGCTCTCGCCTTCGCCCAATCGACATGGCGCGAGCCCGGGACCATGGCAGGCCTCGCAGGAGACGTTCACATCGCTCCAGCTCGTCGCATAGCTGTTGGCTGGCGAGATCATAGTTCTTTTGCAGATCCGTCGAATGGCAGGCCGCGCATTGATAGTTCCAGGTCTGGTCGCGGCCGGTCCAATGCAGCGGGCTGCCCGGGGCCAGCGTCTCGTTCGGATAAAGATGCATCCAGCGCTGGCCGCCCTGATCCTTCGGCCGGCTGTCCCATGCGATCCCGAGCGCCTGATAGCGCCCGCCCGGAAAAGCGATCAGATATTGCTGCAGCGGATAGACGCCAAACGTATAGGCGATCTCGTAATCATGCAGCGCGCCGTCCGGACCTTCGGTGCGCACCATGAAGGCATCGCCATTGCGGCTGAAGGTCGTCGCGACGCCGTGATGATCGAGGCTCGCGCCATTGAAATCGCCGAGCACCGTCGCTGGCGTCGCCTTCTGCATCGCCTGCGCGTGATGCGAGCCGGCCCAGCTTTTCGCCTGATCGGCGTGGCAGCCGGCGCAGGCCGCGGCGCCGACGAAGGCGGCTGCCGCCGGCTTGGCCTCATCCTGCGCGAGACCGGGCTCGGCTAGCAGCGCCAAGCACAAAAGCGCCCAAAGGAAACGCGTGAACCAGCAAGATTTCATGCGCGACCTTGTACGGGAAATCAGCTCCCGCACAAGGCGTCTTCAGTTCGATGCAGGCCTTACTGCGCCTCTTTGATGGGCGGCAAGGGAAAGGCCTTCGGATCGGTCAGCGCATCGATCATCGCCGTCCCCGGCGAGTAGCTGCGCAGGATCAGATAGAACGGGCCCTTCGGCGCCGGCAGCCAGTTTTCGGACGCGGAGCCCTCCGGCTGGCCAGCTTGAATGGCGATCGTCACCGACCCATCCGCGTTGCGCTTCAGCGCATTGTCGCTGCCGAGCGAATAGCGATTGATCGCATTCGGCACGGTGTAATTATTCTGCGCGTCATACATGGTCAGCGACCAGAAGCCGGGCGCGTTGAAGGGCGGCGTCTGCTGCAGCGTCAGCTCGTAGCGTTTCGCGCCGTCGAGCAGCTTGCCCTGCGCGTCGGCCAGCCCGTAAATATAGATGGCCTCCTTCGGCGTATTGGCGGTGAGCCCCACCCGCGCGGTGACGGCGCGCACCTTATAGTCCGTGCCGAAATCGCCGATGCTCGGCGGCGGCAGCACCCAGCCATTGACGAATTGACCCAGCGGCAAAATCGCCAGAAGCGGCGCGATCTCGCGCGCCGCCTGCGCCATGGCGTCGAGGACGATCGGATTGATCTTCGCGCGGTCCCATTTGGCGCCGAGTTCGAGGCCAAGCGGCGCGAATTGCGGCAGCAGCGCCGCTTTCTGGTCCTGCGGCGGCGGATTTTCATTCAGGGCAAGCGACAGAAGATCCCAGAATTGCAGCGGATCGCGATAGTTCAGCACGCTGGCCGATTGCGTATCGTCGGTGAGTTCTGGCGCGGGATAGTCATAAGCAACTGCGGCGGGAGCCGGCTTGCCGAGCCAGGCCGAGAGCGGTTTGGTGACGATGGCGCCCAGCACGGCCTGCGCTTCGGCGAGATCGCCTTCCGATTTCACATGCACGCGGGGCTGGATCATCACCCAGCGCGTCGGCGCCTCGATGCGTCGAACGCCGGCCGGCAGTTCGCCGCTCCAGCCGGGAGCCGTCAGCGCATAGACGCCGCCCTTGTAGCCTGCGGCCGTCCCCGCCGGATAGGCGAAGGCGTTGGTCCACATGTCGACCACCTCGACCATGTAATAAAGACCCTTCGAATCCGGCAGCGAGAGGATCACCGGCTCGGGGCCAAGATCGAGGAAGCCGAAACCATAGAGCGTGTTGACATTGGGCGTCACATAGCGCGCCTGCCGCGCCAGTTCGGGCGTCGTGATGTCGCTCATGCGCCAGAGGTCGTTCGGCGCCGCTTTGGGCGTCGCCCCGAAGGCGACGTTCTGGCGAAGATTATACATCACCACCAGCGGATAGCCCCAGGTCGCGGCCTGCAGGGCGAGCGAATAGCTCCAGTCGTGCAAGGCCTTGGCCCGGTCGGGCGGCAGCGCGGCGCGGATTTCGGCGGGCGGCGCGTCATCCGTCGTCGCCCCCCCGGCCGCTGCGGAATGGCTCAACATGGCGAGACTCGCGCATGCGAGCCCCAGCATCTGGACGATTTTCGGCATCCGTCTCATCGGCGCATCCATCCTTTTGCAAAGGGCGAGTTTTGCGAGCCTAGGGCGCCCATGCGCACAGGGTTATGACAAGGGTCAAAACCTTTCGATTATCATTGCAAGCGCAAGCTCAGCCAAAAAGCCGGTCGATGGCGCCCTTGAGGTCCTCGGCCATGAAGGTCGGCGGCGCGGCCAGAATTCGTCTCCTGCCCCGGCCGGTATTTCCCCGTCCGAACGAGAACGCCCTTAAGGCCCGCCGCCATGGCGCCGCCGACATCGGCCTCGGCGTCGTCGCCGATCATGGCGACATCCGCGGCGGGAACGCCCATGCTTTCAATGGCGCGCCTGAAAAAGGCTGGGCGCGGGCTTGCCGACCACGCTCGCCGTCCTGCCCGAGCCATATTCCAGCGCCGCGACGAAGGCGCCTGTATCGAGGCTCAACTGGCCGTCGCGATCGAGAAAATTGCGGTTTTTGGCCAGCGCAAAAAACGCCGCCCCCTCGATCAATATCCGATAGGCGCGGTTCAGGAGATCATAGGTGAAAAACGTGCCCGCGTCGCCGACGACGACGGCGTCGAAGCGGCCGTCCGCGCGATCCGGCAGCCCCGCGAAATCCTCGCGCAGATTTGGATGCACGATGAGCAAAGGACTAAGTTTCTCGGCCGCGAGCAGATCCCGCGCGGCGATCGAGGGCGTGAAGACATCCTCGCGCGCGGCCTCGACGCCAAGCCGCGCCAGATCCTCAATGATCTGGCGGCGCGGACGACGCGTCGTATTGGTGATGAATTTATGCGGAACGCCAAGGTCGCGAAGGCGCCGGATCGCATCGAGGGAACCCGGCAAAGCGTCCCCGCCGACGCAAATGACGCCCTCGATATCGAGCAGAACGGCTTTGGCGCCATCTTCGCCGTGAATTTGGATGGCCTTTTTGATTGGCGGCACGGGAATCACGCAAGAACTTTCAGGCGACGACTATAACGCGATCGAAGCGCGATGCATCAAGCGCGCCGCCGTTAGCCGATCTTGGCGACCCACGCGTCATGGCCGGGCTTGAACCGCGCATCCAATCGTCGGCGACTGGATGGCCGGGCTCGACCCGGCCACGACGGCCCATTCATTCAGGCCTATGCGTCGGCGTTCAACTGACCTCGCAAAGCGAGGCATTACTGGGCGCCTCCCCCGATCAGTCTTCGCCATTCATCACATGGCGGGCATTTTCGGCGAGGCGGACTCGCGCCTGTCAAGGATGCGAAGCACCGGCTCCGCCGGCGCGCGTGAAACGCGCGTCCTTGACAGGAGCGATCCGCTCGCCACACTCGCCGCCAAGAGATGAAAGGCAATTTGAGATTGCCCGGCGCCCAGCCGAAATCTCCCGAACCCGGCCCCGGAGAAACCCGCATGTATATCGCCATGAACCGTTTCAAAGTCCTCAAAGAGGCGCAAAAGGCCTTCGAGGATATGTGGGCGAACCGCGACTCGCGGCTCGGCGAAGTTCCGGGCTTCGTCACATTTCAATTGCTCCGCGGTCCGGAGCACGAGGATCACGTTCTCTATGCCTCGCACACGCTCTGGAACAGCTACGACGATTTCATCGCCTGGACCAAATCCGAGCAGTTCCGCGACGCCCATAAAAGCGCCGGCGACCAGAAGCCGAAGACGCTCGGACGCCCCGAGTTCGAGGGCTTTGAGGTGATTCAGTCGAGCCCGTAGCGGCGACGCGTGAAATCAGGCGTCGATTTACACGTCAGTTCCGCGCGGCCGCCGTCGCTATGCCCGAGGCGACGAGCGCGCCGCCCCCTGCCCGCTTCAACCAGACGCCCGCGCCCGGCGTCGTCAGAAGGCGGGATGCGTGCGAGGCGGCTATGGCGTAAAGAGCGTCTGTTCCGGCCACCACAAGGCAGAATGTAGCGGTCAGGATCGTAGCCTGAAGCGCGTAATCACCCTGCGGGGTCATGAATTGCGGTACAAAGGCGACATAAAAAACAATCGTTTTCGGATGGAAAATTCCAACAGCGATATTGCTGGCGAAAGCGACGCAGGGAGAGATCGGCGCAGCCGAAATCGAAGTCCCATTCGCAAGGTGGCGGCTTTTCATGATGCTGACGACGCCCAGCACAATCAGGTAAACGGCTCCAACCCATTTGATGATCGAAAATGCGACCGCAGATGCGGCGAGCAGGGCGCCGACGCCAGCTAACGAGAGCGTCATCGCGACGGCGTTGCCGAACGCCATGCCTGCGACCGAGGCAAACGCCGTCTTGCGGCCTGAACTCACCGCATAGCCAATGATGCTGGCGACGCCCGGTCCGGGAATCATCCCCATGATCGCCGAAGCAACGGCAAACCCAATCCAGAGACGCCAATCCATCGGTGCTTCCAAGCCTATGTCGCCTGCGCGGTGACGGGAGGGTGAAGCGGAGCAAATTCGATGTCAACAATCGCTAGACGTCGCCGCCTGCTGTACCCCCACATCTACATCATCGATTTCGCGCGCGCATTCGCCTTCTGTGTCGGCCGTACCGATTTGGCCCCCCCGCTCAGTGCGCGGCCTCTTCCCGCGCGTCGCGCGTGCGCGTCGGGACGCGCTCGGCGACGAGATCCCAGCGCGTTGCAAAAATCGCGTCGCAAATGCCGGGGCTGCCGAAGCCGTCGCTGAAGCTGACCATGCCGCGCCGGTGATGCTCCGCATGGGCCTTGCTGGTCGTGAGGCCGGCGAGCGCATCATAAAAGCGCCCCTTCAGCCCCGCCAACCCGCGCGGAATTTTGAGCGAGAAATCATAGCCCGCATGTTCGTAAAGGCCGCCGATGGCGCCAAGGCCCGCGACAAGGCAGTGGAACGAAATATCGGCGCCGGCGCGCACAATGATCAGCGGAATGAGGTAAGGCAGCACGATTTCGAGGAAGAAATCGGCGAAGCTCATATAGCAGGCGCTGATTCCCCGGCTCCCGGTGGTCGTGTGATGCACGCTATGCCCGAGCTTGCGCATCAGCGTCGGCCGGTGCAGCACCACGCGATGGGCGATATATTGCACGATGTCGTGGCCAAAGCCCATGAAGACCATGGCGATAAGGAAATGCCACCAGACGAGATGCGGCGCGCCGACGAAGGCGAGCCCCAGATACTGAACCGCGACCATCGAGGGCAGCAGGATCAGGAACTGATTGGCGAGCACGCGCGGCATCAGCGCGAAATAGCTCATGCGCTCGACCGGACGGGTCTTGAAGTCGGACAGCCGGCCCGTGCGGTCGCACCATTCGAACCAGAGCCCGACGCCATGATAGACGAGCATCTGCACGGCGAAGACCAGTACGGAAAGAGGGAGCCACGCGGGCAAGGCGCCGGTCGCGTCAGTCACGTCGAGCATCCTTCTCAAATTGAAGCGTCATGAACGTCTTCCTTCGTCTATCCGCCGCCGGGGCCAGAGGCAAATCGGCGAGCGCGAACCGGATCAGGCTTCTTTGGCCGGGCGCGCGCGGTTTTGTTTGATTCAGCGCATATTGGCGCGGAAATCACCGCAATTTTTGTTTCATCATGTAACGCATCTATCTGATTCAAAAGGCTCTGTTAGACTTATTCCAGAAAGGGGCACCCGCCGCGCTTGGCCAATCCGCGCGGATAAACTAGGGAAGAGGGCATCCGCCACAACGCTTGAGGAATCAGATCAATGGAAGCGCCTTCGCCCGAAAAGCAGATCATCGCGCGGGAAACCGCGAAAATGCTGATCGAAGTGGAGGCCATTCTGTTCAACGCAGAAAAGCCTTTCATCTTCACCTCGGGCTGGGCCAGTCCGGTCTATACCGACATGCGCAAGATCATCTCCTACCCGCGCCTGCGCACGCGGATCATCGACTTCGCGGTGACGACGATCGAGCGCGAGATCGGCTATGAGCGGCTCGACGTCATCGCCGGCGGCGAGACGGCTGGCATCCCCTACGCGGCCTGGCTCGCCGACCGCCTCATGCTGCCGATGCAATATATCCGCAAGAAGCCGAAAGGTTTCGGCCGCAATGCGCGCATCGAGGGCGACATTCACGACGGCGGCCGCGCGCTGCTTGTCGAAGATCTCGCCACCGACGGGCGCAGCAAGGTCAGTTTCTGCGAGGCTTTGCGCGAGGCGGGGCAGTCCTGCGACCACGCCTTCGTGTTTTTCTTCTATGACATCTTTCCGCAGACGGCGACGATCATGCGCGAGCTTGGCGTCACGCTGCATTATCTCACCACCTGGCGCGATATACTTGGCGTCGCGCGGGACGGCGGCTACTTCGCGGCGCAAACGCTGGACGAGGTCGAGAAATTCCTCAACGCGCCGGCGGAATGGTCGGCCGCGCATGGCGGGGCCTCCGAGCTCAAGGGCTGAGCGGACAGATCCCGGCGCGGCCGCGTAAGATCGCGGCTCCGGGCTATCCGGTCCGGTCCCGCAATCGGTCAAAAAGGTGTTTCATGTGAAACACCTGGGCCTGTTTCACGTGAAACACCCGCGCGCGAAAACGCCTCCGCCGGCAAAGGCTCGCTTTGCGCGAAAATCGCCTCGAAATGGCGCCTGAATTCATCCGCCGCCGCGGGACTCTCGATGATGATCAGATCATTGTCCTGCCGCTTCAGGCCGGACGCCGAAAAATTGGCGGCGCCGGTTCTGAGCAGCCGTCCGTCGATCTGATAGGCCTTGAGATGCATCAATGGCGCGCCCGCGCGTTTGAGGCCGATCGCGATCGCGGGATTGTCGAGCAACGCCGCGAAGGGCAATGAGGGTTCGCGTTCGCCGATGCGGCCATTGTCAAGATACAGCCTGATCCGCACGCCGCGCGCGGCCGCCCGGCTCAGGGCCTGCATCACCGGCCAGTCGGTCAGCACATAAGCCGCCATGTCGATGCTGACGCTGGCCCGATCGATCAGCGCGACGTCGATGCGCTCCAGATTCTCGGAAGGCGCATAATGGATGGACGGCGCGCCGCGCGAGGCAGGCGTCGGCGCGCCGATCGCGATCAAGGCGAGGGCGAGGCCGATGGCGGGCGATCCATGGAATGCGGCCATTTGATGTGTCGGGCGGTTGATGATCGGGCTCACGGCGCCTGATTCCACTTGTGCGGGCCTTGACCGCGTCCGATCGCCGCAAATCGTAGAAGCCGCACTTGCCAGCGCCGCCGCCGCGCCGCACAAAGGCGTCCGAGTCCGCATTTGTGATGGGAGAGAAACATGGGTCGCAGCGCTCGGCATGAACGGAGTGTGCTCAACACGGATGAGATCGCGCTCGTCGAGGCTTCGCATCATCCCGGCCTTGGCGAACTCTCCGACAAGGAACTCCACGAGCTCACCAAGCATGTGCGCGAGCGGCGCGACCGCGCCCGCGACATCGCCGCGCGCCAGCGCCGCGAAATGCGCGGCAAGGCGCCCCCGCACGGCGCGCGGCCGGTCCAGGAAGACGCCGGATCGCGCGAGAAGCGCGACGTGCTCTCCGCCGCCATGCAGCGCCTCAACCGCGAAGCGACGCGCCGCGCCGCCAAGGCCGCGCGCGACGAAATGAAGGACGCCCTGACCCGCGCGCTCGAAATGCGCCGCGCGCGCGAGGCGCAGACGCAGCACCCCGGCGCCGGCGCGACGCCGAATGAGGGCATGCACGTCAAGGAAGGCGGCCGCAGCTTCCTGCGCAACCGCGCCAAGCTCGGCGAGGTCAGCCAGCACACCAAGAACGCGCAGGCCAAGCGCGACAGCCGGTAAAGGCGCCTCTCTCGCCTCGCGGCCAATTCACCGCGAGCAATGCCTCACGCCGGCGGTCTGCCGCCGGCTGACTTCCCGACCGGAGGATGCCGGATGCAGCGACGGCACATCATCTATGATTCGTATGACAGCATGGAGGGCATCGCCGCCATCGAGCCGAGCCCGCCGCCGCGCTGGTTTAAATCATGGCCGCAGGCGAGGCTCATTCACGCCATTTACCCCGGTCTGCTCGCCGCCGGCACCATCGCCCTCGCCTCCACTTGGCTGTCGCAGCACTACACCGCTCCCGTCATGCTGTTCGCCCTGTTATTCGGCATGGCGTTCCATTTCCTGCACGAGGGCGGACGCTGCGTCGCAGGAATCGAATTTTCGTCGCGGACGGTGCTACGCCTCGGCGTCGCCTTGCTCGGTTTGCGCATCACGCTCGGCCAGATCGCTTCGCTCGGCATCGCGCCGGTAGCGACGGTGGCGGTCGGCGTCGCAACGACGATTGTGCTCGGCCTCCTGATCGCCCCGCGTCTCGGCCTCACGAAAAGCTTTGGCGTCCTCTCAGGCGGCGCGGTCGGAATCTGCGGCGCTTCGGCGGCGCTGGCCATCGCCTCGGTGCTGCCGCGCGACGAGCATAGCGAACGCGACACGATCCTGACCGTCGTCACCATCACGGCGCTATCGACCCTGGCGATGATCCTCTATCCGGTCTTTGCGACTTCGATCGGTCTCGATCACAAGCACGCCGGCATTTTCATCGGCGGCACGATTCACGATGTCGCACAGGTCGTCGGCGCCGGCTATGCAATTTCGCCGGAGACCGGCGATATCGCGACTTATGTCAAACTTCTGCGCGTGGCGATGCTGCTGCCGGCGGTCTTCATCATTTCGCTTGCCGTCGCGCGCAACGGCGCCGGCTCAGGCGCAAGCCCGCCGCTGCCGCTTTTTCTCGTCGGTTTCGCGGTCCTGGTCCTCACCAATTCATTTGGCCTACTGCCGAAGATCCTGGTCGATTTCGCCAATGACGTCTCGCGCTGGTGCCTCGTCACAGCGATCGCGGCGCTCGGCATGAAAACCTCGTTCAAGGCTCTCTTCGCCGCCGGCTGGCGCCCTTTAGGCGTGATGCTGGCTGAAACGGCGTGGATCGCGCTGATCGTGCTGTTCGCCGTCAAGACGATGATCTGACGGCGGCGTGAAGGACGGCCGGCGCGGCCCCCTCAGTCTCTGTTGGAGCATCGGATTCGTCTCGAAAGCGGTTCCCGCTTTCGGGTCCGATGCTCTACCGCGCGGCCTCGGCGAATTTATTCAGGATGTTGGCGCGCCCGGCGCGCCCCATGATCGTGACCCCGTCGCCGGGGTTGACGCGCGTTGCGGGCAGCGGGCGCTCCGCCTTGCCGCTGCCGGCCTGCTCCACCGCGATGATGAAGAAGCTGCGTTCGGCCTTGCGCTCGATCTCCTCGACGGTGAGGCCCGCAAAGGCGCTGCCCTCGGCGGCGACGACGACCTCGATCTCCAGTCCCAGCGCATGCAGATCCAGCTCCATCTGGCGGCGCCGCTCCGGCGATTGTATGACGCTTGCAATAGACGGAAACAGAATCATCGAGGCGATCTGCTCCGCGCCGATATGGGCCGGCAGCACGACGGCGCTGGCGCCCGCCTGAAACAGCTTTTTCTCGGTCGAGGGCTCCTCGCCGCGAGCGATGATCTGGACCGTGCTGTTGAGGCTGCGCGCGCTCAAGGTAATGAAGACATTGGCCGGATCGGATGAAACGACAGTCGCCAGCGCGCGCGCGCGCGCGATGCCCGCCTGTTTCAAAACCGATTCTTCCGCGGCGTCGGCGTGGATGCAGAGATAGCCAAGCTCCTTCGCCTCGACGAAGCGGTCATGATTTGGCTCGACGATGACAAATTTCGCCTTCCCTGCGCGAAGCTCCTTGGCCAGCATGCTGCCGGTGCGGCCGAAACCGCAGATGATGACATGGCCGTCGAGATCGTCGATCTGCTTGTTCATGCGGGTCAATCCCAGCATTTGTTGGATTTGCGACAGCGTGATGAACTGGACCAGCGCGCCGGTGAGGTAGATCATGCCAGTGCAGCCAAGCACCATCAGCGTTATGGTGATCGCGCGCAGCTCGGGCGTATTGAGCGGATGCACCTCGCCATAGCCGACGGTATAGACCGTCAGCACCGTCATGTAGACCGCGTCGCCGAAGCTCCATCCATTGTGCATATAGGCGAGCACGGCGATGGAGGCGACGACGAGAACAAAGGCGACGCCCAGGATGAGATGGCGCGCCAGCGAATTGGAAAGCCATTTCATGCGTGCGCAAGGGGTCGGGGCCGGATCATGGCGATGTCTTGCGGGAAATCGCGGCGAGGCTCAAGCAAAGAATGGCTTGGCTCAGGCGCTGCGCCACTCTCACCGGCATCATGCCCGGGCTTGACTCCGGCATCCAACGTCTGTCGCTGGAGACTGGATGGCCGGGGTCAAGCCCGGCCATGACGATGCCGCGGCTAAGGCTCCGCCTTAAGCCGCCGCGCCGGGGGCCAGCGGCGCCAGTTCGGCAAGCTCGGCCTCGCTGAAGACATGGCCGCGCGTTAAAAAGCGCACGCCCTCCGGCGATTCCAGCGAAAAGCCGGAGCCCCTGCCCTTCACGACGTCGATAATGAGCTGGGTATGCGCCCAGAACTTGAACTGCTCGCCGTCGATATAGACCGGGCATCCGGCGATCTCGCCGAGCAGCACATCGCCCTTGCCGATGCGGAATTCGCCAAGCGGAAAGCACATCGCCGAACTGCCGTCGCAGCAGCCGCCGGACTGATGGAACAAAAGCGCGCCATTCGCCGCCCTGAGGCGGCCGATCAACGCCTTCGCCTCTTCCGTCGCAATTACACGCTCGACCATGGCGCCGCTCCCGTTCAGGCGCCGCCGGCCGCCAGAGCCGGCGCAAAGGCGGCGCCGGCCATCACTATATTGCGCTTCGAAGTCCCGGCAAGCCCGTAGATCCGAGCGTCGCGGCCGAGAGAGGTTAAAACTGTCGTGGGCCGACTTATCCCGACATTCGCGCATGCGAATGCCGGGGTCGGACCACTATTCCGGCTTCGCGGGAAGGAACTTGAACGGCGCCGCGGGCGCGAACTTGTCCGCCGTTTCGCCGGAAAACACCTGGCCCGCGTCGATGGTGAGTTTCTTGACTGGCGCGCCGGGCTTGAAATCAACCTTCGCGAGGGAAACCCAGAAGGTGTTGGGGCGCGTCGCGGAGTCGAAATAATAGATCAGGTTCTTCTGGTCGGCGACCGTGCGCCAGATCGTCGAGGCGATGTTGGGCTCCTTCGGCGTCGTGATGCCGAGCGGCACGCTGACCGCGCGCTGCACGCTCAGCACCGACGCCACAGCCTGATATTCGAACGAATGGTCGGGCACGCCCTTGATGAAGCTCGGATCGAGCTTCTTCGGAATGGCGCCGAGCAGGAAGGAGGCGCGGGCGAAGCGGTCGGCGGCGCGATTGGTGCCCGGCAGGAAGGTCAGGCCGCCGATCTCTTTCCAATAGGCCTCGAGCGCGAGCTGCTGGTCGTAGGATGGCGAATTGGTCATGACCGTATATTGCGGCCCGTGATGAATGACGAGCTTGCCGCCGAGATATTCGAAGATCGCCGAATCGCCTGAGCTGTCGGAGAGGGAAAGATGCAGCGACGCAGCGGCGCCGTTCGGCAGCGTCGGCGCCAGAATCTCGAAAGGCTCGGCGGCGAGCGCGTCGACCGCCTCGGCCACCGTCGCGTAATTGTCGAGCGCATATTGCAGCCACGCCGCGATCGACAGCAGGGGACGGCCCTGCACGCGCGCGCCATAATTGGATTCGGCGAGATAAAGCAGGTTGCCGGCCAGCCCCTTTTCGTTGAGGCCGTCGGCGCTGCCGATTTCATAACTGGAGACGACGACGCTGCCATAGCGCGAGGTCCATTTGATCGATTGCGGCCCCGCCGCGCCATCGCGCGCCATGCCGGCGGGAAAGACCCACAGGTTGGAGGACATGTCCTCGTCCCAATCCATGTTGCGGCCGGTGAGGACGAGATCGCCCGCGCCGACATAGAGCGTACGCGTGCAGGCCTCGCCCGGCCCCACGGCGGCGACGCCGACAGCGAGCGCCGCGCAGAGAGCCGCGGCGGCCCATTCAATCGCTTTCATGTGTTTCTCCCCGCGCCGGAGCGCTGTTTCGTGACTTCAGGAGGCGAGAAGCGCCTTGGCCTCGCGCCGCCGCGCGGCGAGCAGTCCCTCGGTATAGCCGTTCGGCTCGTCGCGCCCCTTGAATATGAGATCGACCGCCGCGTTGAAAGCCGGGCCGTCGAAATTCGGCGCCATGCGCCGGTAGAACGGATCGCTGGCGTTCTGACGATCGACGACGAGCGCCATATTCTTCAGCGTCGTCATAACCTGCTCCTGCGAAACGATGCCATGGCGCAGCCAGTTGGCGATGTGCTGGCTCGAAATGCGCAGCGTGGCGCGATCCTCCATCAGCCCGATGTCATGGATGTCCGGCACCTTGGAGCAGCCAATGCCCTGATCGACCCAGCGCACGACATAGCCGAGGATGCCCTGGCAATTATTATTGAGCTCCTGCTGGATGTCGTCGGGGCGCCAGTTGCTGAGGCCGAGCGGGATGGTCAGGATGTCGGTCAGCCTGGCGGGCGCGCGCTTGCGCAGCGCGGCCTGGCGCTGGGCGACGTCGACCATGTGATAATGCAGCGCGTGCAGCGTCGCCGCCGTCGGCGAGGGCACCCAGGCGGTGTTGGCGCCAGCCATCGGATGGGCGATTTTCTGCCGCACCATCTCGGCCATCAGGTCGGGCGCGGCCCACATGCCCTTGCCGATCTGCGCGCGTCCCGGCAGGCCGCAGGCGAGGCCGATGTCGACGTTGGAATCCTCATAGGCCTTGATCCAGGCGGAGCCCTTCATCTCGTCCTTGCGGATCATCGCGCCGGCCTCCATCGAGGTGTGGATCTCGTCGCCGGTGCGGTCGAGGAAGCCGGTATTGATGAAGAAGACGCGGTCGGCGGCGGCCTTGATGCAGGCCTTGAGGTTGACGGTGGTGCGCCGCTCCTCATCCATGATGCCCATTTTGATGGTGTGGCGGGGAAGGTCCAGCATGTCCTCGACGCGGCTGAACAATTGATCGGCCAGGGCGACCTCGTCCGGTCCGTGCATCTTGGGTTTGACGATGTAGATCGAATGGCCGCGGCTGTTGCGGATGGGACCGGGGCCTTTCAGATCGTGCATCGCGATGAGGGCTGTGACGGCGGCGTCGACGATCGTTTCCGGAACCGCGCGGCCCTCGGCATCGAGAACGATGTCGCTCATGACATGATGGCCGACATTGCGCACCAGAAGCAGGCTGCGCCCGTGCAGTTTCTTCGGCGCGCCGTCGCGGTCGATATAGGTGCGGTCGAGCGCGAGGCGGCGCTCGACGAGCAGCCCATTTTTCTCAAGGGTGGCGGTGAGGTCGCCCTTCATCAGCCCGAGCCAGTTGCCGTAAACGCCGATCTTGTCCGGCGCGTCGACCGCTGCGACGCTATCCTCGAGATCGACGATGGTGCTGAGGGCGGCTTCGAGAATGACGTCGGAAAGGCCCGATTTGCTCTCCGCACCGACGACGGTCATGGGGTCTATGACAAGCTCGATATGCAGGCCGTGCTGACGCAACAGCACGACGAAGGAGCTTCGCCCGGTCGCCCGGTATCCAGAAAAACGCCCGGGGTGGCGCAGATGCGTCTGCAGCCCGTTGTCGAGCTGGACCAGAAGTTCGCCGCCGGCGACCTTGTAGCTGGTCACATCCTTGTGCGCGCCCTTTGCGAGGGGGATGAAATCGTCGAGCAGCGTCTGCGCATATTCGACGACGCGCGCCGCGCGCACCTTGTTGAATCTTTCACCGCGCTCGGCGCCGTCGGCGTCGGGGATGACGTCGGAGCCATACAGCGCGTCGTAGAGACTGCCCCAGCGCGCATTGGCGGCGTTGAGAACGAAGCGCGCGTTGGAGGCCGGAACGACCAGCTGCGGCCCCGACACGCGCGCGACCTCCATCGTGTTTTCGGTGCGTATCTCGAAATCGGCCGGCGGATCGACGAGATATCCGATCTCGCGCAGGAAAGCCTCATAGGCCGCCATGTCGAAGGGCCTGCCGCGATGCACGAGATGCCAGGCGTCGATGCGCGCCTGCAGTTCATCGCGGCAGCGCAGCTGTTCGCGAATGCGGGGCGAAAACGCCGCGACGAGGCCGTCGAGCCCGCTCCAGAATTTCTCCGGCGCGACGCCCGTCCCCGGCAAAACTTCGCGATCGACGAACGCCTTGAGATCGGTCGCAATGCTGGTCTTTCCGATTTGCGCGTAAGCCATCAGCTTCTCGTCTCCCTGAAGATGTCTGCGTGCGCCTCGCCGTCTGGTCCCCTCCCCCTGCAACGCCCCATTCGGGGTCGCGGCCATCCTATAACCGCAGAGCAGGATCGCGTAAAATCGCAGAGCAAGGTCGGCGCCAGCGCGGCGCCGGGCGCTGACGCCAACGAACCGCATTCGCGGCGAAACTTTTCAGGCGACGCTCTAGTCATCGTCGCGAAGCCTCGCATTGATTTCGCGCACGGATCGGCGCGGCCGCCGCGCCGATCAATACGTGGGCTCAGCCATTCTCCCGCGCCAGCAGCGCGATGAAAAAGCCATCGGTGCCGCTCGCGGCGGGCGAAAGTCTGACGCCCGGCCCAAGCGTCGAGGCGAAGGCGGCGAGCTGCGGCAGCCCCGCCGCCGCCGCCATGGCCTCGGCGGGGCCGGCCTGAAAAGCCCGGTTCGCCGCGAGGAATGCGCCGATGCGGTCCTCATTCTCCTCACGCAGCAGCGAGCAGGTCACATAAAGGATGCGCCCCTGCGGCTTGACGAAGCGCGCAGCCGCAGCGAGCGTCTGGTCCTGATCGGCGATGCGCTGTTCCAGCGCGCCCGGCCGGATGCGCCATTTGGCGTCGGGGTTGCGCCGCCACGCGCCCGTCCCGGTGCAGGGCGCGTCGATCAGCACCAGATCGCAGGCGCCGGCAAGGTCGGCGAGCGCGTCATGACCCCGGCGCGGGGCGCGGATCTGGACGTTGCGCGCGCCCGCCCGCTCAAGGCGTTTGTAGATCGGCGCGAGACGGCGGCCATCATCATCGCTGGCGTAGATCTGCCCCTTGTTCTGCATGAGGGCGGCGAGCGCGAGGGTCTTTCCGCCGGCGCCGGCGCAAAGGTCGAGAACCTGCTCGCCGGGTTTGGCGGCGGAAAGGAGAGCTGCGAGCTGCGAGCCCTCGTCCTGAATCTCGACGCGGCCCTTGACGTAATCTGCCTCCGCCGCGAGCGCGGGATTGCGCCCCTCGGGCGTCAGCGGCAGGCGCAGGCCAATGGGCGAGAGCGGCGTCGGCTCGGCATGGAGATGCGCAAGGCTCGCGAGCGCCTTTTCGCGCGCGGCTTTCAGCGTGTTGACGCGCAGGTCAACTGGCGCGCGCAGGGCGAGCGCCGAGGTTTCCGCGACGAGGCTTTCGCCGAAGACGGCGGCGAAGGAGGGTTCCAGCCAGGCCGGAAAATCGCCCGCGACATGGGCGGGAGCGCCCTCAAGGCTCCCCGCCGCGAAACGCGCGCGCTCCGTCTCGTCGAGCGCCTCCGGCGCATGGGCCTCGCCCGAAAACAGCGCCTCGACTTCAGTGAGGTCGAGACCGCGCACAAGGCGCAGGGCGCCGAGGATGATCGCGCGCGGGCTCTCGGCGCCCATGACATAGGCCGCCGAAGCGCGTCGGCGCAGGGCGTCGAAGACGAGCGTGCCGATCGACGAGCGGTCCTTGGAGCCGGCGAAGCGATGGGCGAGGCCCCAATCTTTCAGGGCGTCGGTGGCGGGGCGCCGCCGCGCCTCGATATCGGCCAGAATTTCGATCGCCGCGGCGATGCGCGCGCCGGCGATCATAGCGGCGCGACGCTGGGCGGGAACAGGATGCCGATGGCGAAGACGATCCACATGGCGAGCAATGTCGCAACGCCGAGGATCCACAGAAGTCCACGCGCGGGCTGCCGGTTCGACGTCACATGCACGAAGGCATGGGCGATGCGGGACAGAACGAAGATCCATTCCATCACGACGAACAAATGACCGGTCTGGCGCGTCAGGATCGCCAGCGGAATCAGCGCGAAAAACAGAACGGGGATTTCAAACTGGTTGCGGAACGAATCGCCGGCGAGCCGGCCCGGCTCGGGATCGCCGCCGCCGGGCTTCGCATTACGCGCGTAAAACATGCGGAAGCAGATGCCGAAGATGAGCGCGACCTGAAGGAAGACCGGCAGCAGGATTGATTGTATGGACACGCGGCCTCAGTCGTTGGATTAAGCCGAACCTCACGGGGCCGGTCGGAACATTCGGACGCCCCCGCGCGAGGGCGGCGGCGTCGATCGACGCCTAGCGCTTGATGAGACCGATCACGAAGAGAAGTATGCAGGCGCCGATGACGGCGTTGAGGATGTCGCCGAGGGCGCCGCCGCCAATGTATAGTCCGATCCGCGGCAGGATCGCCCCCGCGATCGCCGCGCCGACGATGCCGACCACGATATTGCCGAGGATGCCGAAGCCGCCGCCCTTCATGATGAGGCCGGCGAGCCAACCCGCGATGGCTCCGATCAGCAACCAGATAATTATTCCCAACATCGCAATCCCCCTCGATTCGGCCATGCGGCGAAAGCGCCGCGGACCCGTTGCAATGGCAATTATATCATCCGCGCCGATCGCGATGCTGTTCCCGACCGGCGGGACCGGCGATCACGCGCCGGTCGGATAGTTCGGGCTTTCGCGCGTGATGGCGACGTCATGGACATGGCTTTCGCGCAGGCTCGCGGCGGAGATGCGCACGAATTGCGCCCGCGCCTGAAAGCTCTGGATGTCGGGCGCGCCGACATAGCCCATGGCGGCGCGAAGGCCGCCGGCGAGCTGATGCACGATGGCGCCGACAGGGCCGCGATAGGGCACCTGCCCCTCGACGCCCTCGGGCACGAGCTTCAGGTGGTCCTTGATGTCCTGCTGGAAATAGCGGTCGGCGGAGCCGCGCGACATCGCGCCGACAGAGCCCATGCCGCGATAGGATTTGAACGAGCGGCCCTGATAGAGATAGACCTCGCCGGGGCTCTCGTCGGTGCCGGCGAAGAGCGAGCCGATCATGACGGTATCGGCGCCGGCGGCGATCGCCTTGGCGAGATCGCCCGAATATTTGATGCCGCCATCGGCGATCACGGGCACGCCCGCGATGCGCGCAGCCTCGGCGCAATCCATGATCGCGGTAAGCTGCGGCACGCCGACGCCGGCGACGATGCGCGTTGTGCAGATGGAGCCGGGGCCGATGCCGACCTTGATCGCATCGGCGCCGGCGTCGATCAGCGCCCGGGTTCCAGCCGCGGTCGCGACATTGCCGGCGATCAGGGCGACATTGTTGGAGATGCGCTTCAGGCGCGTGACCTGATCGAGCACGGATTGGGAGTGGCCATGCGCGGTGTCGATGACGATGCAGTCGACGCCGGCGTCGATCAGATGTTCGGCGCGCTCATAGCCCTTGTCGCCGACGGTCGAGGCGGCGGCGACGCGCAGGCGCCCCTCGGCATCCTTCGAGGCCAGCGGATGCAGCGTCGCCTTCTCCATATCCTTGACCGTGACGAGGCCGACGCAGCGGAACTCCTCGTCGACGACGACGAGCTTTTCGAGCCGGTGCTGGTGCAGAAGGCGGCGCGCCTCGTCCTGGCTGACGCCTTCGCGCACGGTGATGAGCGTCTTGGTCATCAATTGCGAGACCGGCTCAAGCGGATTATCGGCGAAACGCACGTCGCGATTGGTCAGAATGCCGCAGAGCCGCGCCGGCTTGCCGCCGGGGCCGCGCTCGACGACGGGAATGCCGGAAATGCCATGACGGCGCATCAGCGCCAGCGCGTCGGCCAGCGTCTCGTCGGGGAAAATGGTGATCGGATCGACCACCATGCCGCTCTCGTAGCGCTTGACCTTGCGCACTTCCTCGGCCTGCTCGGCCGGCTCCAGATTGCGATGGATGACGCCGATGCCGCCGGCCTGGGCGAGGGCGATCGCGAGCCGCGCCTCGGTCACCGTATCCATCGCCGAGGAGATCACGGGAATGTTCAGGCTGATCGTCGAGGTGAGGCGCGTCTTGAGGTCGACGCCGCTCGGCATGACCTCGGAATGGCCCGGCAGGAGCAGCACGTCGTCAAAGGTGAAGGCTTCGCTGAGCGAGGGTCGCGTAATCAGGGTCAAATGGCAAACTCCAAAAATGCCGCTGGCGGCGAAGCCGCAAAAGCGCCCGCGGGCGAGATTCCTGAAGGAATTCGCGACGTCCGAGAGTTGCCGCCGGCTCATAGCACGCCGAAGGCCGGACGCAAAGGCTGGAGATCGTCAACGAGCGCAAGGTGCCTCGGCGCGCGGGAGAGAGGTAAGGGGGCGTGGAAAAGTCCGGTTTGGAGTTCCGCCGGAAAAGACGCTTATAATCTCACCTTTTGACGCTGCGCCGGGCTTTCGCCGCCCAATTCACCAGGAATCGATTGGCCGGACGCCCTGACTATACGCAGACAGCGGCCTGACGAAGCGAGCCGCAGCCGGGAAGCCTGACTTTGCCGCGTTACGCCATAACCGCCCTGATCGTCGCCTGCGCCCTGTTCATGGAGACGCTCGACTCGACGGTGATCGCGACCTCCCTGCCCGCGATCGCGACCGACCTGCATGAAGATCCGATCTCGCTGAAGCTCGCGCTGACCTCCTATCTGATCTCGCTCGCCGTTTTCATACCCGTCAGCGGCTGGGTCGCCGACCGCTTTGGCGCAAGGCTGATCTTCCGCGTCGCGATCATGATCTTCACCCTCTCCTCGATCGGCTGCGGCCTCGCCAGCGATTTGCCGCAACTCGTCGTCGGGCGGCTGGCGCAGGGGCTCGGCGGCGCCATGATGGTGCCGGTCGGGCGCCTGCTGCTGATGCGCACGGTCGAGCGCGGCGATCTCGTGCGGGCGCTCTCCTATCTGACGGTGCCGGCGCTGTTCGGCCCGGTGGTCGGGCCGCTGTTTGGCGGCTTCATCACCACCTATTTCCACTGGCGCTGGATTTTCTGGATCAACGCGCCGATCGGCGTCGTCGGCATTCTCCTCGCGACCCTCTATATCGAGGACGTCAGGGAGGATAATCCCGGCCCGCTCGACATCATCGGCTTCATCCTGTCGGGGCTCGGGCTCGCCTTGCTTCTGTTCGGGCTTGCGGTGGCGGGCGGCGGCCTTGCGCCGATCGGCGCGACGATCGCCCTCATCGGGCTCGGCGCGCTGGCCTTGACGGCCTATGTCGCGCATGCGCGGCGAACGGCCTTTCCGTTGCTGGATCTGAAGCTTCTGTCGCTGCAGACATTCCGCGCCGGGGTCGTCGGCGGCGCGCTGTTCCGCATCGGCATCGGCTCGATTCCCCTCCTGTTGCCGCTGATGCTGCAGATGGGATTCGGCCGCAACGCCTTTCAATCCGGCTCGGTCACTTTCGTCGCCTCGGCCGGCGCGCTGGCGATGAAGACCACGGCGGCGCCGATCCTGCGCAAGCTCGGCTTTCGCCGCGTCCTCGCCGGCGCCGCGGCGATCAGCGGGGCCCTTCTCGCAACCTACGGCTTCTTCACGCCGACGACGCCGCCGCTGATCATGATGGGGATCCTGCTCGTCAGCGGCTTCGTCAACTCGCTGGCCTTTACCGGGCTTAACGCAATCGCCTACGCAGAGATCGACACCGCCGACATGAGCCGGGCTGTGAGTTTCGCCTCGGTGGCGCAGCAGCTGTCGCTAAGCCTTGGCATCGCCGCCGGCGCCGCCGCGCTGCAGGGTTGGACGCGGATCGACCCAGCCGCCGGGGTTTTCGCGCCGCTGAGTTTCCGCTTCGCCTTTATCCTGATGGGGCTGCTTTGCATCAGCTCGGCGGCGCTGTTCCTGCGCCTGCCCGCGAACGCCGGCGCGGAGCTGACCCCGCGGCGCGGCAAGCGCGCCGACGCCGGCGCCCGCGCCGCACTGAAAAAGCTTAGCTCTCCGCCCGGCCCCGAAACCCCGTCGCGAGGACGTAAAGCTCGGAGGAATCGGCGCGGCTCGCCTGCGGCTTGACGTGGCGCACCACGGCGAAATCGCGCTTGAGGCCGGCCAGCAGCTCATTCTCCGTGCCGCCCTGAAACACTTTGGCCAGAAACGATCCGCCCGGCGCCAAAGCGCGGCAGGCGAAATCGGCGGCGAGTTCGACGAGGCCGATGATGCGAAGATGATCGGTCTTCTTGTGGCCGGTAGCGTTGGCGGCCATGTCGGACAGCACGACGTCGGCCTTGCCGCCGAGCCATTCCATCAGCAGGCGCGGCGCGTCCTCGTCAAGGAAATCCATCACCTTGAATTCCGCGCCGGGCATGGGCTCGATTTCGAGCAGGTCGATGCCGATGATCCGGCCCCTGCGCGCCGATGCGCGCTCGCGGCGGCCTGCGACCAGCCGCCGGGCGCGGCGCCAAGATCGATGATCTTCTGGCCGGGTTTGAGAAAATGATAGCGCTCGTCGATCTCGATCAGCTTGAAGGCCGCGCGGGACCGGAAACCCTGCCGCTTGGCCTCGCGCGACATAGGGATCGTTGAGCTGGCGCTGCAGCCAGAGGGTCGAGGAGAGCGTGCGCTTGCGCGCGGTCTTGACCCGCGTCTTCAGCGAGCGGCCGCCCTCGCGCCCTGAAGGCGCTTTTGTCTCCGTCATCGCGTCGTTCCGGCGGCGGCTGCGGGCGCCGCTCCGGTCGGCATGGATCAATTGCATCAAAATGCCCTCGCGCAGGCCGCGATCGGCGATGCGCACGCGTTCGGCCGGGAAAGCGCGGCGGATCGCTTCGAGAATTGCGCAGCCGGCGAGAACGAGATCGGCGCGGCCGGCGCCGATGCAGCCGTTTCTGGCGCGCTCGTCATAAGTCATGTTGCGCAAGGACGAGACTGCGGAGCTAACGTCCTCGCTCGACATCCAGAGCCCGTCGACGCGGCGGCGGTCATAGCGCGAAAGCCCGAGAAAGACGCCGGCTATCGTCGTCACCGTTCCCGACGTGCCGAGCAGATGGAAGTTGCGGCAGCGCCGCTCCGCGCCGACCTTGACGACGAAGTCCTTCAACTCGCCGGAGACATGTTCGACCATCGCCTCGAAAGGTGGCGTCGGAGACTTCGAGACCGCCGAATTTCTCGGCAAGGGTGACGACGCCGAGCTTCAGCGAAACCCAGTAGCGGACGCGTTCGCGCAGGGCGGCGTCAGGGGCGTGGACGCGCGCGCCATTCAGCGCGCCGCCCCGCCCCGGTTGGCCGAGCCAGACGATTTCCGACGAGCCGCCGCCGATGTCGAACAGCACGACGCTGGCGGCGGCGGCGTCGGCGAGCGAGGCCGAGCCCGCCGCGGCGAGATGCGCCTCGGTCTCGCGGTCGACGATCTCGAGGTCGAGGCCAGTTTCCGCATAGGCGCGTTCGAGGAATTCGGCGCCATTCTCCGCCGACCGGCAGGCTTCGGTGGCGATAAAGCGCGCGCGCGTCACGCCCCGCGCATCGATCTTGCCGCGGCAGACGGCGAGCGCTTCGATGGTGCGCTCGATCGCCGCCGCGCTGAGGACGCCACTGCGCGAGAGGCCCTCGCCGAGCCGCACGATGCGGGAGAAGGAATCAACGACCCGAAATCCGGCGCCCTCCCCGGCCGCGGCGCGCGCGATCAGCAGCCGGCAATTGTTGGTGCCAAGATCGAGCGCGGCATAAACGCGATCCTCGACCGATTCGCCGCGCGGCTGACCCGCCGCACGGCCGATGGCCCGACCGTTCTCGCGTCTCGCGCCATGGCGGTGCGGCCGCGCAACGACGATCCCGCGTTCATCGGTTGGAAGGGGCGCGCCGGAAAGACCGGACGTCGATTCCGCGCCAAGGCGGGCGGCGGCCGCATCCGAACTTTCCAATGGTCCCACTTCGCACTCGCAAACTTCAGCAGACGGAGAGACTCCGCCGCCAGGCTGCAGTGTAACAATCGCTTGATCAAACGCCAAGGGGCCGTAAAGCGGCACAAAGACGCCGCCGTCCGGGGAGGACGGCGGCGCATTATGACTAGCGCTAGGGGTGATTTTCTTCGCCCGGCTTTGCCGGCGGTTTTCCGGCCGGCTTCGGGGCCTGAGGCGGCGGCGCTGCAGGCCGAGCGGCCTGTGGCGGTGGCGGACGCACCGCCTCAGGTTGCGGCCTCGGCGCCTGCGGGGGCGGAGACGGCGGACGCACGGCCTGTGGCGGCGGCGAAGATGGACGCACCGCCTCGGGTTGCGGCCTTGGCGCCTGCGGCGGCGGAGACGGCGGCCGCGCGGCCTGGGGCGGCGGCGAAGATGGACGCACCGCCTCGGGTTGCGGCCTTGGCGCCTGCGGCGGCGGAGACGGTGGCCGCGCGGCCTGGGGCGGCGGAGACGGCGCAGCCTGAGGTTTGGGTGCAGCCATCGGGGCGGGGTGCGCCGGCGCCGGAGCGGCCGGTGCGGGGGCGGCCGGAGCCGGCGCGGGCTTGGCTGCCGGCGACGGAGCCGGAAGCGCTTCCCCGCCAGCGCCCGGCCCACGCATGCCATGCGGAACCGGCGGCAGGCTGGTTCCTTGCGGCAAGGCCTGGTTTGGTGCGCCAGAGCTCGGCGGCGTGGCTGGCGTCGCGGGCGCGGAGGTCGGCTTCAACGCGGGCGCTGAAACCGGCGCCGTGGGCGCAGCGGCCCCGGGCGCGTGCCCGCTCGCCGGGAGCGGAGGCAAGCCCGCGCCCTGCGGCAAGGCGTGATTTGGCGCAGCTGGGGACGTCGGCGCCCCAGCTGAAGCGGGCGCAGCCGTCTGGCCCGGAACAGGAGCCCCGCCATGGCCTGCGCCCTGACCCGGCGCGCCCGGAACGGCTGCGCTCGGGGCCGTCTGGCCCGGAACAGGAGCCCCGCCATGGCCAGCGCCCTGACCCGGCGCACCCGGAGCGACAGCGCCCGGAGCCGTCTGGCCCGGAAAGGAGCCCCGGCATGGCCAACGCCCTGACCCGGCGCGCCCGGAACGACTGCGCCCGGGGCCGTCTGGCCCGGAACAGGGGCCCCGGCATGGCCAGCGCCCTGACCCGGCGCGCCCGGAACGACTGCGCCCGGGGCCGTCTGGCCCGGAACGGGAGCCCCGCCATGGCCAGCACCCTGACCCGGCGCGCCCGGAACGACTGCGCCCGGGGCCGTCTGGCCCGGAACGGGAGCCCCGCCATGGCCAGCGCCCTGACCCGGCGCGCCCGGAACGACTGCGCCCGGGGCCGTCTGGCCTGGAACAGGAGCCCCGCCATGGCCAACGCCCTGACCCGGCGCACCCGGAGCGACGGCGCCCGGGGCCGTCTGGCCTGGAACAGGAGCCCCGCCATGGCCAACGCCCTGACCCGGCGCACCCGGAGCGACGGCGCCCGGAGCCGTCTGGCCCGGAACCGTCTGACCGGGAACGGTCTGAACCGGGACCGTAGAGACTGGAACGGGTTGCCCGGCGTGGCCAGGGCCCGCGCCCGGCGCGCCGCCCTGACCGACAGGTCCCTGTTGGCCGAAATTCTGCTGGATGACCACGCCCTGCGGGCCATTGTAGCGCCCGAACGGCACGGGAACCGGAATCGGGATCGGCAGGAAGCCCGGCCCCTCTGGCGGCGGCGGCGGCGGCAGCTCGACGAACGCGACCGGCTGCGGCGGCAGGAAATAGACCGGCGGCGGCGGCGGCGGCGGATACATGCCCGGATCGAAGACGAGGACCGGCCGATCGATGATGATGATTTCCGGCGGCGGGGGCGGCGGAAGGCCTTCGAAATCATAGACTTCGAAGCTCGGCGGCGGCTCGACCGGCGCCGAAAGATAGGTCAGGCGGCGCCGCGCGTCATAATAATGCGGCCCCTTCGGATAGCGCCGCATATAGCTCCAGCAGGCGTCGGGCGTATTCGCCTCAAGCGTGCGCCGCCAGGTCAGCGCCTCGCGCCGCGCGGCGAGGAGCGCGCGCACGCGCCCGGCGAGCGGATCGTTCGGATAGGTGGCGAGAAAGTCCTGATAGCCCCCCATCGTGTCGCGCTCGAGCGCGGCGGCATAGGCCTCGTTGGCCGGGAAAGAGGCGATCGGGCGCGACTGCGCAGCCGCATAGCTGACCGATGTCGCGGGCGCGTTCGCCGCGGCCTCAAGGAGGATCAGCGGCGGCGTGATGTTGGCGGCATCCCATGGCGTTATGGCGCCGCGCGTCGCCTCATTGGCGCGCAGCCGCGCCTGGGCGAAGGCGGCGTCGATGGGAACTCCGCCCTGCCGCAGCATCTCGGCCAGCGCCTGCGCATAGGCGCCATAGGGGCCGGGCTCATCCGGCGCGATCGTGCCGGGCGCCGCATTGAAGGCGTAAAGCGAGCCGGGATCCGCCTCGACCAATGCGAGGCCGCCGGCCAGATTGCCGCCCGGCGCGAAATGATTGCCGCGCGCGCCGTCGAGGACGATGATGCGCGCGCGCAGAGGAATTCCGGCGAGCGCGCGGGTGAAATCGGAGAGGCGCAGCGCCTGCAGCGGAATGTCCGTGTCGTGCTGGATATTGGCGTCGATCGGCGCGAAATAATTGTCGCCCGCATATTGCAGGCCCCGGCCGGCGAGATAGACGAAGGCGATTGCGTCAGGCCCCGCCTGCGCCGCCTTGGCGAGGAAATCCCGAAAGGCGCGGCGCAGCAATTCCTGATCGAGATTGGCGGCGCCGGTCACGTCGAAGCCGGCCCCGCGCAAGGTCTCGGCGATGAGCCCCGCGTCATTGGCCGAAGTTGCAAGCGGATCAGCGTATTGCGCATTGCCGATGACGAGCGCAATGCGCGGTCCGCTGCTTTGCGCACGCGCCGGCCCGGCGACGAAAAGGCAGGCCGCGATGGCCGCCGCGAAAAATCTGAACAGAAGCGTTCCCGGCATAGTCGTCCCTCGATCCGCGACACGAGATTGTCGCCGCTTTGGAGCCTGGCGATTCAAAACCGAACCGGCCCCTTTATCTCTTTGTTTTGATGCGCGTTTACCGCATGTTCCGAGCCAGCAGGACAGCGCCCTCCCTGGATCACGCCATAAAGAGAACCATTGCGGCTGAACGGTGTCTGAATGAAAACAGCGCCGGCGGCTCATCGGATCGATTTCGCCACCGTCTCGCGCAAAACCGGCAAAACTTCCGTCTCGAACCAGGGGTTTTGCTTGAGCCAGCCGCTGTTGCGCCAGGAGGGATGCGGCAGGGCGATGATCTGTGGCGTTCGTCCGGGTGTTTCGGCGCGCCGCCGGACGATCTCGTCGAGCCGCAAGCCCTTGGGCAAAGGCCGTCCGAGGCGGGCGAAATGATAGTCTTGCGCAAAGCGGCCAATCGCCAGAACGCAGTCGATGTGCGGCAGGGCGCGGAACAGATCGTCATGCCAGGCGGCGCGGCATTCCGCGCGCGGCGGCAGATCGCCTTTCTGGGCGGTATGGCCTGGAAAGCAGAATCCCACCGGCGCGATGGCGATGCGCGTCTCGTCGTAGAAGATTTCGCGCGTCACGCCCATCCATTGCCGCAGACGATCGCCCGAGGCGTCGTCGAAGGGCAGACCGCTGAGATGCACGCGGACGCCCGGCGCCTGGCCCGCCACCATAAGCCGCGCCGAGGCGGACACTCGGAGCACCGGGCGCGGCTCATGCGGCAACTTGGGGCCGCCCGGCGCGTCGCGGCAGATCCGGCATGCCCGGATCCGCGCCGTCATGGCGGCGAGGGCGGCGTCAGAGGTCAATCACCAGTCCGTCATAGGCGGGCGTCAATCCGGCCTGCTCCATCTCGCCGCGGCGCGCCAACGCCGAAGCGCCCATGTGGGTGAGGACGATTCGGCGCGCGGAGAAGCGGGGCAGATTGGCTTTAAGGGTCGGCCAGTCCATGTGATGGGCGAGAGGCGCGTCTCCCGAGGAACATTCGCAGACGAAAAGATCCGCGCCGGCGGCGACTTCAAGCAAGGTTTCGGTCCAGGCCGTGTCGCCTGAAAAGGCGAAAACGGTTTCATCGTCGCTGAGGCGCAATCCCATCGGCGCGGCGCCGGCGGAATGGATGACGTCGAAGACCTCCAGCCGCAGGCCGCCAATCGCGACGGAGCAAGGCGGGGTGACTTCCTCGACCCGCCAGGGAAAGCTCCAGTCCAGCTTCGCCGTGCCCGGAAAAAAGGCGTCAAGCGCCGCGAACAGCCTTTCCCGCAATCCCGGCGGCCCGATGAAAACCAGCGGCCTCGTCCGGCGCGTCACATATTGGCAATCGAGCAGCAAGAACGGCAAGCCGCCGAAATGATCGCCATGAAGATGCGAGATTGCGACGGCGTCAATCGCATTGAAATCGAACCCGAGCCGTTTGAACGACGAAATGGCGCTCGCGCCGAAATCGACGAGCACGCTGGCGGCGCCGGATTCGATCCGCAAGGAGGTATGAGCGCGTCCGCCGCTGCCAAATGCGTCGCCTGATCCGACGATAGTGACTTTCATTTGCACCCCAAGACCGATGCGCGAGGCGCGTTAGAAATCAAGCCGAGGAAGACAACGCGCCAAGTCCGTTCGTACAGCAGCGGGCGCGTCGAGCCTCCGCCCGCGGTTACGACCGAAGGCGCTTCGTGTCTTTCCCGCGCCGACGTGTTTCAGCTGCCCCCGTACATGGAAGCGCCGCACCGATTCAGGAGATTTTCTGTTTGCAGGCGAGGAAGGTTCGGAAATTTGCAAAGATGCTACACCGCGCCGCCGGTCCACACTGTGTGTTTTCACACAGCATGAGGCGCCGGGGCGGAACGGTCACGCCGAAGCTTGGCCGGGCGGGAGGTCAGCCCGAATCCAGTTCGAACGATCAAACTGAAACCGGCTGCGGGATCCGTCGTCGATCGCGCCGCCGCCGCGTTCCGGGCGCCTTCGGCCCGATCGCCATCCCTTTCGGCCAACCCGATCGCCCCAGGCGGAAACCGGATCGTTCCGACGATGACAGAAGCCGCCGCAGAAGATTTCGCGCCGCAGCCCGCGGCTCCGGCGCAGACGCCCGCCCGACGCCGCCTGAAGATCAGCTTTCGCGGGTGGGCGAAGCGGCCGGAGGCGGGCGCCGCCGATCCGCGCGACTTCGACGTCGCCCTGCTCCGCCTGTTCGCCGGGGCGCGGCGCTCGTCGGGGGCGGCGACGGCTGCGCTCGGCGGCGTCTTCGCCACGATCTCCGTGGCCTGGCTCACCCCACTCGCGGTTCTGATCTGGTTCGCCCTGAACCTCGCCGCGCTGGCCCTGACGGAATTGATCGCCCGGCGATTTTCGAAAGCGCCGGTCTCGACCGCCGAGGCCCATCGCTGGCGCCGCGATCTGATCGTCGCGGAGACGGTCCATGGCGGCGTCTTCGCGCTCCTCATCGAACTCGTCGGCCAGTCCGGAGAGCCGGCGGCGCTTGCCTGCGCGGTCGTGATGGCGCTGCTGGTCGCGGCCATGAACGCCACGATCATCCCCTGCATTCCGGCGGCCGCCTTCGGCGCGATGGCGCCGCTGGTGCTGACGATTCTCAGCTTTCTGCCACAGGCGGGCGCCGCCGAAGGCGCGCTGGCTCTGATCGCGCTCGCCTGCGCCGGGCAGCTCCACTTCCTGCTGCTCGCCCGCAAGCTGCACAAGGCCGCTCTCGAAGCGCTGTCTTTTCAGGACGAAAAAGACGAACTCATCGCCGAACTTGAACAATCCAAGGCGAACAGCGATCTGGCGCGGCGGCGCGCCGAGGAGGCCAATCTCGCCAAGTCCCGCTTTCTCGCCACCATGAGCCACGAGCTGCGCACGCCGCTCAACGCCATTCTCGGCTTTTCCGAAGTCATGAAGGGCGAATTATTCGGCGCGCATATCGTCGCCTCCTACAAGGAATATTCGAGCGACATACACGCCAGCGGCAGTCATCTTCTGACGCTGATCAACGAGATCCTCGATCTGTCGCGCATCGAGGCGGGGCGCTTCGAGCTGAAGGAGGAAGCGGTCGCGCTCGACCATCTCGTCGAGGATTGCCGCCATCTGCTGACTTTGCGGGCGAAGAAGCGCAACCTGACCATTGAGGAGGCGGTCGAGCCCAATCTGCCGCGCCTCTGGGCCGATGAGCGCGCCGTGCGTCAGGTGATCCTGAACCTGCTCTCGAACGCCATCAAATTCACGCCGCCAGGCGGCTCGATCCGGATCCGGATCGGCTGGACGACGAGCGGCGGCCAATATTTCGCGGTGCGCGATACCGGGCCCGGCATTCCGCAGGCGGAAATCCCGATCGTCATGTCGGCGTTCGGCCGCGGCGCGCTCGCCCAGAAAAACGCCGACGAAGGCTCGGGGCTTGGCCTGCCGATCGTCAAGGGCCTCGTCGAACTGCATGGCGGCACGTTCACCCTGAAATCGAAACCCGGCGAAGGCGCCGAGGTCGTCGTGATCTTTCCGCCGGGGCGCGTGATGGAGCAGAACGTCAATCCCGAAGCCGAACTCAACGCCGCGCGCATGCGCCGCCGCGCGCGGCGCGAGGCGCATACGGCGGCCTGACGATCCGTTCCGTCCACCGCTCACGATTGCTTGCGAGCCGGCTCAACCGCTGGCGCGCGAGCCTCTCAAATTCGCGGGGGGCGATTTGCGAAAAGGGCGCGGACCGGCGACAATGCGCGCCGGCGCGCGTGCGCCGATCACATTGCAACGCTGGTTGCGATCGAAAGCGGCGCGATGCTCTTTGACCTGGTTCTCTTGAGACGCATTACCCTGTCGAGACCCTTCATCGCCTCGATATGGTCCGGCCCCTCACCCCATGGCGTCTGCCGCCCGGAAATCCACCGAGCCGCGGTGCGGCCAACGAGCGCCAGGCGCAAGCCTCGCAGGCGGCGCCTTTGCGGGTCGGCGGAGGCTCGGCTCCGCGCTGGCGGCGGCGCTTTTCGCCTTCGGCGCCGCTATCACTTTGGGCCATGCGGACGAGGCCGCGCCACCGGCGCAGCCGCAGGAAAAGGCCGAAGCAGAGCACGCGCCGTCCGCGACCACCCCGCCGCATCCCCTGCCCGCGCCCGCCGCCACCCAGCACGTCGTGGATCTGCCGGGGCGCAGCCTGCATTTCCACGCCATCGCCGGCGCCATACCTTTAAGCGACGCGCAAAGCGGCGAGCCGCAGGCCGACGTCGCCTTTACGGCCTTCCTGCTCGACGGCGCGGATGCGGCGACGCGCCCGGTCTCCTTCATCTTCAATGGCGGCCCGGGCGCGGCCTCGGCCTGGCTCGATCTCGGCGCCATCGGCCCGTGGCGGCTGAACCTCGGCGCGCCGCCCTATTCGCCCTCGGCGGCGCCTGTTCCCGTCGATAACGCCGAAACCTGGCTCGACTTCACCGACCTCGTCTTCATCGACCCGCCCGGAACCGGCTACAGCCGCATTCTCGCCAAGGGCGAGGCCGCGCGCCGCCATTTCTACTCTGTCGAGGGCGATATCGAGACGCTGGCGGTCGTGATTCGCAAATGGCTGGCCGAGAACAAGCGGCTCACGAGCCCGAAATTCATTGTCGGCGAAAGCTATGGCGGCTTTCGCGCGCCAAAGCTGGCGCGGCGGCTGCAGGATCAGGAAGGCGTCGGCGTCAGCGCAATCGCGATGATTTCGCCGGTGATCGACTTCAGCTGGTTCGAGGGAACCAACAATCCTTTGACCTTCGCCACGCGCCTGCCCTCGCAGGCCGCCGCCGCACGCGGCCTTGACGGCCCGGACGGGCGCGAAAAACTCGCCGATGTCGAAGCCTATGCGGCCGGACCCTATGTGACCGACCTGTTGCGCGGCGAGAGCGACCCGGCGGCGCTTTCGCGCATGAGCGAGGCCGTGGCGCGCTTCACCGGCCTTGATCCCGCCTTCGTGCGCCGGCTTGGCGGACGCATCGACGCGGCGAGTTTCGCGCGCGAGCGCGGCCGCGCCGATGGCAAGATTTCAAGCCTTTACGACGCCGAGGTCAGCGGCTTCGATCCGTCGCCGCACGCCGCCTCCAGCGAATATTCCGATCCGGTGCTGGATGCGGTCAAGACGCCGCTCGCCAGCGCCATGGCCGCGCTTACCGCCGGGCGGCTCGGCTGGCCGGTCAACGCCCGCTACGAAATCCTCAACGAGGCGGTGAGCCACCAATGGGATTGGGACGGGGGCCGGAGCAAAACGCAGGCCCTGAGCGACATCAAACAGGCGCTGGCGCTCGACCCGCATTTCCGCGTGCTGATCGCGCATGGGCTGACCGATCAGGTCACGCCCTATTTCGCCTCGAAACTGCTGATCGACCAGATCCCGCCGATGGGCGATGGCGCGCGGGTGCGGCTCAAGGTCTATGGCGGCGGTCACATGCTCTATCTGAATGACGCTTCCCGCGCCGCGTTGCGCGATGACGCGCGCCGCCTGATCGAGGGAAAGTAAGCGCTACTCCTCGGCTTTGCCAGGGACCGCCGCCTGCTCGAAGGTCGCCATGCCTGTATGGCAAGCGAGCGCCGCCTTGAGGACGCCGACGGCGAGCGCCGCGCCCGAGCCTTCGCCGAGCCGCAAATCGAGATCGAGCAGCGGCCTTTTGCCGAGACGGCGCAACACTTCCGCATGCGCGCCCTCCGCCGACACATGGCCGGCGAGGCAATGGTCGATCGTGCGCGGATCGATCGCGTGCAGGATCGCCGCCGCCGCGCAGCTGACATAGCCATCGAGGATGACGGGAATGTTCTGCATGCGCGCCGCGACGATCGCGCCCGCCATCGCCGCGATCTCGCGCCCGCCGAGCCGGCGCATCAGCTCCAGCGGATCACCGAGGAAGGGACGGTGCAGCGCAACCGCGGCCTCGACCGCCGCGATCTTGCGGCTGAGGCCCGCCGCGTCAACGCCCGTGCCGCGCCCGACCCAATCCTGCCGCCGCGCCGCCGTAAAGCCCGTGGTAAATAGCCGCGGCGACAGTGGTGTTGGCGATCCCCATCTCCCCGATGCAAAGAAGGTCCACCTCGCCGGCGATAGCCTCCATGCCGAAGGCGAAGGTCGCCGCCGCAGCCGCCGCCTCCATGGCCGGCGCTTCGGTGATGTCCTTCGTGGGAATGTCGAGGGCGAGTTCGAACACCTTCAGTCCAATGCCATAGGTCGCGCAGATCTGGTTGATGGCGGCGCCGCCGGCCGAAAAATTCTCCATCATGGCGCGGGTCACCGAGGCCGGAAAGGCCGAGACGCCCCTCGCCGCGACGCCATGATTGGCCGCGAAAATCGCGACCATCGGACGATCGAGCGTCGGTTCGGCCTTGTCCTGCCAGGCGGCGAGAAAGGCGACGATCTCCTCGAGACGTCCGAGCGAGCCTTGCGGTTTGGTGAGTTGAGCGTCATGCGCCGAAACCGCGGCGGCGGCCGCTGCGGAGGCTCGCGGCATCCGGGCGATCAGATCGCGGATGGAATCGAATGGAGCGGTTTCAGCGAGCATGACGACCTTCATGGCGGAATGAGCATCTGGCGGCGCTCATACATGCATCCGCCGCGTCGCGCGATCAACTCGGCGCGAGCCCCGCCGACTCAACAAGAAAAATTTAATGAACAGTAAATTTTATTAGAAGCACTGCTGTCCGATAATATTTTCGTGAAAGTGACGCGCCAATGACTGCGTCAACTTGCCTATTAGCTTTACATTGCGATTGGCAATATCAACGAATACACAACGATACGCACTGGAATTGCGCCGGGTCGGGAGAGACTGTCCAAGGTCAATTTGGAGAGAAACCATGACTTCCAGGCTGTCTTCCATCGCCGCCGGGCTTCTGGCCGCGACCGCGATCATTGGCTGCGCCGCCATCGGCGCTTTGGCTGCGGGTAATGCGGGCAATGATCGGAGCGGATCGACCTCAAGTCCTGTTTTGAAGAATATCTCCTCCGACAGGGTCTATTGCTACATCGGCTTGACGGGCGACCGCGCCGACCTGCATCGCGGCTGGGTCTGCCAGCAGGAAACGATCCCGGAAAGCAGCTGAAGCTGAATACGAACAAGCAGAATCCGGTTTTTCGCGTCAGACGCCGCTCGCTTCTCAACAATCGATCGCGTTTCCATCCGCCGGCTTGTCAGAGAACATGATTCGCTCCGAGGCCTTTTGGGCCCGCGATCATAATTGAGGCGGGCGCCCAGGAGCCTGGATCGGCGCGCCGGTTTGAGTAACCGGCGCCGTTCGGCGGTGACGATTTTCCGTTTCACAGTTTTTTTTTGCGCTTGCCCGATGTTCGCCGGGAATCCGTTCGTCCCTCGCGCCGCTCGATCGCGCGACCTCATCGCGACCTTCTCAGGTTGGCGACCGGACTTCGGGAGTCGTCACATGCGTTTGTGTGCATCGCAATAGAATAATTGCATGGACCTATAGAAGGCTATAATTGCTATATTTTGACGCACCTAAAAGAAATCTGAGATTTCACTAAAAAAAATTTGAAGTCTAAGCGCGGCAACATGTCTCGCTATCAGGATGTTGCAGTGCGATACGCTGGCATCTATATTACGACGATGAACAGCCTAGATTGTTTCACTGGAGAGGAAGCGGTTCGAGGCACATAATTTGAACCGGAGATACATAACATGAGCACGATGCTTAACACTCTCGCCGCCGGCCTTATCGGCGCGGCTGCCCTGATCAGCGGCGCCCGCGCGGGCACGATCGCCCCGGACAACTCGACGAACGGATCGGCCGGCGCCGTCGCCACCACGGTCTCGACCGCCGAATCGCCGAACCGCATCTATTGCTACAGCGGCGTGACGGGAACGCCGACGAGCCAGGCGCGCGGCTGGGTCTGCCAGCGTGAAATCGACCCCCGAGCAGCGCTAAAGCCAGACTTCAAGAACCGATCCCGGCTCGCAGATGAGCGAGATCAAGAGAGAGGCCACATGCGGCGAAGCTCGACAAGAGCCCTGCAATAACGGATGAGGAGTGATGCGCCTTGGCTCGTTGCTCCTCATCGATTTTCTGATTTGCCTGCGTTTTGCGACGCGTATCCCCGTCCCTGTTCTGTCCGTCGAGAATGCGGCGACTGACGGGCGCCCGCAAAGTCTTGAGGGGTTTTCGCGCGCGGCGCGGATGTTTCCCCTCGTTGGCGCGATGCTCGGCGCCGCCGGCGCCAGCGCCCTCTGCGCCGCCTCTGCTCTCGGCCTTCCCCCGCTTCTTTCCGCGCCTCTCGCCGTCGCAACTCTTATCGCGCTGACAGGCGCGCTGCATGAAGATGGCCTCGCCGACTGCGCCGATGGCTTCGGCGGCGGCGCGACGCAGGCGCGAAAACTCGAAATCATGAAGGATAGCCGGATCGGCGCGTTCGGGGCGCTGGCTCTGGCGCTCTCGCTGTATCTGCGAATCGCCGCGCTGGCTCTGATCGCGGGCGAGAGCCTTGGTCTCGCCGCCGCCGTGCTAATCGGCGCGGCGACCGCCTCGCGCGGTGCGGCGCTGATGCCGCTTGCGCTACTGCCGCCGGCTCGGACGGCCGGCGCTGGATTTTCGGCAGCACGCCCCGAGCGTGCAGCGCTTTTTTTCGCGGCCTGTCTCTGCGCTGTTTTTGCCACCGTTCCGCTGCTTGCCGGCGCGGCGCTAGCGCGGCCGATCATCGCCTTCGGCGCCTGCGCGCTCGCGGGGTTTGCTCTGAGCGCGCTGGCGCGGCGTCAGGTCGGCGGCCAGACCGGCGACGTCGCCGGCGCGACGCAGCAGGTCGCCGAAATTCTTTTCTACCTCGTTTTCGCCGCCGGCCTCTAGTTCGCCCCGATCAACAGGCGATCAGAGCCCCGCGAGGTAGAGCGTCGGATCGACCGGCGTCGCGCCCTTGCGCAATTCGAAATGAAGTTGCGGCGAGGCGACATTGCCGCTCTGGCCTGATTTGGCGATGATCTGGCCGCGTTTCACCGTCTCGCCGCGCTTGACTTCGATGTCGCCATTATTGGCGTAGGCGGAGACGAAGCCATTCGGATGGCGAATCAGAATCAGATTGCCATAGCCTTTCAATTCGCTGCCGGCGTAGGCGACGACGCCGCTTTCCGCCGCCTTGACCGAAGTTCCCTCGGGCAGAGAGATGTTGATCCCGTCATTGCCGCCCGCCTTGAAGGCCTGGATGATGCGGCCGCGCGCGGGCCAGCGGAACTCGGGATTGGAGCCGGCTTTCGCATCGGCGTCTTCCTCGGGCGCGGGCTTCTCGGCCTGCGGCGCCGGCGTTTGCGGCGCGGCGGCTTTCGGCTGCGTCAGCAACGCCGTCTTCGGCGCCGCGGCGGGGTCGGTCTTGCCCGGCAGGGGCGTGATCGCAGGAACCTGCTGCACGGGAAATTTCTGCGGCGCCGGCGTATTCGCCGCGACCCGCGGCGCCTGCGGTTTTTCGGTTTTTGCTGTCTCGGTCGACGGAACGGCGCCGACCTTGCCCTTCAAGAGCTTGATCTTCTCGGCGTGAGGCGCCGCCGCCGTGCGGATTGGCGCGGGCGCGGGCGGCGGCGGAGCCGCCTGCGCCATTTTGGCGGGCGCCGCGCCGACGGCGTTATAGACGGGAATAACGACGCGGACGCCGGGCTGCACC
Organism: uncultured Alphaproteobacteria bacterium; assembly: GCA_963767805.1. Lineage (GTDB taxonomy): Bacteria > Pseudomonadota > Alphaproteobacteria > Rhizobiales > Beijerinckiaceae > Methylocapsa. The sequence goes on along the minus strand of CAVYFP010000032.1, from coordinate 140,005 downwards.
TGCGCCGCCGAGGCGAGGCCGTTGGCCTTCAGCAACGCGTCCGTGGGGACGCCATAGCGCCTTGCGATGACTTCGGCGTTCTCGCCCTGCGCCACCGAGATCGGCGTGCCGCCGACGGCCGACCATCCCGCCGGGCCCTGCGCGGCGCGGGGCGCCGCCGCCGCTACAGGCCGGGGCGCCGCCGAATAGGTCGGGGCGCTGAGCGGCCGCGATTGGACCGGCGTCACGGGCGCCGAGGGATTGATGCTCGACGTCGGCGCCGGGTCGGTCGCCTGCGACGTCTGGAACGGATTGCTGAAGGGGTCGGACATGCGCTCCGATCCGGCGCAGCCCGCGAGCAAGCCCGCCGAGGCGCCGAGCAAGGCGAGCCGAAACGCGACGCGTGAGCAAAAAACCGGAATGATGTGACTCATGACGCAACCCACCAACGCAGTAGCTGAGCCCTCATAAAAGGCGCCGTGAGTTAAGGGAGAGTTTAAGATGAACGAATATTCAGCAAAAACCGAAAAACATTAGAATTAGCCGCGAGATAGCTGGCCGGAAGGGATCTTAGAGCGCCCGCGAGGCGCCCGGCAGGATCGGCTGCAGCCGGCACGAGCAGACCGCAACGCAGTCGAGGCCGCCGCCGCCCAGCGTCAGCCGCACGACATGCTGGCGGCGCCGATCGCCGGGATCGGGGCGCGCCATGACGAGGACGCCGCCCGGTCCAAGCAGCGCGACCAGATTTTCCGGCGGCTCCGCCAGCGCGCCCTGCACAATGATTCGGTCGAACGGCCCTGCCTCTGGCGAGACCGCGAGCCCATCCCCCCAGACGACGCTGGCGCGAGCGAAGCCAAGCCGCGCCAGCCGCGCGGCGGCCTCGATGGCGAGGCTCTGAAACCGTTCGATCGAGACGATTTCGCGGGCGATGCGGGCGATCAGCGCGGTCGCATAGCCCGAACCCGCGCCGATTTCGAGAACACGATGATTCACCGCAAGTTCGAGGGCCTCGATCATCCTCGCGGCGAGAAACGGCTCGGGCAACGTCTGGCCGCAGCGCAGCGGCAGCGCGAGATGCCGGCGCGCCAGATCCTGATAGCGGTGCGGCACGAAAATCTCGCGCGGCACGGTCTCAAGCGCGCGCAACACATTGACGTCCTGAATGCCGCGCGCGCGCATCGCGAGGAGGAAGGCCGCCTTGGCGTGCGCCATCGCAGCGGTCTCATCGGGTGGCGACGGGTCCGGCTGCGGCATCGAGGGCGCCATGGTTCAGGCCCGGTTTAGCGCAGCGCCTGCGCGTAGCGCGTCAAGGTCGGCGTGTCGGTGAGATCGAGCCGAAGCGGCGTGACCGAGATGCGGTTTTGCGAAAGCGCCTCAAGGTCGGTGCCCTGCCCCGGGGCCGATCGCGGACGGTCGAAGGCGATCCAGTAATAGGGATTGCCGCGCCCGTCGGCGCGCGCATCGATCTTGACGATATATCCGCGCCGGCCCTGCACCGTCACCGCAACGCCCTCCACCTCGTCCGGCGGGCAATCGGGAAAATTGACGTTGATGAGAACGTTGGGCGCGACGCCCTCGGTGAGGATCTTGTCGATCAAGGCCGGCCCATGGGTCTCGGCGCAGTTCCAGAAGGCCTCCTCCCGGCTTGTCCGCCGGCCATAGGCCTGCGACAGCGCGATCGAGGGAATGCCCAATATGGTCCCCTCCATCGCGCCGGCGACCGTGCCGGAGTAAATCACGTCCTCGGCGACGTTCTGGCCTGAATTGACGCCGGAGAGCACGACGTCGGGCTTCGCGGCGTCGAGGATGCGGCGCACCCCCATGATGACGCAATCCGTCGGCGTTCCCTTCACGGCGAAGCGGCGTTCGGAAATCTTGCGCAGCCGCAGGGGATCATTGAGCGAGAGCGAATGCGCGACGCCAGACTGATCCGTTTCGGGTGCGACGACATAGACGTCGTCCGAGAGGGTCCGCGCGATCCGCTCCAGAACGGCGAGGCCCGGCGCATGAACGCCATCGTCGTTGGTGACCAGAATGCGCATGATTTCCAAACTCCGCTTCAGCGCGAAGGATCGGCCGCGCCGGCCTTCGACGCCGCGCCCGCGCGCCAACGACGCAGGAGAGGGATTATCTCATGCGGCGCAAAAGCCAAAATGACGATCGGGATTTATTTCGGGCAGGCGGGCTCGTTCAGGAGCTCAAGGCTCGTCAGCTCGCCAGAGAGGACAAAGTCGCCGTAATCGAGCTTAAGCGCGCGCGAAATGCCGTTCTGATAGAGGTCGAAGGACAGCACATAGCTTGGGCTTTGGTCCTTCTTGCCGGCTTCGAAATAGCTGATCGAAACCGGCCATCGCTCCATTTTCGCGAGTTCTGGAATTTGCGCCGGCTTTTCCGAAACAGGCGCAGTCGTGGGATGGCCGATATAGGTCGTCGTTTCGTAAAGCTTGTCGCCAGTGTCCGATCCATCGAAGACCTTCAGCTCGATCAGGTTCTGGCCGGCTTCGGCCGCGGCGATGATGCGCTTCAGATGCTGCGTCGGGAAAACCACGTCGTCGCCAAGGTCGAGCTGACCTCGTTTCGGCTTGTCGAGATTTACGAGCAAGGGGCCACCGCCCGCCTTCACCGCCTTGCCGTCGATCGACTCGGCGTTTTCATTGTCGACTTTGGTCTGCATCTTGAAGTCGAAGCTGCGGCCGTCCGAATCCTCGAAGGTCGCCGAGTGCATGTCGGAAACGCGGGTCGGGCCTTCGGCCGGCTGCAGCTCCGTCAGCTGCCGAAAATTCTGCACATAGCCCTGGCAAGGCGAACCGGCGAAATCGAAAGCGATGCGACCATGCGCCGCGGTCGGGCTTTTGCTGCCGACGGATTTCGAAAGGCTCAGCTCGTAGATGGCGCGATGCGGCGTCAGCTCGATCGCATCGCCCGGATTGCTCTTCAGCTGATCCATCTTGATCTGGTCTGGCTTGACCAGCGGCGCATCCTCCCGCGCATCGGCCCCGCTGCGCGCCACGAGGGCGAAAAGGCAAGCGGCGGCGCCGGAGATCAGGAGGCGTGCATGCGATTGAGACATGTTCGGTGATCCTTGAGCATCGGGGCGGCGGCTGAACAAGTCCCCCCCGGAAACGAATCTGCCAGACTCTGTGAACTTAAAGTTAACGGACGGCGCTGGCAACCCGCAAGGCGCGAACCGCCCTGTTAGGCCTCGCTTCAGCTGCCTCTTGCCCCTTGTCGCGATCCGCCCGGCGCAACGCCCGACAGCCCTGGCCTGCGGCACCGGCGAAGTCGGTCCCGGAGCGGAAGCGGGGCGGAAGACAGGCTGAAATCAGTGTGCTAAACATGAGGCGACTCTCAGGGTTTCCACGGATTAATTATATTCTGCGAAATACCGGCGCGACGGCCGTTACCGCTGGCGAACCAGTAGGCGCGCGTCCGGACAGCCCCGGAAAGGATGCTGACGACATTATGCGCCTTGGGGATGCCTATGCTCTATGAGTTGTCCGTCGCTGCAAGGGACATGATGCGAAAGTCGCGGACGGTGCAAACCGTCATCTGGCGCACCCGGAAAGCCATCTGGCGCGCGCAGACCCTCGGCGAGGCGCGTCGTCCTCTCGTCGAGGCCGGCGCCATCCTCTCCGCGGCGGTTCATTCGGCCCGGCCACTCGCGGCGGGCAAGATGGGCCTCTCCGAACTCAAGGGCTTTCTTCACTTTCTGAAGCGGGAAGGCCAGGCGCCGGGCAAAAAATCCCCCTACCCCCGTTATATCGTCGAACTGCTTCATCTCAATGCCGGCGTCTTTCCGCCCGACGACGAATTATTCGACCAGTTCGGCGCCATCTTCCGCGACGCGATCAAGCAGATGGACATCCTTGTTTCATGGGATTTGCCGAAGGAATTGACGATCTTCAATCGTTTCGCGCCAAACGCCACGCTTACGCCAAGGGTCAGTCTCGACGCCTTTTATTCCAGCGAGCCATGGACGGCGGCGCTCGAAGGCAAGCGCGTTCTGGTGATCTCCCCCTTCACGGATTCGATCAGGCGGCAATTCGCGCGGCGGACGCTGATCTGGAAGGACCCGCGCATTTTGCCGGAGTTCACGCTCGAAACCGTGCGCACGCCGCTGAGCGCGGGGCTGGTGCCGCCAGCGCATGAAAGCTGGGTCGCCGCCCTTGACGATCTCAAGGCGCAGATGGACGCGCTGGATTACGACGTCGCGCTGATCGGCGCGGGCGCCTTTTCCCTCCCCCTCGCCACGCATGCGAAAGCGCGCGGCAAGGTCGGCGTTCACCTTGGCGGCACAACCCAGTTTCTGTTTGGCGTTTACGGCGGGCGCTGGAAGGACAATCGGGAATTCCAGGACTTCATCAACGAGGACTGGATCCGGCCGGGCGAGACCGAGACGCCGCAGACTGTCGGTAAAATCGAAAACGGCTGCTATTGGTAGCCCGGCGGCAAGGATGTCCGGAGGTCCGGGCGATGCGACGGAGAGTGGATCGACGATGAGCAAGACCGAAGCGAGACTGACGGCCCTCGGCGTGAGCCTCCCCGCGGCGGCGGCGCCCGTCGCCAATTACGTGCCCTTCGTCATCACCGGTTCGCTCCTGATCATTTCGGGCCAGCTGCCGTTCGGCGCCGACGGCAAGCTCGACCCCGCGCATGCCGGCAAGATCGGCGCCGCCGTTTCGGTCGAGGCCGGCAAGGCCGCCGCGCGCCTCTCCGCCATCAACGTGCTGGCCCAGGCCAAGGCGGCGCTCGGCGATCTCGACCGGATCGCCCGCTGCGTGCGCCTTGGCGGCTTCATCAATGCGGCGCCCGGTTTTTCAAGCCTTCCCGCGATCATGAACGGCGCCTCGGACCTTATTGTCGAGGTTCTCGGCGATCCCGGCCGGCACGCCCGCTCGACGGTTGGCGTCGCCGAATTGCCGCTCGAGGCCTGCGCCGAGGTCGAGGCGATTTTCGAGATCGCGCCCTAGTGGTCCCCCGAGCGGCGACGGGCGTAGCGCTCAATGCGCCGGCCTGGCTGACGGCGCGTCCCATCGCCCATCGCGGCCTTCATGGCGAGGCGCGCGGCCTCGTTGAAAACACGCGCGCGGCGGCGAAGGCCGCGATCGCGCGATCCTACGCCATTGAATGCGACATCCAGCGCACCCGCGACGACGAGGCGGTGGTGTTTCACGATTTCATGCTGGAGCGTCTGACCCGTGCGACGGGACGCGTCGATCATCATCTGGCGGACGACCTCGCCGCCGTCGCCTTCAGGGCGTGTGGCGAGACCGTTCCCCGCCTGTCCGCCTTCCTCGACGTAATAGCCGGACGCACTCCCCTCATCATCGAGATCAAGAGCGGCTTTGACGGCGACGAACGGCTCGCCGCGCGGTTGCTCGAGGTGCTCGCGGACTATCCTGGCCCGGCCGCCGTCAAGAGCTTCGATCCCGCCGTGCTCGCCTTCCTTCGTATTGCTGGAATCGATCGCCCGCTCGGACTTGTGGCGCAGGCCCGCTACAGCGCCGATGAATGGCCCGAACTGACGCAAAGACAGCAGGTCGAATTCGAGGCATTGAGCGCATTCTCCAGCGTCCGGCCGGATTTCCTGTCCTGGCATGTCGGCGATCTTCCGCATGCCACGCCCGAACTCTGCCGCAGCGGAATCGGCATGCCGGTGATGACATGGACGGTGCGGTCGGAAGAAGATCGCACGCGCGCGGCGATCTGGGCCGATCAGATGATCTTCGAGGGGTTTGAGCCGTAAGGCATGATCCCAAACAAAGTTACAGAGTTTTAATCTGCGCGAGCGCGGCGTATGACGACGACGTTACTTGACCTTATCTTGCTATCAAAGCATAGTTTGCGGCGGGGGAAGAATATCTCTTTTAGGGCACGCCATGAGAAAGTTGATCATCACGGTCTCGACAGTCGCCGCCTTTGCCGTATCCGCCTATGCTGGCGGCGCGATCGCCGCTCCGGGCGATCAGGCTGACCGTCAGCCGCAATATTTCGCTGAAAACGCCAAAGCATTCACCAACGCGCGCATCGCCGCGCTCAAAGCCGGCCTGGAGCTGAAGCCCGATCAGGAAAAGAACTGGACCGCGCTGGAAACTACGCTGCGCGATCTGGCCAAGCAGCACGATGACCAGTTCGCCAAATGGCGCGCGCAGAACAAGGACGACGGCGACCAGCGCCGTGACGCACTTCAACGCCTGCAGCTTATCTCCGACAGGCTTGCAACGCAGGCCGCGGATCTAAAGGCGCTCGCGACCGCCGCCACGCCGCTCTACAACAGCCTCGACGACGCGCAGAAGAGTCGCTTCGGACACCTCCTGAGAGCCGCGAGCTTCGGCGGCGGGCCTCATGGGGACGGCCCGGGCGAGCATCATTGGCGCCACGCCGAAGCCGAACACCCGGACGGGCCGGGAGGCCCTGAGGGCGGTCCGACCTTCGAATAAGGAGACGATCGCCCGCCGCGCGCTATTTCGCGGCGGGCTCATCGTTCTTGAACAGCTCTTCGTTGACCAGGAATGCGATCGATCGCGTGTAGGATTCGAGCGTGTCGCCGCGGAACTGGCCGCTCGCATAGGCGACCAGTTTTCCGGTTTCGATGTTGGCGATGGAGATATCGAAGCTTGAGATCAGGCTCGACACCTTGTGGATCGTCGAGATCGCCGCGAAATTCGCCCCCGCCTCCTTCGCGATCGGAACCCAGCAGCCATTGCAGGCGTAGCGCGGCGAGGCTTTCTCGATGGCGTCCTTGTAAGGCGCAAGATCGGCGATGCTGTAACGCCCGGTCTTCGCGATCGCCTTGGCGAGGATCGCCGTGGCCTCCGCCAGCTTCTCCGCCTGATCGGGCTTTGGCCCTTCGCCGCTGGTGTCCCACAGCTCAACCGGGAAAACGGCCAGCGGCGGCGCCGGCTTGGTCTCGGCGCGCGCCGCGACGGCGATCATCAGCAGAAACGTCGTCAGAAACGCCGTGAGCCCAAGACGCATAATGGCGCGCATGCCGCTGATCCTCCTTCATAATCCACCTGTCTGGCTGGCTGATCTCAGCGCCCGGCGGTTTTTGCGTAACGCGGCTTATCGTCGAAAAGATGCACGCCCGATCAGATCGAAACCGGGCATTGGATTGCGTTCCAGAAGCTCACAACGGGACGCGGGCGGAAAAGGGACAGCCGCTTTTCCGCACCGCGCTCAGGCCGTTTCCCGCCTTTTCGCTGGCGTATTGGCCGCGCTGCGGTCGACGCGCGTGTAGAGCGTATAACGCGGATCGAAAATGAACTGCGGCAGGAGCAAGAACCAGGATTTATGCGTCTTGAGATGATCGTAGAATTCCGGCGCCATCCGCTTCAGTTCCGGCAGGCGCCGCCACGGGATTTCCGCAAAATCATGGTGCTCGTTGTGATAACCGATGTTGAGCGCGATAATGTTCAGCGGCCCGTAATAATCGAAGGTCTCCTGCGACGGGTCGTTGGTGAAATGCTCCTGCACCCAGCGCGCGCCGAGCGGATGCAGCCCGCCGACGGAGAACCAGAAAGAGGCGAAGAGATAGAGCAGCGCATTGGGCCCAAGCAGGACCAGAACCGCGATGTCGAACGCGATGACGCAGACCGCGTTGATGAAGGTCCAGCGGCCCCACATCGGCACGGTGCCGCGCAGTCGCCCGAGCCGCGCCAGTTGAAAGGCGGCGAAGAAGAACATCCAGGCGGCCTTGCCGTACCAGCTGTGGCCGAAGGTGCGCGCCTCCCAATGGCTCGGCAGATCGGCGTCGTAATCATAATCGCCGAGATGGGAATGATGCTTGATGTGATAGTAGCGGAACCCCATCGCGGTCGGCACTGTGTTCGGCAGATCGGCGAGAATGCCGATCCATTTGTTCCAGACCGGCTTGCTGAGGATCGCGTTGTGACAGGCGTCATGGATGATGACGAAAAGAGCGTGATTGGCGAATGCGCCGACCCCGAAGGCGACGATCAGGGCGAGCCACCAATAGCCAAGGCCGAGATGGCCGAGAAAGCCCGCGATCGCGACCTGGCCGACGACGATGGCGAGCGTGATGTAGGCCGTGAGCGGATCATATCTGAAGAGCCCGGCGACCTCCGGATGCGCCGCGAGGATCGCACGACGGCGCAGCGGATGCGGCCGCGGCGAATCGGTCAGCAGGAAGCCGCTCGGCCCCGCCGCGGCCGTATGCGCTTCGAGTGGGCTGTATTCAGCTAAGTGAAGACTCATGAATTGTCTCCCGAGAGTGGACCCGCTCACGAATAAGCGATCTCACTCTATATCAATCTGATCTGGCGCAGGTCAGCGTCAATTTGGCGCTGGTTTGATCTTCGCCTTTACGATCCTGTGATCCTTTCAGAACGTTTTAATTATTCTAAAAGCGCCGCCAAGACTGCATTGCGATCGAATGCCAAAGACGAAGCAATAGCCTCGCCCCGTTCAGGCGAGGAGGTTTTTCTCATAGATGCGATGAATCTTGTCAATTTTGGCGCCAGCGAGTTCGATCGGCCGTCGCATGCCCATGTTGTTCTCCAGCACCCAGCCGAATTCGACATGGGTGATCGAGGTGTCCCTGCTGCGCTTCCGGACTTCCTCGATGAAGGCCAAAATGACCGCGCCGCCCGCAGCTTTCCTCTGCAGGGCGCGGCGAATGCCGAAGAGGCAAAGGCGCCCGGATGTGAACTTGTGATTCCGGATGCGCGAAACGAGGCGCGGCAATCCCAAGGGGAACAGGCGCCCGTCGAGATCGGCCGTGATTTCATGTAAATTGGGGAGCACGATGCCGAAGGCCTGCGGCGTTCCATCGAGTTCGATGATGAAGCCGCCTTCCGGCGGCATGATCAGCTTGAGGCCGTCGGCCGCCGCCATGAACTCCTCATGGGCTAAGGGAACAAAGCCCCAGTTCTCGCTCCAGGAGTCATTGAAGATATCGATGATGATCTTCGCCTCGTCGCCGAGCTTTTTGAGATCGATCATCCGAATTTTCAGGCGATCGCGCCATTCCGGGCGCGCCAGAATGCCCGGCTGCGCGCCCCAGTCCCGTTCGCTCGCGTCATAGCGGTAGGAGATCAGATCGCGCGCCTTGACGTAGCCAAGATTTTCAAGCGCCGCGACGAGATAAGGCGGATTCCAGGGCACCGACACCATGGGCGCCGCGTCGAACCCTTCGACGAGAAGGCCGGGCTCGCCCCAGATCGAAGGCGTAAGCGGCCCGTAAATCGTCGCCGCGCCCCTGTCGCGCAGCCATTTTTCCGCCGTCTGCGTCAAGGCCGCGACCACGGCGGGATCGTCGATGGCGTCGAAAGCGCCGAATTGCGCCTTCGAGGCGCCGACCGGCGTCGGAAACGCAGGCTTGTAGATCTGCGCAAAAATGCGGCCGACCGGCTTGCCGTTCTTGCGGGCGATCCAGGCCTGCCAATCGACCTCCTTGAAATGCGGATTGAGCTTCGCCGCGTGCAACGTCCAACGCTCGGCGTCGAGCGGCGGCGCGAAGCCCTTCCACCCTTTGTATATCTGCCGCGGCAGGCGGCAAAAGGCGAGGAAGTTCAGCAGTCCCTTCGCCGGGACGATTTCGATCGCGCGGGATGCCGCGGTTTCAACTCTGGCGTCCAATGATGCGCCTCCCTTGGGCGATTACGGATGGGACCCGCGTCAGGCTGGCCAGCGCCTGCGGGCGCCGGAGGCTTTCGCCATCCGATAGAAATCGGAAACGGATCCCCCCTTCACCTGACAGCATTTTCCGGCCGCGAAGCGGGGACCGCGTCGCGCGACGATGCATTAGGTCACTGCGCCAAGCGCCTGGACGGGCGCCGCCGCGAGAGGTCGCCGCTTGGCGAGAAAGTCGATGACGCTCCTGATCTCGTCCTCGGTATGGGAGGCGGAGATGAAGAAGCGCAGCCGCGGCTGATCCTTCGGCACGCCGATCTGAATGATCGGCGGCACGTAATAGCCATTGGCCATCAGATGCCGGGACGCGTCCAGGGTTTCAAGACTGTCGGTGAAAAGAATCGGCACGACGCCGCGACCGACGGCCGGCCCGGTGTCGAGCCCGGCCTCGCGCGCAAGGCGCACGAATAGTTCGGCGTTGTCGCGCAGTTTCTGCAACCGCCAGGTCTCCTCCTGCATCAATTGCAGGGCGGCGGCGGCGGCGGCGGAAATGACCGGCGACAGCCCGACCGAATAGACAAAGCCCGGCAGCGTATAGCGCAGCCATTCGATGACGGCGGCCTTGCCCGCGATGAAGCCGCCGCAGGAGGCGAGCGACTTCGACAGCGTGCCGATCATGAGATCGACGCGCTGCGGATCGACATCGCAATATTCGCAAAGGCCGCGTCCCTTGTCGCCGAGCACGCCAAGGGCGTGCGCTTCGTCGATCAGCAGCCAGGCGTTATTGGCCTCCTTGATCTCGACAAGGCGGTTGAGGTCGGCGACGTCGCCGTCCATGCTGTAGAGGCTTTCGACGACGATCAGCGCATTGCGATAGCTGTCGCGGCGCTCGCTCAGCAGAAAGGCGAGATGGTCGAGATCATTGTGGCGGAACACAATAGTTTCGGCGACAGCGCTCTTGGCTCCGCTGACGATGCTGTTATGGGAGAGTTCGTCGATGAACAGGGCGTCGCGCGATCCAAGCAGATGGGCGATGGTCGTCACATTGGCGAGATAGCCGCTGACGAGGGTCAGCGCCGCCTCGGCGCCGAGGAATTTCGCCAGTTCCTCCTCGAGGAGATGATGCATCGAGCGTTCGCCGCCGACGAGGCGGGACGCGAGCGCGCCGACGCCGAACGTCTCCAGCGCGCGCGATGCGGCGCTCTTCACCGCCGGATGGGTGGAAAGCCCAAGATAATCATAATTGGCGAAGCTGGTGAACCGGCCGCCGCTGGCGGCGGCGTCGGCGCGCAAACTATCGACCGGCGCGAAAAACGGGTCGCCGGCTTCGAGATAGGCTTTGCCGGCAAGGCGAAAGCGCCGCGTCGCATGATCTTCGAGGCTGTTGATCTTTGCCACTTATCTTTGTTTTCCAAACTGTTCAAGAAACGCGCGAAAAGAAGCGGCGTTTCAACTGTGAGGGACCGAAACGGATCCAGAAAATGGAAAGGGAGCTTTAGCATCATGACTTCGAGGGAGCAAAAGCGAACTGCGCCGCGCGCCGCCGGGCCGCCGGCGCCAGCTCATAAAAACGTCACTAAAATTATATACTTCAAAGGCTTACTCCCATCAGTCAATTCGAGTTACAAAACGTAACACGAGGCTGACGCCGTGCATTTACCGGCGCGCGACGCAAGCTCAGCGCCAAAGATCGAAGATTCAAATCAGCATCGTCAGCGCGTGGCGGCGGCCTCAGTCTCGGCGCCTCGCGCAAAGTTCAAGATGCGCTGCAAATGGCGCCGGACGTCGAGACGCGATGTCTGGATCGCAAGCGTCAGGATAGTTTTACCTGCCGCGCTCAAGTCTTGTGGGCCGACGTGGCCAGACTCTCTCGGCGGCGCACGTCGGGATCGGAGCCTTGAACGCGAGAACTTCCGGCGGGCGCCATTTTGAGTTAAGAATTTCGCGCCCGAATGAAGGCCGAAGATTGAGGGAGGACATGATGAGCGACGTCGTTGTGCGCACGCCGATGCAATATCTCGACAAGGCCAATAACGCGCTGCGCGACCTTGGATTGATGCCGGCCAAGGTCGAGGATGCGCCCATCAACGCACTTCTTGAGAAGATTTCCGATCTCGAACCCGACAAGATCGCAGTGATCGCGAAGACGCTCGGCCAGTCCTCCGTGTTCAATGAAGTCGTGCGCGAGCAGACCGCGGCGATGTCGATCGGCCAGCGCTATCAGGATATTGCGCGCGGCTTCGATTCGATCCGCGACGACGCCAAAATGATGGTCGACCAGCTCGACGACGGAAAAATTGATCTCTTCGAGCGCGTCAATAATGTCTGGATGAAGGTCAGCCGCGGCGACATCGCCGTGCGCTTCGACAAGATCAAGGCCACCTTTCTCGAAGTGACCTCGGCGACCAAGGACCAGATCCAGCGCGAGTCACGCATCCTCGAGGCCTATCGCGACTATCGCGGCGCCCTGAAGCAATCCGAAGTGCTGGCGCTTCAGGTTCTGAAAAAGGCCGAGGCCAAGCTCGATGCGGCAAAGGCCGGCCTCAAGTCGGCCTCCGACGCGGTCGCCGGTTTCGCCGGAACCGATCCCGCCGAGCGCGCCAACTCTCGAATTGACGCGCGACGAGCATTTGCGCCGCGTGCAGGACGAGGAGAAGCGCTATCAGATCGCCAAGGACCTCGCCGACAATCTGACGATCAGCTACAACACCTCCGAAGTGATCATGGCGCGGCTGATGCAGACGACCAACGCCAAGGAGCGGGTCTATGCGCAATCGGTCAGCTTCTTTTCCACCAACGATAGCGTTTTGACCGCCCTCAAGGCTTCGTTCACGGGCCTCTTCGGCCTGCATGAATCGACCGCCTCCCTCGACGCGATGAAGGAGGGCGTCTCGAAATCGATCGAGGTTCTGGCCGACATCGGCGGCAAGGTGCAGGAGGCCGCCATTCGCAGCGGCTACGGCCCGACGATCCGCGCCGACGCGGTGAAGAAGCTGGTCGACAGCGTCATCAGCTTCCAGGAACATTCGCTCGGCATCGTCGCCGAAATGCGCGACATGGCGACCAAAAACTCGGCTGAAATCCGCGACGCGGTCGAGGCCGGCAATCGGCGCATCGCCAGACTGGTGACGGAAGGCAAGGCGCTCGGCGTCGATGGCTGACGCCATGGCCCCGGCGCTGGCGGGAGCCGAAGGCGCCCCCGCTCAGGCCGTCAAGCTCGATGATCTCATGCTCGCCATGGACGTCGTCGACACCCTGCGCCATCAGGAATTCTTTCGTCGCGCGCGAACTCGACGAGGATGCGCGCGAGCGCGAACTGATCGCGCGCCTGCGCAAAATCTATCGCGATCAGGGCATCGAGGTCTCCGACGCAACGATCGAAGAAGGCGTCAAGGCCCTCAAGGAAAGCCGCTTCCTCTATACGCCGCCGCGTCCCGGCCTTGGCGTAACGCTGGCGCGGCTGTGGATCGCGCGCGGACGCATCGGCGCAATTCTGGCGGGCCTCGTCGGCGCCGTTGGCCTTGCCTGGATGGCCTATTATTTCGTCGTGGAGCGCCCGGCGGCGCAACGCGCCGAACGCGCCGCGATCGCGCTCACGCAGACGCTGCCGAAGGCGCTCGATGCGGCCTATGCCGGGGTCATCGCCGAGGCGAAGACGCCAGCCGCGACGCCAAAGGCCGAAGAACTGCTGACCGATGGCAAAAGCGCCCTCGCGCGCGGCGACGCCGCCGGCGCGGCGGCGGCCCTCAGCGGCCTGGAGCAGCTTACAGCTGACCTCAAGCAAAGCTACCAGCTCATGATCGTATCGCGGCCCGGCGAGCGCAGCGGAATCTTCCGCATTCCCGACCGCAATACGGGCGCGCGCAATTATTATCTCATCGTCGAGGCGATCGGCGCCGATGGCAGGCCGATTGAATTGCCGGTCACGAGCGAAGAGGATGGCGCGGCGAAGGCGGTGTCCAAATGGGGTTTGCGCGTCGATCAGAAGGTCTATGACGCGATCGCCGCCGACAAGGCGGCCGACGGCATCATCCAGAACCGGAAGGTCGGCGAAAAGCGGCGCGGCTTTCTTGGCGTCGATTACGCCATTCCGACCTCCGGCGCCGCGATAACGGGATGGTGAGCGCATGATCAGCGGTCAACAGGCGCTTCGCGAGATCGAGCAGGCCACCGTCGCCATTCGCAGCCAGGAAAGCGAATGCGCGGCGCTTTTGCAGGGGGCGGATCAGGATCTCGCGCGGCTGCGCGCGGCGCGCGGCGCGCTTTTGCGCCAATTGGCGAGCGCCCGCCTCGACGCCATGCAGAGCGAGAAAATCTCGGGCGAGCTCGCCTCCGCCGAAGCGCAGGCGCTGGCGCTGATCGCGAAGGGCAACGCGTCCCTCGACGCCCTCGCGGCGCGGATCGATGAGACGCAGGCCGCGCGCGCGGGCGCCGAAGCCGACCGCCACGCCAGGGCCGAAGAGGTGACGGTGATCCTTAACGAACTCGAGGCGCTGCAGGCGCGCGTCGAACCGCAGGTGCGCGGCTCGACTGAATGGATCGGCCAGAAGGAGATCGTCGACCGCGCCCAGCGCGTCTATGAGGCGGCCGACGCCAAGGCCGATCAGGCGGAAGCCGACCGCGCCGCCAAGGGCAAGCCCTATGAGGACGATCCGCTGTTTCAATATCTCTGGTCGCGCGGGTTCGCCACGTCCGCCTATCGCTCCGGCTTTTTCGTGCGCTACGTCGATGAGAAGATCGCGCGGCTCGTCAGCTATCAGGGCGCGCGCGCCAATTACGCCATGCTCACCGAAATCCCGCTGCGCCTGCGCGCGCACGAGGAACGCTGCCGCGCCGCTTTCGAGGCCGAGCGGCGAAAGCTTGAGGAGATCGAGAAAGCCGGCCTTGCGGCGGCGGGCGCGGGCGCGCTTGAGGAGAAGCTGCGCCCCGCCGAGACGGCGCTGAACGAGGCCGACACGCGCCTCAAAGCCATTGATGCGAAGCTGCTCTCGCTCGACCGCGAGCGCGACGGAGCGCTGAAGAGCGAGAAAGAGGGCGCCTATGCGCAGGCGATCGAGATTCTCGCGGCGGCGGATGGGCGCGAAAGCATCAGCAAGCTCTATTACAAGGCGACGCAGACGATGTCGCCGCAGGATGATGCGATCGTCCGCCAGATCGAGGCGGGCGACAAGAATATCGCGGCGACCGAGCGCAAGCGCACGGATCTCATCGCGCGGGCGCGGGTGCTGGCCGAGCGGCGCTCCGAGATCGAGGCACAGCGCGCGCAATTCTACCGGCGCGGCTATGACAATCCGATGGGCCAGTTCAGCAATGAGGCGGCCATCGCCAATGTGTTAGGCGGCATATTGCAGGGCGTCGTGCAGGGCGCGGTGCTGGGCCAGGTGCTGCAGGGCGGCTATAGCGAGCGCCAGCGCCGCGCCGACAGCGGCTTTGGCGGCGGCAGCGGCTTCAACTTTCCGGGCGGCGGCGGGTTTGGGGGCGGAGGCGGCGGCTGGATCGGCGGCGGCGGTGGTGGTTTTGGGGGTGGCGGCTCAGACGGCGGCGGTGGGGGCGGCGACGGGTTCAGGACCGGCGGCGGATTTTAGAGCGCGACGGCTTTTTTTGCCAGCCCGGCGGCACTGGCTTGAATGTTCTTCACGCGGCCATCGCATCTTTTGACCGCAATTGGACTTTCGGATGGAACTCGCGCGCGCCCGAAGCGTTAACCAAGCCTTAAAGGGGAAGCGCCGCCATGAAACGCCCGAAGATGATCGCTCGCGCCATTGCGCTTAGCGCTGCGGTCCTCTGCTGCGGTCTCGCCCTTGCGTTCGCGGGCGGCGGCGGGAACAGCGGCATTGAGAGCCGTCTGTTGATCGAAGGTGGTCATAATGTCGTCCAAAGCGGCGACCAAGTCGTCGGCGGAAACCTCGTCGAAGGCCGCAGCGTGAGCGTCGATCGCCTCACCAACGCGGGCGCCTCCTGGGGCGGCTTCCAGAGCCCGTGCTTTCCGAACGGTTATAACGCCGCCTATCCTTATGGGCTTTATGGCGTTTGCCGTCCCCGCTAGCCACCGGCGCCGGGCCGATGGCGGTTCGTGGGAGCGGCAGTTTCGAGGGCGGCTGCGGGTTTAAGAGCGCATTTCAGCCAAATGCTCAACGCTATCCACCGTAATTGTTTGTTCCTATCTTGTTCTCATTGGCCGATTCTGTCAGAATGCTCAGAAGCATTCCGAGGGGCGATTTGTTGACCGAATTCTCATCTCTGCGGCGGCAGGCCGTGACCAGACCGGACGGCTATACCGAGCGCAAATCGGATCGATCGCGGTCTCGCGCAGTCAATAATGGCCTTATTGATCTTTTCGACCAGCCAAAATTTGCCTGCGATAGCGACGGATCGCCGCCATTCACCTTCATCGATCTTTTTGCGGGCATTGGCGGCCTCCGGCGCGGCTTCGAGTGATCGGCGGCCAGTGCGTCTTCACCTGCGAGTGGGACCGCTACTGTCAGCAAACCTATCGCGCAATTTTCCTGGCGACACCCATGAGATTGTTGGCGACATTCGGATGTGAAGGAAACCGACTTGCCTGCGCACGACGTGTTGCTCGCGGGCTTTCCATGCCAACCTTTTTCAATTGCGGGCGTATCGAAAAAAAATGCGCTCAATCGCCCGCATGGCTTTGCGTGTGAGGCGCAGGGAACATTGTTTTTTGAAGCCGCGCGCATGATCCGGCATCATCGGCCGAAAGCGTTTCTGCTTGAGAACGTCAAAAACCTAGTGAATCATGATCATGGCCGCACGTTCAGGATCATTCGCGACGTTCTGACCAACGAACTCGGCTATCACGTCGATTTTCGCGTGATCGACGCAAAGTCATTTGTCCCCCAGCATCGCGAACGTATTTTAATTGTCGGCTTTGCCGAAGAAACCGATTTCAGTTTCGATACTTCGAAACTCCCGGATCCGCTAAAGGGTCCGAAGCTTCGGCACGATCCTTCACCCCGCCAACGGTGTCGAAGCGCCGGAGAAGCATTACACGACTGGCAAGAACGGCGCGGTATCTGACAAATACACGCTCTCAAATCATCTCTGGACCTATCTACAGAATTACGCCGAAAAACATCGCCTGGCGGGCAACTGGATTCGGCTTCGGACTGTTCGGGCCGGACGACGTCGCCCGCACGCTTTCGGCGCGCTACTACAAAGATGGGCTCGGAAATTCTCATTCGCCAGCCAGCGCAAAAAGCCACGCCGGCTCACGCCAAGAGAATGGCCCGCCTGATGGGATTCGACGCTCCGGGCCAAAGCGATTTCATCATCCCGGTTTCCGACACGCAGGCCTACAAGCAGTTCGGAAATACGGTCGCTGTTCCAGCGGTCGCCGCTGTAGCTCGGCACATGGAGCCGCACATTCGCAAGGCCATCGAGCAGGAAGTCTCGGCATCCGAGGCAGCACCTTCGCGCCGGGCAGCCCTTGCCTGACGTCGTCGATAGCGCAACCCGCAGCCGGATGATGGCGGGGATTCGTGCGAAGAATACGCGGCCAGAGTTGATATTGCGCAGCGGGCTCCACAGAGCTGGCTTGCGGTTCAAGCTTCATGATCGCACACTCCCTGGCAAACCGGACCTCAGTGTTTCCGCGCAGACACGCGGTATTATTCGCACACGGATGTTTCTGGCACGGTCACGACTGTTCCCTTTTCAAATGGCCGAAGAGCCGGGAGGAGTTTTGGCGCGCGAAGATTGAGCGCAATCGTGAGGTGGACGCCCGCGTCGCACATTCGCTTTTGACCGCGGGGTGGCGACGCGGAGTAGTGTGGGAATGCGCGCTGAAGGGCCGTGCGCGATGGTCTGTCGATGACGTAATAACGCAATGCGCGGCTTGGCTGCGGTCAGATGCGCCATCAATCGAAATACGAGGGCGCGTATGAGCACTGATACGCCAGACATCAGCTTGGATTCACTTCGCCAAATGATGCTTGAGCACGGAGTGAGGCAGTTACTCGTCAAAGAACTCGCGGCGAACGATACTTCAAAGAACCAGCCCTATCTTGCCGGTAGCATGGACATTCTGAATGTCTTGCCTATAGGTCCGGTGCGCGAGGAAACAACTGCAAAAGGCCGCAGCGGGCTGAAGGCTCCGCTTCCTTTGGCTTGGCTCCGGGCGGATGGCAGCTTAACCGAAGCCCGACACACCCAGATTATTCTATATCCGCAATATCCAGAAATCCGGCTTTCCGGATTTCTAAGAGGCGCACATGGTGCCCCGAACAAGCTGATGACGGACCGCAAGGCAGGTCGCTTTCTGTTTTTTGGTATCACTGCCGACCGCAGGGTCATTGGATGGGTCGCCGCGCCGGACAGTAATCTTGCACGCGAGGTGCTGGTTCTCGACGAACTGCAACGCACCGGCGTTTTTCTGCATATCCCAATTGTCGCCACCGACAACTCACGCGACCGGCTTCTATCAAATTTGCGCAAGATTCACGAAATGGGATGGTTGCAATCGGAACGCCTGGATTCACATGGCATTGTTATACCGTGTGCTGGTACCAACTGTGGTGGCTACACTCTTGAGGCGCATCTTGGCATCATCCCGAACGCTCGCGCCGAACCCGATTTTGAAGGCTGGGAAATCAAGGGGCACGCCGTTGTAAACTTTACTGATCGACCAGGGGGACAGCTTACGCTGATGACGCCTGAACCGACCGGTGGCTTCTACAAAGATAGTGGTGCGGAAGCCTTTGTGCGACGATTTGGTTACGCTGATCGGTCAGGCATTGTTGACCGTCTGAATTTTTCGAGCCCGCACCAACCTCGGGCTCAGAAACGGGCTGACGGGACTGACGTTGCAATTTATCGGATACGATCCAGATTGCAATCGCATCACCGACCCCACGGGTGGCTTCACTCTAGCCAACGATCACGGCGAAGAGGCCGCTACGTGGCATTTCTCTGGTCTCATCGAGCACTGGACCAGGAAGCACGCAAAGGCGGCCTACATTCCATACAAATTGCGTAAGTCTCCTGCCCAGCAATATGCCTATGGTAGCAAGGTGCGGCTCGCCGAAAATACCGATTTTCTGCGTTTCCTAAAAGCCATGGCCGAACGCAAGGTTTATTATGATCCTGGCATCAAGCTGGAGAGCGCAACAAAAACGCCCGTTTTGAAGAAACGCAGCCAATTCCGGATTAAATCAGCCGAGATAGATGTCCTATATGCGAGCGTTGTTCAAACCGACGTCTAGACAGCGGCCCCTTCCCCCTACTCCAGCACCATCAAAAGGTCCCGCGCGTCGATCTGCTGGCCGGGCGTTACGAGAATCTCCGCCACCTTGCCGTCGCGGGCGGCGTGTAGCGAGGTCTCCATCTTCATCGCCTCCAGCGTCGCGACGATGTCGCCGGCCTTGACCTCCTGACCGAGACGCACCGCGATGGTCGAGACGGCGCCCGGCATCGGCGCGGCGACATGGGATTCATTGCCCTCCTCCGCCTTGCGCCGCACGATCGCGGTGATCGCCGCCGTGCGGTTCTGCACCTTGATGATGCGCTGCTGGCCATTGAGTTCGAAGAAGACCTTGACCTTGCCCTCTTCGTCGGTCTCGCCGACCGTGACCAGCAGCAGCACCAGCGTCTTGCCCGGCTCGATCTCGATGGAGATCTCGTCGTTGGGCTGCATGCCGTAGAAGAACACCGGCGTCGGCAGCACCGAGACCGGGCCGAAGCGGCGGAGCGTCGCCGAAAATTCCGTGAACACCTTCGGATACATCAGATAAGAGGCGAGATCGTCCTCGTTGAGCAGACGCCCGCTGGCTTTCTCGGCGGCGAGGCGCGCGGCCCCAAGATCGGTCGGCGGCAGCAGCGCGCCGGGGCGGCCGTCGATCGGCTTTTCGCCTTTCAGCGCCTTCGCCTGCAGCGCCTTGGGCCAGCCGCCCGGCGGTTGCCCGAGATCGCCGGCGAGCATATCGACGACCGAGGTCGGAAAGGCGATTTCGCGATCGGGATCGAGCACGTCGGCCTCGGTGAGGTTCTGGCTCACCATCATCAGCGCCATGTCGCCGACGACCTTTGACGACGGCGTCACCTTGACGATGTCGCCGAAGAGATCATTGGCGGCGCGATAGGCTTTCGCCACCTCGTGCCAGCGGGTCTCCAGCCCAAGGCCGCGCGCCTGTTCGCGCAAATTGGTGAACTGACCGCCCGGCATTTCATGCAGATAGACTTCCGACGTGCCGGCCTTGAGATCGCTCTCGAAGGCGGCGTATTGCTGGCGCACGGCCTCCCAGTAGAAGCTCAACTGACGGATGGTCTCGGCATCCAAGCCCGGATCGCGCGGGCTATGGCGCAGCGCCGCAGCGATGGAGCCAAGACAGGGCTGCGAGGTCATGCCGGACATGGAGTCGATCGCCGCGTCCACCGCGTCAATGCCGGCGTCAATGGCGGCGAGCACGGTCGAGGCCGAAATCCCCGACGTGTCATGCGTATGGAGATGCAGCGGCAGGCCGACCTCCTCGCGCAATGTCTTGACGAGGACGCGCGCGGCGGCGGGCAGCAACAGGCCCGCCATATCCTTGATGGCGAGGATGTGGCAGCCCGCCCGCTCCAGCTCCTTGGCGACGCCGACATAATAGTTCAGCGAGAATTTGGCGCGGTCGGGATCGAGAATGTCGCCGGTGTAGCAGATGGCGCCTTCGGCGAGCTTGCCGGTCTCGCAAACGGCGTCGATCGAGACGCGCATGTTCTCGACCCAGTTAAGGCAATCGAAGATGCGGAAGAGATCGATGCCCTGGGCGGCGCGGCGCACGAAATATTTGACGACATTGTCAGGGTAGTTGGTGTAGCCGACGC
The DNA here is from genome assembly GCA_963767805.1 of uncultured Alphaproteobacteria bacterium. GTDB lineage: Bacteria > Pseudomonadota > Alphaproteobacteria > Rhizobiales > Beijerinckiaceae > Methylocapsa. The sequence continues at coordinate 119,608 of CAVYFP010000032.1, read as the reverse complement.
CATTCGCGCCGCGCAGCAGCATTTGGGTCAGGAGGTTGGGCGCGCGCTCGCGCACCAGGGCGAGGCGCTCCCACGGGTCTTCGGACAGAAAGCGCATCGAGACGTCGAAAGTGGCGCCGCCCCAGCATTCGAGCGAGAGCAGCTGCGGCAGGCCCTTGGCGTAGGCTTCGGCCGCGGCGACGACGTCGCGCGTGCGCATGCGGGTGGCGATCAGCGACTGATGCGCGTCGCGCATGGTCGTGTCGGTGACGAGCACGCGCTGCTCATTGCGCATCCATTCGGCGAATCCCTTGGCGCCGAGGCTCTCGAAGCGCTGGCGGGTTCCATCGGGAACGGGCAAATCCGGATAATAGGGCGCGACAGGCGCGCGGGCGCCTGCCGGCGGCTTCGCCCGGCCGCGCGTTTCCGGATGGCCGTTGACGGTGACGTCGGCGATCCAGGTGAGGAGCTTCGTCGCGCGGTCCTTGCGCTTCTTGAAATCGAACAGCGAGGGCGTCTCGTCGATGAAGCGCGTCGTATAATCATTGGCGACGAAATGCGGATCGGTGATGATGTTGTGCAGGAAGGCGAGATTGGTGGCGACGCCTCTGATGCGATATTCGAGCAAGGCGCGATCCATGCGGCGGATCACCTCTTCGGGCGTCGCCGCCCAGGCGGTGACCTTCTCCAGCAGGGGATCGTAGAAGCGCGTGACGATCGCGCCCGAATAGGCGGTGCCGCCATCGACGCGGATGCCAAAGCCCATGGCGCCGCGATAGGCGGTGATGCGGCCGTAATCGGGAATGAAATTGTTTTCCGGATTTTCCGTCGTGATGCGGCATTGCAGGGCGTGGCCCGACAGGCGGATGTCCTGTTGCTCGGGGATGCCGGTTTCGTCGAAGCGGCCGATATGCTTGCCTTCGGCGATGCGGATCTGCGCCTTGACGATGTCGAGGCCGGTGACGACCTCGGTCACCGTATGCTCGACCTGAATGCGCGGATTGACCTCGATGAAGTAGAATTGGCCGGTATCGGCGTCGAGCAGGAATTCGACGGTTCCGGCGCCGACATATTTCGTCGCGCGGCCGATCTTGAGCGCCGCCTCGCAAAGGCCGAGGCGGGCCGCGTCATCGAGATAGGGGGCGGGCGCGCGCTCGACGACCTTCTGGTTGCGGCGCTGGATCGAACAGTCGCGCTCGAAGAGATGCACCAGATTGCCATGCGTATCGCCGAGGATCTGCACTTCGACGTGGCGCGCATGGCGCACCAGCTTTTCGAGATAGACCTCATCCTTGCCGAAGGCGTTCTTCGCCTCGCGCCTGGCGCTGACGACGGCGTCGATGAGCTTGTCCTCGCTCTCGATCGGGCGCATGCCGCGCCCGCCGCCGCCCCAGGAGGCCTTGAGCATGACCGGATAGCCGATCTCGCGGGCGAGACGCTTGATCTCCTCGGGGTCATCAGGAAGAGGCGCCGTCGCCGGCATGACCGGCGCGCCGGAGGCGACGGCGATGTTGCGCGCGGCGACCTTGTTGCCGAGATCGCGCATCGTCTGCGGCGAGGGACCGATGAAGATGATGCCGGCTTCCGCGCAGGCCTCCGCGAATTCGGGGCTTTCCGAGAGGAAGCCGTAGCCGGGATGAATGGCGTCGACCTTCGCCTCTTTGGCGACGCGGATGACGTCCTCGATCGAAAGGTAAGCCTCGAGCGGCCCCTTGCCCGCGCCGATCTGATAGGCTTCGTCCGCCTTGAAGCGATGCAGCGAGAGCTTGTCTTCCTCCGCATAAATCGCGACCGTGCGGATGCCGAGCTCCGTCGCCGCGCGGAAGACGCGGATGGTGATTTCGGACCGGTTGGCGACCAATAGACGACGAATTCGGGCCATGGCTGCTCGCTATGATTTTGGATTTCAGGCGGTCTCGCCCGTGCAAGACCTGCGGGGGACGGCTAAGGTCGGGAGCGCGCTATTTAGACGCAAGGCGAGTTGATTGTCATCGTGGATTGGGCGGATGCCGGGTTTAATCGGCCTCAACCGGAGTTTAAGCAAAAAATGGGCCCTCATAATGTCTTTCCTCGCCACGCGTTTGGGCGACGCGCGGGACAAGACGCCAGGACTTTCGGGCCGCAACGCGAACCCTCGCGCCGGGCCGGGTTTTGACGCGGGCATGAGATTTCGCCGCATCGTCGCGAAGGCGCACAGGGGCGGCGCGCTGCTGCGCGCTGGCATCGGCGCCTTCGCTCTCGCCTGCGTTCCGGCGGCGCGGGCGCAGGACAGTTGCGCCAGCGCCCCGGTCGGCGCGGCGGCGGATCGTTCGACGCCGACCGGCCGCGTCACATTCGTCAATGAACGGCTCGAGCTGACGCTGGCCGACGGACGCCTGCTCAAGATCACTGGCCTCGACCCGCCGCGCCCGACCCCGGGCGATCCAGATCTCGACGTCAATTCAAGCGTGAAGCTGGCCGACTGGCTGGTCGGCAGGGACCTCGCCTTCCGCCTGCTGGACAGCCGGCCGGATCGCTGGGGCCGCCTCGCGGTCGAGGCGTTCGCGCCAGTCGGCGATCCGACATCGCCCGCGCGGCCGCTCGCGCAAGCCGCGTTGGCGGCGGGTCTCGCGCGTTTTGCGCCGGGCGACGCCGCCCGCGGCTGCCGCACGGCGCTCCTTGCCGCCGAAGCAGGCGCCAGGGCCGCCGCGCTTGGCCTTTGGGCCGATCCGTATTATGCGGTTATCGCCGCCGGCGACCATGACGGCTTCGCCGGGAAGGCCGGAACATCCGTCATCGTCGAAGGCCGCGTGATCGACGTCGAACGGGGCGCATATCGCACCACGCTCCGCTTCGGATCGCGCCGGGGACGGGATTTTTCGGTCACAATATTGCAACGCAACACCAAGATATTCGCCGCGGCCGGCGTGGATTTCGAAAGCTTCAAGGGCCGCATGATACGCGTGCGCGGCCTTCTCGACACGCGGTTTGGACCGCAGATCGAAGTCTCCGGTCCGGATGAGATCGAGGCGATGACACAGGCAAAAGACGACGTCGGGCCTCAACCGGCTCTGCGGCGTTGAGACAGGTTTTCGTCGCGCAATGAAGCTTTTCGCGGATATCGCCTGCCTGGCGCGGGAATTAGACCGGCGCCCCTGGCGTCCGGCGAAACTCGCATGCGCGCTGGCCGCCGCGCTCGCGGCGTCGCTGGCGCTCGCCGGCTGCGCCTCGATCGAGCCGCAGGGCGATACCTCGTTCAAAATGGCTGCGCCGCCGCTGCCGCCGCACCCGCCGGCCCCCGAAAACAAGGCGACCGCCGAACATAACCGCATGGTGGCGCTGTTCGACGGCGAATATAAGGATCCCGCCGCCGAGGCCTATCTCAATGATATTCTCGTCAAGCTCGCCAAGGCCGAGGACCAGCCGGGCGACCCCTATAAAGTGACGATCCTCGATTCGCCAATCGTCAACGCCTTCGCCCTGCCGCCGCGCGATCTCTTCGTCACCCGCGGCCTGCTGGCGCTCGCCAATGACGCCTCCGAGGTCGCCGCCGTGATGGCGCATGAGATTGCCCATCTCACCCAAAAGCACGCCGTGCGGCGCGAGGAGGAGGAAAAGCGCGCAGCGGTCATCAGCCAGGCCGCGACCGTCATTCAGAACAAACAGAAAGGCGAGGAGATTCAGGCGATCGAGCGCCGCACCATCGCGACTTTCTCGCGCCAGCAGGAGCTGGACGCCGATCAGATCGGCATCAAAGTGACGGCGAAGGCGGGCTTCGATCCTTACGGCGCCTCCCGCTTCCTCAGCGCGCTCGACCGCTCCGCGGCGATGCGCACGTCGCTGATTGGCCAGAACGCAAGCGCCGACAAACCCGACATCCTGGCGACGCATCCCTCGACGCCCGAGCGCGTCGCGCAGGCGATCGCGATCGCCCGCCAGATCGGGGCGCCGGGCATCGGCGTGACCGACCGCGCGCCTTATCTTGCGGCCATCAACGGCATGATATTCGGCGACAGCCCGATGGAGGGCTCCGTGCGCGGCCGCAAGTTCCTGCAGGCGCGCCTTGGCTTCGCCTTCGTCGCCCCGGAGGGATTTACGCTGGAGAGCGCGACGAAAGCGCTTCTGGGCGTGTCGTCCAATGGCAATGAGGCGCTGCGGCTCGACAGCGTCAAGGCGCCGCCGGGCATGTCGCTTGAGGCCTATATGGCCTCGGACTGGATCGACGGCCTGCTGCAAAGCTCCGTCGAGTTCGATCGACGTCAATGGCTCGCCAGCGGTGATCGCCAGCGCCCGGGCCGGCGAATGGAACTTCCGCCTCGCCGTCATCCGCTTCGAGCCGACGGAGATCTACCGCTTGATCTTCGCAACGCGCGCACTGACCGACGATAGCGAAAAGCGCTTTCGCGCCGCGCTCAACTCGTTCCATCGCGCGACTCCTGAGGAGATTCGCGCGGTCCATCCGCTGCGCATCAAGATCGTGACGGCGAATGCCGGCGACACGCCGGGCGATCTGGCGGCGAAAATGGCGATCCTCGACCGCCAGCTCGATTTCTTCCTGCTGATCAACGGGCTTGAAGCCGACGCGGCGCTGAGGCCCGGCGAAAACTACAAGATCATCGTCGAGCAGGATTAGACGGCGGGAATCGAGCCGCCTCGACGGACCTGCGGCGCTCGGGTTTTTATTGCGCCGCTGGCGCCCGCGCGGATTGATTTATGCGGTCGCTGCGATAGCATCGCGGTCCGCGGTGACAAGAACAAGATTCGGAGGAGACCCTCAATGCGCCCGGCTTGGCTGCTTCTCCTTATTCCCTACATCGGGCTCCTTTGGGTCCCTTTTTATAATCGGCTGACGCCAGATCTGTTCGGCTTCCCCTTTTTCTACTGGTACCAGCTGCTTTTCGTGCCGATCACCGTCCTGCTGATCTATATTGTTTACCGGCAGGTGCGCGATGAGCGCTGAGATCGACTATCCGGCCCTCGCCGTCTTTCTGTTTTTCTTCATTCTCGTCACCGTCATGGGCTTCGTGGCGGCGCGCTGGCGGCGGCCCAAAACCCTCGCCCATATCGACGAGTGGGGCCTTGGCGGGCGCCAGTTCGGCACCTGGATCACCTGGTTCCTCGTCGGCGGCGACTTCTATACGGCCTATACGGTCATCGCCGTTCCGGCGCTGGTCTATGCGGTCGGAGCGTTCGGCTTCTTCGCCCTGCCCTACACGATCATCGTATTTCCATTCGTCTTCGCGGTCATGCCTCTGCTCTGGAAGGTCGCGAAGGACAATAATTACGTGACCGCCGCCGATGTTGTGCATGGCCGCTATAAATCGCGCTGGCTCGAAATCGCCGTCGCCGTGACGGGCGTCCTCGCGACGATGCCCTATATAGCGCTGCAATTGATCGGCATGGCCGCCGCCATCCATGCACTTGGCATACCGGGCGAAATTCCGCTGATCATCGCGTTCCTGGTGCTCGCGGTCTACACCTATTCCTCGGGTCTTCGCGCGCCCGCGCTGATCGCTTTCGTCAAGGACGCGATGATCTATATCGTGGTGTTCGCGGCGATCGCGCTGATCCCGTCGAAGCTTGGCGGCTACCAAGCCGTCTTCGACGCCGCCGACGCCGCGTTCAAGGCGAAGGGTACGGGCGGGATATTGCTGGCTCCGAGCCAGTATGTCGCCTATGGCAGCCTCGCCTTTGGCTCGGCCATGGCCGCCTTCATGTATCCGCACACGCTGACCGCGATTTTTGCAAGCTCGGGCGCAGACACCATCCGCAAGAATGCGATGATGCTGCCGGCCTATACGCTGCTCCTCGGCCTGCTCGCGGTTCTCGGCTATATGGGCCATGCGGCGGGCCTCAAGCTGACCAACAATAACGATGTCGTTCCGCTGCTCTTCAAGACCCTGTTTCCGGGCTGGTTCGCGGGCTTCGCCTTCGCCGCGATCGTCATCGGCGCGCTGGTTCCGGCGGCGGTGATGAGCATCGGCGCGTCGAACCTCTTCACGCGCAACTTCTGGAAGCACTACGTCAATCCGCAGATGACGCCGGCGGCCGAAGCGAAGGTCGCCAAGGTCACCTCGACCTTCGTCAAGATCGGCGCGCTTCTCGTCATCCTGTTCCTGCCGACCCAGTTCGCGCTCGACCTGCAATTGCTTGGCGGCCTTTGGATCCTTCAGACCTTCCCGGCGCTGATCTTTGGCCTGTTCACAAACTGGTTCCGCGCGCCTGGCCTTCTCGCCGGCTGGGCGACCGGATTTCTGGGCGGCACGACGCTGGCGTGGCTCGACAATTTCAAGCCCCTGCACGCATTCGCCTATGACGGATCCAAATTCGCCGTCTATTCCGGGCTGCTCGCGCTCGCCGCCAATATTCTCGTCGCTGTCGCGGTGACGGCCATCGTGCGCCTGCGCGACGAGCCGGCGACGCGGTGAGAAGCCGCCCGCCAGCCTCATCCAAAGCTACGGCGACGCTACGACGCGCGGCATATGCAGCCCGCTTCAGTGGGCGGCGCGAATTTGTGCTGCGAATCGAAACGTCAGCGCGTAAATGACGCTCGATTGGCATTCACCTCAACGCATGCTTCTGTATAATAAGGCGATTAAAAAGGAGCCCGAAATGGACAAATTCGATCGGCCGCGCGAAATTATCGAGTTCTGCCTGAAGCCGCTCAATCTCCAAACCGATTCCGCTGAATACAAGGACGCCTATCGCCGGCTCGAACATGTGATCAAGACCTATCAACTGATGATCATCAAAGAAAAGATGCCGGTCGCCGTCGACTTCTCAAAAATGAAAACGATCACGATCAACGAATCCGCCCACGGCGACGATTGAGGCGGCGCCGCCCGCGCAAGCTCCAAGCGCAACATTACAATAAAAGGGGATCGCACAGGAGCGGCGACACGAAAGTGCGACTGGTTCGATCCCCCGGCATTGACTTCGTTCTGAACCTGGCGGGCGGCGGAGATGGATCGATCACAAGATGCGTCGCCGCCTCCGCGCGAACTGACCTGCCGCTGCTGCGTCGTTGGCGGCGGCCCGGCCGGAATGATGCTCGGGCTTTTGCTCGCCCGCGCCGGCATCGATGTCATCGTCATCGAGAAGCACGCTGATTTCCTGCGCGATTTTCGCGGCGACACGATCCATCCCTCGACGATGGAAGCGCTGAACGACCTCGGACTTCTCGACGAATTCCTCGAATTGCCGCATCAGGAGGCGCGCCAGCTCACGACCCGGATCGGCGACGTCATGATCCCGCTCGCGGATTTTTCGCATTTGCCGACGCGCGCGAAATTCATCGCTTTCATGCCGCAATGGGACTTCCTCAATTTTCTCGCCCGAAAAGCGGCGCAATACCCGCATTTCCGCCTGCTGATGTCGACGGAGGCGGTCAGCCTCCTGAGGGAAGGCGCCCGGATCGCCGGCGTCTCGGCAAAAACGGCCGAGGGGGCGCTGACGATCCGCGCGGATATCACCGTCGGGGCGGATGGTCGCCATTCGCGCGTGCGGGAGGACGCCGGTTTCAGGCCGCTGAATATCGGCGCGCCGATGGACGTGCTCTGGTTCAGACTGTCGCGCCGCGCAGAGGATGCGAGCGAGACTTTCGGCCGCATCGACGCCGGCCAGTTCCTAATCTTCATCAACCGCGGCGACCATTGGCAGTGCGGCTATGTCATCGCCAAGGGCTCGGCCGACGCCCTGAAGGGCGCCGGCATCGCGGCCTTGCGCGCGAAAATCGCAGCGCTCGCGCCTGTTCCGCCCGAGCGACTGCTGGAGCTTGCGAACGTGGACGATCTCAAGCTCCTGAGCGTCGCGGTCGATCGCCTGCCTCTGTGGCACCGGCCGGGACTTTTGTGCATCGGCGACGCCGCGCACGCCATGTCGCCGGTCGGCGGCGTCGGCATCAATCTGGCGATTCAGGACGCGATCGCCACCGCAAATCTTCTGTCGACGCCTTTGCTGGACCAACCCCGGCCGCCGGACGAGTGCCTCGCCCGCGTCCAGGCGCGGCGCGAATTTCCAGCCAAAGCCACGCAGGCGATGCAGGTCTTCATTCAGAACAAGTTGATTTCGCGCATATTTGAAGGTGGCGGCGCAACGCAGCCGCCGGCGCTGCTGCGCCTTTTCGTCCTTTTTCCCGTGCTGCGGCGTCTGCCCGCCCGGCTGATCGGGATCGGGATACGGCCTGAGCGAATCAGGTCGCCCTTGTCGCCGCCAGAGGGACCCGGGCCGCGTTGAGTCCTTGAATAAACCAGTCCTTGAATAAACAGGCGCGGTCAGGCTTGCGCCATAATCTGGCTGCACGGCTGCTTCAATGTCCCCGTTTAAGCGGGGCGCGTGCATTTTGCGCCTTCGCGGGATAGAACACGATAGGCTAAAACAGCCGGAGAGCGGGTAAACTGCCCCGCGACGGCTCTTTCGACTCTGTCAAGTTCAAGCAAGTGCCAAGCGGCTTCAAGCAAATGCCAAGCGTCATGGACCTCAGAAGCCACAGATCAGCGATCTCGCCTCCAGCCCAGCGCGGGCGCGCGAGATGGCGCGCGTCCGCCTGCGTCGCCGCCGCCTTATTCATGGCTGCGCTGAATTGTCTCGCCGCGGGCCGCGCCGCCGCGGCTCCGTCCCTGCTTTTAGACGCGGATTTGGGCGCGGTTCTCTATGAGGATCACGCGACGCGGCCCTGGTTTCCGGCTTCGCTCACCAAGCTGATGACGGTCTATGTTGCGCTGAAGGCCGTACGCGACCATCGCCTCGCGGCGGACGCCCCCCTGCTCGTGACGGCGCGGGCGAGCGCCATGCCGCCGTCAAAAATGGCCTTTCGCCCGGGCACGCTGGTCCCGCTCGACGCGGCGCTGAAGATCTTGATGGTGAAATCCGCCAATGACGTCTCCGTCACAGTCGCCGAAGGCGTCTCGGGATCGGTCGAGGCGTTCGCCGCCGAGATGAACGCCGCCGCGGCTGCGCTCGGCCTGCAGCAGTCGCATTTCGTCAATCCGAACGGCCTGCCGGATTTGCAGCATTACTCCTCGGCGCGCGATCTCGCCATCCTCGCCCTGGCCCTATACCGCAACTTTCCGGAGCAGGCCGGCCTCTTCAATATCGGGGCGATTGAGGTTAACGGACGGATCATCGCCAATCATAATAATCTGCTCGGGCGCTATCCGGGCGTCGACGGCATGAAGACTGGCTTTACCTGCGCGGCTGGCTTCAATGTCGTCGCCAGCGCGACCCAGGGCGGCAGAAAACTGATCGCCGTCATTCTCGGTGCCCCCAATGTCGCGCTGCGCACGATCAAGGCCGCCGCCCTGTTCGACCGCGGCTTCGCCGGAATTGACCGGCCTGTGGCTTCTCTCGCCGCGCTGCCTCTCGAGGGCGGCGCCCCGCCCGACGAGGGCAATTCGATTTGCCGCAATCGTGGCCGGGCGATCGCCGAATTCAGCGCGGAAAACGAAAAGTTGATCGCGCCACTGGAAGCCGCAAGCCGTCAGGCTTTCGCATCGCCGCAAGGCGTTGCTCTCTATGATTCCAGCGCCCTTTCGCGGGTTTCCCCGATGGCCACGCGAATCAGCCTGGTTCCGCCGCCGAGCTTCGAGCCCGTCCCGATTCGCATCGCCGGCTACGCCGGCGTGGGCGAGGCGCGCGAATCCGAAGCGCCGCCCGAAGCGGTCAGCGCCTATGCGGCGACGAGGGACGCCTCGGCGAACGGGAGCCCTCTCGCGCCGGCGAAGGACGCGCTGCCCCTGAAAGGCCGCTCGAAACAGCTTTTGCGCGCGCGCGCCCTTGAAGCGAGAGCCGCGCTTGCGCACGCGCGCCTCAAGGCCCGCACGCAGGTCGTCAGCGAGGAGGGCGACAGCAAGGCGGCCGCGGCGGCTCCCGCAAAGGTCAAGGCCGAGCATCCGCATCACGGCGCAAGGACAGCCAAGAGCCACGCCCCCGAGAAGCAAAGCGTCGCCAAAGGATCAACCGCAAAGGCGACCTCTAAGGGACCGGCGGCGAAAGCGCATGATGGCGCGGCGCCCGCCAAAACTTCCTCGGCCAAAACTTCCTCGGCCAAGACTTCCTCAACCGGCAAAAAGGCCGCATCGCGCGATGAATGAGCCGAACCCGGCGGACGAATCCGAGGCGCGCGAATCGCGGCGGCCTCCGCCGCCATTGCCGCTGACCGTCATCACCGGATTTCTCGGCGCCGGCAAGACGACGCTGCTCAATCGCCTGCTCCAGGATCCCGCCCTCGCGGATACTTTGGTCATCATCAACGAGTTCGGCGAGATCGGACTCGATCATCTTCTCGTCGAGCAATCCGGCGACGGCATGCTGGTCATGACCTCCGGCTGCCTCTGCTGCTCGATTCGCGGCGATCTCATCGCGACGCTCGAGGATGTCCTGCGCCGCCGCGACAATGGCCGCATTACGCCGTTCAGACGCGTCATCATCGAGACCACCGGCCTCGCCGATCCGGCGCCCGTGCTGCACACGATCATGTATCATCCCTATCTCATGCTGCGGTTTCGGCTCGACGGCGTCGTCACGCTGGTCGACGCCGTCAATGGCGCGGCGACGCTCGACGCGCATGAGGAGGCCGTCAAGCAGGCGGCCATGGCTGACCGGATCGTCATCACAAAGACCGATCTCCTCGGCGGCGATCCGGGCGCGCGGGCCCTGAGCGACTTGCGCGCGCGCCTTTCGCGTCTCAATCCCTCCGCGCGGATTCTCGATGCGGCGCAGGGCGAGGCGGCGGCCAGCGCCCTTCTCGACGCCGGCCTTTACGATCCGGAGCGGAAGACGCTCAATGTCCGCGGCTGGCTGAATGCGGAAGGCTTCGAGCCCCAAGACGCGCCGCATGACCACGCCGGCGAAAGCGGCCACCATCACGAGCACGCTCGCGCCCATCCTGACGTCAACAGGCACGACGCCCGCATTCGCGCCTTCTGCATGCGCTCGGGACGCCGATCGAACCCGCCGCCTTCGATCTGTTCCTCGAGCTGCTGCGCAATGCGCACGGACCAAGCCTTTTGCGCGTGAAGGGGATCGTCGCCCTTGCCGATGATCCGGCGCGGCCGGTCGTCATCCACGGGGTCCAGCACGTCTTTCATCCGCCGGCGCGGATGGCGGCCTGGCCCGACGACGACCATGCGACGCGAATTGTCTTCATTTTGCGCGACATGGAGCCAGCCTTCGTCGAAGGTCTGTGGAAGGCCTTCACCGGCGCGCCGGCCGTCGACCGCCCGGATGCGGCGGCGCTCGGGCGCAATCCGCTGGCCCCCGCCGCGGGCGGCCTTCTGACTTGAATCCGCGGGCCGCGCCAACCATTTGGTAAGGTGAAGTTTGCAGACGCCATCCGCACAAGGAGCGCTATGGCCGAGACGCAGCGGCTGGACAAATGGCTTTGGTTCGCGCGGGTCGTGAAGACCCGCACACGCGCGTCCGAACTCGTCGCCGCCGGCCATGTCCGGCTCAATGCGCGGCGAATTGATGCGCCCGCCAAGGCCGTTGCGCCGGGCGACGTCCTGACCATCGCGCTCGAACGGGAGGTGCGGGTGTTGCGCGTGCTGGATGCTGGCGCGCGCCGCGGCGCTTATCGCGAGGCGCGCCTTCTGTTCGAGGATTTGAGCGGCGACGCTGCGTCAGGGACGGAGAGCGGCTGATTGTCTCTCCCCGCCATGCGGGAATTGGCGGCCAAATTGCGGCGCCTTGATTATAGGGCGCAAAAGCGGTAGGGAGCCATCCGCGCAAAGGCGGGGATCGCGCCCGGCCTGTCCGTCCAAGTGTCGCGCCCGGATGCGGAGAACGCGTTCAAAACGCCGTGGCCTGACGTCTCCGCCGAGCCAATCCTGATCGAAGCGACAGCGCGGGCTCTGCCCGCCAAGGAGCCTTTAATGACCTATGTGGTCCTGGAAAATTGCATCAAGTGCAAATACATGGATTGCGTCGAAGTTTGCCCGGTCGACTGCTTCTATGAGGGCGAGAACATGCTCGTCATTCATCCGGACGAATGCATCGATTGTGGGGTTTGCGAGCCCGAGTGCCCCGCCGAAGCGATCAAGCCCGACACCGAGCAGGGACTCGAACAATGGCTTGAGCTCAATGCCGAGATGGCGAAATCATGGCCAAATGTGACCGTGAAGCGCGAGCCAGCTGCTGACGCAAAGGAATTTGACGGCAAGCCCGGGAAATTCGAGGATTTCTTTTCGCCAAAACCCGGCAGCGGCGACTAAGGCGGCGGCGGGAAAGGTCGCTCGACCGAGGACGGGACGATATCGGGACCAAAGCCAGGAATCGACTTTCAGGACCTGCTTCCACCGGCCTTTGTCAGCCGCAGCGTCACAGACACGTCAAATCTTTTGATTTTGTCACTTTCCGTGTTATACTTTTTTGTATCAGCCGCTAATATAGGACTTTGAGACTTCGCCGTCGTCCGCGTTCTGGCCGCATCTTCGTGCGCCAGAACATTTTTTATGGTGCCGCTCCGGGCTGGAGGCTCTTTGTTTCAGCTCGCCTCATCATAAAGGGATGATCACCGATCAGAACCAGCCTCGAAAGGGGCGTTTACGGTTTAGGCCGTGAATTTATGTGAGCGACGGATTCCCGATCCGCCGACGATAGTCCGTTCCGTCTCCAAAGCGGAACATGAAAGGGAGCGCCTATGAGGTCCGCTAAGAAGACCGTTAAGCCATCAAAGGCAGAATCTGCAAATACGACCCTCCGGCGAGTCAAGCAAACGCAAATTCGAAAAGCAGGCGCTAATGTCGTAAAAACGGCCGTCGAAGCGACGCAGGCGAAGGCGGACGCCGCGGCAAAACGCAAGACCAGAGCGCTTGCCGCGCAAGCCGCTCCCTCGACGAGCGCCGGAGCGCGGAATTCCGCGCGTCCTCGCAACGCCGCGGCGACAGGTAAGTCTTCCACAGCGGTCAAGGTCGTCGCTTCGGCCAACACTTCCACTTCGGCCAAGACATCTTCCGCCACCAAGAATTCGTCTGCCGCCAAGAGCTCTTCTGCTGTCAAGACTTCTACGCCGGCCAGGATGTCGGCCGCGACCAAGGCTTCCACCGCACCTAAGGCTTCAATTGTGACCAGGATCATTAACGCGGCCAAGAGTTCCGTATCGGCCAAGAGTTCCTCTGCCGCCAAGGCCGCGGCGAGAGCCAGATCCCCCGCGCGGCGCCAGGTTTCGGACATAGGCGCGACTGTCGAGTCAGTGGCGGCTGCGATCAAGACCTCTCGCCCCGCGGCGGCGGCGAAAAGGTCCAAATCCGGCGCGATCAAGCGCGAAGCGGCGGACGGCTCTGTCGGGAACCCCGCCACGGCGTCGCCGGATGTTGCGGCTCCGATCCGGCCCGCCGCGAAGAAGCAGCCGGCCGATAGCGCGCTGGTTCAGGCGGTCAGCGTCTCGACTCCTGAGGTGATCGATTTGAGATCCTCGAAAAGACAGGCAATTGGCGACGCAGATGCTCCGGTGCGGGCGGCGTCGTCCGTGAACTCCATCCCGACTGAAGAAGAGCAAAAAAGAGTGACAAAAAAAATCGAAAAGAAAACAACCGCAGAGTCCCCCGCCATTGCGCGGCGTGGGTCGGATTTGGCTGTGGCCGAGGCGATCGTGTCTGCGCGCGCGGCCGCCGCGCGGGAGGCCGCGCCTTCGTTCGTCGAGCCGGTGCAAAGCGAGGCCAAGCCCGGCGACAAAGCGACCGTGGCGATCGCCAAGCCCGTCAAATCGTCGACTGCGCCGCGGCAGGGGTTCAAGCCAAACGATTTCATCGTTTATCCGGCTCACGGCGTCGGCCAGATCGTCGCGATCGAGGAGCAGGAAGTCGCCGGCTTCACGCTTGAGCTTTACGTCATCATTTTCGTCAAGGACAAGATGATCCTCAAGGTGCCGACGCCAAAGGTGGCGAGCGTCGGAATGCGCAAGCTCGCCGAAGCGGATGTCGTCAGGAAGGCGCTGGACACCCTGACGGGTCGCGCGCGCATCAAGCGGACCATGTGGTCACGCCGGGCGCAGGAGTATGAAGCCAAGATCAACTCGGGCGACCTCATTTCCATCGCCGAGGTCGTTCGCGACCTTTATCGCTCGGACGCGCAGCCGGAACAGTCCTATTCCGAACGCCAGCTTTATGAAGCCGCGCTCGACCGCATGGCGCGCGAAGTCGTGATCGTGCAGAAGCTGACCGAAACGGAAACGCTGAAGGCCATCGAAGCTCAACTGCAAAAGGGCCCGCGCCGCGGCAAGGCCGAAGAGATCGAAGTGGACGACGCGGACGCGGACATCGAAGAGGCGGCCTGAGCCTTGGCCGCCGGTCTGTTTCAGACCGGCGGCTCCCAATTCCAGACTGATCCATTTTTATTACGACGGCCGCCGGCGCATAGCTTGAACCGACGGCCGATCTATTTCATTTCGCGCGAGTAGCCGCGCCGCTCCGGCCTGACGGCCGCCCGCCCCCGCGCCGGCCGCCTATTGAATTGGCTGCGTCCCTCTCCATATCGAGTGTACGGCGTTAGCCGCGGGTCGCCTTGTTGAGGGGCCCTCCTGTCGAAGGCTTTTGCGAGCTTCGCCCATGGCGCGCGGATCGAATCCCCATACACCTTTCGTACTCGCCTTCGGCGTGGTCGAGCAGAGCTTTGCGAGGACCGCAAGGTCCGCCTCTGACGGCTATCCGCCCTATAACGTCGAGCGTATTCCGGCGCAGGAGGGCGAGGCGCCTCGGCTGCGGATCACTCTGGCGGTGGCCGGCTTCAGCGCCGACCAGATCCAGATCGTGCAGGAACGCGGCCAGCTCGTCATACGCGGGCGCAGGGCGGACGAACGGGAGCGCTTGCACCTCTATCGCGGCATCGCCGCGCGCCAGTTCCAGCGCATCTTTCTGCTCGCCGAGGCGATGCGGGTCGCAGGCGCGACGCTTGAACGCGGGCTTCTCTCGGTGGAGCTGGCGCCGCCGGAGCCCGAACAGGAATGAAGATCGCAAGCGCGAGAGCGTTCGCAGCATGTGGAACCAGACTGAAACAGAATAAAAAGGAGATATTGAAATGTTAGGCCATGAAGAGAGCGGAACTTTGACGATGACGAATGAACAGCTTGCAAGCCTCGGCGGCGGGCGCGTCGCTTATCTGAGGCCGATGCGCTCGGAAGAGGTGAACAGATTGTTCCCCGCGGCGCCCACGCTGCAGCCCGGACTGGAGCTTTTCGCGCTTCTGGGCGCGGATGGCACGCCGATCGCGGTCACCAATTCCCGCGACGCGGCCGTGGCGAATGCGATGCAGCAGGAACTTGAGATGGTGAGCGTGCATTAAGCGCGCCTGTCCGGACCTCCGACGGCGAGAGGCCGCACGCGCGGCCTCGCCCCGTCGTCCCTTGATCTGATTCACGGCCCGCCGCTTCGACGCCGCGCGTCACGCGCCTGCGGTTTGGCCGACGCATCGAAAGCATCCAGACCCGGTCCTGTTTTCGCGGCGCATTTCCCGTGACGAATCCGCCTAAAATGCCTGGGTCGCATTTTTTGCCCGGCGGAGCCGCGGGAGCGATGCTATGATGCCAATGCATTTCCGCCATTCGGAGAAGCTCAACTCATGACATCGCCGCAAGCGGGCGCTTCCTTCCCCTCCCCCGAACCGTCATCCCAGCCCTATGATGCTTTGGCGGAAGCGAAATTTCTCCTGCGCGCGGTGCGCGCCGGCGCCTTGGCCACTTTGACTCCAAGCGGCGCGCCTTTCGCCACTCTCGTCAATGTCGCCACAATGCCGGACGGCAGTCCTGTTTTTTTGTCGTCCCGACTGTCGGCTCACACGCGCCAGCTTGAACGCGATCCGCGCATGTCGCTTCTCCTCGGGCAGGGCGGCGAAGGCGATCCGCTCTCGCATCCGCGCCTCACCATCTCGGGAACCGTCGAACGCGCCGACACTGCGGACAAGCGCCTTGCGCTGCGGGCGCGGTTCCTGGCGCGACATCCAAAATCCGCCCTCTACGCCGATTTCGCCGACTTTTCCTTCTGGCGCGTCGCCATTGAAACGGCGCATTTGAACGGCGGCTTCGGTCGTGTCGGCAATTTTCAGGGAGCTGCGATTGCAACCGCCGTCAACGGCGCCGAATCGCTGATCGCGGCCGAGGCCGATGCGCTCGCTCACATCAACGCCGATCACGCCGATGCGCTTGCGCTCTTCGCCGCCGCCCTGGCCGGCAAGCCCGCTGGCGAGTGGCGCGCGTCGGGAATCGATCCCGAGGGCCTCGATCTGATTTGCGGCGACGATTCCATGCGGATCCTGTTTCCGCAGCGCGTCGAAACGCCGCAAGCGCTGCGGACGGCGCTCAAGGACCTCGCGGCCCGCGCGCAAAACATGCCTAAACCTTAGCAATATTAGCTTATTTCGGTTCCCCGCATCGGGCGGATCGAACAGACCCGGGCCGGGCGCGACATTCCGGGTTCCCTGATTTGACAGGGCGGATTCATCTCGCGGCATTTTACTTACAATGATCGGCTTTTATCACGCTCCCGCGCGTGAGATCGGCGGCGCGTTTCTTTGTCATCCGGATTCCTTATTTAAAAATACACGCATATATCATTATGCGTATTTCCTATTGCCCTATTTGACGTCTCTATTGATACCCATTATAGCAACGAGGGCGAGCCGCTCTGTCCGAAGCAATGCGCCTTTTTTCGGAGGTTGTGGCGTTCTCTATCGAGCACAAGACCGCTGCGGCGAACGTCGCGCACGCGCGCGCATACTCTGGAGCGCGTGGCCGCGTCGCCAGAGGCAGGAGAGACTATGACCAATCACTCATCTATCCTCAGTCCTTCGTTCCGCGCCGATCAATCCGGTCTCGACGCTTTGAAAGGCGTTTCCAGCAACCTCGAAGCGCCGCAACTTTACGAGGAAGCCATTCGCCGCGGCGAGGCCACGATCGCCAGGGGCGGCGCGCTGGTCGCCTATACCGGCGCGCATACCGGACGATCGCCAAAGGATAAGTTCATCGTCCGCGACGCGCTCACAGAGCGGGCGATCTGGTGGGACAACAGCAGCGCCATCACGCCCGCCCAATTCGACGCGCTCCATGCCGACATGTTCGCCCATGCCGCGACGCTTGATCTTTTCGCGCAGGATCTTTTCGGCGGCGCCGAGCCGGCCAACCGGGTGAAGGTTCGCGTTTACACCGAATATGCCTGGCACTCGCTCTTCATTCGCAACCTCCTGATCCGGCCGTCGAAAGAAGAGCTGCGCAGCTTCGCCGCCGATCTCACGATCCTCGATCTGCCCTCATTCGCGGCTGATCCGGCGCGGCATGGATGCCGGTCCGAAACCATCGTCGCGATCGACTTCACCCGCAAAATCGTGCTCATTGGCGGCACCAGCTATGCCGGCGAAATCAAGAAGTCGGTGTTCAGCTATCTGAATTTCGTGCTGCCGCCAAAAAGCGTGATGCCGATGCACTGCTCGGCGAATGTCGGGCCGGATGGCGTCTCGACGCTTTTCTTCGGCCTCTCCGGCACCGGCAAGACGACGCTTTCGGCAGACGCCTCACGCACGCTCGTCGGCGACGACGAGCATGGCTGGAGCCCCGACGGCGTCTTCAATTTCGAGGGCGGCTGCTACGCCAAGGCGATCCGGTTATCGAAAGAGGCGGAGCCGGAAATCTTCTCAACCACCGAGCGATTCGGCTCGATCATGGAAAATGTCGTTCTCGATCCGCTGACGCGCGCGGCCGACTTTGACGACGCCTCGAAAACCGAGAATACGCGCATCGCCTATCCGCTCGATTTCATCGCCAACGCCTCCGATTCAGGCCGCGCTGGGCATCCGAAAAACATCGTCATGCTGACCTGCGACGCCTTCGGCGTCTTGCCGCCGATCGCGAAACTCGATCCGGCCCAGGCGATGTTTCATTTCCTCTCGGGCTACACCGCCAAGGTCGCGGGAACGGAAAAGGGCGTCAGCGAGCCTCAGGCGACCTTCTCGACCTGTTTTGGCGCCCCGTTCATGTCCCGCCATCCGAGCGTCTATGGCAATCTCCTGCGCGATCTCGTCGCAAAGCATGGCGTCAATTGCTGGCTCGTCAACACGGGCTGGACCGGCGGCAAATATGGCGTCGGCCAGCGCATGCCGATCAAGGTGACGCGCGCGCTGCTCGCCGCCGCGCTGAATGGATCGCTGGCGGACGCCGCCTGTCGCACGGATCCGTTCTTCGGGCTGTCGATCCCGCTCGCGGCGCCTGGCGTCGAGCCGGCGATCCTCAATCCGGTCGAAACCTGGGCGTCGTCTGACGAGTTCAATGCGGCCGCAGCAAATCTCGTCGAGATGTTCCGCGCCAATTTCGTGAAATTCGCCGCGCATGTCGACGCCGAAGTCGTCAAGGCGCAGCCGGCCGCCGTCGCGGCCTGACGGCGCGGCCGGTTCGCAGGTTCAAAGAAAGGGGCGGCGTCGATGACGCCGCCCCTTTCTATTGGTCCCCGTCAAGGCTTTGAACCTGATCGCAGCCGCCCCGCAAGTTGAAAACCGCCCGGAGCCTATTGGAGCCTTCTCGTCACGCGGATCGGCATGCGCCGCGTAGGGAAATCACCCGGCTCAGGACCCCAGCACGAAAAAAGCCGCCGCGAGGAGACCGCGGCGGCGCTTGTCGAAGGGCCTGTGGCGCCGCCAGCGCGGCGGCCTCACGCCATTTAGAATTTGACGATGATGTCGCCGCCGAAGGTCAACTGCGACGATCTCGTCCCGACATTGTAAGGCGTCGTATTGTTGAGGGACGCATCATAGCGGATTTCAGGGCGGACCACGACGCCCTTGATCCAAGCCGGAGCGGGAACATTCAGCAGATTCGGGATCGGCGGGGCCGTGATGTTGAGGCCGGCGGTCAGCTCAAGATATGTGGTGGGGCCCGGAGCGAAGGTTCCGGCCGGGGCATAACCCGCCGGGTTCGTGATGTCTCCACCGTAGTTATAGTAGCCGTGTTCGGCGTTGACGTAGTTGAAATTGCCGTCCACGCCCGTGGATGTGACAAAGAAGTTGTTATTGTCACGCCAGACTTCGGCGCGGCCAACAATCTTCAGCCAGTCGTTGATGGCGTAGATAGCGTATGCCGACCCGCCATAGCCGTTTACGCCGCCAAGGGCATCATCGTGAACCCAATTGCCTTCGGCCTGGAACGTGAGTTTGTCGGTCGCCTTCCAGATCACGACGAGATCATTGTAAAAGCGCAGGGTCGAACTGGGTGTCGCGGTGGAGAGAAGACCGACCGGCGTAGCAGGATTTTGCGGACCGATATTGGTCGTCAACAAAGCGGTCAAATTGCCGCCGAGCAGATTGAGGCCGATGCCCCCTTCGAAACCGACGCCGCCGTTATTGTCGCCCGGCCATCCGATGGTGGTGAAATTGCCAGTGTTGAAACCAGCGTAAATATCGACCTCAGGAACCACGTGAGCCACGGCGGCGGCGCCCGTCAGTTTACCGGCGATGCCGAAATTATAGATGTAGGAGTGCGAATAGAGATAATTGGCGCCGGCCTCGATGTATTCCGCGCCTTGCAGCGAGATGAATTGACCGGCCTTCACGTCAATGCCGCCGGAGAACAGCCAGGGCAGATGCGCCTGCACATTGGCTTCAACGATGTCGATCTGGTAGCGGCTATCGATCGCATAATCGAGTTCGCCGAGGAAATGTGTGTAGCGCGCGTCCGACCCGTAAAGGCCTTGCAGCTTGAAGCCGAAATCATAGTCTTTCGACGTCGAATTGATGGGGCGCTGGGCCGTCAGGAGTACCTGATTGAGCAGCAGCGAATTGGCTTTGTCGGTGTAAAGAGAGCCGAAGTTCAGTCCGTTCGCCGGATATGCGGGGTTCGTGATCAAGCCCGCTTCTATTGCGCCGGTGACGGTAAACGTGTCCCACCAGCCCGGAGCCGGCTTGGCTGGCGCGACATCTGCGGCGTAAGCAAACTGCAGCGGGACGGACAAAAGAAGCCCCGCAGCAAGCGATGAGAGATAAATCGAACGACGTGCCATAACGGCGGCTCCTTCCATCAAGCCTAAATCTAGACTTAAGAAGCACACAACATCGCGTTCGATTCAATTCATGATCGCATCCTGAAATCGTTTCTCCGCAAAGCGCGGCATCCCTGCCACAGTTAGGCCTTTTATTGTCCAGAATGCATTGTAAATAAGCCAATTTGCTCAACGAAAGGTCAGGCGATACCGCCCTGAACTCAGGGGTTTGCGGGGATCGAAAGCCAAAACCGCTCGCCCGAGCGAGGATTCGGCCGATGTTTCAAAAACGCGCCGTGACGCCGGCGAAAAAATGGAGATCTGGCGAGGCTGTCGCGAGCGCGAAATTCGCCCCGCATCGCGTCGCACATTTTGTTGGATCAGGTCGGCGAAGCCGGCGTTGGACCGGAGTGGCCGCACATGCTCCTGTCCGCCGGCGCGGCGGGTTCAAAACCGCAGAGCCTTGACCTCCCTGACGCCCGGCATCTTTTCGACCGCGGCCAGCACCCGGTCCGGAACAGCGCCATCGACCTCGACGAGGGCGATGGACGAGCCGCCCTCGCGATCGCGCCCCAGCGCGAAGGTCGCGATATTGACCCCGGCATCGCCGAGGACGCTGGCGAACCGGCCGATGAACCCCGGCTTGTCCTCGTTGGTGACGTAGATCATCGATGGCCCGACCGCCGCGTCGATCTTGATGTCGTTGATCGAGATGATGCGCGGCTTGCCGTCGTTGAACACCGTGCCGGAGACGCTGCGCGCCCGCCCGCCGGCGTCAACGCGCAACGTCACGATCGATTCGAAATCGGCCTCGGCGGCGCGCGTCACCTCTTCAATGACGATGCCATGCGCCTTCGCCACTTCCGGCGCCGAGACGACATTGACGTCGGCGAGGAGCGGACGCAAAAGCGCGGCGATCATCGAGGCGGTCAGCGCCTTGATCTTCAGGTCGGCGACTGCGCCCTCATAGGTGATCGACACTGTTCGGACGTTGCTGTCGATCAATTGCCCCGCGAAGGAGCCGAGGCGATCGGCGAGCGCGATGAAGGGCTTCAACTTCGGCGCCTCTTCCGCGGTGATGGCGGGAAAATTGACCGCGTTCGAAATCGCGTCGCGCGTGAGATAATCTGACATCTGCTCGGCGATCTGCAGCGCGACATTTTCCTGCGCCTCCCTGGTCGAGGCGCCAAGATGCGGCGTGCAGATTACATTCGGATGCAGGAAGAGCGGGTTATCCGCCGATGTCTCCTTTTCAGAGACATCGATCGCGACGCCCCCGATATGACCAGATTCGAGCAGCGCGAGCAGCGCCGCCTCATCGACGAGAGCGGCGCGGCAGCTGTTGATGATCAGGGCGCCCGGCTTTGTCCTGGCGAGATTTTCCGCCGAGAGGATGTTTTTTGTCTGCGGCGTCACCGGCGTATGCAGGGAAACGAAATCGGCGCGCGCAAGCAATTCGTCGAGTTCAACTTTCTCGACGCCAAGGTCAAACGCGCGCTCCGGCGACAAGAACGGATCGAAGGCGATGACGCGCATGCGCAGCCCGATGGCGCGATCGGCGACGATCGATCCGACATTGCCGCAGCCGATGAGGCCAAGCACCTTGCCGGTGATCTCGACGCCGAGAAAGCGGCTCGTCTCCCATTTTCCGGCGCGCGTCGACGCGGCGGCGGCGGGGATGTGCCGCGCGAGCGCGAAGAGCAGCGCGATGGCGTGCTCGGCCGTCGTGATGGAATTGCCGAAGGGCGTGTTCATCACGATCACGCCCCTCGCCGTCGCGGCGGCGAGATCGATATTGTCGACGCTGAGACCGGCGCGGCCGATGACCTTGAGGCGCTTCGCGCGCTCCAGCACCTTGGCGGTGACCTTGGTCGCCGAACGAATCGCCAGCCCGTCAAAGCCTTCGATCACCTCGGCGAGACGCTGGCGGTCCTTGCCAAGCTCCGGCTGAAAATCGACCTCAACGCCGCGCGCCTTGAAAATGGCGATGGCCGCCGGCGAAAGAGGATCCGAAATCAGGACGCGCGGAGGCAAGCGGCTTCTCCCGGTGCATTTCGCCAAGCGAATCTATTCAAAAGCCAGCCTCGCGCCAAGCCGCGCTATCTGAGCCAAGCTTTCCCAGCAAGCCTTCGCCGCAAGCTGCGCCTGCGCGCCCTGTATGTGTTGAAGCGCCGTCGCCCGCAAGCCCCGGCTTGCCTCAGTGCAGGCCTGAAACGCGGCGGGCGCCCTCCCGCTTAAGGGAGAACGCCCGCAATTCGAACAATAGCGCCCGGAAAGTTCAGGCGGCTTCGGCGAAAAACTCGTATTTCGCCTTCGCATAGGCGTAATCGAGCCAATGCGTCAGCGCTTCGAGATCGCTGGCGTCGACCGTGGCGCCACACCAGATCCGGAGGCCGGGGGGCGCATCACGATAGGCGCTGACGTCATAGGCGACGCCCTGCGCGTCGAGGAAGCTCACGATTTCCGCCGCGAAGGCCGCCTCGGCTTCCCGCCCGCGCGCGACGATCAGCGGATCGACGATCCTGAGACACATCGCCGTCGTCGAGCGAATCGCCGGATCGGCGGCGAGGAACTCGATCCAGGGCGTCCGTTCGACCCAGTCGCGCACCACCTTCGCATTGGCGTTGACGCGCGCGATGAGTCCATCGAGGCCGCCGATCGATTTCGCCCAGTTGAGCGAGGCGAGATAGTCCTCGACGCAGAGCATCGACGGCGTGTTGATGGTTTCGCCCTCGAAGATCGCCTCGATCAGCCGGCCCTTCTCGGTCAGGCGGAACAACTTCGGGATCGGCCAGGGCGGCGTATGGGTGTTGAGCCGTTCGACCGCGCGCGGGCTGAGGATCAGCATGCCATGCCCGGCTTCGCCGCCGAGCACTTTTTGCCAGGAGTAGGTGACGACGTCGAGCTTGTCCCAGTCGAGCTTCTGGGCGAAAGCCGCCGAGGTCGCGTCGCAAATCGTCAGGCCCTTGCGGTCGGCCGGAATGAAGTCGCCATTCTGGACGCCGACGCCCGAGGTCGTGCCGTTCCAGGCGAAGACGACATCATGGTCGAAGTCGAGGCTCGACAGATCGACGATCTCGCCATAGTCGGCGACGACCGCGCGCGTATCCTTCAGCTGAAGATGCTCGACGATGTCGATCACCCAATGTTCGCTGAAAGCTTCCCAGGCGACGACGTCGACGGGCCGCGCGCCAAGCAGCGACCACAAGGCCGCCTCGACGGCGCCAGTGTCGGAGCCGGGCATGATCGCGATGCGATAATCGGCCGGAACCTGCAAAACTTCGCGGGTCAGCTCGATAGCTTGCTTCAGCCTGGATTTGCCGATAGCGGAGCGATGGGAGCGGCCAGCCGGAGCATTCTCAAGGCTTTTGAGGCTCCAGCCCGGGTGTTTTGACGCCGGGCCGCACGAAAAATAAGGCCGCGCCGGTCGCGCGGCGGGAATCGTCATATTCATATCGCCATCCTTTCAGATGGGCGCCCTTCGTTGGGGAAGGGTGTCCCGCTTATCTGGATAAGGCTCGATCCGTGCGACGTCAAGGCGACTGCGCCAATAAACCCGCCGGCGCGGCGGCAAATTCCCCGTTTCCCGCGCTTGAACGTCCGATTCTTCCGACGACTGACAAATTCGCCACTATGGCGTATGAAGCGGCGCTCATCCCGCCCACGCTATCCAGCCACCCTTGAGAGATTGAAATGCCGCAGAAAAGATCAGACGTGAAAAAGGTCGTCCTCGCCTATTCGGGAGGGCTCGACACGTCGATCATCCTCAAATGGCTGGAGACGACCTACGGCTGCGAGGTCGTGACCTTCACCGCCGATCTTGGCCAGGGCGAAGAGATTTCCCCGGCGCGGGACAAGGCCATCCTGCTCGGCGTCAAGCCGGAAAACATCTTCATCGAGGATTTGCGCGAGGAATTCGTGCGCGACTACGTTTTTCCGATGTTTCGCGCCAACGCCCAATATGAAGGGCTCTATCTGCTCGGAACCTCCATCGCTCGGCCCCTGATCGCCAAAAAGCAGATCGAGATCGCGCGCCGGACCGGCGCGGACGCCGTAGCCCATGGCGCGACCGGCAAGGGCAATGATCAGGTTCGCTTCGAACTTTCCTATTACGCGCTGGAGCCTGACATCAAAGTCATCGCGCCATGGCGCGAATGGGATCTCACCTCCCGCACAGCCCTGCTGGCCTTCGCCGAGCAGCACCAGATTCCGATCGCCAAGGACAAGCGCGGCGACGCGCCATTCTCGGTCGACGCCAATCTTCTGCACGCCTCCTCGGAAGGAAAAGTGCTGGAAGATCCGGCGCAGGAGACGCCGGACTATGTTTATTCGCGCACCATCAATCCGGAGGACGCGCCCGACAAGCCGACCTATATCGAGATCGATTTCGAAAAGGGCGACCCGACGGCGATCGACGGAGAGAAGATGTCTCCGGCAACCCTGCTCGCCAGCCTCAATGCGCTCGGGCGCGCCAATGGCATAGGACGCCTTGATCTCGTCGAGAACCGTTTCGTCGGCATGAAATCGCGCGGCATGTATGAGACGCCAGGCGGCACGATCCTTTATTTCGCGCATCGCGGCATCGAATCGATCACGCTCGATCGCGGCGCCGCGCATCTCAAAGACGAGCTGATGCCGAAATACGCCGAGCTGATCTACAATGGCTTCTGGTTTTCGCCCGAGCGCGAGATGCTGCAGGCGCTGATCGACAAGAGCCAGGAATTCGTCAGTGGACGCGTGCGGCTAAAGCTTTACAAGGGCTCCGCTACCGTCGTCGGCCGGTCGAGCCCTTATTCGCTCTATGATCAGGATCTCGTGACCTTCGAGGAAGGCGCCGTCGCCTATGATCATCGCGACGCGGCGGGCTTCATCAAACTCAATGCGCTTCGTCTTCGCACGCTCGGCAAGAGAGCGCGGAAAATCGCTGAAAAAGGAACAATCTGACAGCGCGCGGCGGCAAGCCGGCGCACGCGCTGCGGCCCGCTCATCTTCCGTTCATTTCCAATCATGCAAATAGCGGAGCGGGCGGCGCATTTGGGCGCCGTCCGGGGCCGGCGGCTCATTTGTCGTGAGTTGATCGGCGCCAATGCGCCACAGCAATTTGCGGCGTATAAAGTTTCATGCGCGTCGGACGCGATCTCGCGCCCGGCGTATATCTGCTCCGCCCTTCGGCGCGACGATTTCGAATTTGATCGAGCGCGGCGATTTTTTGTGTTTCTCGCCCTTGTTTAAGTAAATCTCGGCAGCCTTTTTCAAAAATTGGCGTTCAGGCATTTCGGGGCGGCGGCAACATCCAAGGAGAGGCAATATGCGTCGAATGATGTCCATAACGGCCGCGGTCGCGCTGGCGGGGAGCGCGGCGCTTTCGGGCGCGCAAGCCGCGCCTGCGTCCTATCTCAATCTGAAGGGCGTCGAAGCCGGCGACAGCGCCGCGTTGATCGAAAAAACCCAATATTACTGGGGCGGCCAGAATTATTGCTGGTATCCCCTCGGTTGGCGCGGGCCGGGCTGGTATTGGTGCGGCTACGCCCAGAGCTATGGCTATGGCTGGGGCGGCGGCTATGGCTGGCGCGGCTGGGGCGTGCCCGGCGGCTGGCGTGGCGGGTATCCGGGCTGGCACGGCGGCGGTGTGTACCATGGCGGTGGATATCCCGGCTGGCACGGCGGCGGCGTGTGGCACGGCGGCGGCTGGCATGGCGGTGGTGGCGGTGTGGCACGGTGGTGGTGGCGGCTGGCACGGTGGTGGTGGCGGCTGGCATGGCGGCGGCGGCGGCTGGCACGGCGGTGGCGGCGGTCACGGCGGGTGGCGGCGTCACGGCGGCGGACACCACTGATATATCGTGCGCAAAGGCGCGCGAACGGCCCGTCCGTCGCGCGTCAGCGCTCTCTCTGGTGATTTGACGACGCCGTCGATCAGATTGTTCGCGAGCAGCCAGGCCGGCGTCGTCTCGCGCCGGAGGGGTCGAAGCCGGGCGGTCGTCGTCGTGATCGCCTGGTCCATTTCGCGCAGCGCGGCGCGGGCTTCATCGAGGCTCGCGCGGCGGAACCGGCAGACCTCTCCCGGCCGCATCTGGGCGAGGTTGCCGATATCGGCCAAAATGACATGCCCAAGCTTCGGATAGCCGCCCGTCGGCTGGCGGTCGGCCATCAGCACGAGCGGCGCCTGGTCGCCGGCGATCTGGATGGCGCCGAGCGCCACGCCGTCAGATACAATGTCGTGTCCCCGCGCGTGGGCGATGGTCGCGCCGTCGAAGCGATAGGCCATTCGATCGGCTGCCTGCGTCAGCGTGAAATCCGTTTCGAAGAAACCCGCGAGCGCGGCAGGCGTGAAATAATCGTCCTGTGGGCCAAGCACCACGCAGAATCGGATCGCGCCGGCCGCCAAGCCAGGGCGCGTCGATTTCGGCGTCGGTAGCGAACCCCGCCGCCGCGCCTGGCCCGACCGGCAGGATGTCGCCAGCGCGCAGCATGCGGCCCTCGAGCCCGCCGATCCCCGATCGCACGTGGGTCGATCTGCTTCCCATCTCCAGCGGGCGTATCGACGCCGCCCGCAACGCCGAGCATAGGTCCATGCGCCGCCTCGCCCGGCCCGCGCTGACAGCACCTCGCCGGGGCGCAGCGTCAGCCGCGCCGGCCGGCGGCAGCGGACGACCATCGCGGCGCCAGTCGAAGTCGCCGCCGGCGAAAGCCACGACGAGAGCGCCCTCCTCGGCGCAGAGGCTGAGGCCGCCGACCGAGATCTCGATCGCGGCCGCCTTGCGATCATTGCCGAGGGCGAGAGCGACGGTTTGAAAGGCCGCCCGGTCCATCGGCCCGGCGGATGTCACGCCAAAGCGAAGATAACCGTATCGTCCTGCGTCCTGGATGGTCGCGCCGGGACCGGCGGCGTGGATCCGCAACCGCGCCAAATCAGCCATCCGCCCTGCTTGGCGCTTGCGCGCTGAGTTCAACAAAATCGGCCGCGTCGATCCGCTCGAAACGGATCGTATCGCCGATGTCCGCGAGAACCATGGGTTCGCGCGTTTGATCGAACACGCGCACGGGGGTCCGGCCGATCTGATACCAGCCGGTCGGCATGCTGATGCTGGCAATCAGCGCCTGCCCGCCGGCGATAAGCAGCGATCCAGGCGGCACAGGCGGACGCGGCGTCGCGCGGCGGGGAATTGCGAGCGCGTCCGGCAGGCCGCCAAGAAAGGTGAAGCCCGGCGCGAAGCCATACATATACACGCGGTACAGCGCGCCGCAGTGCAAGGCGACGATGTCCTGTTGCGTCAGGCCGAGGATCGACGCGACCTCGCCAAGGTCTTCGGCGAAAGGGGGATCGTAGCAAACAGGAATGGCCCGGTGGCGCGGCGGCTTGCGCGGCGCGCTGGCCGGGTTCAGCGCGCGCACCGCGTCGATCAGCGCAGAGGTCGATGTCCGCCTCGGGTCGAAATGAATCATCAACGAGCGATAGGTCGGCACGGTCTCGACGACGCCAGCGAGCTGCGCCGCCGTCACCGCCTGATCGAGCGCAAGAACGCGGTCATTGATGACTTCATCGATTCGCTCGCCGAATTCGACGACGAGCGCGGCTTCGCCGGCGGGAAGATAGCGCGGCGCAGTCTCGCCCGTCATGCCGGCGCCCGCGCGAATGGAGCAAGCGTCACCCCCGCGCCGGCCAAACGCGCGCGCACCGCCCGCGCCATGGCGACGGCGTTCGGATGATCGCCATGCACGCAAATCGAATCGACGCCGACCGCGATGCGCTTGCCCGATTGCGCGATGATCGCGCCCGCCTCGACCATGGCGAGCGCGCGATCGGCGATTGCTTCGATGTCGTGCAACACGGCGCCGGGCGCGGATCGCGGCGCAAGAAGCCCGGCGTCGGTATAGGCCCGATCGGCGTAAACTTCGCGCGCGACGCTCAAGCCTCCGGCGACGCCCGCCGTCTCAAGTTGCGTGCCGGCGATGGCGAGAAAGGCGAGCCGCGCATCGACGGATTTGACGGCGCGGACAATCGCCCGCGCGACGGCGGCGTCCGAGGCCGCAAGATTGCTCAGCGCGCCATGGACCTTCACATAGGAAAGCCGGCAGCCGGACAAGGCCGCGACGCCCTGCGCGGCGCCGATCTGATAGGCGATCAGCCTCTCGATTTCATCGAGGCTGAAGGCGAGCGCGCGCCGTCCGAACCCGGCGAGATCGGGATAGCCAGGGTGGGCGCCGATGGCGACTCCCTTCGCCCCGGCGGCAGTGAAGGTCGCGGCCATGATGTTTGGATCGCCGGCGTGAAAACCGCAGGCGACGGATGCGCTCGTCACAATATCCAGCATGGCGGCGTCATCGCCGATGGCGTAGGAGCCAAAGCCCTCGCCGCAATCGCAATTGAGATCGACGGCGCGCGCCGCGGCTTCGTCGTTGCTCCTCACGCCGATCATCACTGAATCCACAACGGCCGCGCAGGCATCCCCCCGCCGCCCCTGCCCGGGCGGCGTGTCAATTCTTTTTGATAACGCAAGATATTTTCTCGCAGCCCGCGGGCAAAAGCAATGTCGGCGGCAAAAGCAGTCTCCACCCGAACGGATTATTCGGTCGGGACAAATCGCTCC
Source organism: uncultured Alphaproteobacteria bacterium (assembly GCA_963767805.1). GTDB lineage: Bacteria > Pseudomonadota > Alphaproteobacteria > Rhizobiales > Beijerinckiaceae > Methylocapsa. Next base: position 91,113 of record CAVYFP010000032.1, on the reverse strand, counting down.
GCATCCAAAAGCTTGAGCATATTCCGATCAGATCGTTTCAAGCTGATCGACCGGACGATCCTCTACGGCGACGGCGGCCTCTGTTTCAGATGCGCGTCGATCAGCATGTTCGCGATCGTCATGCGCCGCGCGGCGCCGAGCCTCTGGGCGGGCTCGAAACGATCAGGATGGTTCTTCTTGGCGAAATCGCGCCGGATGCGCCGCAGATCGACGATGGCGAGATCGGCCCGTAGTCCAAGTTCCTCGGCGATCGCCTCGTCTTCACTTTTTTGCGCGCTCACCGCACGCAGGTTGGGGTTCGGCGCCGCCGCCTTGCCGGAAGGCGCCTGCGCCCGCCCGGAGCGGGCCGCTGCGAGGGCGGACGCGGCGGCGACGGCGCCCGCCCGCCATCCGCCCGGGATCTGGCCGAGCAGCCGCCACAAGGCATGAACCGGATTGAGCCGGATCGCGGCGGCCGGGACGGTCGACGGCGAGGCCACATCCTCGGGCGGCGGGCCGGACGTCGCGGCGCCGGCGGAGCCAGCGCGGCTCGCGCCTTCCCGGGAGACGGCCTCGCCCTGATCGGGTTCGCCCGATCCCTGCCAGTCCTCAATCGAATCCTCGCTGGCGGGGCCCGCGCGATCTCTGGCGCCGGTTTGCTTTGGCTCCGCCGGCGCCGCGGCCACGCGATGCGCCATCTGCGCCGCCGAGGCGCGCATCCGCGCAGTCTGAATCCAGGAGATGTCCAGGCCGGAAAGCGCTTCCGCGTCGTCCCGCGACGAAACGCTCCGCGGCGAGGCTCGGCCGACGCCCCGTCCATCGGAGAACAGGCGATCGGAGAACCGGCGATCCGCGCCCGCGTCAAGACCGGCCAGAATCTCGTTAAAGGCCTCGGGATTGTTTTTTTTCGGATGGGCCATGGCCAGTGAGCGCTCCAGTCGAGCAGTTTGGAAATAGTTCTCTCAGTCTACTGGCTGGCGGTTGAATTTACGTTAAATCAAGCGCGCAAGTTGAAGCAGCGATTGGAGCGGCTGCGCGCCGTCAATAATTCGTCGGGATTTTCATGGCAGGATGCTAACCTTCGTCGGCGCGGCCCGTTTTGGAGAGGGCGCTTCGAGACGACCAGGGCTTCGCCGGCGTCTTCTAAAATTAGACCCTGCCATCATCTGGCTCTATGCAGCCAATGGAGAAAAACAATGAAAACGCGCCTGTCTCTCTTGGCGACCGCGATGCTTGCCTCGGGCCTCGCCGTCGCCGCCTTCAATGTCAACGCGCAAGATGGGCGCCCCGGCGCGCCGCCGCCGCCTCCCGGCATGGCGCATCCCGGCATGGGGCATCCGGACATGCCGCCGCCTCCCGGCATGGGGATGGACGCGGACCATGGGGCGCCCGATCCGCGTTTTTCGGCCGCTGATCGCGCCGCCTTTTTCGACGCGCATCTCGCCGGGCTGCATGCAGGTCTGAAATTGACGCCAGAGCAGGAAAAGCTATGGCCGCCGGTTGATGCCGCGTTGCGCGCGGGCGCCAAAAGCGCCGACGATCGGGCCGAAGCCGCGCATTCAGCGCCGCGTCCCGCCAACGCCATCGCATGGCTGCGTAAATTGAGCGACGAGGACCTCGCCAAAGGCGAAACGCTGAAGGCGCTGGCCGACGCCGCCGCGCCCCTCTACGACAGCCTGACCGAGGAGCAGAAGCACCGGCTGCCCTTCCTGCTGCACGGCATCCGCCCGCACGGCGGTGAAGCTTTTGGCTGGCATGGCGACCACGGAGATCACGGCGACCACGGCGATCACGGAGATCATGGCGATCACGGTGACGACGCCGAGCACGGCGCGCCCGAATAAAGCGCATAGCCGCGAAGCCACGAACGGCCCGGATCGGCTTTTTTTTGAGCCGGTCCGGCAGCGATCACTCCGGCCGCGGCGCCGCATGCTTCTTGCGAAGCGGTTTACGCAGCCGGAATCTTCAGGGCGGCCGCGATCTCGCCGATAGTGGTTTTTTCAGCCTCCGTCACCTCCACGCCGCCGAAGCCGAAAAAGCCTCCCGTGGCAGAGGCCTCGGCGACGCGCTCGGCGATATGCAGCAACCAATCCTTGAAGCCCGCGGCGTCCTGCGGCGCTTTGGCGTCGAGGATGGCGGCGACCTCCGCCAGCGTCGAAATGGCCTTTTGCTTGATCTGCGCCGGGCTCTTTGAAGACAGTTCGGCCTGGAGCGCTTCGCGGGCGGCGGTTCGCCCTCCCGAGGTCTCCATATCGGCGGCGACCGCCTTGCTCAGCGCGCTGGCGCCAGGATCGTTCCGCGCTTCAAGCAAGGCGCGCCCGCTCGCCATGCCTTCCTTCAAAATCCCGAATAACCCGGTCGGCTCGGCGAGCGTCACAGCCATACCGGCCAGCATGGGCGCGGTCAGAACCTTGGCCCACTCATCCGCCGTAAAATCCGCTTTCCCGGCCATGTTTGCGTCCTCTTCCCTCATTCATTGCGTGGCGTAAAAGCTCTTGTTCACAAGATTGCGCGCTAGCGCTCCGACCGTAACGGAACCAGCATGCGCAGCCGGAATCCCTCCGGCTCGAAGGCGACATTCACCTCCGCTCCGATCTGCTGCGACAGGACGCGCTTCAGGAGCATCGAGCCAAATCCCTCGCGCCCCGGCGGCGTCACCGTCGGCCCATCCGTTTCATTCCATTCCCAGCGCAGCGCAGCGCCGACGGGACATTCATCAAGGCTCCATTCCACCGCGATTCGGCCGGCCTCCGAGGCGAGCGCGCCATATTTGGCGGCGTTGGTGGTCAGTTCATGAACCGCCATACCGAGCGGAACCGCGATCTGCGACGGCAGATCGACGGCGGGACCGCGCAGGCTGATCCGCTCGCTGACGCCTTCGGCGTAGAAGCCCAGTTCCTGGGTGAGCAAATGTTCGAACGAGACGGACTGATCGGGTTCCTCCGTCATCACCGCATGTGTCTTGGCGAGCGAGCTGATGCGGCCGGCGAAAGCCTCCTGAAAATCCTCGATCGTCGCGGAGCTTCTCGCCGTCGTGTTCATCACGCCCTGCACGGTCGCCAGCGTGTTTCTGACGCGATGATGCAGTTCCCTGATCAGCAGCGACTGACGCTCCTCGGAGCGAACGTGAGCGGTCACGTCGCAGCCCTCGACGAAGAGCCCGCTGATCTCGCCCTTCTCGTCGACGATCGGCTGGCAGACGATGTCGAGGAAAAACTCCTGGATCTGGCCTTTGGCGTTCTGCAGCAACAGACGCATTTTCCGGCTGGCGAAAGCCTCGCCGGTGGCGAAGACATTGTCCAGAATTTCGATCATGCCCTGGCTGACCATTTCGGGCAGCGCCTCGCACATCGATTTGCCGACGACCTCCCGGCCGCCGAGAAGGTCGCGCATGGCGACATTGGCCATCTCGTAAACATGGTCGGGGCCGCGCAGAACGCACATGAAGTTGGTCGCCTGCATGAAGAGACGATCCAGATGATGGGCAGTCGCCAGAACGGTCTGATTGAGGACCTCGATCATTTCGAGACGGCCCTGCACGCCGCTTCGCCCATCGGCCGCCGACGCGGCCTCCGCATCCGGCAGCTGGTATTTCGTGATGTCCTGCGTATTTTGCACCAGAAACGCGACTTTGCCGTCGGCGTCGAGGATCGGGACATGGGTGCAGCTCCAGGTCCGCTGCTCGGGTCCGTCCGCGCCGGCGATTGGATAATGCAGCACGGGCAAAACGTCGGCGACCCCCTCGTCGCGCACGCGTTCGAAGGATTCCTGCAGCCGCCGGCGGCTTTCCCCTTCTGCGGGAAAGGCTTCGAACATGTTGCGGCCAAGAAGGCTCTCGCGCTCCCGCCCGGTCACTTCGAGATAAGCCTCATTCGTCGCGACGATGTTGAAGTCAGCGTCCATGACCATCGTGGGGATGAGCAGACTATTGAAGACAGCCTCGAAATTCACGCGATTGACGACTTCACCAAAAATCATGAGCTATGGACCATGGCCGCTGACTGAACCGGCGCGGGAGAGATATGTTCATCGGTCGCGCGCCGCTTGCCGACAGGCTGCGCGGACCTCGATGCGGAGAGGCAAAAATCAGGCGAAGGGCGCACTTCACCGTGATCTCTGCTTTGAGGGAAATCTTGCGATCGATCTTCCTGCCGGAGCGGTCCGCGCGCGCCCGTTTCATAACGGCTGAGACATCCTTTGGTTGCACACAGGCGGCCAAGCTTTCGCATGCGCGGTTATGATCGGCGCCGCCGCGAGGCCGTTCAAGCCGGTGGCGCCGGCGGACCGCCCCGCCTATGGTGCGATCGCCCGTCATTTTGGATGTAACTTCAATGTCGCCTGCTCCAGAATCCCTCAAGGCGGGGGATCACGTTTTTCTCGTCGACGGATCCTCTTTCGTGTTCCGCGCCTATTTCCAGTCGATCCGTCAGGACGCGAAATATAATTACCGCTCCGACGGATTGCCGACCGGCGCGGTGCGGCTTTTCTGCACCAAGCTGTTCCAGTTCGTGCGCGAGGGCGCGGCGGGAATCAAGCCGACCCATCTCGCCATAATTTTCGACAAATCCGAGAACTCCTTCCGCAAGGAGCTTTACCCGCCCTATAAGGGCAACCGCTCCGAGCCGCCAGAAGATCTCATCCCGCAATTCCCCTTGATGCGGGCGGCGGTGCGCGCCTTCGGCCTGCTACCGGTCGAACAGGACCGTTACGAGGCCGACGATCTCATCGCGACCTACGCCAAAGAGGCGCGGGCGAAGGGCGCCGACGTTCTGATCATTTCCGCCGACAAGGATCTGATGCAGCTGATCGAGCCGGGCGTCGCCATGTATGATCCGGCCTCCGGCGAAGCCGGCGCCAAAGGTTCGCGCGAGGAGCGCCGCATCGGCGTCGATGAAGTCCTGTCCTATTTCGGCGTGCCGCCCGAGAAGGTCGTCGACGTTCAGGCGCTCGCCGGCGATTCGACGGACAATGTGCCGGGCGCGCGCGGCATCGGCCTCAAGACCGCCGCGCAGCTCATCAATGAATATGGCGATCTCGATGCGCTGCTCGCCCGCGCGGGCGAGATCAAGCAGCCGAAGCGCCGCGAAATCCTGACCGACCCCGACAGCGTCGCCTTGATCAAGACCTCGAAGCAGCTCGTCTCGCTGGTGCGCGACGTGCCGGTCGAAACGCCGCTCGACGATCTGCGGCTGGCGCCGCCGGAGGGCAAGACGCTCGTCGGCTTCTTCAAGGCGCTGGAGTTCACGACGATCACCAAACGCGCCGCCGAGGCCTATGGCATCGACGCCGGTCTGATCGACCCGGACCCTGACTTCGCGGGACCGAATGGCTGGCGCGGACGCAACGGCGATCCGCTGCCGGCGCCGGAACCGGGCGAGCCGGCGCCCGAAGGCGCCGCGCAGGAGGCGGCGGCGGAAGGCGGCGCGCCCCGCGCGCCCGCGCGCAACGCCCGCTATGGCGAACAGGCGCCGCGAGCTGTGATCGCAACAGGCCCCGGCGAACTCGCCGCCGCGCGCGCCGCCGCCGCCCGACCGAAAAGTTCGACGTCAAAAGCTACGAGACCGTATCAAGCCTTGAGCGGCTTGACGCCATCATCGCCGAGGCGCTGGAGGCGGGCCTCATTTCGGTCGACACCGAGACCTCCTCGCTCGATCCCATGCAGGCCGATCTCGTCGGCGTCTCGCTCTGCGTCGCGCCGGGGCGCGCCTCCTACATTCCGCTGCGCCACGTTGGCGAAGGCGCGGGCGATCTCTTCGGCGGCGGCGAACTCGCGGCCGGCCAATTGCCGGCGGACGCGGTTCTCGCCCGGCTGAAGCCGCTGCTGGAGACGCCGGATGTTTTGAAAATCGCGCAGAACATGAAATTCGACTGGCTGGTCTTCGCCCAGCGCGGCGTCGAACTCGCCCCTGTCGAGGACACGCTGCTGCTCTCCTATGTACTCGACGCCGGGCGCAGCGACCATGGCATGGACGTCTTGAGCGAAAAATACTTCGGCCACAAGCCGATCGCGTTCGGCGAGGTGGCCGGCTCCGGCCGCACATTCATTGGCTTCGCGCGCGTGCCAATCGACAAGGCGACCGAATATTCCGCCGAAGACGCAGACGTGACGCTGCGGCTCTGGCGCGTCCTGAAGCCGCGCCTTGCCGCCGAACATATGAGCGCGGTCTATGAGACGCTGGAGCGCCCGCTGATCGAGGTTCTCGCCCGCATGGAGCGGCGCGGCGTTTCCATCGATCGCGCCATCCTGTCCCGCCTCTCGGGCGAATTCGCGCAGGACATGGCGCGGCTCGAGGCGCTGATCTTCGAGCTTGCCGGCGAGAGCTTCAACCTCGGCTCGCCAAAGCAGCTTGGCGATATTCTATTCGGGAAGATGGGTCTTTCCGGCGCGCGCAAAACCGCGACCGGCGCGTGGTCCACCGCGGCGGGCGTGCTCGACGATCTCGCCGAACAGGGCAATGAACTGGCGCGGCGCATTCTCGACTGGCGCCAGCTCTCCAAACTCAAATCCACCTACACTGACGCCCTGCCCGGCTTCGTCAATCCGGCGACGGGGCGCGTGCATACATCCTACGCGCTGGCGGCGACGACGACCGGGCGGCTCTCCTCCTCCGAACCCAATCTGCAGAATATTCCGGTGCGCAACGAGGCGGGGCGTAAGATCCGCAAGGCCTTCATCGCGGCGCCGGGGCACAAACTCATCTCGGCCGACTACAGCCAGATCGAATTGCGCCTGCTCGCCCATATCGCCGACATTCCACAGCTTAAAGCCGCCTTCGCCGCCGGCCACGACATTCACGCCATGACGGCGTCGGAAATGTTCGGCGTTCCGGTGGAAGGCATGCCCGCCGAGGTGCGCCGCCGCGCCAAGGCGATCAATTTCGGCATCATCTACGGCATTTCGGCTTTCGGCCTGGCCAATCAGCTCGGCATTCCGCGCGAGGAGGCGGGCGCCTATATCAAGCGCTATTTCGAGCGTTTTCCCGGCATCCGCGCCTACATGGATAAAACCAAGACATTCGCCCGCGACAATGGCTATGTGACCACGATCTTCGGGCGCAAATGCCACTACCCGCGCATCACAGCCTCAAACCCGTCCGAGCGCGCCTTCAACGAGCGCGCCTCCATCAACGCGCCGATTCAAGGCTCGGCCGCCGACATCATCCGCCGCGCCATGGCGCGCATGGACGCGGCGCTGGAGCGCGCCGGGCTCTCGGCGCAGATGCTGTTGCAGGTGCATGACGAACTGGTGTTCGAGGCGCCGGACGCCGAGATCGAGGCGACAATCGACGTGGTGCGGCGGGTGATGGTCGAGGCGCCACATCCGGTACTGGAACTCTCGGTGCCGCTGCAAGTCGACGCGAAGGCCGCACAGAACTGGGACGAGGCGCATTAGGCTTAACGGAGCGACACAGAGCGGACGGAAGATATCATGCGCATACATGCGGCTGGGAAGTACATACAAGAACGTATTCTCGACGCGGCGACGGTGTCGGCGGGTATTGAACGGTGACGCTCGTCGCGGGCCTGAGTGTGGGAGGACTGCCGGCGTTCGTCGGTGATTTGCTAGTCTCTTGGCGCGTTCCTTCCATTGTTGATCTCCCGACCCAGCAGGAGGAGGGAGTGCGCCCCGGTATCGGAGCGGATCATGCTGCCGGCCTCGCGCAAAAGCTTATCATTGTGCGCCCGTATCTGATGCTCGCCTGGGCCGGACAGCGCACAGAAGTGGATCGGATGATTTGGGAGCTTGATCACCTCCTACCTTCCGAAGCATCGGAATTGGGTGATCCCGAAGTCATTCTCCGAATTCTCGACACGTGCGGTGAAAACACCATGTTGGTTGCATTGGTGATATGGGACAAAGCTGTCTACCCTTTTGTCGCTCACACGCGCGGCTTTGAACTGGATAGCAAGCGAGTATACCTACTTGGTAGTGGTGCCTCAGATTTCTTTGAGTATTTGCAAACGCATCCCGACCTTCTGCCAAAACAAGAGCAAGCGGCCGACCAAATTGCACAGGCCATTTTGCTTCGCTTCGCGGCTAGAGCCATGGCCTTACAATGGATTGTTGGAACCGGGTTGGACGATTCATGGGGTGGAGGATTTGAAGTTGCCTATCCCGATGAAGATGGATTCAGGAAGATCGGCAACATCTTGTTCCGAGCATGGATGATTGATGAGGAGGGTGTCTATTCTAACAGCGGCCGATCATTTTTCTCGCGGTATTATGGGAAAAATCTCCATCTGAGCTGTTTCAACCCATGCGAAAAGACCTACGTCATTCGCTCTCCGATTTGCGAGCAATCGGAACCACCTGAGTATGAGGAAGTCCATCCCGAGTGGACACTCGATTTTTTCGTGATGAAAAAAAATGGTGCGTTCGTCGAATTCGCGCGCTTTCAACCCCCTCATCGACCTGTCCGAGATCTAGTTCAGCTGGAAAAAGGTGTGCTAGTTGGATGGGCGATGGATCGAGAGTATGTCGAGCAGTGTGCGAAGAAAGCAATTGCGGCGGCGGATAAGGGCAATCATTTCGAGATTACCAGCTACTGAAAAGGCATCTCTCCCGCGGACCTTAGAGCCGTCGCCAAGGTGCCATCCCCAAAGGCTGACCGAGAGGCTGCATAACCTGCAAGCTGTTCGGTCGAGCAGCATTTTGCTTATTCCCCCGACCAGCGCTCCGACCGGAACGCCTTCGCGATGGCGGCGGCGCGCGCGGTTCTGGCCGCCTCCGCGGCCTCGGCGCCGCCCGTTGGCGCTTCGACTCCCGCGCAGGCCTTGAACGCCGCCTCCAACAGCTTCGCCTTGGGATAGGCCGCGCCCGCGCGCTCGCCGTAAGCGCAATAATCGCAGGCGCAAACCTCCATCAGAAGCGCGAAAGAGTTCGGCGCGTCGAAGGCGCCGAGGCGCTCCAGCATCAGGGCGACGGGTCCGGCGCGCGCTTCCGAGGTGCGATGCACGCGCTCGCATTCGGCAAGCGCCTGAAGGGCGAGGTCGCGGCAGTCGCGCGGCGCGTTGAAGCGATCGCAGATGGCCTCGATGCGCGGGCCGCCGCGGTCGATGTGCCGATAGTGAACCGGCAGATGTTCGGGCGGCGAATCGGCCTTGCCGATGTTCATGACAAGCAGGGCGAAGCGCACCGGAAGAGGCTCGTTGCGCCGCGCCGCCTCATTCAGCGCCCGCAACAAATGGTCGCCGAGATCGACGAGCGGCGGATCGTCGGCGATTTGCGGAACGCCGAACAGGGCTGCGACCTCGGGCAACACGGCCGCCAAAGCGCCGCATGCGCGCAGCGCCAGGATCATCCGCGCGGGAACGCGGGCCATCAGGCCGCGAACAAGCTCGGGCCAGATGTCGGATGGCGCAATGCGCTCCAGCGCGCCGCCCGCGACCTGGCTCGTCATGGAATCCCGCGCGTCCTGATCGAGTTCGCCATCGCCCTCGCCGAGCAGAGCGGCGAAGCGCAGGATGGAGAGCCCCGGAAGATTTGGCGTCAGGTCGGGCGGGAGAGAGCTATATTCGCGATCCATCGCGAAACAGTAATGACATCTCAGCGAGAATCAAAGCGGCAAGGCCGCTCTGGTCCCGCCCGCAAGACTGAATCGCGGGCGCGAAGCCCGCGCCAGCTCACGCGGAATAGAAGCCCTTGCCCGTAGCCGCCAGCGCGAGGAACTTCTCGCTCGGTCTGTAGATGGCGCCGAGGCTTTCCCATTTCGCGGCGCGTTCGACCACGGTCTTGAGCCCGAGATAATCGGCGTATTTCAGCGCGCCGCCAAGATAGCGCGGCAGCCCGAGGCCGAGGATCAGGCACATGTCGGCCTCCCCCGGCGAGGCGGTGACGCCATCTTCGAAACAGCGCGCGGCCTCCAGGATCAGGGGCAGCATCATGCGCTCGACGATCTCGGCATCCGCGATGCTCGCCGTCCCGTTCGGCTGGCCGGCGGCGAGAAGCGCCGGAACGGCGGGGTCGGAGTCCTTGCGCGGCCGGCCTTTGGGGTCGCGCGCGTAGAGGTAGAAGCCGCGCCCGTTCTTCTGGCCGAGACGCCCATCCGCCTTGAGGATTTCGATCGCCGAAGGCGCGGGCGCCTCCATGCGGTCGGCAAAGCCCGCCGAGACGATCTCGACGACATGTTCGGAAATATCGAGGCCGATGACGTCGATGAGATAGGCCGGTCCCATCGGCCAGCCGAAGCTCTCCATCACCCGGTCGATGGCGTGGAAGTCGACGCCGTCGCGAACGAGCTGCAGGAAGGCGATGAGATAGGGCGTCAGCACGCGATTGACGACGAAGCCGGGGCAATCGCCGACGACGACCGGCGTCTTGCCCATGGCGCTGGCGTAGCCAACGATTGTCGCCACCGTGCTTTCCGAGGTCTTCGGCCCGCGCACGACTTCAACCAGCGCCATGCGCGGCACGGGATTGAAGAAATGCATCCCAATGAAATTCTCAGGCCGCGTCAGCCCGTCGGCGAGATCGGCGATGCGCAATGAGGAGGTGTTCGAGGCGAGGATCGCGTCCGCGCGCGTCAGGCTCTCGATCTCGCGAAAGACTTTGGTCTTGACCGCGAGATTTTCGACGATCGCCTCGATGACGACATCGACCTTGTCGAAGCCTTCAAAATCGAGCTGCGGCTTGATCGCGGCGAGCACCGCATCGGCCTTTTCCTGCGTCAGGCGGCCCTGTTCGACGCTCTTGGCGAGGAGCTTCTTCGCCTCGCCGACCCCGGCTTCCACCGCCTGTTCCGAAACGTCTTTGAGGATCGCGGGGACGCCGCGGAGCGCGCTCTGATAGGCGATGCCGGCGCCCATGACGCCCGCGCCGATGACGGCGGCCGCATGCACCGGCGCGGCGGTCTTGGCGTATTGCTTGCCGATTTTCTTCAGCGCCTGCTCATTGATGAAAATGCCGATCAGTGAGCCGGCAGCCTGCGAACGCGCCGTTTTCGCAAATTGCTGCGCTTCGAGGGCGAGCGCGGCGTCGCGATCGAGCGCGGCGCCAGCTTCGAGCAAATCGACAGCGTCATGCGCGGCGGGATAATGCGGCAGGGCCCGCGCCGCGCTCGCCCGTGCGCTCTTCAGGAGATCGCCGGCGCCGCCCTCCTGCAGGCCGACGCTGCGGGCCGCGCGCGCGCGGCGCCCCTGCCATTCGGCGGGGCTCGCGACGGCGCGGCGCAGCTCCGCGAGCGCCGCCTCGCGCAGATCCTCGGGCGCCGCGACCTTATCGACCGCGCCGTGCTCCAGAGCCGTCTGCGCCGCTTGCGGGACGCCGGAAATGATCCATTGCGCGGCCTCGGCAATGCCGATCAGGCGCGGCAGGCGCACCGTGCCGCCATAGCCGGGGAAGATGCCGAGGGTGACTTCCGGCAGGCCCACCTTCGCCGCCGAAGATATAACGCGATAGTCGGCGGCGAGCGCGAGCTCGAAGCCGCCGCCAAGCGCGAAACCATTGATGGCGACGACCGTCGGAGCGGGCAGATCGCCGAGCGCCGTTATGATCGCCGCATTGGCGGCGGCGAAAGCGACGATATCCTCCGGCTCCCGACCAAACAGCTCGACGAATTCGAAAATGTCGGCGCCGACGATGAAGACCTCCTTGGCGCTGGTGACGAGCACGCCCTTGAGGTCCGGCGCCTGCGCGATGGTCTCCAGCGCGCTGCGCAGCTCGCTGAAGGTCAGACGGTCAAACTTGTTGACGGATTCGCCCTTTCGCTCGAAGCGAAGCTCGACCAGTCCCTCGCCCAGATCCAGAACCTTGATGGCGTCGCCGTCAAAAACCATGTCTCACCCGTTCTTTGTTTGCACGGCCTGCGATCGCGGCACCGGCCTCAAGGCAGTTTTCCAGCCATCGCCCTGTCGCGGTGGAGAAGCCAGTTTCTTTAAAAGGATAGCGCATATTTGTGACACCCATTTCCCGAAAACGCCGCGCGACGTTCATTCCGGCGGCGCCAGCAGATTCGCAGGCGCCGCCAGCCGGTTTGGCGCTCCGCAGAACCCCGCCGCGAAGCTTTCCTGAAGCCCCTGCCCGAGGCTCTGCAGGGCGGCGAGCGTCGCGCCGAGAAAGGCAGCGGGGACGATGAGCAGATGGATCGCGCCCTGGATGTTGCGGGCGCCGTCGGCGATCAGCACGCCCCAGCTCGACAGCGGCTCCTCGACGCCGAGCCCGAGAAAAGAGATGAAGCTTTCGAGCAGGATGGCGCGCGGCGCGAGCAGCGTCAGGAAAGCGATGATCGGCCCGCTGGCGTTGGGTAGGATATGCCGCCAGATGATCGCCGCCGGCGCGACGCCCAGCGCCCGCGCGGCGAGAACAAATTCCCTCTGCTTGAGGCTCAGCGTCTGGCCGCGCGCGAGGCGCGCCATGTCGAGCCATTCGACCGCGCCGATGGCGACGAAGATCAGCGCGAAATTGCGGCCGAAGACCATCACGAGGACGATGACGAAAAAGATGAAGGGCAGCGCATAGAGGATCTCGACGATGCGCATCATCACGGCGTCGACGGCGCCGCCGGCAAAGCCGGCGATCGCGCCATAGGAGACGCCGACGGCGAGCGCGACGAAGGAGGCCAGCAGCCCGACCGCGAGCGAGACGCGGCCGGCGAGCAGGGTTCGCGTCAGAAGGTCGCGGCCATTGGCGTCGGTCCCGAACAGGAAGATGTTTTTTTTCAGCGGGATCGCGAGCGTCAGCCGGCGCCCCGCGTCCGCGCGGGCGTCGATGCCGGGCGCGGCGAAAACATCCGAGCTCTCGAAGATCCGCAAATCGCCCGCGTCGATCGGCCGCCCGCCGGTGAGCGTGACCTCGAGGCCGGCATTGCCCTGCCGCAGCGATGCGACGCCGGCGCCCATTCGACGGGCTATGTCCGCGATCGCTGTCCGCGCCTCATCGGCGGTGGGATGGGGCTCCAGCGAAGGATTGGCGAAAACATAGTCGGGATAGACGCGATCGTAGGGATGCGGCGAGACGATCGGACCAACAATGCAGGCGAGAGCAATCAGCGCAAGAATCGCGAGGCTGACCGGAATGCGCTTCGAGGCGCCGGGGCCGGGATCGAGGCTGGCCAGAACGCCGTTCATCATTGCGCATCCGCGATGCGGGGATCGAGCCAGCCATAGGCCAGATCGACGAGCAGGTTGAAGAAGATGACGAGCGCAGCGACGACGACGACCGTTCCCATGACCAGCGTGTAATCGCGGCCGAGCGCGCCATCGACGAAATAGCGCCCCATGCCGGGAATGCCGAAGATCGTCTCGACGACGACGGAGCCGGTCAGGATATTGGCGGCGGCGAGGCCGAGATAGGAGACGACCGGCAGCATCGCCGCGCGCAGCGCATGGGCGGTGATGCGCCAGGGCGGCAACCCGAAGGCGCGCAGCGTGCGCATATGTGGCTCCTTGAGTGCGTCGCGCAACGACGCCTGCATCAGCCGCGCGATGAACGCGATCTGCGGCAGGGCCAGAGTGGCCGCAGGAAGCACCTGATTTTTCCACGCGCCGTCATTCCAGCCACCGACCGGCAGAGCATGGAGGGTGAGGCCGAAGAAGAGCTGCAGCAGCGGCGCGATGACGAACGGCGGCAGAAGGACGCCAATGAAAGCCGCGGCGTCGACCGAAAAAGCGCCGAGCTTTGCGCGCCAACTAGGCCTTGCCGCCGCGCCGGCGACGCCAAGCGCTGCTCCGATGACAAGCGCGGCGAACATCGCCTCGGCGCCAAGGCGCATCGAAATCGGCAGCGCATGGGCGAAGAGCTCGTTCACGGAGAAATCGCGCCAGTGCAGGCTGGGGCCGAAATCGCCATGCGCGAGGCTTTGCAGATAGACGAGAAACTGCCGCCCGAGCGGCAGGTCGAGCCGATAGATATGGCGCAGGTTCTTCGCGATTTCCGGATCGAGCGGGCGCTCGGCGTCGAACGGGCCGCCCGGCGCGAGGCGCATCAGGAAGAAGGACAGCGCGATGACGATGAGCAGGGTCGCTACTGAGGCGAGGATGCGGGAGAGCGCGCGCCAGAGCATCTAGCGCGGTCTTGATCCGTAGGGCGAGGGGTCCGGCGTCATGCTCTCTCGAAGCGCGAACGGGAGGTGTCGAGAGAGCGTAGCAGTGCGGGTACAGGGTGTCACCCCTTGCGAAACGGGCGGCGCTCCGGAGCGGCGCGGGGACGATGTCCCTGCTTTCGTCTAGGGAAGACCTCGTCAGATCGCGATTGGCGGACGGGAATCAACCCGCGCCCGCCGACCCCCTATTCCGTCTTCGTTCTGGAGCGTTTTTTTGCGGCGCCCAGGATATGCCGATAGGTCCCGTCGAAAACTGTGTTCGTCGACGAGATCCATTGCGATTCCGCGCCGAGCGTCGCGCGGCTCTCGTGAATCCGGCGCGACTGCAGCTCGCGTTCCGCCGCCTCCTCCTCGCCCATCTCAATCAGGTCAAAATTGGCCTCCGCCGGAATGATCATGATCTGCATGAAAGGTTCGCCTGGCCTGAATATATGCGTTCGGCCTTCGGCCGGCGATTTGAAGACCATGAAAGACATCATCGGCCACCAATGCCGCAGCAACGCGGGCACTGCGATGGGCGTTGAGTCGGTGGGATCCGTGTAGAATCGCGGATGCGGTTCGGTGCGGATCGCCCAGCCGTCTTCGACCTTTATGTCGAGAAGGATCTGGTAGGTGTAATAGGTCTCGCCAAAGGTCCGGAACGGCGGCCATTGCACGCCGGTTTCCGGGTCGGGGCCAAAATCGCCCTCAAGGACGAGTTTGCCTTCGCGCATGCTCACGCGCAATTCGTTCTCGAAGGGGTAGAATAATTCTATGCCGTAGCGCGCGCCTTCGGCGAAGGGCATGCAATGCCAGGGATGCTCATGCGACCCATGGGCGCGCGGCTCCTGGCTGCCCGCCCAGCCGGGAACCTCGACCTTTGTCCGACGCGGCTTGAGGCCCGGATGGCACAGTCTGTATTTTACCGTTTTCACGGATGCACCTCTGGATGAATGACATGTGCTGGATCGTTTCGGACGGCGCCCCGGGGGGCCGCCGCCGGACTAATAGGGGTAATAGCCATAGGGCGAGTAGCCATAGGGATAATAATAGTAGCCGTGGTGGTGGTGATGATGGTGGTGGTGATGATGGTAGTATGGTCGCCAGTATCCGTTGTGATGATGATGGTGGTGGTGATGATGATGTTCGTAATACTGGACCTGCTGCACGGAACCCGGCTCGGGAGCCGGCGCCGCATCGACCACGCGCAGAAGCGCGGCGGCGTTGGGGATTGGGTCAAGCAGTTCCGCGTAAGACTGAACGCGCAAAATGTCGCTCACGCTCGGCGCCGGAGCCGGAGCCGGCATTGCCTGAACGGCCTCCACAGGCGGGAGCACAGAGAGCGCACCGACCAAGCCTACGATTTTCTTGTCCATATTCTCCTCCTGGCGGGACCGTCCTCGACGAACGCCCTGGAGGTCAAATTCTCATTCGCAGCCTGAACGACCCATGAACCGGCCTGACGACCGGGCCCTGCGTCCCGCCAGCGCGGCCCTGCATCCGAAAACCGTCGCTTCAACCAAGGCGATCTGGCCATATTTCAGGAGCCAGATTCGGATTCCTCCGCAAAGCTGCGTGCGCTTTTTCGCTTCCCTTCCCAGAATCCTTTCCTCGGAAGGAAAAATCCTCTATTGGCCAGCGTTCGGCCCCGCAAATGGATGGTTCCGGACACAAGATGTCAAATTCTTCCCCCACCCGCATCGATCGTCGTTTCGCCGCACTCGCCAGTGAGCGCCGCGCGGCGCTGGTGACCTTCGTCATGGCGGGCGACCCCGACCTCGCGACGAGCCTTGAAATTCTCAAGGCCCTGCCCGCAGCCGGGGCCGACGTGATCGAGGTCGGCATGCCCTTCACCGACCCCATGGCGGACGGCCCGGCGATCCAGGCGGCGGGGCTGCGCGCCCTGCGGTCCGGCGCGACGCTTCGCAAAACGCTGCGGCTCGTCGCCGATTTCCGCGCGGCGGACCAGACGACGCCGATCGTCCTCATGGGTTATTACAATCCGATCTACGTCCACGGCGTCGAGGCTTTCCTGGTCGAAGCCAAGGAAGCCGGCGTCGACGGCCTCATCGTCGTCGACCTGCCGCCCGAAGAAGATGCCGAACTGTGCCTGCCGGCGCTGAAGGCCGGCCTGAATTTCATCCGGCTGGCGACGCCGACGACGGATGCGGCGCGGCTTCCGGCGGTGCTCGCGAACACCTCGGGCTTCGTCTATTATGTCTCGATCACCGGCACGACAGGCGCGGCGACGCCCGATTTTTCGGCGACCGCGACCGCCGTCGCCCGCATAAAGAGCCACACGAATTTGCCGGTCGCGGTCGGTTTTGGCGTCAAAAGCGCGGCCAACGCCGAAGCGATCGCCGCCCACGCCGACGGGGTGGTGGTCGGCTCGGCCATTGTCGAGGCGCTCAAGGCCTCGCTCGATGCTGAAGGCAAGGCGACGCCGCGAACGGTCGCCGCGGTCGCAGGGCTCGTGGCCGACATCGCACAAGGCGTTCGTCAGGCGGCGATGAGCCCGGGATAGAGCGCGTTCTCCGCAAGTCAGGGCCTCGCTTGGAGCCGCATTATTTCTGTCGCAAATGGGATGTGAAGCCTCTAAATAGGCCGAAATCGCCGCTGGGACGCCACCCCGGCGGAAGTCGCCCCGATTGAGCTTAAGCCCGAAGCGATCGACGCAAAATTTTCGCTTCCATCAGGATCTTGCATGAACTGGATCTCGAATGTCGTCCCGCCCAAGGTCAGGTCGTTCCTGCGCCGGGAATCGCCTGAAAATCTTTGGGTCAAATGTCCCGAAAGCGGCGAACTCGTCTTCCACAAGGACCTCGAGGCCAATCTTTTCGTCGTGCCCGGCTCTGGCTATCACATGCGTCTCGGGACCAAGGCGCGCCTCGCCAATCTGTTCGACGGCGGCGTTTACGACGAGCTTCCCACCCCGGAAGCGCCGCTCGATCCCTTGAAATTTCGCGACGTCAAACGCTACGTCGACCGGCTCAAGGAGTATCGCCTGAAGACCGAGACGCAGGACGCCGTCAAGCTCGCCAGCGGAAGGCTGGAGGGCATGGAGGTCGTCATCGCGGTCCAGAATTTCGATTTTCTTGGCGGATCTCTCGGCATGGCGGCGGGTGAGGCCATCGTCACCGGCATGATGACCGCCGTCGAGCGCCAAACGCCCTTCATCATCTTCACGGCTTCGGGCGGCGCCCGCATGCAGGAAGGCATTTT
This sequence comes from uncultured Alphaproteobacteria bacterium, assembly GCA_963767805.1. GTDB lineage: Bacteria > Pseudomonadota > Alphaproteobacteria > Rhizobiales > Beijerinckiaceae > Methylocapsa. Next base: position 73,894 of record CAVYFP010000032.1, on the reverse strand, counting down.
TTCGCTGATGCAGATGCCGCGCACGACCATCGCCGTGCAGCGCCTGCGCAAGGCCAACCTGCCCTATATCGTCGTCCTGACCAATCCGACGACGGGCGGCGTCACCGCATCCTACGCCATGCTCGGCGACGTACAAATCGCGGAGCCCGGCGCCGTCATCGGCTTCGCCGGCGCGCGCGTCATCGAGCAGACCATTCGCGAGAGGTTGCCCGAGGGCTTCCAGCGCGCCGAATATCTCGAGGCGCATGGCATGATCGACATGGTCGTGCACCGTCACGACATGCGCGCGACGCTCGCCCGCATCTGCGCGCTTTTGACCCGCACGCCGCGCGTCGAGCACGCCGCCTGACGCACGCAGGAACACGCGCACCATGACTTCGCTCGATGCCCTGCTGGCGCGCCTGTTCCTGTTGCATCGCAAGGACATCGAGCTGACGCTCGGCCGCATGGAGCGGCTGCTCGCCGCGCTCGGCTCGCCGGAATGCAAGCTCCCGCCGATCATCCACGTCGCCGGCACCAATGGCAAAGGCTCGACCATCGCCTTCATGCGCGCCATTCTCGAGGCGGCCGGACGGCGGGTCCATGTCTACACCTCGCCCCATCTCGTGCGCTTTCACGAACGCATCCGGATTGGCGCGCAGGGCGGCGGCAAGCTCGTCGGAGATGACGAACTTTACGCCGCGTTGAGCTATTGCGAAAAGGTCAACGCCGGCGCACCGATCACCTTTTTCGAATTCACCACCGCGGCGGCCTTCAAGATCTTCAGCGAGAATCCCGCCGATTATCTGCTCCTTGAAGTGGGACTTGGCGGCCGGGGCGACGCCACCAATGTCATTCCGCCGCCGAAGGCGACTGTGGTGACGTCGATCTCGATCGATCATACGGAATTTCTGGGGCCGACCATCGCCGACATCGCCTTTGAGAAGGCGGGCATTTTCAAATCCGGCGTTCCCGCGATCCTCAGCGTCCAGCGGGACGAGGCCCATAAGGTGCTGCGCCGCGAGGCCGCCCGCGCAGGCGCGCCGGCGATCGATGCGGCGCGCGATTTTTCCGCCCGCGAAGAGCATGGCCGCCTGATTTTCGAGGACGCGCGCGGCCTTTTCGATCTGCCGCTGCCCCGCCTTCCCGGCCGCCACCAGATCGAGAATGCGGCGACGGCCATCGCCGCCTTGCGTTGCGTCGAGCCGGATCTGCGCCTCGACGCCTTCGAACGCGGCATGGCTCAGGTCGACTGGCCAGCCCGGCTGCAAAACCTGGTCAAGGGCCGCGTCTGCGACATCGCGCCGAGAGGCGCCGAAATCTGGCTCGATGGCGGCCATAATGAAGACGGCGGCCGCGCGTTGGCGGAAGCCATGGCCGATTTCGCGGATCGGGCGGAGCGGCCGCTGATCATGATCTGCGGCACGCTGACGACCAAGGACACGGGCGCGTTTCTGCGTTCCTTCAAGGGCCTCGCCCAGGAAGTCCTCGCCGTTCCGGTCAAAGCGGAGCAATCTTACGGCAAGCCGGCCGGGGTCGTCGCGGCCGCCGCCGCCGCGGAGGGCCTCAAAGCCGCCGCCTGCGAAGACATCGAAGCCGCGCTGCGCTTTCTATCCGCGCGCGAGTGGCGCCAACCGCCGCGAATCCTCATCGCGGGCAGCCTCTACCTCGCTGGCGAAGTACTGGCGCTGAATGGGACGCCGCCCAGATAACGGGACCGCGCCGCCTCAACCGCCCTCATATTCAGCCCAGCAATCCGGCGTCTCGAACACTTTGACGCTCGCGAGCTGCGGCAGCTTCTGCCTGATGCGATCGAAAATCCACATCGCGATCAACTCGGCCGTCGGATTTTCAAGGCCCTCGATCTCGTTCAGATAATGATGATCGAGGATCTCGCGCAGCGGCCCGAACGCATCCTCGATGTCGAAGAAATCGGCGACGAAGCCGCTCGCCGGATCAACCGCGCCCTCAAGCCGGAGTTCCACGCGATAGGAATGGCCGTGCAGCCTGTGGCATCGGTGCTTTTCGCCGACATTCGGCAGCCGGTGCGCCGCCTCGAAATGAAACGCCTGCGTGATTTTCATGGAATCCCGATGAGCTTGTGGGTCTGGACGCTGAGGCGCCACTGCGGATGTTTAAGGCAATAGGCGATCGCGGCGGCTGTATTTTCGGCGCGCGCGTCGCCATCCATCGGCTGCAGCCAGAAATGAGCGAAATCGAGGCCGCGCAGCGTTTCGGGATCGAGATTTTCCTGCGGAAATACGAGCTTCAGTTCGGAGCCGCGCGTCGCGACGAGCGGCGCGCCGGCCTTGGGGCTCACGCACAGCCAGTCGACGCCGCGCGGCGGCTCCTGCGTTCCGTTCGTTTCGACGGCGATTTCAAACTTCCGCGCGTGGACGGCCGCGACCAGCGCTTCATCGACCTGCAGCAAGGGCTCGCCCCCGGTGAAGACCACGAAGCGCCCCTTCGCGCCGCCGCGCCAGGCCCGCTCGATCGCCGCGGCAAGCGCCTCGGCGCTGGAAAAAGAGCCGCCGCCCTCCCCGTCCGTTCCGACGAAATCGGTATCGCAAAAGCGGCAGGCAGCCTCGCTGCGGTCCTTTTCGCGGCCCGACCACAGGTTGCAGCCGGCAAAGCGGCAGAACACCGCGGCGCGTCCAGCCTGCGCGCCCTCGCCCTGGAGCGTCAGAAAGACTTCCTTGACCGCATAGTTTCCCATCAGCGCGCCCAAAAGCGCGCGCGGGATCCAGCGCAAGCAAAAAGGACCCCTCGCGAGGTCCTTCTCATCGGGGATCTCAATGTTCGAAAGATCAGATGGCCTCGGAAATCCATCTCTTCAGTTCGCCCTTCGGCGCGGCGCCGACCTTCACCGAAGCCTGCTTGCCATCCTTGAACAAAAGAAGGGTCGGGATGCTGCGAATGCCATAGGCGCCCGCAATGCCTGGATTTTCATCGACATTGAGCTTGGCGATGGTGACCTGCCCCTTCAGCTCCTCGGCGATTTCTTCCAGCGCCGGGCCGATCATCTTGCAGGGACCGCACCATTCGGCCCAAAAATCGACGACGACCGGCCCTGCGGCGCCAACCACATCGGTCTTGAAACTCGCATCGGTGACTTTGACGGTCGACATGGCGCCTCTCAAAAAAATTCGCGCGGGCAAATCCCTCTGCGCGTTTCACTGCGAAAGTAAGAAGCCGGGGCAGTCGCGTCAAGGCGTCCTCAGGCGACTTCGCCGCCAAGCTCAGCCGATCCGGCCTCGATCGCCGCCAGCGCCGCATCGAGTTCGCGCGTCATCCAGAGTGACGACGAGCGGCTCGCCGGTCCATATCAGCAGCAGCCGCAAGCGCTTTTCCGGCCAGAGCGGGGCGAGCGCCGCGCGATAAAGCGCCATTTGCGCAATGTAACGCTGCGAGATATCGGCTGTGGCGCAGGCGGCGCCGGTCTTGAAATCGGCGATCAGCACCTCTTTAGCGGTGACGCCGATCCGGTCGATGCGGCCGACGACGTCGATCGCGCCGCCGCGCGGCAGAGCGACGCGCCCGGCAACCGCGACCTCGGCTCTGGACTGCGGCCCGAACAAGGCGGCGAGATCCGGCGCGTCGATGACGCCAAGCGCCGCGTCGATTAGGCCAGCGCGGACGGCTGGTTCGAGATCGGCGGCCCTTGCCTCAAGGAACGCCTGCGCCGCCCTTTGGCGGCCCTCCGCCGGCAGATCCGGCAGATATTCCAGCAGCACATGCGTGAGCGAGCCTGTGCGCAAGGCTTCTCGCCGGACCGGCGTTAGCGCGACATCCCTCCAGCGGTCCGCGGCGGCGAGCGCTTTCGACGGTCGGATTGGCGGAGGAGCCTCGACCTCGGTCTCGACGCGCCGCCAGAGCCAGTCCGGCGCCGTCGCCGGCGCAGCTGCCGCGGACGACCGCCCCGGCCGCGCCTGCGGGATTGGCCGCAACCGCGCCTGCTGAAATCAGCCGGAGGACGCTTTCATCCGGGTTCCAGAACGCTGGCGCCGTCTCAATGCCCGGATCGCCGGCCAGCGTCGCCTCGATCATGAGCGCCCAGCTGCCCGCCGCCGGCGGCCTCGCGCCATGAAACCCCGCGATATAGAGACGCTCCTCGGCCCGCGTCAGCGCGACATAGAGAAGACGGCGATATTCGTCCCTGGCCGCGCCGCGCATATTGTCCCGCGCGGCGGCGACCTCCTTGCAATCGAACGCCTTTTTCGGCGACCAGGCGATCGAGAACGCGCCGGTCTTCGGGTCATTGAGCGCGAATATTTTCGGATCATGCTGCGGCGCCGGCGCACCACAGGTATCGGGTAAAAAGACGATTTTGGCCTCAAGCCCTTTCGCTGCGTGCACGGTCATGACGCGCACCGCGTCGACGCCGCTTTCCATGTCGCGCTTGATCGAGCGCTCCACCGCCTCGAAATCGGCGAGAAAGCCGGCGAGCGAAGGCGCCGCCTCCGCCTCATGGACAAGGGCGAGGCGAAGAAACTCGTCGATCGCGTCCGCCGCCTCTGGTCCAAGCCGCGCCTCAAGCGCGCGCCGGCCGCCATCCTCGCAAAGAAGGCTCGAATAGAAGGCGAAGGGGCTTTTCGCCGCGCGCGCGCGCCAGGCGTCGAGGGTCTGCCGGGCCTGTAGAAATTTCGCCGCGGACGCTGCATTCAGCGCCTCGAAGAGACTGCCGGAACGCATCGGCGCAATCTTTAAAAGATCATCGTCATCCAATCCGACCAGCGGCGATTTCAGCACCGCCGCCAGATTGAGATCATCCTCGGGCAGCAGCGCCGCACGCCCCGCCGCGACAAGGTCGAGCACGGCGATATGCTCCGTGAGCTGCAGCCTGTCGGCGCCGGCGACGGGGACGCGTTTCTGTTTCAGCGCCCGGATCACGGCGTCGAAAAAAGGACCGCGCGTTCGCACGAGAATGAGAATATCGCCGGCGCGAATGGGCCGCTCGCCGCGCGCGCCATCGTGAACGCGCTCGCCCGACCCTGCATCGAGAAGCAACGCGATCTTCTGCGCGACGCGCTGCGCGACGGCGCTTGCCGGATCCATCTCGTCCAGAATGTCGAGCGGCAGCCGCCAGTCGCGCGCGCTCGTCGCGCGCCTTCGCCCCCGCCAGCGGCCAGATTTCAACAAGGCTTGGGAGCTTGTCCTTCAGGGCTTCATGCGGCATCCAGACGTCGGCTTCCGCGACGAGCCCGCTTTGATGATCCTGAAGCGCAAATACCTTGTCGACCGCCGACAGCACGCCCTGCGCAGATCGAAACGATTGCGTCAGTCGCACATGCGCGAATTTTTCGCCGCCGGCCGTGAACCTCCGCCCGAATTCGCTCCGCATCTCGCCGAACATATCGGGGGCCGCGCCCTGGAACGAAAAGATCGACTGCTTCTCATCGCCAACCGCGAAAAAGGTGCGCGCCGCCGCGCGGCCGGCGCCGGTCGCGAAGTCACCCGTCAGCCGCTCCAGAATTCGCCATTGCGCCGGGCTCGTATCCTGCGCCTCATCGACGAGGACATGATCGATGCCGGAATTGAGCTTGTAGAGCACCCAGGCTGCTTCGGAACGTTCTAGCAGCGCCAGCGTCTTGGCGATGAGATCGTCGAAATCAAGGATGCCCCGCGCCGCCTTGACCGCGTCATAGCGCTTGAAGATCGCGTCGATGAGGCCAGCCAGCGCGACCGTGCGCTCGAGGGTTTCTGCGGATTTTAGCTCCGCACGGAGACCATCGAGACGCGCCTGCTCCTCGAAGAGTTCCGCCTCTATATCTGGGCGTTTCGTTGCCAGCGCCTTGGTGAGCAGACTTTTCAGCCGCTCTTCCTTCTCGGTGAAAAAGATCGAGAAATAGCTTTCAAGACATGTCGCGAAATCCCCTGCGGCGCGATGAGCCGCCGCCTGCCGCAACAGTTCCGATTTTTTCCGATCGGTGACGCTGCCTGTTGCGAAAAAGGCCGCAATCTCGCTCCAGCGCGCCGGCGCAATGCCCTGCTCGATCATCTCGTCGCGAATGACGGCCGCGCTACGGCCCGAGGCCAGGCCGAGCGCTGTGCGAAGACTTGAGGCATGGTCCCGCGGCCAATTCGCACGCGCGCGGGCGCGTTGGCCCATCGCCTCCTTGATGAGGCTTTCAAACCCTTGCGCCGAACAATCCTGCGTCACGCGGTCGAGCATATCCGCAAGGCGCGGATCCGTGCGCGCTTCATTCAGAACGTCGCGGCGTGCGCGTTGCAGGAGTTCGGCCTGCAACGTCTCGTCGGCCACCTCGAAACGCGCCGGCGCATTGGCCTCAAAGGGAAATAGATGCAGCAGCCTTTCGCAAAAGGCGTGGATGGTCTGGATCTTGAGGCCGCCCGGCGTCTCCACCGTTCGCGCGAAGAGCTTGCGCGCCTCGATCCTGTTGCGCGCACTCGGCTCCTTCGCGCCGGTCGCGACGATGGCGTTGCGCAGCGCCGCATCGTCGAGCCGCGTCCACAAAGCCAAGGTGGTGAAGACGCGCATCGCCATATTGGCCGCCGCGGCCTTGGTGAAGGTGAGGCAGAGAATTTTCGAAGGCGGCGCTCCCTGCAGCAGCAGGCGCACGACGCGTTGCGCCAGCACATGCGTTTTGCCTGAGCCGGCATTGGCGGAGACCCACACCGAGGCAGCGGGATCCGAGGCCTGGCGCTGCTTCTCCAGCGTCTGCGAGGGGATGTTGGAGAGAACCATCAGGCCCCGCCCTCCCCTTCGCCGCCGATCGACCATTCCCTGACCCGCGCCAGATGATCATAGGCGTTGTAGCTTTTCGCGAATTTGGGAAAAGGCCGCGGCGGATAAGGCGTTTGCGGATCGCGGAACTGGTTGAGCAATTCGACCAGACCGAGAAAATGCTCTTCGGCGACATCGATGAAGGCGTCGTTCTTGAAAATGACCGGCTTCTCTTTGCCCCCCTCGGCGCCGCCGAGTTTGAGATAGAGGGCGCTGACTTCCGCAAGCGCCGGCGGGAAGGCCGAAGGCGCCGCGCCGCGCCATCGCCGCCTCAAGCGTCAGTTGCGGCGAAAACCCGACGCGGATCTCGTCGGTTCCCGGCGGCTGACCGGTCTTGTAGTCAACCAGCGTCACCGCCTCCGTCGCGCCCGATCTCCAGGCGGTCGGCGCGCGCGGTCAAAGCGAACAGCGAACCATCGGCAAGCGTGAATTCATGCTTCCCGCCGATCTCCGTTTTGATTTCCGCCAGAGCCTCGCGCCGCTCCGCCTCGAAGCGCAGATAGAAGTCGATGGTCTTTTCAAGACGCGGCCAGGCGAAGGCGCAAAAATCGGGATCTTCGAGACTGGCTTTCAGCGCCTCGCGCAACAACTGCGAAAGCTCGTCCCGCGCGTTCGCAGGCAAGGCGGCCGCGCGGATGCGCCCTGACGAAAGCGTCGAGCGCGGCATGAATGGCGCTGCCCGCCTCGGCAGGCCCCGGCGCCTGCGCGATCGCATCAAGCGGGACGAGGCGAAGAATTTTTTCGGCGTAAAGCGCATAAGGATCGCGCCGCAACGTCTCGATCTTCGTGACGCTGAGGCTGACAGGCCGTAGATCGAGCGCGGGCTTCGGCAGCGGCCGCCCGATCTCACGCGCGGACGCTGTCGGCCGGTCGATGAGGCGCGCGAGTTCGACGTATTTTTTTCCGCGCAGAATGCAACCGTCAAAAGTCTCGTCGCCGAGAGCGGCGAGCCGCTGCAGGAAACGCGAGGCGACCGTCGGCGCGCCGCCGCGCTTTTGCGCGCGGCTCAGGATCACTCTGGCGCAGCCCATGGCCTGGGTGAAATCATGCGCTGTTTGACCCAGCTTGCGCTCTGGCGGCGTAAGGCCGAGCGCCGCCCGCATCGGGCGATTTAAAAAGGCGTCGGCGCGCGCCTGCGGCGGCCAGACCGTCTCGTCGAGGCCGCCAAGCAGCATCAGATCGGCGTCCATCAAGCGCGCTTCGAGCAGACCGAAAATCTTCAGTCGCGGATGCGCGTTTCTTGGCCCGCGCAGTTTCGCCTCCCGCGCGACGCTGGCGAAAAAAAACGCGTAGGATTGCGCATCGAACGACATGCCCTTCGCCGACGCCGCCGCGAGTTCGTCAAACAGCGTCTCCAGCGTCTCGCCATCTTCGCCTGTCGCAGCTTCCTCGTCCCCGGCGACGAGAGATGCCAGCGCCGCGCGATGCGCGCCGATCCAGCTCTTGAGGTCGTGCTCGGCATCGAGTTCGAGCAAAGGCTTCAACGTGTCGCGCAGGCGCCGCAGAAGCTCCTCGATGCACGCCCAGTCGTCCTGCGAAATGCTTTGCCGCGCGGGATGCGCGAAACGCTCGCGAGCTTCAGCTTCGGCGAGCCGTATGGCGCGTGCGGGATCAGCCAGAACGGGCGCCGCGCCGGCGCCCGCCGCGCCAGCGCGCAGCACGCCGATTTCAAGCAACGGCGACAGGCGCGCAACGTCGGCGCGGGAGAGTCCGAGTCTGACGCCCGGATGCGCCAGGAGCGCGACGAGGCTCACCGCGGCGAGCCCGTCGGCGGCGCAGGCGATGGCGAGCCGCGCCAGTACGCCAGCGGGGCTCGCGCTCAGTGGATCGCCGCCGGAATCATCGACACTTATGCCCCAGCGCAACAACTCGGCGCCGACGCGCCGCGCCAGCTCGCGGTCGGGCGTCACCAGCGCCGCCGTCTCGCCGGGCGTCTCCAGCGCTTCGCGCATGGCGATCGCGAGGGCGAGCGCCTCCTCGCGCTCGTCCGCCGCCTCGATGAGGCCGACGCCGGCCATCGCGGCGTCAAGCGCCGCGCGATCCTGCCCCGCCCTCCAGCCGATCCATTGATCCGTCGAATCCGCCGGGCGCAGCGCCTGAGAGATGAAGGCCGCCCGCGCGCGCAGAGGCGCCGCAACCTCGCCTAGATCCACGACGTCCGTTCGCGAGACCTGCAGCGTGCGCAGAAGGCGCCAGAGCGCCGCCTGCGGATGCGTGAAGGCGGCGTCGCCTGCCACGTCGCCGCCGATGAGCGCCCATGCCGCATCATCGAGTTCGAGATCAAGGCCGGGCAGCACCACAGCGCCCGAAGGCGCCTCGGCGATGGCTTTGAGCAGCCGCGCCGTCGCGCGATTGGACCCCGTCGAGCCGATTGCGACGACTGGGCGCAGGCGGTCCCCCGCGCCGCCCCCTTGCGACAATCTCGCGCTCTGCTTTTCGATCAGCGCGACCTGGCGCGTCGCCTTGTCGACGAGCCCGCTCTCAGCAAGAACGCCCGGCCAGCCCGTAATGGCGATATCCAGAAAGTCGAGCGTGATCCGCCAATAGGGATCGAACTCGGGCAAAGCCAGCGGATCGAGCCGGCGCCATTCGACATCCTCGATGATCAGTTCGTCGATGAGCCCCGCCAGTTCGCCGGCGAGATGCCAGGCGTCGGCGGCGGTCGCCGCAACGAGGATCGACTCGCGCGGATCAACGACATGCGCGCCGCTGGCGTCGACGCTGACGATGGCGTGGCGGAGCGCTTTCGCCCAGATGAGGATCATTTCGGCGAGTTGCATGCGCCGCGCGATCTCACCGATCGCCAAGGGGGATCCGAGCGGCTGGCCGAAATCATCGCCCGCGCCCTCCGCAAAGATGAGCCCCGTCTCGGTCTCCTCCAGCGCGCCGAGCGGCAAGATGCGCGGCAGCAGCGTCGCCGCGCGCCCTAACGCGCGCGCAAATTCGTCCGTGAGCGCGCGCGCGGCGCGGCGCGTCGGCACATAGATCGTCGCCTCGGCCAGCGCGAGCGGGCCGAGCGCGCGCGAAAACCCCTCGACGACGCGACCTTCGAGAAAGGCCGCCGCGAAGGTTTTCAAGAAAGGCGCGCCGGGCGCGATGGTGAAGATTTTCCGGGTCACATGGGCTTTCGGGATCGCGGCGAAGGGCGCCATCATGCGCGCCGGCGCCGCCGCATCCTAGGATGTTTCCGCGCCTTTCCACAGCCCGCGGTTCGAAGCCGCTGCGCCGTCGTCGTCCCGCAACGCGGCGCAACGCGCGCCTCGGTTTCCGGCGGAGTTCGGGAGCCGCGATGCTTGCGCTTGCTGCATTGCGGGAGCATATTGGTTCCTGTTGGAGTTCTCCACCGGAGATCGACATGCCGCATGCACGCTCAGCATTGGTTTTGCAAGGGGGCGGCTCGCTAGGCGCCTATGAACTCGGCGCTGCGCGGCGGCTCTACAGCGACGCTGGTTTCGCGCCCGACATGATCGCTGGAGTCTCCATCGGCGCAATCACCGCCGTGCTCCTCGCGCGGCCAGCGCGCGGTCTGAAGCCGCTTGATGCGCTCGAGGCGTTCTGGCGGAAAGTTGCAGTTTCCGGCTTGTTTCTGCCGCCGGCCTTCCGTCAATACGCGTCCTTGCTCGGAAATCCTCATTTCTTCACGCCACGCTTCGACTATTTCGCGCTGCCGGGCTGGACCTATATCTACGACACCGCGCCGCTGCGCGAAACGCTGGCCCAACTCGTCGACCTCGACGCGCTGGCGGATCAATCGGCGTCCCCCGGACTGCTGGTCAGCGCAACCGATGTCGCGGCCGGCCAGATCGAATATTTCTACAGCCGCGAGCGCCGGTTGAGCCTCGACCACGTCATCGCCAGCGGCAGCCTGCCGCCATCCTTTCCGATGACGATCATCGACGGCAAATCCTATTGGGATGGCGGATTATTCGACAACACGCCGCTCGGCGCCGTCCTCGACAGACTTGATCCGGCGACGGACGTCGACCGGACCATTTACGTCGTCAATCTCTTTCCCAACGAAGCGCCGATCCCGACCAGCATGCTCGAAGTCACAACCCGGACGCAAAACCTCCAGTTCGCCAACAAGACGGCCGAGGATTTGAAGCAGCTGGTCCGGATCGATGAGGTGGTCAGCCTGATGCAGGCGCTGGAGAGCCTGCCCGGAGGCAACCCCCTCGCCAATGATCCCGCCTACCAGACAGTGGCCAACCGCCGCTATGTCCGCGTCCCGCGCGTCGTTCCGATTACGCGGCCGGAACAGATCGCCGGCATTGGCGCGAGCGATTTCTCTCCCGAGACGATAGATAAGCGCGCCGCAGAGGGCTACGCGCAGACCGACGCGGCTCTGAAGGCGTGAACGCGTGAAGGCGCGAGCCGCCTGCGTTTCCGCCCGCTTTTTCGAACACCAGATGAAGACATGGAATTTTGCCCCGCGCCCGAGGGCCTCGTCCGAACGCCTCTCCGCGCTTGACGCCGCTCTCCGACGCGCTTACCTAACAATCACCTAGGGGATCCCCGGCAGGGGGCTGAGAGGCTGGCAGCGCTTGAATAAAGCGGCCCGGCGACCCTTCGAACCTGATCCAGCTCGCACTGGCGTAGGGATGGTGAGACATGATTATTCCCCCGATCCAATTCAGCCCTGAACCCGCCCGGAGACGGCCATGACGACGTGCGTCAGGGTCATCGGCGCCGGCGTCGCCGGCCTCACGGCCGCTTACGAATTCGCCCGTGCGGGCTGCGACGTCGAACTCATCGAACGGCGCGAGCGGCCAGGCCTTGGCTGCTCATATCTGGCCGGCGGCATGATCTCGCCCTGGTGCGAGGAGGAAGGCGCCGAGCCGCCCGTGATCGAAATGGGCGTAGAATCGCTGCGCTACTGGACCGAGATCGTGCCGGTTGCAACGACGCAGGGTTCGCTGGTTTTCGCGCCCTCGCGTGATCGCACGGAGCTGACGCGGTTCGAGCGTCTTACAAGCGAACGCGAGCGCATTGGCGCGGCGGCGATCGCAGCGCTTGAGCCGGATCTCGCCGGCCGCTTCGACGACGCTCTCTATTTTCCGCGCGAGGCGCATCTTGATCCGCGCGCGGCGACGGATGCGCTCGCCGAACGCCTCGCCGCCATGGCGAATGTCTCGCTGCGCTACGGCGTCGATGCGGCGGACGCGCGGGGCCTCGTCGACTGGACGATCGATTGCCGCGGCTTCGACGCGCGGGACAAATTGCGCGAGCTGCGCGGCGTCAAGGGCGAGATGCTGGTTCTTTACACGCGCGAGGTCACCCTCTCGCGGCCGATCCGCTTCATCCACCCGCGCCATCCCGTCTATATCGTGCCGCGCGGCGACGGCCGTTTCATGATCGGCGCGACCATGATCGAAAACGAGGAGGAAGGCCGCATCACCGCGCGAGCCATGCTCGAACTTCTGGGCGCCGCCTATGCCGTGCATCCGGCCTTCGCCGAGGCGGAGATCATCGAGACCGGCGCCGGCGTCCGTCCGGCCTTCGCCGACAATCTGCCGGGGCTGCGGATCGACGGCCGGACCATCTACGTCAACGGCCTCTACCGGCACGGATTTCTGGCGGCGCCAGCGCTGGCGCGACGGGCCGCCGCTATCGCGCTTGCGGGCGCCAGCGTCGAGGAGGCGATGCATGCGCATCGAGGTCAACGGCAAGAGGCTTGAAGTCGCCGCCGAAACGCTCGCGGCCCTGCTCGACGAGCTTGAGTATGATGAGCGTCATGTCGCGACCGCGCTGAACCAGGCCTTCGTCCGCAAGGTGGACCGCGACGCGGCGCGGCTGAAGGATGACGACCGCGTCGAGATCGTCAGCCCGCGGCAGGGAGGCTGACATGCAGGAACGCGCATCGGACGCCGACCCGCTCGGCCTTTACGGCGTCTCGCTCGCCTCGCGCCTTATCATCGGCACCGCGCAATATCCCTCGCCCGCGATCCTCGCCGAGGCGATCAGGGCGGCGCGGGCCGAGATCGTCACCGTCTCGCTGCGCCGGGAATCCGGCGCCAGCCGCGCCGGTGAAAAGTTCTGGGCGCTGATCCGGGATCTTGGCGTTCGCGTGCTGCCCAACACCGCCGGCTGTCGCACCGTCAAGGAGGCGGTGACGACGGCGCAGATGGCGCGCGAGGTTTTCAATACGAGCTGGATAAAGCTCGAAGTCATCGGCGAGGAGGATACGCTGCAGCCTGACGTCTTCGGACTCGTCGAGGCGGCGGCGATCTTGAGCCGCGACGGTTTTCAGGTGTTTCCCTACACCACGGAGGATCTCGTCGTCGCGGAAAAGCTGCTGCGCGCCGGTTGCGATGTTTTGATGCCCTGGGGGGCGCCGATCGGCACCGCGCGGGGCCTCAACAACCCTTACGCCCTCCGCGCGCTCCGGGCGCATTTTCCGCAAACGCCGCTGATCGTCGATGCTGGACTAGGTGCGCCTTCGCATGCGGCGGCGGCGATGGAGCTGGGCTTTGACGGCATCCTGCTCAACACCGCCATCGCGAAAGCGGGCGATCCCGTCGCCATGGCGCGCGCCTTCGCGCTCGGCGTCGAGGCTGGACGCGTCGGTTATCGCGCGGTTCCCATGCAGCCGCGCGACATGGCCGCGCCCTCGACGCCGGTCATCGGTACGCCTTTCTCGGATCTGGCGCGTGCTTGATCCCTTTTATATGATCGTCGACAGCTCAGACTGGATCGCGCGGCTTCTGCCCTGCGGCGTGCGGCTCGTGCAACTGCGCATCAAGGACGCCCCCGACGACACTCTGCGCGCCGAAATCGATAAGGCGAAAGCGCTTTGCGAATTGGCCGGCGCACAGCTCATCATCAATGATTACTGGCGCCACGCCATCGACGCCGGCTGCGATTTCATCCATCTCGGCCAGAGCGATCTCGATGCGGCCGATCTGCCTGCGATCCGCCGCGCGGGGCTAAGCTTCGGCGTCTCGACGCATGACGAGGCCGAGCTTGACCGCGCGCTCGCGGCCGGCCCCGACTATATCGCGCTCGGGCCGATCTACCCGACGATTTTGAAGAAGATGCCCTTCGCCCCACAAGGCCTCGCGCGCATCGGGGAATGGCGCAAACGCGTCGGCGACATTCCGCTGGTTGGGATAGGTGGGATCACGCTGGAGCGGGCGGCGGGCGTCCTCAATGCCGGAGCCGACTGCGCGGCGGTGGTGACCGACATCACGCTCAACCCCAACCCCGAACAGCGCGCCCGCGACTGGGCGAAGGCGACGCGGGTCTACGCGCATTGAGCGGACTATCGCCGCCTCAAGCCTCCTATCGCCTCCGCCGCTCAACGTAACTGAAGCTCCATTCGATTTCGAGCCCGTCTTCGGTTTCGCCACTGATGACGATTTGCGCCGCGCCTTGCGGCCCCTCGGGCGCGGCGAAAAAGATGCTTTCTTCGATCTCGGCGGTCCATGCGCTCTCGAACAGCCAGCGCCTGCCGTTCGGCAGCACGCAGAGCACCGCATGGCCCTCGCGCAGGAGCTTCAGCCGCACATTCGGGTGGATGTGGAAGCGAAGGGCGAATGAGCGAGGCGGGCTCGACGCCGCGATGGCGCGGACGCGGTCGACGCCATCAAGCCGCCTGCCGTCCCGGCGCAAGGCGATGCGGCGTTGATGGATGAGGCCGAAACGCGGCTCATAGCCATTATGCTCGATGACGAGGCTCGCGCCCGTGGCCGCTTCGCCGCGCTCGACATCGACGCGGTCCGGCCCCGAGATGATCTCATCGCCAAGCCAGTTGCGCAGGCCCGCGTGAAAGGCGAAGCGGCAGGACGACCTGTCGCCGATGACGAGCGTCGAATGGGCGGCGGTCATGCGCGCGGCCTCCTGCTGCGCCGGCGCGCGGTTCGCGTCCGGCGCGCCGCAATTGACGACGAGCCGATGCGCGCCGGACGAAAATTCAAACGAAGCGCAGCCGGCATGCGCGCGCGTCGAAAATGCCGGCGGCGGCGGCCGGCCGGCGTCCATGATAACGATCGCGTCCTGCATTTCGAGGCGCTGATAGCCCGAATGCGGCGCATTCGTCAGGGCGCGGGCGCGCGTGTCGTCATAGGCGAGCACGGTCGCGAGTTGCTCGGGCGGCGTCACGCCCATGCCGTTGAACAGGGCCAGCGCCCCGTCGCCATGGCGAAACAGGCGCAGCATCGGCATCATGCGGTCGATTGCGTTGAGCAATTGCGGCGGCGGCTGCACGCCCCGCGCGGCATAGGCCTGGCGCAGCGGCAAAAGATCGAGCAGAAGATCGATCAGCATTTGCGGATTGCGGCTGATATGGCCGCCATCGGGCAGAATCTGACGCTGCAGCTCATCGGCCAGCAGCCTGCCGCTGCGTTGCAGCAGTCTCGCCGCGCCTTCCGCGCAAAGACCCAGTTCGACCAGCGCGATGGCGACGGTGAGGCGATCCTCGCCGGTGACGCCTTGAGAAAGTTTGCGCTCCAGAAATTGCTCGGTGCGGCCAATGCCTTTCATGAAGCGACGATAAAACGCGCGGTCGGCGCCGTACAAAATGATCGGCGATTGCGAGAGCCAGGCGAGCAGCCGGCGCGCGGCGGTGCGCGTCTCCCAGGCGGGGCTCTGGCTGGGCTTTCCCGAAGCGACGAGGAAATCCTCGACAAGCGCGCGGGCGTTGGCCTTGGCGATCGCCGTATCGGCGGCGCGCAAATGCCGCAACCAGCTGAAACTCGACAGAGCGCGCGCCCAGGCCTCGGAGCGCGGCTCCAGTTCGAAAGGCGAGCGCCCATGCGCATTGACGATTTTGCCGCCGAAGGCGAAATAGCCGGCGTAAATATCCGCCGCGAGCGTTGGATCGCTGGTCCTGATGTCCTGCGGCGCGATCAGCAGCCGTTCGGGCGGGCGCCGCCGCAGCCCTTTGAGGACGCGCCAGGGAGCCCCGAGCATGCGCCCAAAGCCGGCGGCGCTCCGCGCGGCGATGAGGCCCGCGACGCGCAGCCGGTCTTTGAAAATCGCGCCGGCCAAAGGTTTCGACTCCTCGATTTTATACAACGCGCGGCCGCCCCGGCCGCGCGGCGGCGGTCTCGTGCGCGAATCGGCGCAGGCGCGCCGGCGCTTGGCGCCCACAAGGTTAAATCATCCGTGAGAAACCTCTCGGCTTTGTTAACCACGCCGAATCAATCGGGCCGCGAAAAATCCGTCAAGGCCCGACAGCCGGGGATCCGCCGCCGGCAGATGCGAAGGCAAGGTCCGCAATTCGCCATTCTCATTGATGACGCCTGCCACATCGCCGACCTCGGCCGGTGCGATGGCTGAGCGAAGGACATCCGGGTTGCGCCGCAGCATGGCGGCGACCTGCATTTCGCCCTCTTCCGGCTCGAGCGAGCAGGTGCAATAGACGATCGCGCCGCCGGGCTTTACGAGTTCGATCGCCTTATCGAGCATGCGCGCCTGCACTGCGGCGAGCGGCGCGATGTCGGTCAGCTTCTTGGTCCACGCGACATCCGGATGCCGGCGGATCGTGCCCGTCGCCGAACAAGGCGCGTCGATCAGGATGGCGTCGAAAGGCTGCGCCTTGAGGCCGGCGATGTCGGCGACGATCACGTCGGCATGCAGATGAAGCCGCTGGAAATTGCTGGCGAGCCGCTTCAGGCGCTCGGCCGACCGATCGATCGCCGTGACGTCGGCGCCTGTCGCCGCGAGTTGCGCAGCCTTGCCGCCGGGGGCCGCGCAAAAATCGGCGACCCTGACGCCGGGTCCAACGCCAAGCAGCCGCGCGGGAAGCGCCGCCGCGGCGTCCTGCACCCACCATTCGCCATCCGCATAGCCGTCAAGCTCGGCGATTGGCGCATGGCTGATGAGCCGAACGGAGCCTGTCGGCAGAACAATTCCGCCCAGCCGCTTCGCCCATTGTTCCGGATCGGACTTGACGGTGAGGTCGAGCGTCGGTTCGTCGCGATTGGCGGCCGCGATGGCGCGCGCCAGCTCCTCGCCGTAGATCCTGCGCCAGCGCGCAGCGAGCCAGGCGGGCGTGTCGAGATCGAGCGGATCGCTCTCCGCCAGGATCTTTTCGCGCCCGCGCGCGAGATTGCGCAGAACGCCATTGATCAGTCCGGCGAAGGGCGCTGTCTTCGCCTCGAGCCTTGTCGCGCGCACCGCCAGATCGACCGCGGCGTGATCCGGCACGTCGAGAAACAGCACCTGCGCCGCGGCGGCGATCAACGTCCATTCAAGGTGGGACACCTGACGCGGCAGGCCTTTGTCGAGAAGTTCGCCCAAAGCCGCGCGAATGGTGCCAAGCCGCCGCAGCGCGACCGTCACGATCGATCGGGCGAGGCCAATGTCGCGCGCGTCGAGACCGCCAAGGCGGGCCGGAATGGCGCCCGGCGAAAAACACTCCTCAAGGGAATGCAGCTTGCCGACGATATCGCCGATGATGGCGGCGGCGGCGAGACGGGCGGGAAGCCCCGGATGGTGCTCGGCCTCAAGTCTCGCGGCTTCCGCGGAGCCGCCCTGTCCCGGCCGGTTGAGTGCGCCTTTGCGGTTCCTTGATCGGTCGGGCCGGCGCGAGGGGGCGTCCAAATTCATGCTTTGCTCAGGGCCTCGACCGCTAATTCGACGACAGGAAAGGCGTGATCCACCCCGTATCGCGCGGACTCTAATTTCACTATATCATGAACGGCGATCCACGCGGATGTTTTGTTTCGACAGGCGCTTCCGCGCGCGCATTGGCCGCGAAAAGTTGGGGACAAAGGGTCAGGCTGCCGACATGAGCGGGAAAGAATCGAAGATCAGCCCGGACGAGACGGCGCCGGCGAAAGAATTGACGCCGGCCGCACAGCGCGCGCTGGCCGAAGCGGACGAGCGCCGCCGCGCCGCCGCACAGGCGCAAGAGACGCGGCCGAAAGAGATCAACGGCCGCGATGGCCCGGAGCCGGTGCGTTACGGCGACTGGGAGGTCAAGGGCATCGCCAGCGATTTTTAGTTCCTTCCGATTCTTGAAAATCTTCGATTTTCGAGAATCCTAATAGGAGCCGCCGTCCTTTCGCGTAAAGCGCCAGCTCCCGTCTGGCGCCATCGCCGCGACAATGTCGTCATTCGGATAGGAGCCTTCGTCTCCCGGCGTGCGGTCGCCGATTTCCAGGATGACAACATCCGCATCAGTTCGATTCGCCAAATGATGCGCGGCGCCGGCGGCGGGAAAGCCGGCGCACATGCCGGGGCGCAGTTCAATCTCGTCCGCGCCTGTAAAGAGAGTCGGCGCGCCCTCGATGACATAGATGAATTCATCTTGTCGCGAATGGCGGTGATGCAGGGCGGAGACGCCGCCCGGCCGGATGCGCGTCAGATTGACCCCGAAATTCTTGAGACCAAAAATATCGCCGAGGGGATGCTTGATCCGATTCGCCATCATTGATGCGAAGGGTTCCGGATAATTCGTCGATTTCGCACGCGCCGGAGCAGCGGCCGCAATGATCGCGGCCGGCGATTTATCGTCGTTTTGATTCATCTCTCCCCCCGCATCGGCGCACGCGCATATCCGTCCGTCACGCGCTAAGGCCGCCGACGAGGCTCGGCAGGTCGAGCGGCCGGAAGCCATAATGCCTCAGCCAGCGCACGTCGGCCTCGAAGAAGGGGCGCAGATCCGACATGCCATATTTCAGCATGGCGAGGCGGTCGATGCCGACCCCCCAGGCAAAACCCTGATAGACGTCCGGATCGAGGCCGCAATTGGTCAGGACATTTGGATGCACCATGCCGCAGCCGCCGACTTCGAGCCAATCCTCGCCCTCGCCGAAGCGGATTTCGCCGTTCTTGCGCGTGCATTGCACATCGACTTCGACGGATGGTTCGGTGAACGGAAAATAGCTCGGCCGGAAACGTATCTTCACGTCCGCCACTTCGAAGAAGGCCTTGAGGAACTCTTCGAGTATCCATTTCAGATGACCAAGATTGGCCGAGCGGTCGATGACGAGGCCTTCGACCTGGTGGAACATCGGCGTATGCGTCTGGTCCGAATCGCAGCGGTAGGTGCGGCCCGGACAGATCACGCGGATCGGCGGCTTTTGCGACAGAATTGTGCGCACCTGAACCGGGCTCGTATGGGTGCGCAGCACCTTGCGTTCGCCATCGGGGCCGGGGTTCAGAAAGAACGTATCGTGCATCTCCCGCGCGGGATGATCCGGCGGAAAATTCAGCCTGGTGAAATTATAATCGTCGGACTCGATATCCGGCCCTTCGGCGATGGAAAATCCCATATCGGCGAAGATGGCGGCGAGTTCGTCCATGACCTGCGTCACCGGATGGATGCGGCCTTGCGACAGCCCGCGCTGGCGCACCGGCAGGGTGACGTCCACCGTCTCGGTCTTCAGCCGCGCTTCGAGCGCCGCCTCTTTCAGAATCGCGCGGCGCGCAGCGAGCGCCTCGTTGACGCCATCCTTCAGCGCGTTGATCGCGGCGCCCTCGGTGCGGCGCTGCTCCGGCGTCATCTTGCCAAGGCCTGACAGTAGAGCGGAGACCGAGCCCTTCTTGCCAAGCGTCGCGACCCGCACCGCCTCCAGCGCCGCCTCGTCGCTGGCTGCGGCGATGTCGGCGAGGATCGCCGTTTGAAGTTCGTCAAGGTCGGCCATGTCGGGATCGTCTCGGTGTGAGGACTAAAGACTGATGCGTTTGGTCGCGCTCGCAAGCCAGCGCCGCACGGCGGGCTCCACAAGGGGCGACAGCACTTTGCGCACTTGCGCATGATAGGCGTTGAGCCAGGCGATCTCTTCGCCGTCGAGCAGTTTTTGCTCGATCAGGGAAAGATCGATCGGCGCCAGCGTCAGGGTTTCGAATCCATACATTTCATGCTCGGCGCCGGCGATCGCCCTCGGCTCGACGACCACCAGATTTTCGATCCTTATGCCCCAATGGCCGGCGTAATAATAGCCCGGCTCGTCGGAGAGGATCATGCCCGGCTCCAGGGGCGTCGAGCCAAGCTTCGAGATGCGCTGCGGCCCCTCATGCACGGAGAGATAGGAGCCGACGCCATGGCCCGTGCCATGGTCGAAATCGAGGCCCGCGCGCCAGAGCGGCAGCCGCGCCAGCGCGTCGATCTGGGCGCCCGACGCGCCTTTCGGAAAGACCGCCCGGGCGATTGCGATATGACCTTTCAGAACGCGGGTGAAGCGATCGCGCATCAGCGCCGACGGGCGCCCGACCGCAAGGGTGCGCGTGATGTCGGTCGTGCCATCTTCATATTGGCCGCCCGAATCGATGAGAAAGATGCCTTTGCCGATGCGCGCGTTGGTCCTCTCCGTCACCCGATAATGCGGAATGGCGGCGTTGGGGCCAGCGGCGGCGATCGAGGGAAACGAGACGTCCTTCAATTTGCCGGTCTCGCGGCGAAAGGTTTCGAGCGCCTTGGCCGCAACGATCTCGGTGAGCTTTCCGCCTGGCGCATTCAGCGCGAACCAGTGCAGGAAGCGCACGACCGCGGCGCCGTCGCGAATATGCGCCGCCCGCGCGCCTGCGAGCTCGACCGCGTTTTTGCGCGCCTTCAGAAGAGCGATCGGATCGGCTGCGACGACGCAGACGCCGCCCGCCTCCCTGACGAGGCCGACGAGCTTTTCCGGCGCCGTCACGGCGTCGAACATGACCCGCGCGGCGTTCCGGCCAAGCTCATTGAGGTCGCCTTCAAGTCGCCCCGGCTCCCTGAGATCGGCGAGAGGCGCAAGCTTCTCGCGCAATGCGCCATCGAGCTTGTCGGCGTCGACGTAAAGCCGCGCCTCGCCGGTCTTGAAAATCAGAGCATAGGCGAGCGGCAGCGGCGTGTGCGAGACGTCGGCGCCGCGAATGTTGAAGAGCCAGGCGACCGAATGTGGATCGCTGACGACGAGCGCGTCATTGGCCGCCAGCAGCGGCGCGACCCGGCCCAGTTTTTTCGCTGCGGCCTCGCCGGCGTGTTTGCGCGGGTGCAAGCTGATCTTGCCCATCGATGGTGCTGGGCGATCGGTCCAGAGCCCATCGATCGGGTTTGGCTCGACGGCGATTAGTTCACCGCCGAGGCCCTCCATCGCTTTTTTCAGCCGTTCGACCTGATCTGGCGTATGCAGCCAGGGATCATAGCCAAGACGCGCGCCTTTGCGCAGATTGGCCTCGAGCCATCTCGCCGGCGCGGCCGGCGCCAGCGCCTCCGGCTCGAAGATCTTGACGTCAACCTGATCCCTGACGGCCAGCGCATAGCGTCCATCGACGAAAATCGCGGCCCGGCCCTGCAGCACGATGGCGAGGCCGGCGGAGCCCGTGAAGCCGGAGAGCCACGCCAGACGCTCCTCCGAGGCGGAGACATATTCATTCTGATGGCGGTCGGCGCGCGGCACAATGAAGCCTTCAAGGCCAAGGCGCGCCAATTCAGCGCGCAGCGCGCTGACGCGGGCGGCGCCCTTTGAGGCGTCGGCCTGATCCTCAAAAGACTGAAACACGCTTTCGAACATGGGATCTAGCGTAAGCGCTGGCGCCCGGCGCCGCAACCCATCCTGGATCGGGGGCCGCGTCGCGGGCAATCATTCGTCGCAGCAGGGGTGGCCGGGCGCGCATTTCGCCTTCCAGCGCTCGCCCTGATCGCTCAGCCGGGCTTCGAGACATTCGACCTGCAGCCGCAGCGCACAGCCGCCCGAAAAAATCAGGTCGATTTCGCCGGCGGGCGTGGCGGTCTCGCGAAAGCCAATGCGCAGCAGATTAAGGATCACATTGTGATCGCGCGGCGAAAAACCGGCGCATGAGACTTTGAGGACCCGGTCGAAATGCAGGCCCGTGCGGCAGCGTTCAAGACATCCGCTCGCCGCTCCGACCCAGTCGAAACGCGCCGCGAGGAAAGCGAATTGCTTTGAATCCGGCAGGAACGCCATATCGCCGACCTTGACGAGGCAATCCTGCAGATTGGCCGATATGACGTCGAGATCATCGCTATCGAAAGCGACCAGTCGAAGCGGCGTCGGTGCGGCTGTTTCGCTCATGCGGGCGCTGTCCAATCAAATAGGAGCCTGTGATATAAGCGCCAAAGCCGCGACCGCCAAGATCCCCCGGCGCCGGAAGGCTTGTGGCGACGGCGCCGCCCATCGGCGCGAACCACCTATGATGCGTCTTGCCGCCGTCGTTCCGTGGTTCCTCCTTTGAGCCGCTTCCGCGCCGGCCCAGACGCGTCCGCGCGGCGGCGGCCAAGAATGCGCTTCACGCGAAATGCCCCGACGTCTTTGCGCGCGCGCGGACGCGGCGCTCAGTGCGCGCCGACGTTATTGTAGTCCCACGGCACGAAGCCGAGGCTGCAGGCCGGGCTGACGGTTCCAGCCCCCGTCCCGCCGCAGGCGCTGACCGCGCCCGCTCCGGAATAGGTCGCATTGAATCGGAAGTCGCCAGTGTCGAGCGAGACGAAATTGGGTGTGATGCCCGGCGCATCCGGAGATTTTGACGCACCATAGAGCGAACCCGCGTCCGTCGCCCCGCCCTGCGCTCCCTTCGCTGCAAGCCATTGCGCGAAGGTGAAGCTGGACGAAGCTTGGTGAAGCGTGTTTCCAGCCATTGAATATAGATTTCTGCTGAACCGTCCATATTGCGGAAACTTGGGATAAGCGTCCGCGAACACGAAATTATTCGTGGCGCCCGCGGGATCGCCAGTCACTTTCCACGCGGTGATGTTGGAATAGTCCTGCAGATAGGACGTTCCCGGCAGGGCTTTGACAAAAGTCCAGGTAACGCCGCCATCCTGGCACGCCCCACCCGTGCAGGTCGGCGGCGTATTATTTCCCGTGGTGCGGGAGTTGGAGAAAGTCGACGAATAGATTTTACTGTTATGCATGACATAGCAGGTGGAACTGCAGGCCCCCGCTGCGTAAGTGTAGTTGCTGGCCGGTTCCGGGACGAGGTAATTGGGCGTTATATCCATTCTGGGAACAAAATTGGCGTCGATTTTGTAACCAGCCGGAAACACGCTGGCGAAGATGTTATTCGCGATGATAGATCTCAAATTTCCGGTGTGCTGGGTTATCCGCGTCGGGTAGACGGCCGCGCCAACGGCCGCCGCCGATCTGTTGTAGAATAAGTTATTCCGCTCGACGATGCCGTTGGAATTATTGCCGTCGTGATAATCGAGAATCCCATCGATTCCGTGGGGCTTCATCGCCGGATGGACCTGATCATTGACGGGATAGGCTGCGGCGCTGACGTCATGGACCTTGTTATAGGTGATCTGAAGCGCGTTGGCGGGATTGGTTCCGTCGCCGTCCTGAGGTCCGGAGATGTAGAAGCAACCAAAGTCATCCATCATCGCGCCGCCCGGAACGCGGGCGCCCATCACCGTCGTCTCGTAGCCGCAGTTATAGATTTCATTGTAGGAAAACACATTGGCGTAGAACGGAGCGTAAATCGTCGAGCCGCTGTGAACGGCTTGCACGATGCCATTGAACGAAGGCGGTCCATCGCTGACCGCGACGTCCGTCGTCGCGGTGAAGCCGAACCCGCCGCAGTCATGCATCGTATTATGCGTGACCGCGAACTTCTGCCACCCGGAAAGCGTCATGCACCCCATGCCTGGATGCACGATGCCGCCGTCGTAAAGAAAATTATTGGTGAATGTCTGGCAGCAGTCGCTGGCGCCGGTCAGGTCCTTGTTGGTTGCGTAATAGCCCGCGTTGAATGACGGCGTGGATGGACCAAAATCGCTGGCGCCATAATAACCCGAATCACTGTTGTAGTGATAAGGGTCGAAAAAGCTCAGGGCGCCGCCCGCCGTGATCAGGGCGCCGCCAGCGTCATAAAGCTTGCTGTTCTGCACAGTGTCATGGTTCGAGCCCCATCCAATCGCAAGGGCGCTGCCGCCGAAATGAGCCATCGTCACTGCGTCGAAGGTGACGTTCCTTGCGCCGATCGTCACGACGGCCCATTCGAGCGGCCCCGCGTAATGCGATGAGACGGAGGATATAAATCCGCCGACCGCTCCGGAAAGGTTATGCACGCCGGTGAAAACGGATGTGTTGGTATGCTCGAAAAGAATGTGCTTGAAGACGAGATTGCCGACCGCGGCGCCCGGCGCGCCAGCTCCGGCCGTGGCGATGTCGGCCCTCGCGCTGGAGATCTTGACCAGCGTCTCCAGTGACGACGGTATGATCGCCTGTCCGGTCGCATTGATGCTGGCGCAGGTCTCCTTGAGGTCGGTCCGCGGCGTGTAATAGATGAGACCCGTCGTCCGGTTGGTGTAAAGTTCGCCCGTATAGCCGCCGGAGCCGAGATCTTCGAAACGGTTCCAGACGCGATAGCCATTTCCGGGGAACAAATGCTTTATATCGAAGATCCGGCTATTGAGCGCAACGACGCCAGTCCCAGTCACGGAAAAGACCGGAGCAAGGCTCGGCTCGAAGGCGGCGACTTCCGCTTTCACGTCGGTCTGGTTAAAAGCGGTGGCGAATTCCGCTTTCGCGCGATCGTAAGGGAATACATTCTCGCCGGGCGGGATCGTCCGGTCGCCGGCGTTTCCGGACTGGACGGGGTCTTCGATCTGGATCGCCGCACTGGCTGAAGATGCGAATCGTGCGCCGCCGCGGTCCAGCGATACGGTTATGGATCCGGACCCTGTCGCCGCGCTTTTGGTCAGTATCCAATAGGGGCGATGCGCGAGAAGCCCGCCCGCCACCGTTCCGAAACTGATCGTTTGCCCGACGAGTCCGATGCGTGAGAGATCGTTGATCGAGATTGTCGCGCTCCCGGAACTGAGCCGCCCCGTCGGACCGAGGAACAATTGCGAGCCGCGGTCCGCGCCGCCCGCCGAGCCGGGTACGGTCGCCCAGGGGTTGCCGCTGCGCGGATTGATAGTCTCCTGGACGCGATGGCCATTGATCCAGGCGGCGCCGACGTAATATTTCGCATTGGCCTCCTTGAGCGGCGCCAGATGCGCAAGATAGGACGAGACGCAGCCGGGCGCGCCGCTCGGCAGGGTGGTCGAGGTCCATGTGCCGGCCGTGTCGAGGCCGCCGCTCCACTCGGTCTGCGTTCCATTATAGACGTCGAAAGTGGTCGTATAGCCCGACGAAACCGTATGCGCGGAGGTCAGGATCGCGGTGCTGGCGAGCCGGAACGGCCCCTTTCCGCCGTCGAAGGCCAGGCTGTAATTGCGGTTTGGGCCCGCGCCGTGCGCGATGTTGCTGGCGAGGAACGACAGCGCCTTGGCGACGGTTTTACAAGGGGCGGCGGAGGTGCAGTCGACCCCGATGGCATATCCCGCGCTATCCGATCCGGTCGGCGAGAAATAGGCGTCGGCCGCGGCGGCGGGGGTCGCGCCAAGCGCGCTGAAAAGCGCGATCTGCGCCAGGAGGCCGACGCCGCCGGCTAAAGTCGACGAACGAATGGCTTTGCCGAAACGGGGCACGCTCGATTCCTTGTAAAGCAAAATCGCGCGAAGGCGAGGAAGAGGTCCGGGAACCCTAAGCTAGACAAGCTATTTGTAAATTATGACAACAAAATGCAAATATTAAGGATAATTATTTATCACTGCCATGCTTACGCCTTAACGCATAAATCGCCCGTATATTTGTGGAAGTGCGCTATATTTTCACGTTTGTGAATGCTTATGACGGAAAATATTCGTTATAAACGCAACATTTTAAATTTACAATAAGATGTTATATAACAGGCTATGACGCAACTCAATGTCACCATAACTATTTCCATCTTAAATAGCTATATATGCGACGATGATTATAGGTATATCGCCATAATTATCCCTAGCCGCAGTAAATACGACGATCTGTTCCTCGGCGGTTTTGTAAAGTTATCAATTCAGTATTATGTTTCGGTATTGTATCGATTGGCGCAGAACGCGGCGCTGTGCGTGCGGTCCGCCGATCACGCGCGCGGGCTCGAGGCGGATTGGCTGCTCGCGGGCGCGAGCCGGCGGCGGCCCGCACGGGTTCAGCGAAAGCGCGCTCTCGCAGATCGAATTTGAATGGTTCAGACCGGAATATGCGCTAGATAACGATGATTTTGGATCGAATCGATCCAAAATCATGAACGTGATCGATTCCAGCGGTTTAGAGCGGGATGCGGGCGAAAAAGTGCATACACTTTTTCTCATCCCGCTCTAGAGCGCATTCCGACCGAATGGATCGTTCGGTCGAAAAAAATCGCTCCAAATTCAAATGCTTGAGCATATTCTTGTCGATCAGACTGATGCAATCCGATCGGTATATGTTCTAGCCCGGATTCGACAACCGCTCGATGATCGCGCCGCAGCCGCCGAGCTTGCTTTCGAGATGCTCAAAGCCGCGATCGAGGTGATAGACGCGGTTCACCGTGGTTTCGCCCCTGGCCGCGAGCGCGGCGATGACGAGCGAGACGGAGGCGCGCAGATCCGTCGCCATCACCGGCGCGCCCTGCAATTCGTCGACGCCATCGACCACGGCGGCGTCGCCGTCGAGCCTGATGCGGGCGCCGAGCCGGGCCAGCTCCTGCACATGCATGAAGCGGTTTTCGAAGATCGTTTCGGTGATGCGCGACTGGCCCTTGGCCTTCGTCATCAGCGCCATGAACTGCGCCTGCAGATCGGTTGGAAAGCCGGGGAACGGCGCCGTCGCGACATCGACCGGCATCAGCCCGGCCCCGTTGCGGCGGACCCTGATGCCCTCATTGGTGACGGCGATATCGGCGCCGGCCTGCTCGATGACGTCGAGCGCGCTTTGCAACAGCCCGGCCTCGGCGCCTTCAAGCATGATGTCGCCGCCGGCCATGGCGGCGGCGATGGCGTAGGTGCCGGCCTCGATGCGGTCAGGCAGCACGCGATGGCGCGCGCCATGCAGACTGCCGACGCCCTCGATTTCGATACGCGACTGGCCGGCGCCCTTGATCTTCGCGCCCATTTTGATGAGGCAAGCGGCGAGATCTTCGATCTCCGGCTCGCGCGCGGCGTTTTCGATCAACGTATGACCATGCGCGAGGGAAGCCGCCATCAGCGCCGTATGGGTGCCGCCAACCGTCACTTTGGGGAAATGGATCTCGCCGCCCCTGAGGCCCTTAGGCGCCGTTGCGTGAACATAGCCGGCCTCGATGGCGACATCGGCGCCGAGCTTTTCCAGCGCCATAAGCAGAAGATCGACCGGCCGCGTGCCGATGGCGCAGCCGCCCGGCAGCGAGACCCGCGCCTCGCCCATGCGAGCCAGCAGCGGCGCGACGACCCAGAAGCTCGCCCGCATCTTCGAGACGAGCTCGTAAGGGGCCATGACATCGACGATATCGCCCGCGGTGAGATGGATCGGGCGGCTGGCGTCGGGCGCCGCGCCATGGCGGCGCCCGTCAATCGAATGATCGACGCCAAGGTGGCCAAGAATGCGCAGCAGCATGCGCACGTCGGCGAGGTTCGGAACATTTTCGAGGGTCAGCGTCTCAGCGGTGAGCAGCGAGGCGATCATCAGCGGCAGAGCGGCGTTCTTGGCGCCCGAAATGCGGATGACGCCGTTCAGCGCCTGCCCGCCCGTAATACGAATGCTATCCATCAATCCCCCGTTTCATTACTCTGCGCGGCGCCTTCGCTGGTCGCGCCGGCGTCTCCCGCCAAGTCCTGTCCCGCCAAGTCCTGTCCCGCCAGATCCCGTCCCGCATCGACCGCCGCGGCATCTCCGGCCTGGCGACCCCGGCTTCGCGCCTTGCGCCGTCCGAGATTGGCGCGGAGCGCTTCGGCCAGACGGCGCCGCTCCGCCTCTTTTCGGTCCGCCTGCGATTCGGCGTCGGCGCCGGACCTTGCCATAATGATTGATTCCCTTTTGGCGCCCGACAAGGGCGATGCGAATCCAAGGGTTTTAGAGTGGCGCTGCGGCTGAAAAAAGGCCCGGCTTGCCTATCGGGCGCGCCTATGGCACATAGCCGAACCGTTCCGACCCGCTCGGCAAGGGCTGCGGTAGCTCAGTGGTAGAGCACTCCATTGGTAATGGAGAGGTCGACAGTTCAATCCTGTCTCGCAGCACCAGACTATCCCGTTGAAATAATTGAAATAGCTTGCAAAACAGCCATTTCCACCTATTCCTGATGTTACGAGCCACGCAACAAAGTTGGCGCGGAAATGGCTGGCAGGGTCAAGCATCGGATAAACCGGCAAGGCAATTTCTGGACGCGCATCCTCGTCCCCGTCGCGCTTCAGCCAGATCATCGGCAAAGCCGGAACTTTGCGATCCCCTCGGCCCGAATCGATGCGCCGCGCCAACATTACGAAGCCGAACCTCGTCAGGACGACGCAGATCGAATCGGCGCGACCTTCAAAACGTCACAGGTTTCGAATAAAATTTGCGAAACGCTTATGAACGCAATCTTCGAAAAATCGGCGCTGGGATCGTGACGGACGAAGAAAGCGCGGAAGATTTTTGAGGCCGCGACGATCGGCTGGGCGATTGATCGGATGGAGATCGAAGACGAGTAAGTCCTCGAACGAGGCTCGCCCGAAACCTTCCGGCGATCGAAATATTGCGCCATAGCGCCACGCCTGCGAATCGGTCGCTCTTGCGGTCGAACGCGTGAAGGCCCCCCTCGGAGCCCGGCGCGTGCAGCCGGCGCAAAAGCTTCCGAGCCTCCTCAACCATCGCCTGTTATAGTGGAGAGGCCAGCTATGATAGGGGTGATGAAATGATGCGGGGTCAGTTCGCGGACGGAATAAGGGCTTCTGGAAATGATCTCGTGGCCAGTCCCCTTCGGGGCGTCGTGACGCGTTTGCCCAGTATCATTATCGCCACTGCAACGATGCTCGCCACGCCGGCTCTTGCGCAGCAGAAGCCGACGCTTGCGCAGGAGAAGACTCAGGTGACAGGCATTGTCGAAGCCGGATCCTATCTCTGCGACCTGGCGCAGGGCGGCGGAATAAACTGCCAACCAACGCCGCTCCTGCCATGCGGATCGCCTGTTCCCATGCGCGGAGGCTCGGAAACGATGGCGCATGTGTATTGCGAATCACTGATTTCAGAGCGCGTTCAAGATGATCCCGAGCGAAATATCTTTCCGCGCAGAAACGCTATCGTGTCGTGCATGACGAAGTGGCGGAAAGGTAACGAAGTGGGACTCGCGGCGTCGGCCTCGCCACAAGATATAGCTCCGATCAAACAGGACAAGTTACCCGGGACGGAAGACAATAGCACAAATATTAAATTGATTTCACCGAAAGCACAAGATAATCTAAGTATTAGACCGCAGAACCCTGCAGTTATACAAAGAACACCAGATGTTCTCGGAGTCGTTGAAGCCGGGTCCTACTTCTGCGACATGCTAAAGAGCGGCGTGATAGACTGCAGACCGAACCCGGTGTTGTCATGCGGCACCTCTAAGCACTTGTCTATCGAGTTCGGAAGCTGCTGCGCGTCAGAACTGCGAGGATCTGGTTCCGCAGCGCATTCAGGATGACCCGGGGAAAAACATCTTTCCACGCAGGAACGCTGTCGCGAGCTGCCTGACGAGGTGGCGGATGAGTAAGAAACATCTCCTCATGCCGGGCAATTAGCTCGCGCAGTGATTTGGGAATTCCATGTAACACAATCCGCCCCGTTACATGCTACATCTTTAGGAAACCAGCATCTGACCACAATCGTAGTAACAATACAGTATAACTCATAGGTGGAAATCGCTCCTGTCTCGCAGCACCAGGCGTCGCACGGCGTCAGCGCTTTCGCGATCCCGCGCCGCTTCGCGCGCCGGGATTTTATTCCGTGAAGTTTCGGATAATGGATTTGGTGGGGAAGCGGCAAAGGTTTCGGGCCGTTACGGCCGGCCAATTCGCAGGCTTCGATCAGCGCCGGAAGATTGCCCAAGCGCTCGTCGAGCGGGCAAGCTTCATCTGAAGCATTTGTTGAGCCGGTGTACTTGGACAATCTTAAGCGTTCGGCTTGACTCTTGGGGACCAGAGAGCATCCGCACAGAGACAGGCGCAACGCGCTTCATCCGCGCGCTGCGCCAGTGTTGCGCCGACGCGTCAGTTACGCGCGCCAGCGTCCACGGTCTGATAACCGCGCGGCCGAAGGCCGATTGCTTGCCGCAAGGCCAGACGAAGGGTCTCGCATTGCGGCGCCGGGTTGCCAACCCCTTGATGCGTGATCGCGCAGGACCGCCAGTTGCGGAACGCCTCCTCATAAGAGGTCGCCGGCTTCCCTTGCGCGGCGCTGCTCGAAATCGATCGGCGTAACGGTCACCTTGACCTTTGCGCCTTTGTCGATAGAGCCCGTCACGTCGCTCGCGTCAATCTTGTCGGCCTGCGTCGCGACGATCTGGTTCTGCGCGTTCTGATCCCTCGCGGCGGGCGAAATGTCCTGCGCGCTGAGCGGCAGCGTTTGGGCCGCAACCGCAACGAACAGCAAAGCTCCAAATTTGTTCATCATGTCTTTTATCATCTTCAGTTGTCGGACCGAAGTACACGCTCGGAGTAAAGGGCACGCTCGTTGCCGCAACCTTGCCACGTCCGCATTTCCAGGAACGTGATAACGCGCACAGCAAGCGCTCGATCGGCCGCTGAAATCCAAACACAACGACCGGTATCAAATATGCGTAACCGTCAATATTTACACGTCAGCATATATCCCGTTAAAAAGGCATTAATACGGCGGACTTATCATGGCATTCAAGAAAAATCTTTCGGGTTCCTACAGAACGGGACCGCCCCGAGCGAGACGCTACTGTTATGAAACTCATTCAACCGTCACAGGAGGGCATTTAGATCGTTTGTGACTAAAATGAATAAGCAACTTTTTTTTGATTTATTCTCTACAGTGACGCCAGATATCAATATCACCGATAGACACATGAAAAAGACCCCGCAGATGCGATGATTCGCGAAGCAGCCGCGGGATGAACAGGGAACTCATCGGCGACAGTCGCTGTCGCGCCACGAACATAGACTATTTATTCGGCGCCATCACATTTATACACTTAATGCCAGAACAAATACAAACGAATACGTACTTTATACAAGTCGTAGCAAAATATCGTGTGCTGTATTCTTAAGTTTCTCGGTTGCTATTATTAACAGCATTTTGTTAACAGACGCGTCATTCCGGGGCCCCATCGCGACCCAGCCGATGCGCAACTTATCCACAGGAACATTTGACAACCCGCAAAATGTTCCGTATTTGTTCACTCTCAATGCGCCTTATGTTCGCAGCCGAGAGGAATTCCTCCGTGGCTATCATCGCCAAAACAAACCTGAACGCCCAGCCCCGCCGCGGGAATTCACCCCAGCCGGCATGCCCTTCAGCGAAACGCGCCAATGCGTGCGCGGACGGCGATTCGGAGGCGCCCTTCGTCGCGCCGCGGCGCGGTCGCGGCGCATTGACCAACGCCAGCGGACGCTTTGAGCCGCAGACCCGCATTCGCGAAGACGATGGCTGGGATGCGCCCGAAGAATTTCCGCCGCTGCGTACGGCTGTTACGCAGGAGCGCGCGAAAACGATCATCACGCGCAATGAATCGCCGGACATTTCCTTCGACCGTTCGATCAATCCCTATCGCGGCTGCGAGCATGGCTGCGCCTATTGCTACGCGCGCCCGACCCACGCCTATCTCGGGCTTTCGCCGGGGCTCGATTTCGAAACGCGGCTGTTTTCCAAGACCAATGCGGCGGCGCTGCTCGAACGCGAATTGTCGACGCCCGGATATCAGCCGAAGACCATCGCGATCGGGACGAACACTGATCCTTATCAGCCGATCGAACGCAACGAGAAAGTCATGCGGCAGGTGCTGGAAGTCCTCTCGCGCGCCAATCATCCTGTCGGCATCGTCACCAAATCAGCTCTCATCGCGCGCGACATCGACATCCTCGCGCCGATGGCCGAAAAAGGCCTCGTCAAGGTCGCGCTGTCGGTGACGACGCTGGATCCCGTGCTGGCGCGCAAAATGGAGCCGCGCGCCAGTTCGCCGGCGCGCCGGCTCGACGCCATGCGGCGGCTGGCCGAGGCAGGGATCCCGACCGCCGTGATGGTTGCGCCGATCATCCCCTCGATCAATGACGCCGAGATCGAGGCCATTCTCGACAGGGCGCAGGCGATGGGCGCGCGCGAGGCTGGCTATGTCATGTTGCGGCTGCCGCTCGAAGTGCGCGATATTTTCGCCGAATGGCTGATGACCCACTATCCCGGCAAACTGCGCCATGTGCTGTCTCTGGTCCGCTCCGTGCGGGACGGCAAGATATATGATTCGACGTTCGGCAAACGCATGACGGGGTCTGGTCCCTACGCCTGGATGATCGGACGCCGCTTCGAGGCCGCAGCCGCAAGGCTCGGCCTGACGAAAAGTCGCGTGTCCCTGCGCTGCGATCTGTTCGCGCGGCCGGCCCGGCACGGCGAGCAGTTGCAACTGCTGTGATCGCGGGCTTCGGCGCGCGGCTCGGCGCGGCGTCTCTTCCAGATGCAGCCTTTTCCTTGCGCCGCCTTTTCTTGCGGGAGCTGATCGCTTAAATCTCAGCGCATGATCCCCGCGCAAAAGAAAGATCGAGGCAGCGTCCGCGCGGCGAACGCCGATCTGCCGCCGGCCTCCGAACTTGACGATGAGCCCGCCGGCGACGCCGGGAGCCTCGATCCGAGAGATCTCGACTCGCCAGATCTCGATCTTTCAGACGAAGAAGCCGCGCCCGCCTCGGTGCGGCAGGGGGTCGCCGTCATCCGCGGCTTCTGGCGCCATGCGCCGCTTGGGCCCGGCGTCTACCGCATGATCGCGGCCGATGGCGAAGTGCTTTACGTCGGCAAGGCGAAAAGCGTGCGCCGCCGCATCGCGAGCTACGCCCGCGCGCTCGGCCACAATAACCGCATCGCCAGAATGATCGCGCTCACCGCCTCCATGGTCTTCGTCTCGACCGAGACCGAGACCGAGGCGCTGCTTCTCGAAACCAATTACATCAAGCAGATGAAGCCGCGCTTCAACGTCCTGATGCGCGACGACAAGTCCTTTCCCTATATTCTCCTGACCGGCGATCATCCGTCGCGCCGCAGATCGCCAAGCATCGAGGCGCGCGCCACAAGAAAGGCGATTATTTCGGGCCCTTCGCCAATGTCCTCGCTGTCAACCGCACGATGAACGCGCTCGAGCGCGCCTTTCTGTTGCGCTCCTGCTCGGACAGTTTTTACGAGAACCGCACCCGCCCCTGCCTGCTTCATCAGATCAAGCGTTGCTCGGCGCCCTGCACCGGCGAGATCAGCCATGAGGATTATGCAAGGCTGGCCGCCGAGGCGCGCGATTTCCTCTCCGGGCGGAGCCGCGCGGTGCGCGACCTGCTGGCGCTGGAGATGGCGGCGGCGGCGACGGCGCTGGAGTTCGAGCGCGCGGCGCGGCTGCGCGATCGCATCTCCGCGCTGTCCGCCATTCAGGGCGCGCAGGGCGTCAATCCGAAAAGCGTCGAGGAGGCGGATGTCTTCGCCATCGTCGAGGAGGCGGGCCAGTTCTGCATCGAGGCGTTCTTCTTCCGCACCTATCAGAACTGGGGCAATCGCGCCTATTTTCCGCGCGCCGACAAGAGCCTGACGCCGCACGAGGTGCTTGGCGCGTTCCTCGCGCAATTCTACGCCGACAGGCCCTCGCCCCGGCTCGTCCTGCCTGTCGCATGAGATCGAGGACCGCGCCGTGCTCGCTGACGCATTGTCAGTCAAGGCTGGCCATCGCATCGAGATCGCCAGCCCGCAGCGCGGCGAAAAGCGCGAGCTTGTCGAACATGCCGCGCAAAACGCGCGCGAGGCGTTGAGCCGCCGACTGGCCGAGACGGCCTCGCAGGAGAAGCTCCTCGCCGCCCTCGCCGAGGCTTTCGGCCTTGAGCGCCCCCTGCGACGGGTCGAGGTTTACGACAATTCCCACATCATGGGGACGCAGGCCGTCGGCGCGATGGTCGTCGCCGGGCGAGCCGGCTTCATGAAGGCGCATTACCGCACCTTCAACATCAAGGGCGCCGATCTGACGC
Source organism: uncultured Alphaproteobacteria bacterium (assembly GCA_963767805.1). Lineage (GTDB taxonomy): Bacteria > Pseudomonadota > Alphaproteobacteria > Rhizobiales > Beijerinckiaceae > Methylocapsa. Next base: position 40,274 of record CAVYFP010000032.1, on the reverse strand, counting down.
CGGGCGACGATTACGGCATGATGCGCGAAGTGCTGCGCCGCCGCTTCGTCCGGCTGGCGAAGGAGCGCGCTCAGGCGGAGGCCGCGGCGGGCGAGAGCGCGCCTGCGGCGGACGACTTTCCGCAACGGCCGGATCTCATCCTGATCGACGGCGGTAAGGGGCAATTCGACGCCGCCCGGCAGATTCTGGCCGAGCTTGCGGTTGAAGACGTCGCGATCGCGTCGATCGCCAAGGGCGCCGATCGCAACGCCGGGCGTGAAACCTTTTTCGTCGCCGGCAAGGCCCCGTTCCGGCTCGCGCCGCGCGATCCAGCGCTCTATTTCGTTCAGCGCCTGCGCGATGAGGCGCATCGCTTCGCCATCGGAACCCATCGGGCGCGTCGCAAGAAGGATTTCACACGCAGCCCGCTCGACGAGATCGCCGGCGTCGGGCCGGCCCGCAAACGCGCGCTGCTGCACGCCTTCGGCACCGCCAAGGCGATTTCAAAGGCCGCCCTGTCGGATCTTGAGAAGGTCGCGGGGGTCAATGCGGCGACGGCCCGCCTGGTGTATGATTATTTTCACGATGGCGGCGCTTAGCGGGCGTTTCCCTCAGAAGCGGGATAAATCGCCAGATCTTCCCCTATTGACGCCGGCGTTTAGAGGATGTTCCGTTAAAATCATGGTCACAACGACGATTTTGCGAGGTTCGCGCAGAACCTGGAGCCTGCCGAACCTGCTGACCTATGGCCGGGTCGCGGCCGTGCCGATCGTTGTCGGCTGCCTGTTCTATTCCGGAATCGACTGGATGCGATGGGTTGCTCTCGGCGTCTTCATCGCCGCCGCCATCACCGATTTTCTCGATGGCTATCTGGCGCGCGCGCTGGCCCAGCAATCGGCCATCGGCCAGATGCTCGATCCCATCGCCGACAAGCTTCTCGTCTCCGCCGTGCTCATGATGCTCGTCGCCGACCATACGATCGCCAGTTATTCGCTCGGCGCCGCGGTCGTCATTTTGTGCCGGGAGATCCTCGTCTCGGGCCTGCGCGAATTTCTCGCCGAACTCAAGGTGCCGCTGCCGGTCAGCCGCATCGCCAAATGGAAGACGACGCTGCAACTCATCGCTCTCGGCTTCCTGATCGCCGGGCCGGCGGGCGACAAGGTGCTGCCGGGCACGACGCAGATCGGACTCGCGCTGTTCTGGCTGTCGGCGATCCTGACCATTTACACCGGCTGGGATTATCTCCGGGCCGGCGTCAGGCACATCCTCGAGGATTGAGAGTTTCCGCATGAAAGCGCTCTATTTCGCCTGGGTGCGCGAGCGCATCGGGCTCGCGGAGGAGGAAATCGCCCCGCCGCCCGGCGTCGCCACGATCGCCGAGCTGATCGACTGGCTGTGCGCCAGGGGCGACGGCTATGAGGCGGCCTTCGCCAACAAGAAAGCGATCCGCACCGCGCTCGACCGCACCCATGCGCGCCATGACGCCGCGCTCGGCGAGGCCCGGGAGATCGCCTTCTTCCCGCCGATGACCGGAGGCTGAGCATGAGCCTGCGCGCGATTGTGCGCGTCGAGGCGACGCCTTTCGACGCCACGCGGGAGAGCGCGCGGCTCACGGAGGGGCGCACCGACATCGGCGCGCTGGTCACTTTCACAGGCCTCTGCCGCGACGAGGGCGGCGCGCTCGCCGCGCTTGAAATCGAGCATTACCCCGGCATGGCCGAGGCTGAGATCGCGCGCGTCGCCAATGAGGCGCTGGCGCGCTGGCCGCTGCAGGGCCTTCTCGTTCTGCATCGCTTCGGCCGCATCGCGCCGGGCGAGCCGATCGTGCTCGTCGCCGCGGCGAGCCAGCACCGTCACGAGGCCTTCGCCGCCGCTTCCTTCCTGATGGATTTCATGAAAACAGAGGCGCCGTTCTGGAAGAAACAGCGCCTCGCCGGCGGCGACGATGCCGGCTGGGTCGCGGCGAAAGACGAAGACGAAGCCGCCGCCGGGAAATGGCGCAGCTAATTGGCGCCTTCCTTCAGCCCTTGCGGAACAGCTGCGGCTCGGTGAGGTAATAGACGAGGGCGGCGAAAGCGAAAGCAAAGCCCGTAGCGGTCGTCAGCGGCCAGCCGCCTCTGGCGAAGGTAAAGCTCGATACGGCCGAGCCCACTGCGCCGCCAAGAAAAAACGCCGCGATGAAGATCCCGTTGAGGCGGCTTCGCGCTTCGCTTCCCAAAGCGAAGAGAATGCGCTGGCTCAGCACGAGATTGGCGGTGGCGCCCATGTCGAGCACGACCCCCGCGATGGCGAGGAGCGGCGCCGAGCCCAAGGCGCCGCCGATCCAGGCCAGGATGAACGAAACGGCGACGGCGGCGATGGCGACGCCATTGACCAGCCTCGCGCCGCCGCGATCGGCGGCGCGGCCGACGATCGGCGCGATGATCGCGCCCCCGGCGCCGACCAGAGCGAAGATGCGATGCCCTGCTGCGTCAGGCCAAATCGCGGACCCGCCAGCAAGAGGGGCGAGGCCGTCCAGAAGAGACTGAAAGCTGCGAATATAGGCGCGTGGTAAAGGATGCGCCGGCGCAGAACCGGCGTCTCGCGCACGAGCGCGGCCAGCGATCTCAAAGTGCCGAAGTAAGTCAGGGCGGCTTTGGCGCGCCAGTGCGGCAACACGCGCAGCATCAGCAGGGAAAGCGCGGCCATAACGCCGGCCGATGCGATGAAGACGGCGCGCCAGCCGAGCCAATGGGTTATGAAGCTCGATACCGGCCGCGCCAGCATGATGCCGGCCATCAGCCCGCTCATGGTGTCGCCGACGACGCGGCCGCGCGTCGCATCGGTCGCAAGATGCGCCGCGAAGGGCACGATGATCTGTGCGGCGACGCAGGTGAGGCCGATCAGAAACGACGCCGCAAGCACCGCGCCCGCCGAGGGCGCGAAGACCATGCCGAGCAGGGCGAGGACCGAAACCGCGAGGCAGGACGCGATGAGGCGGCGGCTTTCCAATATGTCGCCGAGGGGAACCACGAGAATCAGGCCAAGGCCGTAGCCGATCTGCGTGAAGGTGACGAGAAGCCCGACGGCGGCCGGGTCCATCGCCAGTTGCGCGCCGATGACGCCGGCCACTGGCTGCACATAATACAGGTTCGCGACGACGAGGCCGCAGGCGGCCGCCAGAAAGAGAGTGAGCCTCTGCGTCAAATCAGTACGCCTTTTCGATGGAGCGCGGCGAAGCCTCGGCAGCGGCTTCCTCTAAACCGAAGCTGCGAAATCTCCCAGTCAAGGCTTCGATCAAGCTGTGCACGAAAGTGTGATGCTGCGCCTTAACCCATCTGGCCAAGGCGGCGGCGCTGCGCCAGCCAGCGCTCGCCGAACACATTGAAGCTCAAACCCGCCATGACCAATGCCGCGCCGGCGACCTCGACAGGGCTTAGCGGCTCCGCGAAAACGAGCCATCCGGAAACCATGCCGACGACGGGAATCAGCAGAGCGAAAGGCGCAACCTCGGCCGCCGGATAATGCGCAAGCAGCCGGCTCCAGAGGCCAAAGCCAAGCACCGTTCCGCCATAGGCGAGCGCCGCCACGCAAAGCATGAGGACCCAGCTTGGATGGGCGAGCGCCGCGAGCGCGCGCGAGCCCTCGAAAAAAAGCGAGAGCGCCAGCAGCGGCGCAGGCGCAGCAAGGCTCGACCAGATCGTGAAGGCGAACATGTCGATGCGGCCGGCCCTTTTGCCGACAATATTGGCCGCGCCCCAGCACAACGCCGCCGCGACGACGAGCAGGAAAGGTCCAAGGCTCGCGCCGCCAAGGCGGGCCGATCCGATCACGACAATGCCAAGGAACGCGAGGCTCGCCGCGCTCATTTGAATCGCCGTCGGCCGCTCGCGCAAAAGCGCCCAGGCGAAAAAGACGGTGATGAAGGCCTGGAGCTGGATGACAAGCGAGGCGAGGCCGGCGGGCATCCCATGCGCGATCGCCAGAAACATCAGGCCGAAAACGCCGACCCCTATCAGCAGTCCATAGAGCGCGACGAGGCGCGCGGGCGCCTTCGGCCGGGCCACAAAAAATATGGCGGGAACCGCAGCAAAGATGAAGCGCAGCGCTGTCAAGAGCAGCGGCGGCGCCTGACCGACGCCGATCTTAATGGCGATGAAGGCGAGCCCCAACGCCAAAGCTGCGACAAGGCCGGACAGGATGTCGCGCGGGCTCAAACGTTTCTCTCCTCAGGTCGAGTTGCTCGACGCCCGGCTCCGCTCAACGCGAGGCTTACGCCAAAAGGCCGCGGGCTGGCCGCCCAAATTTCATGCACCATGTCGCTCGCCGGCAGGGCGCGACCGAGCGCGGCCGATTGTCCGGCCCAGGCCTGCATGCGTTCGACGTCGCCGGCCTGCTGGGCGTCGGCGCGCATTGCCGCCGTCAGTCCGCGCTGCACGGGATAGGGCGCGCAGGCGGGCGCGCCCGCCGCCGCCGCGGCGCGGACATAGGCGGTGGCGAGCCCGCGTCCGGCCCGGCCGCTGAAGGCGCGCGTGATCATGGTGTCTTCCGGCGCCGCGTTCGCCAAAGCGGTCGCCCAGGCCGGATGGATGCTGGCTTCCGGGCAGCGCAGGAAGGCCGTGCCGATTTGCGCGGCGCTGGCGCCGAGAGCCAGCGCCGCCGCGACGCCGCGCCCGTCGGCGATGCCGCCGGTGGCGACGACTGGAATGCTGACCGCATCGACGATTGCCGGCAGCAGTGCGAACAAGGCCGACCATCTGGCGCTCGGCCGCCGCCTGATCGAAACAGCCGCGATGGCCGCCTGCCTCCATCCCCTGCGCGGCGATGACATCCGCCCCGGCAGCTTCGGCGGCGCGCGCCTCGGCGAGCGTCGAGACATTGGCGATCCAGGCGATCCCCTTCGCTTTCAGGCGCTTGACGAAACGCTCCGGATACAGCCCCATCACCGAGGAAACGGCGGCGGGCGCAGCTTCCAGCACCGCCTCGCATTGCGCGGAGAAATCAACCAGCGCGGCGTCGCCCGCCGTTGCCGCGACCGCCGGTCCCCATGCCGCCAGAAAATCGCGCATCGCGCGCTCTTGCGCCGGGTCGCGCAGCGGCGCCGGTTCGGGAATCCAGAGATTCAACTGGAACGGGCCGTCCGAACCGGCGCGAACCTTCGCCGCCCATGCCGCGATCTCGGCCGGCTGCATCGGCAAAGCCCCGCAAGCGCCTAGCCCGCCCGCCCGCATAACCGCGATCGACAAAGCCGGCGCGGAGGCCCCGGCCATCGGCGCGAGCAGGATCGGGAGCTTCAGGCCAAAACGAGCGCAAAATTGTTCGGCGCGCGACAAAACAGAAGACATGCTGGGCTCCGTCGATGAGGCTCGGTCGCTCTTTCGGACGCAGGGACCGTTGCCAGCGACACTTTACCCCGCGTAAGCAATCTGGAAAAATGGCAATCTATGATATTTTAGTTCTGTTTTTGTGATAGTCAGCCGTCTTTCGAAGTGGGCGTGGGCGGCGATCCCTCCCGTCGCCCACGGAATGGAGGCGCGGATGGACGCATCGGATCTGAGACTCTTCGAGGCCGTGGCGAGATTGGGCGGCATCAACCGGGCCGCCGCCGATCTCCATACGGTTCAGTCCAATGTCACGACCCGCCTGCGCCTGCTCGAGGAGGAATTGGGCGCGCGCCTGTTCGACCGGAGCCGGCGCGGCGTCGTTCTGACCGCGGCGGGCCAGCGCCTTCTGCCCTACGCCTACAAGGTTCGCGACGAGATCGACAACGCGCGGCGCGCCGTCGCCGACGATGGCGTTCCGCGCGGTCCGCTGACGATTGGCTCGCTGGAGACGACGACGGCGATCCGCCTGTCGCCTGTTCTCGCCGCCTATGTCGCCGCCTGTCCCGAGGTCGACGTCACGCTGCGCGCCGATACCGACCGCCGAACTGATCCAGTCCGTACTCCAGCGCGGGCTGGAGGGCGCCTTTGTTTGCGGGCCGGTCCATCATCCGGAGCTGATCGAAGAGACCGTTTTCCGCGAGGAGCTTGTCGTCATGGCGCCGCCATCCTCGCGCAGCCTCGACACGCTGCTGAGCCAGTCGAATCTCCGCATCGTCGTGCTGCGCGCCGGTTGTTCCTATCGCCAGCGGCTCGAGGACATCCTGGCCCGGCGCGGCGTGGTGGGGCTCCGCCTGTTGGAGTTCGGAACGCTGGAAGCCATATTTGGCTGCGTCGCGGCGGGTCTTGGCGTCTCCCTGTTGCCAAAGGCGCTGGTTGGTCCCGTCCTGCAACATGGCCGGGTTGCGATCCATACGCTACCGCCGAGCGAGTCGATGGTGGAGACCGTCTTCATCCGCCGCCGCGACGGCTATTTATCCAGCGCGCTGTCGGCTTTTCTGCAGCAGGTCAGATCGTCAACATTGATTGCCGAGGCGGCGGAATGAGCGGCGCCCTAAAATAGCTCGCAGTCGCCATACGCCGCGCCGGGCGCCGCGGCGCCATCGTCGCTGAAGGCGAGGCGCGCGGCGAGATCGGCGAGCGTCACGAGCCGCGCCGCGCCGCCCGCGTCGACGAGGCAATCGCCGGGCGCGACCAGCGCCAGCGCGGCGAGGAAATCGGCGAGGCCCTCGGCCTTCTGCCGGATATGGTCGAGGTCCTGGATGTGGCGCACCATTTCGGCGTCGCGCGGCGCGGCGGCGAGAACGAGCGGGCCGACCAGCGTCTCGACATGGCCGATGCGCCCGGAAAGATGATTGAGTTCATGGGCGACCCGCGCAAGCACCTCGCCCATCGGCGCGTGCAGGGGCCGCGCCGCCTCGCCTGTGGTCCTTCTTGTGGTCATGGCCGGCGGTCCATCGCGATAGATCACGATGATTTTCGATTGAATCAATCCAAAATCATGAACGTGATCGATTTCAAAAGTTTCGTGCGGGATGCGGGCGGAAAAGTGGTTTCCACTTTTCCTCATCCCGCCCTAGAGCAGCAATTCGGGGCGAAAAATTCTTCAGAAGAACTCGACGGATCCTCCGCTCGCCGCCCTTTCGACGGGGACGATCCGCGCGGCCGGCGTCTGCGTGGCGGAGAGGAAGACCTGTCGCGCGCGCCCCGAGACCGGCCAAAACTGGATGCGGCGCCCCTGCTCGCCCCTGAGGCTGCCGCCGGTGAGGCGAATGCCTTCATGGCTGAGGAAACGCTCGGCGAAGGCGGCGTTGCGCGCGCCGATGTCGGCGAGGCCATCCATCGTCCGCGCGCCGCCGAAGAGCTTGCCCTCGAGACGGTCGCGCCGCGCGCCGCGCCGCAGCAGCCCGTTGACGAGAAGCTCCATGAGGTGAACGCCATAGGTCTCGCCGGCGCCGCGCGGCGCGCCCTCGCCCGCTTCCTGCCCCGGCAGCAGAAAATGATTCATGCCGCCGATGCGGGCGACGGGATCGCGCAGACAGGCGGCGACGCAGGAGCCGAGCAGCGTCGTCAGCACGACGTCGGGATCGTCGCTGACGTTATATTCGCCCTGAATGATGTGAACGCGGCGCTCGCCGCTTTCCGGTCGACGAGGGGCGAAGACCGGCTCTGGCCTGCGTCATTTGAGGCGTCCCACGACGGCTTCGATCTGCGATTTCAGGACGGGAAGGGTGAAGGGCTTGGCGATGACATTATTGACGCCGAGCTTCTGTGCGCGCTCGATCAGTTCCTTGTCGCCGCGCCCGGTGAGCAGGATGAAGGCGGCCTTCTGCGTCGGCGGATAGGAGCGCACGGCGCGCAGGAAGGCGAGGCCGTCCATCTTCGGCATGTTGAAGTCGGAGATGACGAGATGGGCGGGCTTCGCCATCATGGTTTTGAAGCCCTGCTCGCCGTCGGCGGCCATCTCGATGTCGGAGACGCCAAGGTCCTGCAGACCGCCCCGGATCAGGAGCCGACTGGTCAATTGATCGTCCACGATCGAGGACTCGCAAGGCAGCTGCGAAGGGCATCGGAATTCTCCTTTTCAAGCGGCGCTGGTCGCGCGCAAAATTTCTGAAGCCATCATGTGCAACGGGACCTGCTTTTGCGTCGCGCCGATTTCAAACGCGGCTTTTGGCATGCCATAGATCAGACAGCTGGATTCGCTCTGACCAATCGTCGGCGCGCCCGCCCTGCGCATGGCGAGAAGGCCCTCGGCGCCGTCGCGGCCCATGCCGGTCAGGATGGTTCCGAAGGCGCGCGCGCCGACCGCTTTGGCGACCGACTGGAACAGGACGTCGACCGAGGGCCTGTGGCCGTTGACGGGCTCGCTTTTCCACAGGCGGCAGCGCGGCGGCGCGACGCCCTCGACGCGCAAATGCGCGACGCCGCCCGGCGCCAGATAGACGCGTCCGGGCTCCAGCGGCGCGCCGTCGAACGCCTCGCACACGGAGGCCGCGCTCAACCGGTCGAGACGCTCGGCGAAGGTTTTCGTGAAGGCCGCCGGCATGTGCTGCGTGATGACGGTCGGCGGGCAGTTCTGCGGGAAATGCGACAGCACCGCGATGAGCGCCTCGACGCCGCCCGTCGACGCGCCGATCGCGACCACCCGGCCGTCGCTCCTGTAGGGACGCTGCGCCGTCGCAGCGGGGGGCGCGGCGCGCGCCTGCATGGTCCGCCCGCGCTGTCCGGCCGCCGCCTTGACGCTCGCCAGCAATTGCTCGCCAAACAGCTCGCGCTGGCCGGAAGCCGGCTTGCCGACGCAATCGAAGGCGCCCATTTCAAGCGCGGCGATGGCGGCGCCGGCGCCCTTGCTGGTCAGGCTCGAAACCATGATCACAGGCGTCGGCCGCAGGCGCATGAGCCTGTCGAGAAAATCGAGGCCGTTCATTTTCGGCATCTCGACATCGAGCGTGATGACGTCGGGATCGAGCGCCTTGATCGCGGCTCGCGCCTCATGCGGATCGGCCGCCTCGCCGACGACCTCGACCAGCGGGTCGCGCGCAAGCAACATGCGGATCAGGCCCCGCACGGTGGCTGAATCATCGACGACGAGGACGCGCACCGTTTTCATGCGCGAACGCCCTCCTTGAGGCGGTAGCAGGTGACGCCTTCGCCGTCGAAAGCTGCGGCCGCGGCGCCGGTCAGGCGCTCGGAATGGCCAATATAGAGCCGGCCGCCCGGCGCCAGCATCGGCGCGAAGCGGCTCCACAGCTTGCGCTGCGTCTCTTCCTCGAAATAGATCGCGACGTTGCGGCAGAAAATCGCCTGGAACGGCCCGCGCATCGGCCAGTCGCCAAAGAGGTTCAGTTCGCGGAAGGCGACGAGATCGCGCAATTCATCGGCGACGGCGACAAAGCGGCCGCGCTCGCCGCGCGGACCCTCAGGCGTGGGCAAGAGCCAGCGATGACGCAGCTTCGCGGGCGTGTCCGCCGCGAAACTCTCGGCGTAGACGCCATTGACCCCCTCAGCCAGCATGTTGGCGTCGATGTCGCTGGCGAGCACCTTGACGTCATAGCGATGGGCGTCCGGCATCAGGGATAATATGACCATCGCCATGGAATAGGGTTCCTGGCCGTTGGAGCAGGCGGCGGACCACAGCCGCACGCGCGCGCCCTGCCGCGCCGCCTTGAGCAGCGGCGGCAGAACGACGCGCTCGAGATGCTCGAAATGATGCGGCTCGCGAAAGAATTTGGTGACGTTGGTGGTCAGCGCCGCGAGCATTTTCTGGCGCTCGTCGATGCCCGCCGCGCCCGCGACGAGCGCGCAATAATCGCGAAAACTCGCAAGGCCGAGCGCGCGCAGGCGCCGCGCGAGGCGCGAATAAACGAGCGCCGCTTTCGTCTCGGGCAGATGGATGCCGGCGTCGGCCTGGAGCATCGCCGCGATCTGGCGGAAGTCCTCGCGCGAGAGCACGAATTCGCCCGGCGTCAGGCCCTCGCCTCCGGCGATCGCGGGCATTGCGAATTCTGTCTCGCTCATGCAGCCTCGCGCTCCGCGCCCGGCAACACGTGGTCGAGCGCGATCAGGCTGATCATGCGGCTGTCGATGGCGATGACGCCCTTGACGAAGGTCTTCGCCATGTCGGAGGCGACGTCCGGCGTCGGCTGCAGCAGATTGTCGGTCACCGAGAGAATGTCGGACACGGCGTCGACGAGAAGCCCGACGGATTGATCGCCGATCTGCGCCACGATGATGACATGGCGCGCGCTTGGCTCGGTCGGCGAAAAGCCGAGCCGCGCGGAAAGATCGACGATCGGCAGCACCGCGCCGCGAAGATTGACGACGCCGCGAACGAAAGCTGGCGATTGCGGCAGCGCCGTCGCCGGAGTCCAGCCGCGAATCTCGCGCACCGACATGATGTCGACGCAAAATTCCTGCGCGCCGATGCGGAATGAGATGAGTTCGCGCGCGCGCTGCGGATCGGTCTTGCGGCGCCCCTGGGTCGCATGTTCGTCGGTCATGGGCTTATCCTGCTGTTGCGAGAAGAAGATCGTGGCCTTGCGCCTCCGATCCGCGAGCTGGCGACGACGGCGTCGACGTCGAGGATCAGCGCGACGCGTCCATCGCCGAGGATGGTCGCCGCGGCGATGCCCGGAACGTGCTGGTAATTCGCCTCAAGGCTCTTGATGACGACCTGGCGCTGGCCGAGGATCGCATCGACCAGCAGCGCAAAGCGCGCGCCGCCCTCGGATTCGACGAGAATGGCGACGCCCCCCACGGCGTCGGCGGCGGCGGCGCGATAGCCGAGTTCGCGGCCGACGTCGATCAGCGGCGTGAATTCCTCGCGGATGGCGATGACCCGCGCGCCGCCGCCAAAGCCATGCACGTCGGCGATTTTGGGCTGCAGCGTTTCGACGATGGCGGTGAGCGGCACGACGAGGGTCTGGCCGCCCGCCGTCACCACCATGCCGTCGAGCACGGCGAGCGTCAGCGGCAGGCTGAGGACGAAGGTCGATCCCTGACCCGGCCGCGACTGGATCGAGATGCGCCCGCCGAGCGCCTGGATCGAGCGGCGCACGACATCCATGCCGACGCCGCGCCCGGAAATGTCGGACACTGTCGAGGCTGTCGAGAAACCGGGCAGGAAGATCAGATTGTCGATCTCCTCGTCGGTCAGGGGCGCGTCCGCGGCGATGAGGCCCTTGCCAGCGGCGAGCGCCTTGACCCGCGCGCGGTCGATGCCGGCGCCGTCGTCCGAGACTTCGATGACGATGCGGCCCGAGCGGTGCAGCGCGAGCAGCCGCACGACGCCCTCCTCCGGCTTGCCGGCGGCGCGGCGCCGCTCCGGCGACTCAAGCCCGTGGTCGATGGCGTTGCGGATCATATGGGTCAGCGGATCGGCGATGCGCTCGATCACCGTCTTGTCGACCTCGGTGTGTTCGCCTTCCGTCACGAGGCGCACCGATTTGCCGGTCAGCGCCGCGACCTCGCGCACGAGGCGCGGCATGCGCTGGAACACCGATTTCACCGGCTGCGCGCGGATCGCCATCACGCTGTCCTGGATCTCGCGCGTCAATTGTTCGAGTTCGCCAAGGCCCGTCGCGACGCCCGACGCGCGCGAGAGCCCGGCCTCCTGCACCTGCTGCGCCAGCATGGCCTGATTGATGACGAGTTCGCCGACGAGATTGATGAGGCGATCGACGCGGTCGAGATCGACGCGGATCGACGCGCCGGCCTGTTCGGGCTTGGCATGGTCCGGCTTTGGGTGATCGGATCTGGATTGATCGGGTGTCTCGGCGTCGGCGCTGGCGGCGCGCGGAACCTGCGTATCCACAACCCGCGCGAGTTCCGCTTCGACGCTCGCCTGCATCTTTCCGATCAGCGCGGCGATGTCGACATCGCCCGGCGCCAGCCCTCGTCGCCTCCAGCGGGGTCGGCGCCGGCCAGAGCGATCTCGAGATCGCAATCGCCCTCGACGAATTCAAACGCGTCGCGGATCGCGCTTTCGCCCGCGCCCGTGCGCAATGAAATGATCCACGTCAGATAAGCGGCTTCGGGATCGAGGTCGGGCAGAAGCGGCAGCTCCGACGCATCGCAGGCGACGGCGATTTCGCCGAGGCCGCCGAGTTCGCGCAGCAGCAGCGCCGTCTCGTTCGCCTTGGCGTAGAGATCGCGATGCGGGCGAAAGCGGATGGAAAATTCCCTCTCCGGCGGGGCCGCATCGGCGTCGAACCCGTCGAACATGGATTCGTCCATCGGCACGGGGCGGAAGGCGAAACTCTCGTCCTGATCGGCCGCGCCCTCGCCCGCCGCCGCCGGATCGACCGCGCGCAGCTCGGCGGCGAGCGTCGCCAGGCGCGCGGCGTCCACGCCCGTCTCGTCGCGCGCGGCGCGCACGAGGTCGGCGAGCGCATCCGCCGCGCGCAGCATGGTCTTCAACAGATCCGGCGTCGCTTCGAGCCGGCCGGCCCGCAGATGATCGAGCGCCGTCTCGAACACATGGGCGAAAGAGACGAGATCGTCGAGCGCGAAGGCGCCGGCGCCGCCCTTGATCGAGTGCACCGCGCGAAACACGGCGTTGACCGTTTCCGGATCGCGATCGCCGTCATCGATCGCAAGAAGTCCCGTCTCCAGCTCGGCGAGTTGCTCCTCGCATTCGAGGAAAAACGTCTGCCTGATCTCCGCCATCGCATCCATGGATTTTCAATCCTCGTTCCTGTTCAGGCTTTTCTGGTCAGTCAAAGAAGGGTCACGCCGCGACGCGGCGGATGGCGGCGACGAGCTTGGCCGGATCAAACGGCTTGATGATCCAGCCGGTGGCGCCGGCGCGGCGCGCGCGTTCTTTCTTCGCGGCGTCGCTTTCCGTCGTCAGCACCAGGATCGGCACCGCGCGATGGCGATCGTCGCCGCGCACGCCCTCAATGAAGCCGAAGCCGTCGAGACGCGGCATGTTGATGTCGGTGACGATGACGTCCGGCGTTTCGCCGGCGAGAACTTCAAGTCCATGCACGCCATCGTCGGCCTGCACGACGCGGAAGCCCGCGTCGGAGAGGGCGAGCCGCAACATGTCGCGCATGGTGCGCGAATTGTCGACGGTGAGAATTGTTTTGCTCATTGCGTCAGCTCCCCATCGATCAATTCGGCCGGCGCGACGCCGAGGCGGGCGAGACCATCCGTGAAACCAGAAGACGCGCCGACGATCGCGATCGGGACGGCGTCCGCCTTCCAGGTGTTGGCGGCGGAGAGCAGCACCTGCAGGCACTGACCGCCCATGCGCTCGACGCGGGAGGCGTCGACGCAGAGCGCTTCGCCGCGATGACTGAGGAATTCGGCGGCGAGCGGACCCGCCGCGCCGAGATCGAGAATTTCCGGCAGCTCGATGCGGGCCGCGTCGCGCGCTTCAACGCTCATCAAAACTCCTCCCAGCTGTCTTCTGCGCTTGCGGGTTCAGGCTTGCGGGCTGCGCCGCCCCGGCCGGACGCGGCGAGCGTCTTCAGCGCCGGGCGCGGCGCGTTCGAAGGCCCCGCCCGATGCGCCGCCGCCGGGGCGCCCGAGCCGCGCGCCGCGCCTTGCCGCGCCTTCACGGCTTGCGCCGCCTGCCCGAGCTGGAACAGCCCGACGAGACGCGCAAGCTCGGCGCTCTCGACGCCCAGCGCATGCGCCGCCGCGGTGGTTTCCTCGACCATGGCGGCGTTCTGCTGGGTCACCTGATCCATCTGGTTGACCGCCGTATTGACCTGATGCAGCGCGCCCGCCTGCTCCTGCGCGCTGGCGGAGATGGAGCTGACGACGGCGTTGATCTCGGCCACCTGGGCGACGATGCGCGCGAGCGCCTTGCCGGTCTCGCCGACGAGGTCGACGCCCTGCCCCACATGCGTGGTCGAGGCCGAGATCAGGCCCTTGATCTCTTTCGCCGCCTCGGCCGAACGCTGCGCGAGGGCGCGCACCTCCGAGGCGACGACGGCGAAGCCGCGGCCGGCGTCGCCCGCCCGCGCCGCCTCGACGCCGGCGTTCAGGGCGAGGAGGTTGGTCTGGAAGGCGATCTCGTCGATGACCCCGATGATCTGGCCGATCTGCTTTGAGGAGCGCTCGATCTCGCTCATCGCCGTGATCGCGTCGCGCACGACCTCGCCGCCATGATCGGCCTCCGACTTCGCGGTCGAGACGACCGCCTGCGCCCGCACCGCGCCTTCGGCCGTGTTCTTGACGGTCGCCGTGATCTCATCGAGCGTCGCGGCGGTTTCTTCGAGCCCGGCCGCCTGCTGCTCGGTGCGCCGCGACAGATCATCAGCCGCCTGGGCGATTTCACTGCTGCCCGAGGCGAGCGTCGCGGTGCTGGCGCGGATGCTCGCCATCGCTTCCTGCAGCTTTGCGGCGGCGGCGTTGAAATCGCTGCGCAGCTGCGCTGTCTTCGGCGCGAATTCCGTCTCGATCCGATAGACGAGATCGCCGCCCGCGAGCCGGCCAAGCCCCTCGGCGAGGCCCTCAATCGCGAGCTGGTCCTGGCGCGCCGCCTCGGCGAGCTTGGCGGCGCGCTCCTCCTCCTCCTTCTGCCAGGTCTTGACCGCCTCCGCCTCGGCGGCGTCGCGCTTCACCTTTGCAAGGGCGGCGTCCTTGAAGGATTTCACCGCCTCGGCCATCAGACCGATTTCGTCGCCGCGGCCGACGCCCGGTATTTCGATCGAATGATCGCCCTGCGCCAGCTTTCTCATGACGCCTGTCATATTCGTCACGGGCGTCGCGATGATTCGCGCCATCCACCATCCGACCAACGCGGCGAGCAGGAACGCCGCGCCGGCGCCGACGATGATCGTCGCCTGGAGCGCGGACATCAAATGGTTGAACTGCGCCTGCGCGTCGTCCGACCAGTCGTTGATTTTCTCTGCGGGCGTCGTCGGCGGCGGACTTGAACGCCTGGAAGGCTGCTGACCGCGGCATCCGATCCGACAAATTTCTCCGCTGGTTCAGACGTCGGATTGTCGCGGACAAGACGGATCGTCTCGTCACCGACGTCTGTGGCGAAATAGTTTCGCCAGTCCGCCTCGATTTTGTCGAGGAGGGCGAGAATCTCGGTGCGCCCGGCCGCATCTTGCGCGCTGAGCCGCCATGTTGTCGGCGAAGGCTTTCACCGCGTCGTTGTAGAGTCTTGACGAAACGCTCGTTTTGCGTCATCACGATAGCGAAGCGAGATGCGCGATTCTTCGCGCACAGCGGCGATGGCGAGATCGACGTCGCTCGACAGCCCGATAAGAGGCCGCATTGACTTCGGCGGCGGCGGCCAGCGACCTCAGCGTCGCGAAAAGCGTCAGGCTCATAGCGGCGACGACGAAAAGGACGCAGGCAAAGCCGACGCCGAGCTTTCGTCCGATTTTCATGTTTGCAAGCGTCATGCTGTCCTCGAAATGGCTCGATACGCAATTCGGGCGACCCGCAGATGCGGCAAAGTCCCGGCGGACCAACGCCGGAACCGGAAATCAGGCCGTCACATAAGTCGCGCAGAGATCCTTATCGGACAAAACATTGAATAAATCATCAATATCCATCAACATCAAAAGCATAAACTGCATATTACATGGATAAATACATGTTACAAAAATTTTTATATTATATTTTTACCGAAACTATATTTCATGCGCGTCCTTGCTCTGGCCAAAATCGCGGCGAAGCGCCGATCCAGACGGAGCCGGATTGCACAAGGGCGCGTTGGGCTTCCTTGCCGTCCTGACTTTTCGAGGCGGCGAAGCCGTGCGGACAATCCGTGCGCCACGCGAAAACGGCCTTGCAAATACCGCATTCATTGGCTCATCTCATCTAGTCAAGGCTTTGTCTTCGCGCCGCGCAATGCTGCAGCGCTGCTTTGCAGCAAAACGCCCCGGCGCCGCAGAATTGCCACTCGCTATTTGCCTTGATATACGTGAAGGGCATGCCGATTCGGCGTAGCGGTTCAAATGCGTTTGGTCATCGCTTACCGGACAATTTGCGCAGATCCCGACAGACAAAGCGCGGCGCGACGCAGAGGCGAATGCCTCGATTGCAGGTCGCAGGCTTAAGCTTTCTGTCAGCGTCGAGCCAATGCCGGAAACCCGACGCATATCGCCAAGGCCCGCCGACATTGAACATCCAGGAATCCATCGGACAAAAGAATGAAACAGCCGCCTAAGCCTTTCGCTATCGAGATCAAGCGCTCCCGCCGTGCGCCCGCCGCCGCCTCGTCGTTGGATCTTTTCGGAAAAGACAACGCCGCGCTCAGCGGCGCCAAGGCGGCCTTTTCGTCCCGCCGCGACGCCGCGTCGAATGCGCCACTAAATCCGGCGGGCGATACGGACTTCACCGTTCCGGCTTTTCTGCAAACCGAAAGGGCGGCGCCCCGGACGTTGGAACTTTCGAAAGAGGCCGAGCAGCTTTTCATGCCAAAACCCGCAGCGCCATTGACGCCCGCCGCGCCGTCCGGCGCGTTGGCCGCAGTTGCGGCGCGGCCGCCGCGGATTCTCCCGAGCCTCATCGCGCCGGAAAGCGTCGGCGTCGACGCCTTCGCTTCGACCGAGGCGCCCCTGCGATCCGTTCGCCAGAGCCGCAGGTCCGAGGCCCCGGCGAGGCAGACCGCGCGCGCGGCGCAGGTCGATCGCGTCAGCAAGATCGAAGCGCCGGCGAAGAAGCGGCGCATCGGCGCGCCAGCCTCAGGCGGCGCGCAGGCCAGCGCGCCTGACGCCCCGCCGAAACGCAAACCCGCGGCGGCCTGGAGCGTCACGCCCGTGACGACAGGTCCCCTCGCGCCACCGGTTCCAAACCCGGCTGAGGGCGGCGCCTCGCATCTCGCTGCAAGCGGGCGCGGCATTCGCCCCCGCGGCTTGGCGCGGCGGCGCGAAGACGCCGCCGCCCTGCCGCCGGGCCAGCACTGGAAACGCAGGATCAATCCCCACGCCTGGTAGCCACTGAGAAGCGCGACGGCATAGCCGCAGCGGAGAAGCACAAACGAATACAAAACGATGGCGGGCATCATCAAGGGTGCGTCATAGAAGCGATATAAAGCTTCCCATTCTCCGCCGACGCTGCTACACCGTCGGCGCGGGGTGGAGCAGCCCGGTAGCTCGTCAGGCTCATAACCTGAAGGCCGCAGGTTCAAATCCTGCCCCCGCAACCAATTCAACTATCTGAATTCATAGTTCTTATGGCGAACCGTCCGTTCGCCCAGCTTGTCCCCGGCGGTCAGGTGTCGCCACCTTGTCGCCACACTAACCGGTGGCGCGATTATGGATCCAGCTACCCCGAAAAAGTGCTGACCGGCGTTTCTCATCATCGGCGGCGCGAACTCGCGCCGCGACTTGCCCAGCCCTCGCGCGAATGAAACTTTGTCCAGCTCGATTTCCCCTGGCTCGTTCGTTGAACCCTAGAGCGCTTTCCGACCGAATGGAACATTCGGTCGATAAGAAATCGCTCCAGAGTCAAAGGCTTGAGCATATTCTTATCGATCAGATTGGTTCAATCTGATCGGAATATGCGCTAGTGCTGGATCGCGCCGCCGGCGCCGGCGGTTCCTGCGCCCGCACGGCGACTTTCACCTCAAGTTGCTGATGTACATCAGGGCAGCCGCCAGGAGCCTGCAGTGAGACTTGTCTGACTTCGGGCCAAGCGGAAGACACTCAGCGGAGGTCTATCGTCTCTTCGACGACGTGATCGATCGGCGCGTTCTCGGCTGTAAGCGTCACGCGCAACCTTAGCTCGGAGCCATCGACCTTGCCTTCGCGGACAACGCGCTCGATCTCCCGTTGCGAAGTAATGCCGACCACTTTGAGAAATTTGCGGACGGCTATGTTGAAGTTATCCTCGTTCATCGAAATCTCCCCGAAATGCGCGCTCACGCCCAGGACATTATCAGGCAAACGAAGTTGCAACGCGGGATACCATCCAAGCGTTAACGCGTACGATATTAGATCGATCGGCGACCTTGCCTAATCGCCCCGGTGTCGCGTTCAAAAATATCGTCGACGACGGCGATGTTAGCCTCTTTGGAGCGTAGCATCTCGGCGAGATCTGCGCACAGCCGACTGTCGCGCAACCGCGGCAGCATCTCGCGGAGCATTCGCGCAACGCGGCTCTGATCGCACTTGAGGAAGGCGATCCGCTCGCCAAAATCCGCGATGGCCATCGCCTCGTCGAAGAACGCGCCAACCTTTGAAGAGGGCGTCTCGCCGAGCTCTGTGATATGCAGGATCAGCATGGTCCACCAGCGCGCTTCGTCCCGCTCAATCGTCCGCATCAGCTCTAGAGCGGGATGAGAAAAAGTGTAAGCACTTTTTCGCCCGCATCCCACTCTAAACTGTTGGAATCGATCACGTTTATGACTTTTGATCGATTCGATCCAAAGTCATCGTGATCTAGGATCCGACCGCCGGGGCCCCCACGTGCGCTCTCGAAGGTGACTCGCACCCCGGCGCGTTCAGCCTCGAGCAGTTCATTGAGCAAGGCGGTCAACTCGTCTTTCTCAGCATATCCCATATAGGCGTCGTCAGCCTCGTGCATCGAGCAGGCCGGCGAACTAACTTGGTCTGTGGCGTCATCATCTCTTCGCTGAGTCATTGCGCTGGTCCTGTATCAGCAAGGCAAAACGGCTGCGCTGGTCCCTGGCGACGTGATCCAACGGTGTGGCTATCGACCTCCGTTCGGTCCTGGCTCCGCGACAAGATCGCCGTACTCCGGATGCCGCCGGATGAATGCGCAGACAAACTCGCATCTGGGCGCGACGCGCTGTCCCCGGCGACGGGCCTCGTCGAGGACCGCGCGGGCGAGCGCCGTACCAACGTGACGGCCCGCGAGAGCCTGCGGAACCTCTGTGTGGAGCAGCACGAGCTGATCGCTTTCTGCTGCATAGTCCACGAACGCCGTTTCACCGTCGACGACCATCTCGAAGCGCCGAAGGGCGGCATTGTCGTTTAGTTCAACCATGGGCGGTCTTCTGTTGCGACTTGATCGCGTTGCGCGCAACCGGATCAGGAAACGCATAGTCCAGGATTGCCTCCAATGCTGCGACGCCGGGTTGGGCCGACGCCGACATCCTGCCAAGGAGCTCGAGCCAGACGTCTTCGCTGGCGTGGTCAAGGAGATGGCGAACTCTCGCGGCCACGCACCCGCCCACGGCGACGCCCTCGGTCGCAGCATCTCGCCAGACCCGCTCCACGACGCCCGGACTGCCGAAGGCGGTCAATATCTCCTCGGCGGCAGTAGCGTCCGTCAGCCCGCTCAAAATGACGCCCAGCATCCACGCCTCCTATTGCACGAGTGGCGACGTGGCGGCGGGAAGATCAAAGCCAATGATCCGCGCCTGCCCCGCCAGCAGCGCGATATATTGCGCAACAGCGCGACGCCATGTGCTCTCTTCAAGATAGGCGGCGATCCGATTGCGGACGGCTTCGAACGGCAGCGTCCGCCCCGACACCTTGCGCTCCAACCGCAGCACATGCACGCCGTAGCGGGCGCGCACCGGTGTGGGGCAGATCTCGCCGCTTTCCATCGCAAGAAGGAAGGTCTCGAACTCGGAGGTCGTCTCACCCGGCGCGATCTGACCGAGCCGTCCGCCCACCTTCGCCGAGGGGCAGTCGGACAGGCTGCGTGCGAAATCATCAAAACGGTCCGGATGCAGCGCGAGCTCCGCCAAGACGGCCTCCGCCTGTTCAGTGGCCTTGGCGTATGCCGCGGCATCGTCGCGCCGGGCCTTGAACAGGATATGGGCGGGCTCGAACAGATCAGGCGTCCGGAAGCGCGCGCGGTGACTATCATAGTAGCGTCGACAGACCGAATCGTCCGCCGTCGGCGTACGCACCTCGCGCTCCAGCAAAACGCGGATCATGGCCTCTTCGTCGGTCTCCCGCGCGCCATCCTGGACAAGCGGCCCGGCGGCGAGATCCAGCGCTCGCGCGCGTTGCAGGAGCAATTCGCGAATGATCAACGCTCGCGCCGCCTGCTCCCATGCCGCATCGGGAGACTCCGCCTCATGGTTCTGCGCTTCCCGCGCGATAGCCGCCGCGGGAATGGCTATCTCATTGACGGTTACGGTCTGCATGGCTCACTTCCCCGTTATCGGTTGCCTCGTCCGCACCACCTGGAACCCGCGGCGACCGAGATACCATACCGGCGCGCTCCACACATGCACGAGCCGCGTGAATGGGAACACCAGGAAGATGGTCATGCCAAGAAAAAGATGCATCTTGAAGATCGGATTGACGTCCGCGATCAACTCGGCCGCGCCAGGATGCAACGTCAGGATGCCCTGCGCCCACGCCATGAACTTCACCATTTCGGAGCCGTCGAGATGCTGCGCCGAGATCGGAATGGTCAGCAGGCCAAGCGTTAGCTGCGCGTAGAGCATCAGCAGGACGAGGATGTCGCCGGCGCTTGAGTTCCGGCGGATGCGCGGATCAAAGAGCCGCCTGTGAACGAGCAGGGTTATGCCGGCGAAACAGGCGATTCCTGCGATCCCGCCGACAGTCATCGCCAGCAGTTGTTTGAATGTGTGGCTGATGCCGAGCGCTTCGAAGATCGCCAGCGGCGTCAGCAGACCGACGACGTGGCCGCCGAAAATGATGAGGATGCCGACGTGAAAAAGATTGGATCCCCACATTAGTTGCCGCCTGCGCAGCAGCTGGCTCGATCCGCTCCGCCATGTGTATTGCGACGCGTCGAAGCGCAGCAGACTGCCGAGCAGGAATACGGTGAGACAAAAATACGGGTACCAGCCGTAAAGGATGCTGTTCAGATAGAAGCTCATTGTTGCGTCTCCTCGGGAGCGCGGGCGTCGCGGGCGCCAGCGCGAAGAAGGGTTCGCAGCCGGTCCTTTCCGCAGCCGTCGGTCTGCTCGCCCGGGCCGAAATGCACCGCCGCCTCCTCCCATGCCGCGTCGAGCGCCGTCAGATCATCGGGATCGTCTTTCCCGATATCCGGGGCGATGCGGGACGAAGGCGCGCCCCGCATGTTCGCCAGCGGAACGAGAGCCTCAAACACGGCGGCGTAGGCGCTGCCGCGGGCGATCAGGCGCTCCCCGAGAACTTGAAGAATGACCGCCGGTTCGGTCAGGAGCGCTTGCGCCTCATCCTCGGGCAGCAGCGACAGGAACTCGAGGAACAATGGCAGAAAATCCGGCAACTCGCCCGCGGTCGGCTCAAGGCCATGCTGGTGATAGAGATCCACGAGATCGGCCATCGCCTGGCCGCGATCGCGGCTTTCTCCATGCACATGCTCGAATAGGTGCAGCGACAATGTGCGGCTCCGATCGAACAAAGCGAAATAGCGCTCCTGGAGATCGTAGATGTCGCGTTCGGCGAGTTCAGCCAGAAGAGCGTCAATGCCGGCGCGCTGCGGCGGCGGGATTAATCCCTCGTCGATCAGCGCTCCGGCGATCTCGCGCGTGGCGGCCTGCAGCGCTGCTGTCGGATAGGAGATCAGGGCTGCGAGAGCCCGGTAGGTGCGGGCCATCACGACACCTCCATGGGGGTCTTCGGCTTTTTCGCATCGAACAGGCTGAACCCCGTTCTACCAGAACAGCCTTCACCAAAGGAGAAACCACAGGAGCCGCGCTTCAGGAACGCATCGTCGCCCGTCTCGCGATGAGCGGTCGGTATGACGAAGCGGTCCTCATAGTTGGCGATGGCCATGAGCTGATACATCTCTTCGATGTCCCGGCCCGACAAGCCGACGTCCGCGGCGATCGACTCGACGATGACGCCATCCACCGTCTTGGCCCGCATATAGGCGCGCATCGCCAGCATGCGCTCAAGCGCCGCCGTGATCGGCGCCGTTCGTCCGGCGGTCAAGAGGTTGGCGAGATACTCGACCGGGATGCGCAGAGACTTGACGTCCGGGATGCCGCCAACGACGCCAATGTCGCCCTTAGCCGCCGCAGCCTGGATCGGCGAGAGCGGCGGAACGTACCAGACCATTGGTAGCGTCCGGTATTCCGGGTGCAGCGGAAAGGCGATCTTCCAATCCATCGCCATCTTCCACACCGGCGAGCGTTTAGCCGCCTCCAGCCATGCGTCGGAGATGCCATCGAGGCGCGCTTGCGCCTGCACGTCCGGATCGAACGGATCGAGAAACACCTTGAGTTGCGCCTCGTAGAGATCGCCCTCGTCCGGAACGGACGCGGCTTTCTCGATGCCGTCGGCGTCATATAGGATCACGCCGAGATAGCGGATGCGACCGACGCAGGTCTCCGAACACACTGTCGGCTGACCCGCCTCGATCCGCGGATAGCAGAAGATGCACTTCTCCGATTTGCCCGAGGACCAGTTGTAATAGATCTTCTTGTAGGGACAGCCGGAGACGCACATACGCCAGCCGCGGCATTTGTCCTGGTCGATCAGAACGATGCCATCTTCCTCGCGCTTGTAGATAGCGCCCGACGGACATACCGCCGCGCAGGCAGGATTGAGGCAGTGCTCGCAAAGGCGCGGCAGGTACATCATGAATGTATCCTCGAAGGCGCCATAAATGTCCTTCTGCACGCCCTCGAAGTTGCTGTCCTGGCTGCGCTTGGCGAACTCGCCACCGAGGATCTCCTCCCAGTTCGGCCCCCATTCGATTTTCTGCATCCGCTCACCGCTGATCAGCGAACGCGGACGGGCCGTGGGCATCGCCTTGCTCTCGGGCGCCGTCTGCAAATGCCCAAAATCAAACGTGAACGGCTCGTAATAGTCGTCGATTTCCGGCAAATCCGGGTTCGCAAAAATGTTGGAAAGGATGCGCGATTTGCCGCCGATGCGCGGCTCGATCCCGCCGTCGCGGCGACGGGTCCAGCCGCCTTTCCATCGCTTCTGGTTCTCCCAATCCTTTGGGTAGCCGATACCGGGCTTGGTCTCCACATTGTTGAACCACGCATATTCCATGCCTTCGCGGCTGGTCCAGACATTCTTGCAGGTGACCGAGCAGGTATGGCATCCGATGCACTTGTCGAGGTTCAACACCATCGCGATCTGCGCACGAATTTTCATGACACGGGTTCCTTCTGCCGGGCGGCTGGTTCGGATCCGTCCAGCCAGTCGATCTTGGTCATGCGCCGGATAATGATGAACTCGTCACGATTGCTGCCGACTGTGCCGTAGTAATTGAAACCATAACTTTGCTGCGCATAGCCGCCGATCATGTGCGTCGGCTTTAGCACGATGCGAGTCACAGAGTTGTGGATGCCGCCGCGATGTCCGGTGACCTCGCTGCCGGGCACGTTCACGATCTTCTCCTGCGCGTGGTACATCATCGCCATGCCAGGATTGACCCGTTGCGAAACGACTGCACGCGCGACCAGCGCGCCATTCGTGTTGTAGGCTTCGACCCAGTCGTTATCGACAATGCCCACCTGCTTCGCGTCGGTCTCGCTGATCCAGATGCAGGGTCCGCCGCGGCTCAAGGTCAGCATCAGCAAATTATCGGTGTAAGTACTGTGGATGCCCCATTTCTGGTGCGGCGTGACGAAGTTCAGCACGATCTCCCGATTGCCGTTGTCGTGCTTGCCCTTGACCGACGCGGTCCCCTTTGTGTCGATCGGCGGCCCCCAGGTCACCAGCGCCTCGCCGAACGCCCGCATCCAGAGATGGTCCTGGTAAAACTGCTGGCGCCCGGTCAGAGTGCGCCAGGGGATGAGTTCATGGACATTGGTGTATCCAGCGTTGTAGCAGACCTTGTCGCTCTCGATGCCTGACCAGGTCGG
Organism: uncultured Alphaproteobacteria bacterium; assembly: GCA_963767805.1. Classification (GTDB taxonomy): domain Bacteria; phylum Pseudomonadota; class Alphaproteobacteria; order Rhizobiales; family Beijerinckiaceae; genus Methylocapsa. The sequence goes on along the minus strand of CAVYFP010000032.1, from coordinate 16,760 downwards.
CGAGGAAATGATCTTGCGCGGCTGCGCGACGATGTCGCGAAAGCGGATCTTCTCATCCTCCTTCGGCCGGGCAAGATGGGTATGATCGCGGCCGGTCGCCTTGCCTAGCGCTTCCCACGCCTTCACGGCGACCTCGCCATTGGTTTCGGGGGCAAGGCTCAAAATTGCCTCGATCGCGTCCACGTCCGCTTCGAGCCTCGGCTGCCCCGAAGCTGCGCCGGAGGATGCTACACCGTTGAGCGCAGCTAGGAATTCGACCTCATGGCCGGTGTTCCAGGCGATGCCTTTGCCGCCATTGCCGAGTTCCTTCAGGAGCGGCCCAATTGAAGTGAATCTGGCATAGAGGTTCGGGTAGTCGCGTTCGACAACGGCCACCGAAGGCATCGTCTTGCCGGGCGCGGGCTCAGTCCCATCGCGCATCCAGTCACTGACGCCGTAGGGCTGCGCCAGCTCGCCGGGCGTGTCATGCAGCACCGGCGTCAACACCACATCTGTCTCGCAACCAAGAACCTCGGGGCAAATCTTGGAAAACGCCGCGGCAATTCCCTTGTAAATGTCCCAGTCGGTCCGCGATTCCCACGCCGGATCGACCGCCGCGGTCAGCGGGTGGATGAACGGGTGCATATCCGACGTGTTTAGGTCATTCTTTTCGTACCAGGTCGCGGTCGGCAGCACGATGTCGGAGTAGATGCAGGTGGTCGACATGCGGAAGTCCAGCGTGACCAGCAGATCGAGCTTTCCTTCCGGCGCCTGATCGCGCCACGCGACATCCTGCGGCTTCTCGCGTCCCTCCACGCCAAGGTCCTTGCCCATCACCCCATTGCTGGTCCCAAGCAGATGCTTGAGGAAATATTCGTGCCCCTTGCCGGACGAGCCGAGCAGGTTCGAGCGCCAGACGAACATGTTGCGCGGCCAGTTCGCGGGATCGTCCGGATCATGGCAAGAGAGATCAAGCTCGCCCGTGCTCACGGCTTTCGCGACAAAGTCTTTCGGCGACAGACCCGCGGCCGCCGCCTGCGCGGCGATGGTGAGCGGATTCTGCTTGAGCTGCGGCGCCGACGGCAGCCAGCCCATGCGCTCGGCGCGGACGTTGTAGTCGATCATCGATCCGGACCAGTCGCCGTCCGGCGCCGTCGGAGACAGGATCTCCGACACTTTCAACGTCTCGTAGCGCCACTGGTCCGTGTGCGCATAGAAGAACGATGTGGCGTTCATCTGCCGCGGCGGCCGGCTCCAATCGAGCCCGAAGGCGATCGGCAGCCAGCCTATTTGCGGTCGCAGCTTTTCCTGCCCGACATAGTGAGACCAGCCGCCGCCCGACTGGCCGATGCAGCCGCACAGCGTCAGGAGATTGATGATCCCCCGATAGGTCATGTCCATGTGGTACCAATGGTTCACCCCGGCGCCGAGGATCACCATCGAGCGCCCGTTCGTCTTCTCCGCGTTCGTTGCGAACTCACGAGCGACATGGATGATGTGCGCCCGCGGCACGCCGGTCACGCGCTCGGCCCAAGCGGGCGTGTAGGGCTCATCCGCGTCGTAATCGGACGAAACTCCGGCGCCGCCCAACCCGCGATCCAGCCCATAATTGGCGCATAAAAGATCAAAAACCGTCGCCACCGCCGTCTCGCCTTCCTTTAGCGCGAGGCTGCGCATCGGAACGGTGCGGGTCACGATGTCCGGATGCTCGGTCGCGGTGAAGCCGTTGGTGGCGGCGCCGCCGAAATAGGGGAAGACCACTTCGCCTGTCGCCCCGCTATCGACCAGGCTGAGCTGCAGCGACGTCTCAGCGCCGTCTCCGCGCCGGGATTTGAGATTCCATCTACCCTGCTCGCCCCAGCGGAACCCGACTGAGCCAAGCGGGACGACTGGGGCGCCCTCGACGTCGAAGGCGACGGTTTTCCATGCGGCGTTGTTCTCTTCGCCGAGGCCGTCGGCGAAGTCTTCGGCGCGCACGAGCCGGTCCGGAACATAGCGTCCGTCCTTGCGCTTGAGACGAACGAGCATCGGCAGATCCGTGTATCTGCGGATGTAGTCGTCGAAATAGGCGACCTTTCGATTCAGATGGAATTCGCGCAGGATGACATGGCCCATCGCCATCGCGAGCGCCGCATCGGTGCCCTGCTTGGGATGCAGCCACAGATCGGCGAACTTGGTCGCCTCGGCATAGTCCGGCGAGATCACCGCGCTTTTCGTGCCCTTGTAGCGGACTTCGGTATAGAAGTGCGCATCCGGCGTGCGGGTCTGCGGGACGTTCGAACCCCAGATCAGCAGATAGCCGGCATTGTACCAGTCGGCGCTTTCTGGAACGTCCGTCTGCTCGCCCCAGGTCATCGGGCTGGCGGGAGGCAGATCGCAGTACCAATCATAGAAGGACAAGCAGACGCCGCCGAGCAGCGAAAGATAACGCGCGCCAGCGGCATAGGACACCATGGACATCGCTGGGATCGGCGAGAAGCCGACCACGCGATCTGGCCCATATTTCCTTACCGTATAGGCGTTGGCTGCGGCGATGATTTCGTTGACCTCGTCCCACGTCGCGCGGACGAGGCCGCCGAGGCCGCGTTTGCTTGTGTAACTCGCGCGTTTTTCAGGACTCTCCACAATGGAGGACCAGGCCGCGACGGGGGAAAGCGTCGCGCGCGCCTCGCGCCAGTGCCGGAGCAGGCGTCCGCGCACCATGGGGTGCTTCACGCGATTGGCTGAATAGAGGTACCAGGAGTAGCTCGCGCCGCGCGCGCAGCCGCGGGGCTCGTGGTTCGGCAGATCAGGGCGCGTGCGCGGGTAATCGGTCTGCTGCGTCTCCCACGTCACGATGCCGCCCTTGACGTAGATCTTCCATGAGCACGATCCGGTGCAGTTCACGCCGTGGGTGGAGCGCACGATTTTGTCGTGTTGCCAGCGCTTACGGTAGCTGTCCTCCCATTCGCGCGGCTCGTTCGTCACGATCCCGTGCCCGTCGGAGAACGTGCCGACCTGCCTCTTGAAGAACGTCAGCCGGTCGAGGAAGTGGCTCATGGTTTTTCCCTGCGGTTCGCGGTCATGCGCAAAGGCCGGCGATGACGATGCCGGGTGATCCTGCAGATCTCGCTGCGGGGTCACATTGATCTGTATCAATGCATAGAGTGATTTGATTAGCAGTATACTGTGATATATGTCACATCTGATGGTTTTACCCTCGGGCAGGCAATGGAAAACAGCCGAATGGAAATGGATCTTCCGTCCAATCACCCGCGCGGCGTCGTGCTGACGGTCGCGGCCGCAAATGCTTCAGATCCGGCGCCCTGGTCTTCTGCGCGTGAAGCGCTGCAGGAGATTGCCTGGCTGCATGAGGTTCCGCCGGAAACGCTGGACGCGTTGGGGGCGGAGGCTTTGCTGCATCGTGTGCCGGCGGGAAGCGTCCTGATCGAGCAAGCGGAGACGCCCGTTTTTGCCCAGTTCCTCCTGGCCGGCAGCATCGAGCTTTTGGGCGTGCGCAATCAGGTCGAGACCCTTATCGAACTATTGCTGCCAGTGGATCTCGTCATTCCCGCCGCCGTGATCGGCGATCAGCCCTATCTGATGCGGGCCCGCGTCTATGAGGAGGCCCACCTACTCCTGATCCGGGCCGAAACCTTCCGGGAAGCCATCGCGACCGATCACGCCCTTTGCCGCGCTATCCTGGGCCGCCAGGCAGCGCAGTTCCGGCGTCAGGTGCGCATGCAGAAAAACCTGAAGCTGCGCTCCGCGGAAGAGCGGGTCGGCTGTTACCTCGTCGCGCTTTTCGGACAATCTCACACAGATATCGCCGTCCGGCTGCCGCTCGAGAAGCGCCTCATCGCATCGCAGCTCGGCATGACGCGCGAGACGTTCTCGCGCGCCCTGGCCGGGATGGCGAAGTTCGGAATGCTGATCCGCGGCGACGTCTTGCGCGTCGAAGATGCAGCCGCAGCCCGCGCCCGCTTCCCACTCGATCCGCTGATCGACGGTCCCGAGCCGATCAAGCCTCTTCAAGACCGGAAGGCCTGACTATGAACACGGCGCCTCCTATTCCGACGGCCCGCGCAATCAACCCTGCCGACCAGAGCCGCGCCCTGTGGCTGTCCACAATCGCCTTTGCGGTGTGTTTCGCCGTCTGGACGATCTTCGCGATCATCGGCATCCAGATCAAAAAGGACCTTGGCCTCTCGGAGACCCAGTTCGGACTACTGGTCGGCGCGCCGATCCTCACGGGATCGCTAATCCGTCTCATTCTCGGGATCTGGGCCGATCAGTACGGCGGACGCATCGTCCTCCTTCTCACGATGCTGTCGGCGGCGGGCATGACCGCGCTGCTGACGTTCGCCTATGATTACCCCACCTTCCTGATCGCCGCGCTTGGCGTCGGCGTCGCGGGTGGTTCCTTTTCGATTGGCGTCGCTTATGTGGTGAAGTGGTTCCCGAAAGAAAAGCAGGGAACCGCGCTCGGCATTTTCGGGGCTGGCAACGTGGGCGCGGCGGTGACGAATTTCGCAGCGCCCGTGATCATGGTCGCATACGGTTGGAAAACGGTGGCGCTCGTCTGGGCGGCCGCGCTTGCGTTGACGGCCGTTATCTTCTTCCTAATGACAAGGGACGATCCCGATCTAGCGCGCCGACGTGCATCCGGCCAAAAACCCGAATCGCTGGCGGCAATGCTGGAGCCGCTCAAGAACATCCAGGTTTGGCGCTTTTCACTCTATTACTTCTTCGTTTTTGGAGGCTTCGTCTCACTCGCCCTCTGGCTACCGCGCTATCTGATCGGCGTCTACGGACTGGACATCACCAACGCCGGCATGATGGCTGCAGCCTATTCGATCCCGGCCTCGATCTTTCGCGCTTACGGCGGGCACTTGTCCGACAAGTTCGGCGCACGGCGGATCATGTACTGGACATTCATGGTGTCCGTGGCCTGCACCTTCATCCTGTCCTACCCGCCGACGCAATATGTGGTCGAAGGAATTCGCGGTCCTGTCGCCTTCTCGGCCCGCATGGGCATCGTGGGGTTTATGTCCGTCACATTCGTGCTCGGCTTTTTCATGAGTCTCGGCACAGCGGCGGTCTTCAAGCATATTCCGATCTATTATCCCGATCGCGTGGGGGCCGTCGGCGGCGCCGTCGGCCTCGTCGGCGGCCTTGGCGGCTTCGTCATGCCCATCGCCTTTGGCGCGCTAAACGACTTGACCGGCGTCTGGCAGAGCTGCTTCTGGCTGCTGTTCGTCATCGTGTCTGTAGCTCTCGTCTGGATGCATATTACAGTCCGCCAGATGGAGCGCACGGCCGAGGGGGCACGCGTTGCGTTGGGGACGCTCCCAGAACTTCCGGAGATGCAGCCGATCCATGGACCCGCGCAGCGGGGCGCCCTGGCGGCCACGGGCGCCATTCAGGATTGGCGGCCTGAGGACAGGAGTTTCTGGGACGCTACCGGCCGGGCGATCGCCCGGCGCAATCTATGGATCTCCGTTCCCTGCCTGCTGCTGTCCTTCGCCGTCTGGATGGTGTGGTCCGTGGTGGTCGCAAAGCTCCCATCCGTCGGCTTCGCATTCTCGAACGAGCAGCTGTTCTGGCTCGCGGCATTGCCCGGCCTTTCCGGCGCGACGCTGCGTATCTTCTACTCCTTCATGCCGGCGATCTTCGGTGGGCGGCTCTGGACAACGCTGACCACCTGGTCGCTGTTGATCCCGGCGCTCGGCATCGGTTTTGCGGTGCAAAGCCCTGACACGCCGTACTGGATATTTCTCGCGCTCGCCCTGCTCTGTGGACTGGGCGGCGGCAATTTCGCCTCCTCGATGGCCAACATCTCGTTCTTTTTTCCGAAGGCGGAGAAGGGCAACGCGCTCGCCATCAATGCGGGTCTCGGCAACCTCGGCGTCAGCGTCGTGCAATTCATTGTGCCGCTGGCGATTACCACTGGCGTTTTCGGCTGGCTCGGCGGCGCGCCGCAGATCGCGACGCATGGCGGCGTCACCTCTACGCTCTGGCTGCAGAACGCCGGCTTCGTTTTTGTTCCGTTCATTACCGCAGGCGCCTTTGCGGCATGGTTCGGCATGGATGACATCGCTACGATGAAGTCATCGTTCGCCGACCAGGCGGTGATCTTCCGGCGCACGCATAACTGGATCATGTGCTGGCTCTATACCGGCACCTTCGGATCATTCATCGGTTTCTCGGCGGCGTTTCCGCTTCTGTCGAAGATCCTTTTCCCGGACGTGAACGCGCTGCGATACGCCTTCCTCGGCCCGCTCGTCGGCGCCCTCGCGCGGGCGCTCGCCGGCAAGCCGAGCGACCGGATCGGCGGCGGGCGAATCACATTTTGGGTTTTCATCGCCATGAGCCTCGGCGTGGCCGGGGTCCTCTACGCCATCGGCATGAAAGGCGATCCCACCGCCTTTCCGGCCTTCTTGGCGAGCTTCCTGTTCCTTTTCGCAGCGAGCGGCGTCGGCAACGCTTCGACGTTCCAGATGATCCCGGCGATCATGCGCAAGGAGGTGGCGCGACTGCAGCCCGGCGTCGCCGCCGCCAATCTCGTCAGGCAATCCGATAAGGAGTTGGCCGCCATTATCGGCTTCAGCTCGGCGGTCGCGGCGTACGGCGCCTTCTTCATTCCCAAAAGCTTCGGCACTTCGATCGCCATGACCGGCGGGGCAGCTGCGGCGCTCTATGCGTTCCTCGCCTTCTACATGAGCTGCATCGCCGTCACCTGGTGGTTCTACACGAGGCGCGGCGGGTTGCTTTTCGGTGTGGAGCGTGGTGCGGGTAAACGGCCGCCAGCAGTGACATCTTCGAGGCAATGACGGCGCCGATCTGTCGCGCCGATGCCACACCTTAGGACAGCTTGGAATGAACGCAACGAGCAAAACAAAGATGATCGCGAATTTGAAAAACGCCGTGCTAGCCGACAGGAGACCTCGGCGAATGCCGGCCGAACAGAATTACATCGCCGGTCGCTGGGGCGACCGAGGCTCTGTGCGGCCAATTCCGTTTTCGAGTGCAATACGAGATGCGCCATGAACGTCGCCGCAAGAGACCATGCGAGTCGCCCGATGCCGGCCATTCTGACGCAGGGCTTCCGACCGTTCTTTCTCGCGGCCGGCCTCTGGTCGGCGGCGGCGCTCGCGCTCTGGATCTTCATGCTGGTCGCGGGAATCGCGCCGCCGAGCAGGTTTGATCCGCTCAGCTGGCACATTCATGAAATGCTCTTCAGCTTCGTGATGGCGGCCATCGCGGGCTTCCTGCTCACAGCCATCCCGAACTGGACCCGGCGACTTCCCGTCAGCGGCGCGCCGCTGGCGGTGTTGGCCGCGCTATGGTTGCTCGGCCGCATCGTCTGCCTGGTTTCAGCGCTCATTCCGGCGTGGCTCGCCATCGCGGCGGATCTGTCGTTCCCCGTGATTCTGGTCGGCGTCGCCGCCCGCGAGATCGTAGCCGGCAAGAATTGGCGCAATCTTCCGATGCTTGCGCCGGTGATCGTGCTCGGCGTCGCCAATCTCTTGATGCACCTCGATGCTGACGGCGTCGCCGTCCCTTCGGGGCTCGGATGGCGTCTCGGACTTGCCGCCGTGATCGTGCTGATTTCGGTGGTGGCCGGCCGGATCGTGCCGAGCTTTACCCGCAACTGGCTCGCCAAGCGCGCCGGCGCCGATCTCCCCGCCGCCGTCCACAAGAGCATCGACCGGGGCGCCCTCGGCGTACTGCATGCTGGCCTGTTCGCCTGGGCGTTGTTTCCGACTTTCCGCGCAATCGGCCTTGTCCTTCTGCTCGGTGCGGCGCTCAACTTCTGGCGTCTGCTGCGCTGGCGCGGCCGCGCGACGGCGGCGGAGCCGCTGCTCTTCGTTCTTCATATCGGTTATGCGTGGCTGGTTCTCGGAGCCGCCTTGCTCGGTCTCTCCATGCTCGACGCCGATCTGCCGCAAAGCGCAGCCATCCACGCCCTCACGGCGGGGGCGATCGGCACAATGATCCTGGCGGTGATGACGCGTGCGACGCGTGGCCACACCGGACGCAATCTGTCGGCGGATCGCGTCACCCGTCTCATTTTTCTCCTTGTCACCCTGGCGGCGACGGTCCGCGTCGCGGCGTCGCTATTTCCGGCCTGGACCATGCCGCTTCTTATCGTCTCGGCATGTTTCTGGATCGCCGCCTTCGGCGGTTTCGTCCTGAGCTACGGGCCGATGCTGGTCGGTGCGCCCAAGACACGATAAATCGGCCTACGTGCGATCGAGTCACTCGAACAACGGAACCACGCCTTTGATCAAGCGTGTCGCGCGCCATGGAGGGCATCATGTATCTGGACCTTCTTCACCAGGTCGCGGATCGCGTCGATCACCGTCTGGTCGAGTTCGTGCGGCAGGTCGTGTCCCATGCCCTCGATCGGCAGATGGATCGCGTTCGGGATCGAAAGTGCCGTATCGAGGCCGCAGGCCGGCGCGATCAGAGGATCGTCGGTCCCATGAATGATGAGCGTCGGCGCGGTGATCGTCGCCAGACGCGCGCGCCGGTCCCCCGCCACCGCCATGGCCGCGATCTGCCGCGCGGCGCCGCCCGGATCGTAGCAGCATCCCGCTTCTTCCAACAGAAGGGCACGATGGGCGTCCTCGTCGAACGGATAGGCCGTTCCGGCGATCCTGCGCGCGAAGGCGAGACGCGCCACCAGAAAGCCGTCCGGATCGACAGCGGGATCGGGCGCGGGACGCATCATCATCGCCATGACATCGGGGGCCGCCTGCGGCAGGGCCGGATTGCCCGTGCTCGACATGATCGAGGTCAGCGAAAGGACACGGTCGGCATGTTCGCTCGCCAGAACCTGCGCGATCATGCCGCCCATCGACCGGCCGACGGCATGGACCCGCGCGATGCCGAGCGCGTCGAGGAGACCGATCGCGTCGGCCGCCATGTCGTGAAGCGTATAGGGTACGTCGGGCCGGCGCCCCGCCATCAGCGCGGAGGCCAGCGCCCCGAAATCCGGCGGGGCCGAGGCACTGAAATGCGTGGAGCGGCCGGCATCCCGGTTGTCGAAGCGGATGACGCGATATCCCCTTGCGGCAAGCCCCTCGCAAAAGGGCCTTGTCCACCGGATCATCTGTGTTCCAAGCCCCGAGATCATCAGGATGGCTTCGTCAGCCGCATCGCCGAAACTGTCCCACGCCAGCTCGATGCCGTTGACCTCCGCGAATGTCATGATCTTGTTCCATTCGGACTGAGAGGGAGCGGCATTTCGGACAGGGGCAAAAGATGCGAATCCTCGATGGCCGCCGTGCGATGACCGAGACCGGCGAGATATCCCTCACGGCTGGCGAAGGAGAGGCACGACGCGACGCTCGCCTGCCAGACCAGCAGCGCCATGTCCTACCGCTCGTCGCCGGGACCAATCAGGTACTGGCCGCCCGCGCCGAGAAATAGGAGATCGCCCCCGCCTTCACGCAAATAGGCAGTGTACGCCAGACGTAGCGATCGAAGGCCTCGGCGCCGCTGATCGGCATGGCGGGCGCCAGTTCGGGATGAGCGGAATAGTCGGCGGCATCCCTGAACTTCAGCAGATTGAGCATGACGACGGGACCGGCAAGTCCGCGCTGCACGAACAGCCGGCCGGTTTCCGGCGTCGGCCCGATATAGGAAAAGGGTTCGAACCTGCTCATTGGCATTCTCTCCCTGTCGTTTGGTCTTGATCCGGGGGAACGGAAGGGCCGAAGGCGAGGCGCAGGGCATAGGCCCGGATGTCCTCCGGCCAGGCGGTGATCCGTTCCTCCAACTGGGACCGGTCGTCCGCGAAAAGGGCGCGCGTCGCTTCCTCAAAGCCAGGCGGGTCTCCGGCGATCGCCTGTATGAACCGATATGCGACCTCTTGCGCCGCCCGTCTTTTCTGGCGCGGATGCACCGCCTTCCTGGCATCATCCAGGAGACGCCGCAGTGTTGCAGACGCGCCGTCCGGCTGGGTCGCCAGCCATTCCCATTGCCGCGGCAGCAAGGTCACCTCTCGGGCGACAACCCCCAGTTTCGGTCGCCCTCGGCCCCACCGCCCGTCCTCTGATATCCCTGGTTCGGAGGTTTCGCCAACTTTGGGGCGATAGCGCCCCACAAACGCCTTCGCCGGGTGGGACAGCCGCTCAAGGATATCCGCATCGCTGCCGCGCACATCGAGATCGACGACTTGGCCCGTCCCATCGTCGAACACGAGAACCACATCCGGCGTCCCGGCCAACCGCGCGACCGCAACGGCCACCTCCGCGAGCGGGCCGGAAAGCAACAATCGCTGGCCCGCGAAGGCCGTGCAGGTTTTGCTCAGGGAAAGGGACATGTCACGCTCGCCAGAATGGACGCGCTATTAATACCCGGGTATAATAATCTCGTCAATTACACCCGGATACAATAAATGCTATCATGTTGCCCGGCATGGCTCGGTCACCGCACGAAGCTCCACCGTCTTGCCGAATTGAGAGGGATATCGAGGGACATCGGCGGTGTTCGACGGTAGGTTGTCCGCCGAAACGGCACTTCTGGGCAAGGTGCGGCCTGTGCTGGATTCGAACTCGTCTGACACACCACACCTACGCTGCCAGTCGCGGTATAGCACTTTCGACCAATCGCAAGAATCGGGTGTTGCGTGCCCCCGCAACCAAACCAATTATCTAACGTAACGAGAATTTAGCGAAGCCCCCCCCGGGCGGCTTTCTGCGTTTCAGCGCACGTCGCCACCAAAATCCAGGCTCGCTTGCTGGCCAATCCCTGAGGGACGTCGACAGCGATCGACATGAATCAACCGGCACGCGCCGTCAAACACCCCGCCTCAGGTCATCGGCAGCCAACTGTCCGGCCGGTGAATGGCCGTCGCCTTCACAGGCCTCAGGAAGCGGTCACTTTGCAACAACATAATCGGAGCTTTTCGATATTAATCGGAAGTTTACGAAAGACGGCGTGTGGCTGGCGCGACTAGGCTCCCGACGCCACGATAACGTGGCGCGAACAGATTGGGGGGAAGCTATGTCAAAGCTCTCGGAGCTATGGGGAGGCGCGCGCTCACGCGCTGATACATCACGAATATCAAGGAACTCCAGCCTCGGCGCCGCCCTTCTCTTCGCGGCCTGGACCCTGTGCGCCTCCTCGTTTGGAGCTTCGGCAGCGCCGGTCGTCGCCACCCAGGAGGGGGTCGTCCAAGGCTTCATTAATAAGGGCGTCGCCGAATTCCTTGGGGTCCCCTACGCCGAGCCGCCGATCGGCAATCTGCGCTGGAAGCCGTCGAAGAAGCATGAGGCCTGGGCGGGCGTCCTTAAAGCGACGGCCTTTGCGCCCACTTGCGCGCAAATCGTGACCCTTGGGGTCTTCGCTGGTCCTGCCAACAACAATGAAGACTGCCTTTATCTGAACGTCTTCACGCCGAACCTCAACCCGTCCGCCAAACTTCCGGTGATCTTCTGGATCCATGGCGGCGGCAACGTCGACGGCGAGAGCAACGACTATGACGCGAGCAAGCTCGCTTCGGACGGCAAGACGGTCGTCGTCACTATCAACTACCGCCTGAACCTGATGGGCTTCCTCGCGCATCCCGCGTTAGATAAAGAAGGCCATCTCTTCGGCAACTACGGCATCCTCGACCAGCAGCTTGCGCTGAAATGGGTGAAGCGCAACATCGCCAAATTCGGCGGCGACAAGGATAACGTCACAGTCGGCGGACAGTCCGCGGGCGCAACCGATACCGGCATCCACGTCATATCGCCGCTCTCCGATGGACTGTTCGATCGAGCGCTCTACGAAAGCAGCGTTCCGATCAACGAGTTGCCGCTGTCTCTCGCGGAGACGCGGTCCACCGCCTTTGCAGTTGCGGCTGGCTGCGGCGCGGGCGCGGATTCGGCAACCGCCAAATGTTTGCGTCGCCTGACCGCCGCGCAGATTGAGGCGCTTGCAGGTACGGCCAGTGGCAACAGCGCTTACATAAACGGACCGCTCGTGGACGGCACGATCATACCAATCCAGCCGATTGCAGCTTGGCACAATGGCCAGTTCAGACATATGCCGATGATGAACGGTCGCGTCGAGGATGAACAGAATTTTACCCTCGCCATTACGGAATATTTCTCCGGGCCGCCTCGCGCGCCATTGACCGCCGCGCAATACACAGCCTCCATCAATGCGACCTATAGCGCGCCGAACCCGGTGGCGCCTGGTGTGCCTTACCCGGCGGGGACCGCAGCATCGATTCTGGCTACATATCCGGTTAGCGCCTACGCCAGTCCGCAATTGGCTTGGGACGCCGCTGTGACAGACCTCGGAGCCTGTGCCACTCAGCACGTCAATCAAATCCTCGCTCCTCAAACGCAATATTACGCCTATGAGTTTGATGAGCGAACCGCTCCTTTTTACTTCCCTAAGATGCCTGGGTTTGTATCCCTCGCCTATCACACCAGCGACATCCAGTACCTGTTCCCACTTTACCACGGCGGATCGGACGGCATTATCCATTCGCTCAACAACAAGCAGGAGGACCTGTCCGATCAGTTGGTCGCCGCCTGGACGAACTTTGCCTGGACGGGAAACCCGAACGGCCTCGGCAATTACCCTTGGCCGCACTACGTTGCCGGCAAGAAGAACGCGCCTAACTTCCTGTCGGAGAACATCCCGGGTCTCTCGACGTTTACGGACGCCCAATACGCTGCAAACCACAAGTGCGCGTTCTGGAGCGGCATTCTGCCCTACACTTATGGCCCGGCCTACTAAGGCACGATATGCGGCGAGCCTTTCGGGCGAGCACAGGTGACGGCCCCGACTGGCCGTCATTTTTTTTCTGCCGAATCACTTCCGTAGTCCGGGATCGCAAATTGAGCTTAGCCAGCGTGGTTTAGGGCAACCTCGCAGATCTTCGCGCGTATGCAAAACTGAATATTGCGATCGACATTGCACAATCTACAGACGGGCCCGTGTATTAATGTTGTGCGGTGCAAGATTGATCATTTAACAGCGCCGCATTACCCTTCCACTTAAGAACAAACACAAACAGGGGGAGGGGAAATACATGGCTAGTTCGTTCATTTTTGGGCAAAATGCGTCGCCATTGAATGACGTGAGCGTTGAGCAGCAACTCTGCTGGACGGCTGGCGCGGCGCTGATGCGCACCCAGTCTGCGGGCAGCACTTGTCAGCGCCACTTCCTACGCAGCGATCTGGCGATCGGGGTGCTATTTCAAAATCCGGGCAGCCAGGTAAACTGGCGACTCGATGGTAAGCTGGCGCTGGATAAGGCTTGGACAAACTCGACCATCTCCCACGAGATGGTCATTCTTCCGCCTGGCTGCGAATTCGGCGCTCAATGCCGCGGCAGCGGTCAGGGATTGTGGCTATTTGTCGATCCAAACTCCGTAGCGAGAGAGCAACGCCTCGAGGCGCTCGCCAAGGAGCCCCGCGTGGACGGCTCGTGGGTCAAGGACCGGCTCGCGTGGACGATTCTTTCGGAAATCAGGAAGGAATGCGCGAACGGCTTTCCGCGGGGGCCTATGTTCCTCGAAAGCGCCGCTGGCGTCTTTGTTGCCCAATTGGGCTTTGCGCTGCACGGCGTCGCGCCGCGGAGCGAGCCGAGCCGCGCGCTTTCCGATGCGAAACTGGCGATGGTAATTGAATATATCGAGGGCCACCTTGACCGCAACGTTACGCTGACAGAACTGGCGACACTCGTTGATCTGTCCCCGCGATATTTCTGCGCCGCCTTCAAGGAGGCGTTGGGGAGGCCGCCGCATCAATTTCAGATCGAGCGGCGGATAGAACGGGCGAAAAAGCTCTTACCTCTGCCGGACATGTCCCTGATCGACATTGCGTTGGCGGTAGGCTTCAGCAGCCAGAGTCACCTGAACGATTATTTCCGCCGTATCGTCGGCGTGACGCCGGCTCGCTACAGAGCTGAGGTGCGTCCGCATCGACGGGACCCTTCCGGCGCTGAATATCGGGATTGTTAGAGCGAGCGGGATTTCAAGGAAGATTAAGCTCCCGCCTATGCTCGCCCCCGCCGTCAAGATACGCGCCAAAGGTCGACCGCCGAAACCGAGAGCAGATAAAGAAGCTTAACTCATCCGGCGCAGCGAGATTTAGCGCGATAACCGCGAAGACGACTCATAAGACCACGCGGACTTGCCTTTGGCGACAGCCGCGGCTGTTCGACGCGCTCCGGCGATTGCCGACGAATGGGCGGAGGATAACGCAGATCGCCTGGAACTGCCTCAGTCTCCGCCCGCGTTCAACAGACTTATGTCACTTATTTTGCCGTCGCTACCGATGGCGATCTGAAGGTTCGCGGGATTGCGGCGCGCGAAGGACAGTTTGACAATATAGAGCGTCTGATCCTCAGCGGTCCGGGTGTCGACGAGCTTCGCGCCCGTTGGGGAGTCGATATAACCGTGCGCCTGCAAAAACCGCGAAGTTGTGGCAACCGTATCATCCGTGAGCTCGGCGCTGAAGTCAGCGGTCAATTGCGTTCGATCGATCTGACCTGATCGCATTCTGTCAAACCACTCAACAGCGGAGTTTTGGACGCTATCCGTCGTCAGTGTGGCGGCAGGCGCCGCTGCTAACCGCGGCGCGATGGCGGCGAACAACAGAGCAGCGAATAAAAGGCGGATCACCATCCACATTTGATTGGTTCCCTTCCACATTTTTATCCGTCCCGCCCCTGAAAATGGCCTGGCGGACGGCGCGGCCAATGGCTTGAGCAGATCGCACATTCCGTTACCGAGATCCAAAGCCAATATAGTTGAAACGTAGGGGCCTTGGGAAGTCCTCTGATCCGGCGAGATTTTGGTGAGCGCACGCCGCCCACTCGCCTACTTCGCTCACATCAGCACCCACCCGTGCAAACGGGACGTCACGCCTGGCGCTTTTCAAGCGTGTGCGACAAGTTGTGGAGGCATTGAACGCCGTCGACATCGCAACTGCATCAGAAAGCGCCAAAGCCAGCGCTTGCAGCAAATGTAATAGCGATAAAAGGAAATTTGCCGGAGTTTTTCGATATCCCCCGGAGTTTTGCGGAAGACAAAGCGAACGCCAAGCGCCTAGCTAGCCCGCCGCCACCTTAACGTGGGGAAAAAAGGGGGAACCATGCTCAAGCTTTTGAAGCTGTGGGCGGACGCGCGACTACGCGCTGATGCGCCGCATCCGTCCCACATATCTACTAGAAGAAGCCTCTGCCGGGGTGTCGTTTTCGCCCTTGGGGCGCTATGCGCCTCGTTGCATGGCGCGGTCGCGGCGCCAGGCCCATTGGTCGGAACCCAAGAGGGGATCGTCCAGGGCTTAATCTCTAACGGCGTCGCCGAGTTTCTCGGCGTTCCCTACGCCGAACCGCCGATCGGCAACCTGCGCTGGAAGCCGCCGAAGAACAAGGCGGCATGGTCCGGTGTCCTGAAGACGCAGGCCTACGCGCCGATCTCCGCGCTGATCACGACGCTCGGCGTGTTCTCTGGTCCCGCCAACAACAACGAGGACTGCCTCTACCTCAACGTGTTTACGCCGAACCTCGATCCGTCAGCCAAGCTGCCAGTGGTCGTGTGGATTCACGGCGGCGGCAATGTCGACGGCGAGACCCCCGGCTATGACGGCGCCAAGATGGCGTCGGACGGCAAGACCGTGGTCGTCTCTATGGAATATCGCCTGAACCTCATGGGCTTCCTCGCGCATCCAGCGCTCGACGACGAAGGCCACCCCTTCGCCAACTACGGCATTCTCGACCAGCAGGCCGTGCTGAAGTGGGTGAAGCGCAACATCGCCAAATTCGGCGGCGACAAGAACAACGTTACCCTCGGCGGCCAGTCGGCGGGCGCGCTCGACACAGGGATCAACATGATTTCGCCGCTTGCCGCTGGCCTGTTTCATCGCGGGCTCTGCGAAAGCTTCTGCCCGGTTTTCGCACTCGCCACGAAGGCATCCGCCGAGACGATCGGCGTCTCCTTCTCCGTCGCAGCGGGCTGCGGCTCCGGCACGGGCTCGCCCACCGCCAAATGCATGCGTAACCTGACTTCGGCGCAAGTCGAGGCGCTCGCGGGAACGGAAAGCGCGCAAAGCCCCTACATATCGAGCACGGCCTTCGGCATCGTGGATGGCCAGATCATACCAGATCAGCCGCTCAAGCTCTTCGCCAATGGTCAGTTCAATCATATGCCCTTGATGAACGGCAACGTGGAGGATGAACAAAACTTCAGCCTCGCCATCACCGAATATTACTCGGGAACGCCGCGCACGCCACCGACGGCCGCACAATATCTGACCTACGTCAAAACGACCTACGCCCCGCCCGCCTATCCGGCCGGAACCGCGGCGAAGGTTCTGGCCCGCTATCCGCTCGCCGCCTATGCGAGCCCACAGCTCGCCTGGGACAGGCTCGGGACAGATCCCGGGTTATGCAGCGAACGCAGACTCTACAAGGTCCTGGCGCCGCAAATCCCGGTATACGCCTATGAGTTCGACGACCAGACAGCGCCGTTCTTTTTCCCGAAGATGCCCGGGTTCATCTCGCTCGCGTACCACACCGCCGACATCCAGTATCTGTTCCCGCTCTGGCATGGCGGCCCGGACGGCATCCAGCACCCGCTGAATAGGAAGCAGACGAATCTCTCCGATCAGCTTGTCGCCGCCTGGACGAACTTCGCCTGGACCGGCAATCCGAATGGGCTCGGCAACTATCCTTGGCCGGCTATACCAATAGCACGATCAAACCGGCCTGGCTGATCGAGGACCTGCCAGTCCTGTCGACATTGACGGACCCGCAGTATGGCGCGATCCGCAACTGCGACTTCT
>CAVYFP010000031.1:0-33507 GCA_963767805.1 uncultured Alphaproteobacteria bacterium | reverse complement strand
CCGTCGAGCATGGCGGGGGGTACGACATTGTGGAAATGGATTCTTTGGGTCTGGCCCAGCTCGGCGATCGCAGCGCCGCTTAACGCTGTGCTGGGCGCGGTCAGATTGCTGGCCAGCGCGAAATAGCCGGCGACGCCGCTGATCGCCGTCAATTGATCCCAGCTCGTGATCAGCGTGTAGGCGTGGTCGTTAATGGTGAGCGTTCCCGAGCCGCTGAAATCAAGCTTGCCCACGAATGTTCCGTTCCCGACGCCGTTCGAATCCGTTCCAAAGGCCATATTGAGCCCCATCGGGCTGCCGTCGGCGTTCGTGCCAGAGCCATAATTCGCGTCGAAGTTCGCCGCGTCAGTGGCGGTCATTGCGGCATTGACGTAAATATTGCGCGCGGCGTTGAGCGTCAGCGTGCCCGCCGACCAGCTGACGGGTCCGTCTATGAAGATGTCAGCGCCGGTTACGCTGGGAGACTGGCCGACGGGAATATTGTTGCCGGCGACAAAGGCGAATGAGCCGGTATTGTCGCCGAGGTCCGAGACCGACGCGTTGAGGTTGATATTATTCGCCGCACTAAAAGTCAGGAGGCCCGCCCCCGAGGTCACCGGCGCATTGATGTTGATGTCGCCCGTCGACGTCAGCACCAAATTGGTGTCCTTCAGCGCGGCGATCGAGAGCGGCGAAGTGATCGAAATCGCCGGCAGCGGCGAGAGCGTCAGAGAATGGCCAAAGCCGTTGAAATTGCCATTGAATTGATCCAGGGAGGAAAATCCGAACGGCAATACGTCGCCAAAGCTCAGATTGGCGAGGCTGCTCCCGAGAACGTAATTCGAAGTCGGATTGCTCCCGACCGCGTCAAGCTCCGCCACGGAATTGATGACGGTATAATTCTGGCCCTCCAGCGTCACGTTTCCCGTGCCCGAGAAATCAATCCTGCCGGCATAGGCGCCGGGGTTGGTGAGGCTCATATAAAGCCCGTTGGGGCTGCCATCGGCGTTGACGCCAGAGCCATAGCTGGCGATGAGGCTGCCCGTTCCGGTCGCGGTCATCACTTTATTGACGAAGATATTGGCGCCGGCGCCGAGCGTCAGCGATCCGCTCGACCAGTTCGCGGGCGAATTGACATTGATATTATTGGAGGCATTGAAGGCTAGGGCGCCCGCCGACCAATTCACCGCAGCGTCGACGTTGATGTTGGCGCCGGTAAATGTCCAGGAGCCCGGCGCGGTCCAGTTTTGCGCGCCATTGATATTGACGTTATTGCCCGCCGTCGCCGTGATGGTATCGATAGCGAAGGCCGAAGGCATATTGATGTTGATGTCGGTTCCAGCATTCAGTGCAAGCGCGCCGCTTCCGGTGATAGGCGCGTTGATGTTGATGGCGTTGGCGGCGTCGAGCGTCAGCGGCGTATTTCCGGACCATTTTACCGCGCCATCGACGTTGACTTCGCCGCCGGTGAAGATCCATGAGCCGGATGCCGCCCAGTTTTGCGGGGCGTCGATATTGATGGCGCCGCCCGCGGTCGCGTTAAGGGTATTGATCGCGAATGCTGAAGCCGTATCGATATTGATATTGTTTGCTGCCTGCAGCGTAACGGCCCCACTTCCGGTGATCGGGGCTTCGATATTTATGTTGCGGCTGGCGGACAGCATAAGCGGGGTGCTTCCAGACCAGTTCACCTGTTGATAGACATCGATGTCCCCGGCCGTAAAGGTCCACGAGCCATTCGTTGTCCAGTTCTGCACCGCGTTGATGTAGACGTTGGCTTGGTTCACATTGAGCGTGTTGACGGCGAAGGCGGAAGGCGTATTGATGTTGACGATTTGCGCTTGCAGCGTAAGACCTGAGGCAGAGCTGCTTCCGGTGAAAGGCGCGTTGATATAGATAGCGGAGTTGGCATCGAGTGTTAGCGTATTGCCCGACGACCAGGTTACCGCATCGTTCACGTAGATATTGCCGGCGCGGTTGTAGATATCAGCCACAGACTGGACGGTCACATTGCCATCGGCAAGGCGGCTCCCAAGCTGGGCACCAGTCATGTCGCCGCCGGAGCCGATGGTGAAATTATTCTGAGCGATCGTCCATGTCCCATTTTCGCCGCTCGCCGCCTTGGTGGTGATGGCGGCGTCTCCGGCGATGGTCACCTTGTTCCCGCTGGTTTCGATCGTCCCACCCTTGCCGCCGCCCGGCGCCGAGGCGTCGAGCGTGCCCGCGACATGGATCGTGCCGCCCGGAAAAAGGGTCGTGCCGCCCGGATTACGGATCGTGGGACCCTCAGTATGCAGCTTGATCGAGCCCGTTCGCGCCACGCCGCCGCCTGTCAGCGCGGCCATGGTGCGCGCCTGAATGATTCCGCTATTGTTGACCTGCGCCGACAGCACGGCGTCGGCCGCCTTGGCGGTCAGGATCACCCGGCCGCCATCCGCCTTGATCGCCGCCTTGTTCTCGACCAGCGCGTCCAGCACGCCATCGTCGATGGTCACGTCGATCAACGAGTCGCCGGCGAAATTGAGCGTCACCTTCTGGCCCGAGGCCATCGCCACCGTGCCCAGCGTCGCGCTGATCGCGCCCTCGTTCGAGACGGTCTTGCCGAGCAGCGCGACATAGCCGCCATCATGCGCGTTAATCGCGCCCTGGTTGACGACGGAGGCCGTCGAAGAGCCTGAAAAGACGTAATTGCCGGCCATAAAATCGTCGTTGGAGATATCGAGCGTCGAGGCGACGAGGCCGCCGACATTGACCTGCGAGCCCTTGGTGAAAACGATGCCGGCCGAATTGACGATGAAGACCTGGCCATTGGCGTTGAGCGCGCCCGAGATGACGCTCTGCTCATTGCCGATGACGCGGTTCAGCGTCACCGCCGAGCTGCTCGGCTGATTGAAATTGACGGTCTCCTTCGGGGCGATGGAAAAGCCCTGCCAGTTGATGATCGCCTTGTTGGTGGACTGGTTGATGTTGGTGGTATTGCCCGACTGGGAAATGCCGGCGGACCCCTGAACCACCGTGCCGCCTGTGGGAGCCGCCAACGCCGGGGATTGCAGCGCGAGAACGGCGGCGATCGCCGTCATGGTCGCGACGCCGCCCTGAAGCGCCGATGCCGGGCGGACAAGAGCGGTGGCGCGGCGTGGGCCGGCGGGCGCCCAAACGGCAGATTTTGAAAGGATGGGCCTTTTGGCGCTGGTGTTTCTCGCGCGAGGGGGTCTGGCGGCACGAACTGAGGACATGGCGGCCCAAAACTCCCAAAAAAGCGGCGCCTACGCGATATACAAATATATATAGGAAGTTCCGATACAGCCCCGCTCACGTCAAGCGGGAAAAACGCTCGCTGCGCGTTGCGGCATAATATCGAAATGATAGTGATATTTTCGTCACATTATCGCGGGCAATGTCGCGATCCCCGCGAAATCATCCGCCCGAAACTGACAGCGAGAAACCGTCGTTGAAGAATTATGGCCCATCCCATTGGCTTCCTCGATCTCGAGATGGCCGAAGCATGGATCGAAACGCGACGATCCGCTGCTCTATGGCGGGCCGCCGCGTCTTTTCTTCATGAGGCGTTAGGTCGATCCGCATAGAGAGGGGCGGAAAATGAAGCGAGTGGGAATATCCTCAACCCGCTCCACTAAACGCCGAGATGAGCGCCTGAACCCCCGGCCACGATCGTAGGGGCAATGAACGGCAAGCTGAAATCAGCTCCGCTGGCTCCGGTCAAATATACTTACGGACCGGCATAGCAGTATTTCTTTAGCGTACTCGTCGTAGAAGACGAACTCAGGTAGCTGATAAAGGCCTGTAGTTCTGTCTCTTGCGCCGTTGTTCGAGGACTGCCAGACGGCCGGAGAACCGGAATGCCGGCCTGAATAATTGCATTGGTGTTGTTTTTGTATGTGCCTTGATTAGAAAAAGTGCCGGAATAGTTTGTGAGTGTTCCTGCTGGTGTAAACTCACCGGCTGGATAAACGCGAACCGAACCGCTGGTGGGATATGCTCCATTTTTACAAATAGACGACAGAGCCACAAATCCTGCTGGCTGGGTACCGGCGCTAACCGCAGCGTAAGTCAAATCAATATTGGTATACACGACGAAGGTTGAGGGATAAGTAGTTGTGCCGCTTGTGCCGCTAAACTGGTTACTCAACAATTCCAGGGTCGCTTCGCCATAAGGCGCCAGCGTCGGCGTAGCGGCCGCCACGCTTGTATAGCCGCCGGTTGAATAGCCATTTTCCGCATGCACGCCCGAAGCATTGCTCCAGAAAGCGAGCGTGCCCACGGCGTAGTCAAACGGGATGCCGTCCACCAGAGTTGGATGGTTATTATAGAGATCAAGCGGATGAGATTGATCGGCCGCAAGAAAAAGATCGACGTTCAAGGCATTGCCGCCCGTGATCTGATTTTCAAGCGTTCCCGAGGATCCATTCTGGGTTACAACGACACTATACAAAGGATTAGCGGCGACGAAGGAGCTTATAATGTTCCCTATAGCGCTTGTTAATGGAAAATTGGTGCCATAAAAATTCGACGCCACGGCGAGATTTATCGTCGTCGCGTGGGCTTCGACCCCGGCGGAAATCAAAAGCGCCGCAGACGCAGCGGCGGGCATCAACTGTTTCATAGTCTTGTTTAACATGAGTGTTCCTTTCCAAAGCTCGATGGAACGATTGCAGATCACAGTCATCGACGCACAAATTGAGAAGCGACGCGGAATACATGTATATTGATGTGTATTATGACTCTTATATTGAGTTGCAATAGCGTGTTAGCTACTCGACCAGCGGATTTACGCTATACGAAATTCTCGCCATGGGTCCATTGCTCTGAGTTACAAAGAACCTGTTCGCGGAACTTCCTTTTTGGCCCAGACGGTCGCTCATTAGCGTGGAGGATCGAACGAAGCGGTGCGCTTTATTAGTGCGGGCGATTTGAACAGTCCTTTGACGCCCCATGTTGGGGCGCCTCAGGATGAAAAGACGTCATGCCATCGCGCCACGACCCGATAAGCTATATCGTGACATATATAGATAACGTCCGATTCAATTAAACGTCAAGCCCCCGCTACCGGCTTTTTGTGTGCTGACGGATACTCTCAGATGTAATGGATAAGCCTAAAGCGTTGATTTCGCTTTTAATTAGTTGTCACCGCAAAAGGGTCTGCTTCGGTCTCGGTGCAAGCTGGCCCCGGCTTGCATTGCGTGTCGATCGGCGCCGTCAAAAGTTATGAAAACATTAGCATCTCGGGCGCCTGCGCCGAATCTGACAGTCCCCGCCGTCGAGCCGGGAGAGCCGGATTGGATCGTCTCGGTCGACGCTCGTGACACGGAACAGGAGCGCGACCACGCCTCCTGTCCGCGGCATAGAATTGAGTTCCCATCACAGCTTCTGTATAAGGACGCTGCGTGATCTTTCCGCTCAAACGAGGCCGGTGAATATCCGGGTGCGGCTGAGCCGCGGGCGATGTTGGAACGATCAGTGCGAACGCCGGATTTTCGCCGAACGGCTTCCCGCGCTTGCGCGCCCTTTCGCACGCCGGACCGCCCGGTTGGCCGGGATCGTCAGGCTGTTTGGCCACGGCGTCGGCGGCCCCCTCTCCGAGCGATTAATGGCCAGGCTCGGCATGCGAGTGAGCGACACCGCGATCCTGCGCAGCTTAAAGGAGCGCGGGAACGCCGCCAACCCGTGGCGTGGTCCGTGTCGCCGGCATCGACGAATGGGCTTCCCTCCGGGCCGCAGAGACCGTCTCAAAGTTGGGGGTGCTACGCCGCACGACGTCGCAGGCGGGGCGTCGATTGGCCGAGAGCGATGTGATCCCGTTCGAATGTTCCGTTCATAACGGCCGTGCGAACCTTGAGCATGAAGTGGGCTCCTCTCGGCGACCAGCGCATTTGTTGTTTTGCCGTCATTCTCCGATGCAGCAGCCTATGGACCGCGCTTTCTGTTGGCGCCGTCGAGATTGGCTCGCCCGAACGCCGTGCGGCTGCGTAGTTGATGATCGAGGTGAATTGCCCGGAGACGTAAGTCTCCGGGTCGCGCAAGACACTGGTCAGCTTCTTGAGGTACGCCGCAGTCAGTTGGACTTGGCGGTTTGGCGTCTCAAGCTCCTGCAAGACTTCGTCGAGCAGGTCCAGAGCCCCTTGAGGCCGGCCGCGCCACAGCCGCCAGCGGATCCGTTCAATCTTTTTCGCCAGCACATCGCCTTGCTGGAGATCCTCTTTCGTCCCGCGCGGCCAGCTTCTTGCCGCTTGTGTAACGTGCTGAACTCGCATTGAAAGATGGAACCAGTCAAGGACATGACGCGTCGGACCTGGGCTTGCGGTCTCACCCAGAAAGCGTGGGCCTTCTGCACCGTCGCTCAACACCGTCACCGGGGTCGCGGACGTTGCGCCAAGCCCGCACAGGACGGCGCTGAGCTGTTGACGCTGCCGATCCGCCTCGACCGGGACGCTGCTGAATAGGCGTTGCTCGCCCTGATCGTTGTTCGCGCAAGCCAACATGATCTCGAACGATCGCATCTGATCGCTTCTGATCGACTTCACATGGCCGCCGTCGAGCGACACCGCGATCGACTGAACGGATGCTGGGCTGGCCAACGGCTTAGCCATCAGGACCTGCTGCTCCAATCGCGCGCCAACCCGAAGGGTTCGCCGGCGGACCGTTTCGATCGCGGGCGCCTTGTCCAGAGGAAGGAATTCCGCCATCAGCGCCGCCGCGCGGCCATAAGCTGCCAGGCTCCCCATCCTGGCGAGAATGCGTTCATATTCTGCCGTGCATCGGTCAGGCATCATTTCGACCAACGGACTTACGATCCGGCGCGAGGCGACCCCGCAGCGGCAGGGATTGAAGCGAGGGGCCTCGACTTGAACGGCCCTGAACAATGTCGTCAGCCGCCGAGTGCGCCAATCCTTGACGGCGCGACGGGAGCCGCAATGCGAACAGGTCCGCCGATGTAGACAATATTCATCGGCCTGCGCTTGAACCAGCTCGGTCTGCATCGCGGCGAGAACGGAATTGCCCTCCGCCAAGGTCAGCCCAATCGCCGCGGGAGACATCGCAATCGCCGGTTGGCGGCCGGACGCCAGCTCGCGTGCCTCCACGTTCCCGTTTGACTCTGTCACCTCCAGCAAAACCCACCACTTCATGTCATTCCCCAGGCCAATAACGGCCCCGAACCTATAGCACACCCATGTTTGAGACGGTCTCAGGGCATGAATAGGCTCCCGAACGGAAGCCAGCTATTCCAAAAAAAACTCTCGCGCCCGTGGAGGGCGCCATGGCATAAAGCGGGGGAACGATTTGCCACTATTCGGCAAAAAACTCAGAAACAGATTGCGCAATATCAATCGCTAACTGCTTGACCCCGCGCCAGTTGGGGATCAATTGGCGAGGCCTATTGGCACACAGCTGTGAATTCCGAGGGTCGGCCAAAAAGCGTTGATCAGCTTTTACGAACACCCAATTTTGAATTCGCCTTGTCGCGCCGGAATCGCACCATCCTCTAGACCGGAACGGCCAGCCGCTCGACAGGCAGCCGAGGCCGGGTCGTCGCCCGTCTCGATTCACTGTGCCAGTTCCGGCTTCGCTTGACCTGGAAACCTATACCGAAAACGCCCTGATCAATGAGATTCGCGGCTATCTCGATGCGTTGCGCGCGCTGCGCAATCCCGCCGATTGGGGTGTGGCAGGGGCGACGCAGGGGCGCGGCAATTTTCCTGGGGCGCCGCCTCCCATGAAGGTTTAGGCTATAGAGGCGGAAGAGAGACGCCGAAGTTCTGGAGGCTGCTGACACCCCAGCGAAATTGCCGCTCTCGTCGTAGAGCCTCATTGAGGCGCTTCCGAAACTTTGCACCGGAACCCCGGCGCCAAGCCGTCAGCGGCAGAAGTTGATCGTCTTGCTGAAGTTGAAACGCCCGCAGCGTCCCCAAGGACGGCCGTGCCCACAGGGCCACGGCCGTTCCTGCGCTTCCCAAGAGTTTGCGCGACGAGGAGCCTGTTCTCAGGCCTTCAGGGTCACCAGACCGCCCATCGCCGGATCCGATGCGCTGTCGCGTCCAGTCTCGACATGCCCGGCCAGGCGACGCTCGAAGCTCGGGTCCTCCGCGACCGTGACGACCACGTCGTACCAGCCGTGAAACCGTTCGAGCGACCGCTCGAATTCGGCATGCGCGTCCGGAGGAATCACGCGGTGGACCTTCTCGCCCGTATACGCATCAAGCAGGGTCACGTTAGCATTCCGCGATCCATCATTCCGGACCGACAGTGAGAACGAGCCGTTGTCGTCAGATCTCCATTCGGATCCGTGTTCGTGTTCGGAATGTGCATCGACCGCCACGGCGCCCAGGCCAACGCTCCCCTTAAAGTGGCGCGTGAACCCGTTCGGGCCATAGACGGTCAGGTCGTATGAGCCGGAGACCGTCCAGCTCCCCGACAGCTGCTTGCCAGCCTCGACCGTGTAGTTACGAACCGGATCTGTGGTCTTGCCAGAGCGCACCTGGAACACGGCGCCCGCGCTGCCGCTGTTGATAAAGCGCAGTTCGACCGTGTTGGTGAAAGCACGGACCGTGCTATGGACGTTCAGCTCGTAGGGCAAGGCGCGCGCCGGGCGGACGCCCTTTTCCTGCGGCGGAACGCCGATGATCACGTTGTTGGCCGTGACATTGACGTCATCGGTGCTGACGGAGCCGGACAGCAGACCCAGGAACGGAGGTAGATAGCTTTTGGTGGACGGCAGATCGACCGGCTTGTCGTTCGGGTTCTTGAAGTTGAACACGGACGTCAGGTCGCCGCATACGGCGCGGCGCCAGGGCGAGAGGTTGCGCTCATAGACCCCGAAACGCTTCTCGATGAACTGGATTACCGAGGTGTGATCGAAGACCTGCGAGTTCACATAGCCGCCCTTGCTCCAAGGCGAGATCGCAAGGCACGGCACGCGGGTGCCAAGCCCGATCGGTGCGTTCGGCGTCGAGGTCGTGACGATCTCGAGGCGGTGGTCGACTGTCGACCCGCCGAGGTCGGGCGCAGCGGGAAATGAGGGCGTGGGCGGAGGCGACGGCGGAACGACATGGTCAAAGCTGCCGTCGGCTTCGTCGTAGTTGACGATGAAGACGGTCTTGCTGAACACCTCGGGATTCGACACCAGGATTTCGAGCACCTGCGAGATGAACCAGGCGCCATAGTTCACGGGCGCGTCGGCATGCTCGCTGTAGGCAAACGGCGTCAGCAGCCACGAGACCTGGGGCAGCGTGCCGTTCTTCACGTCGTCCTTGAAATGTTGGAACAGGCCCAAGGCCCAGTTCTCAAAAGCTGCGGCGGTGTCGCTGGCCGAAGGCTGAGTGTATGCCAGCCGCGTCCCGGTGCAGGCGTTGTCGAACAGCGAGGTCCCGGCGCTCGAAGCCGCATACTGGGCAAAATACAGCAACGGATTGTCGGTGAAGTTGCCCTCGAAGCTGTTGGCGGGGTCTCCGTCTCCGAAGTCCGGCGCGAAGGTCGCTCCTGCGAGATCTTGATAGATCCGCCATGTCACCCCCGCCTTGTTCAAAACCTCGGGAAGCGTCTCCCAGGCGAGGTAATGGCCCTTCGGGCTGAGGCCGTTGCTGGTGATCGGGCCCGAGCCGTGGCCGTCCGTTCCGCCCGCGCCGAGATAATCGACGTTTCCGACGCAGCCGGTCCACAGGTAGCAGCGATTTGGATTGGTCGGGCCCATGATCGAGCAATAGTAGTTGTCGAGCACGGTGAAGGCGTCGGCCAGCGCGTAGTGGTAGGGAATGTCGGCGCGCGTGAAATACGACATCGCCATTGGACCGGAATTGTTCGCCCAGCCGTCGTATTGCCCGAAATTCCAGGCGTAATGCGTGTTGTCCCAACCGTGGCCGGTGCCTCCGATCCAGCTGAGGCCGAGGCTGGTGAGGCCGGGGCTGATTTTCGACGGATCGATACGGAATGGCGGGATCACGGGAACGCCATTCGCCGGGCCGCCCAGATTGCCGTAATTGGCCGGCACGCTGAAGCCGGCGCTGACGTTGGCCGGGCCCGCCGGCTGCAGGAACACCGAGGCCTTGACGGCGCCGCCGGACTGAAGCGGCAGATTGATCTGGACGGCGCGCGGATCGGCAAAGCCGCGTACGCCACGCAGCGTGCCGAAGTGATGGTCGAACGGACGGTTCTCCTGCATCAGGATCACGATATGCTCGACGTCCTTGATGGTGCCCGTGCGGTTATTGGCCGGGATCGCAAGCGCCTTCGTGACGCTCGAGCCGAGCGTGCTGGCCATGGCGCTTGTGCCCAGCATTTGCAGGAACTGACGGCGATCGGTATTGTTCATCGGATTGGGTTCCCCCCCGCGAGTGACATTGTCTAGGTGATGGATTGACGCCGGCCAACTCGCAGCCGGCTCAATGTCCAGCCAATTCGGCGTGCATAGAAACTGGTCACTACGGGCTGATGAAGCTAAAGCGAAACAATTGTGACTGAGCTATATCACGGCGAATCCGAGGCGGACGCCGCCGCCAGCGAGTTGCGCCGCATTGAGGAGCTCACGCGAGTCCGTCGGCACGCTGAGGCGCTGGCGGCGGCCAGCGCGCTGCTGCACCGCGCTCCGTCGCAACGGGCTGCGCTGTACTGGGCGGCGCTGAACCAGCGGCTGCTCGGTCAAGCGAAGGATGCGCTCGCGACACTGGATGCGCTTGAACGGGCGCATCCGAACTACAGCCTCCTTTTTCAAGAGCGTGGTCATTGCCTCGCCGCGCTGGGCGACCCCTTGCGCGCCGTCGCGTCTCTCGAACGCGCGGTCGCGCTGAATCCGGCCTTGGCGCCGAGTTGGGGGATGCTGGAGCAACTGCTGAACGCGGCCGGCGAACTGCGGAGGGCGAGCATCGCGGCGCAACGCCTAGCGAAGTTGCAGGAGCTGCCGCCCGCGATCGTCGAGGCGGGCGGTCGGTTCTGCGACGGCGAGCTTGCCGCAGCGGAAAATCTTCTGACACGTCAGATCGCAGGAGAGGGAAGGCATGTTGAGGCGTTGCGCCTGCTCGGGCGGATCGCGCAACGGCGCGGTGCGCTGAATCCGGCGGAGCAGCTGTTTCGCGAGGTGGTCGACGCCGCGCCCAGTTACGTCGACGCGCGGTTCGATTACGCCCGCATTTTAATAGAGCGCCAGAAATATCCGGCGGCGCTGGAGCAGGTCGAGCACCGGCTGCAGACCGCGCCCTCCGACCCCGAGGCCCGATTTCTTCGCGCCACCATACTCGCGGGCCTCGGACGCCATGACGAGGCGATCCCAATCTTCAGCGAGCTGCTCTCGCAGACGCCGCAGCGCAATCACCTGCGGATCGTGCTGGGCCACTCGATGAAGGCGCTTGGCCGGGCGGAGGAGGCCGTGCGCGCCTATGAGGATGCGACGGGAGGCGAGGCCGATATCGGCGATGCCTATTGGAGCCTCGCCAACCTGAAGACCTATCGGTTCAGCGACGACGAGGTCGCGCGTATGCGAGGCCTTGAGGCGCTATCTCGCCCGGGACTGCCGGACCGCGCGCACCTTTGCTTCGCGCTTGGAAAGGCGCTTGAAGATCGGGGCGACTACGGCGGGTCCTGGGCATTTTACGAGCGTGGCAATTCGCTGGTGCTTGCGAAGAGCGGCTACCGTCCTGAGACGATTGAGGGCGCCGCCCGCCGCCTGGCGGAGGTGTGCAGCGACGAATTCTTCGCCGCCCGCACCGGCGCCGGCGAAGCGGCTCGTGACCCGATCTTCATCGTCGGGCTGCCACGCTCGGGCTCGACGCTGCTCGAACAGATCCTCGCCTCGCACCCGGACGTGGATGGCACGCAGGAATTGCACGACATCCCTCGCATCGTTTCGGAATTCCAAGGACAGGGATCAAACGGCGGCGGTGCGCGCTACCCGGACCTGCTGCCGGGCCTGGACCCGCTCCTTTTCGTGCACCTCGGGCGCCGCTACCTGGACGAGACTCAAGTCTATCGGCGGGGGCGGCCGCGTTTCATCGACAAGATGCCGAACAACTTCCGGCACATCGGCCTGATCCACCTGATGCTGCCGAATGCAACGATCATCGACATCCGGCGCGAGCCGATGGCCTGCTGCGTCAGCAACCTGAAGCAGCTCTATGCGAGAGGGCAGGAATTCTGCTACGGAATCGAGGAGATCGCACGTTATTACCGGACGTATCTGGAGCTGATGCGTCACTGGGATCGCGTGCTGCCGGGACGGGTGCTGCGGGTCAGCTACGAGGACCTGGTCGATGACCTTGGCGCCAGCGTGCGCCGGATTCTTGCCCATTGCGGACTCGAATACGACCCTGCATGTCTGGCGTTTCATCGCAGCCGGCGCGCGATAAACACCCCCAGCTCGGAACAGGTGCGCCAGCCGCTCTTCCGTGAGGGAATCTCCCAGTGGCGGAACTACGATCCCTGGCTCGACCCGTTGAGGAAGACGCTGGGCGACGCGATCGGTCGGTACCGCGATTAACGCAGCGGTGGAGAGACCGTCTCAATGCAGCAATGCGTAGATAACGAGAACTATATCGTAATCGAGGCGCCTGTAAAGGGCTTTGGTTGTTGCTAACTAAGGCCGGTGATTTTCATCGCGACCAGACGGTTAGACCTTCCCGCGCCGCCGCCATGAATCCGGCCGCGGCGGCATTACGATCCCGCTTGACGGTCAGCAGGAAGTCTACGGTAGCGCCAGCTTTATCGACCGCACGATACAGATATTTCGAGGAGCCTTTGCCCTTCACATAGGTCTCGTCCAGTCGCCAGCTGGAGCCAACCGACCGCTTGCGGGCGCGAAATTGCTGATCCAGCAACGGGGCGTATTTCACGACCCAACGATTGAGCGCGGAATGGTCAACCTCGACGCTGCGCTCTTCCATCATTTCCTCGAGCTGCCGATAGCTTATTGGATATGCCACGTACCAGCGCACGCCCCAGAGGATCGCCTCACGTTCAAAATGGCTGCCCTTGAACTCGATCATCGTGCTATTCCGCCAGACCCGTTTCCAGCGATCATACCCCCAGGTTTCCACCAAGAACAGTTTGCGACAGAACCGACTGAAAACCCTCAAGCGTGCGATGTATGGGCGCGCAGGCGCAGAGCTGCTGCGCGCCCGCCTGTTGCCCCTCCCATGAACCACGTGCACGGAAAGTGACGCAGACCCCATTGGGTTAGGTACAAACCACGAACGCAAATTGCGCCGTCGCTTCGCCGCAGCGAAAGCGCATTTGGACTGGCATCGAAGCAACTGTCGCGATCACGGCGCTACAAGGGCGGGACATTGCGACACAGTCGGGTCCGCCCAAAACGCGGCGAATTAGATTGTCGCGCTCTCGTGGCCAGGCCCCATCGAACGTCGAGCGCGCCGTCGCCGGCGATCAGCCGCTAGGAAAGGATCCAGCGGATCAATTCGCAAGGGCGACGACCGAGTCGCTGGGGCGACCCGGAACGCCGACATATTCATGATCACTGACAAAAGTCTGTGGTAAGCGGCGCTTTCGTCGTTTGCGGGTAGCAAGAGCCCGCGACCGTCTGAGACGCCGGCTTGACCAACCCCGGGGGATTCCAGTTGGCGTCCGACGGGAAGCAGGTCTTGAGGGTATTCAGCAATGCCGGAGTCGTTTGATTGTTTGCAACGAAACCGCCGGTTCCGCCTGGCAGCGTCAGGCGAAACCCAACACAGCCGCCGGTCGGACAATCAACATCTTCGCCGGCATGAGCGCAGGTGAGGTTGCGATCAGCGTCCGTTACATTGGAGAATAGGCCCTTGTCGGCAGTGGTCTTGCCGACGCATTTTCCGCCCGAATAGGTACAGAACGTATTCGGGACGCAGAGGGCCTTGGCTTTGCTCTGAAAGTCGGCGTCGTAAGCGGTGAGATTGAGCTTGACGGTCAGAATCGCCGAGTTGTCATATTGCACATTGCACGTCGTGCTCGTCGAACTGCAGACCTTCGTCTTATCCGGTTCCGGCGTAATGACGAAGGGCACGGGACCGATATCGACGCGGACAAGTTGTACGGCGTTGGCCGGGATGAACCCGGGGCCGACATACATTTTGAAGGTCTGCTCGGTGTCCTTGCTGGCGAAGACATGGAAGAAATCATAGGCTTGACCGCCTTTGAACACATTCCTGTCGATGCAGTTCGCCGGCGGATTCGTCGGGTCCGGCGGCGGCGAAACGCACGGCGGCAATCCGGAAACCCATGCGTCCTGCTTCGCCGCGCTGGCCGTCAGATCGACGTAATAGAGGCCGTGGTTGGCTGACATGCTCTGGCGCTGGCAGATATCGAAGCCCGCCATGCGAATGAAATGCGGCAAAGCGGCCGCGGCTTTCTCCTTTCCGGTCTGGTAAAGCCGATAGAGGGGCACGCCATAGCAGTTCTGATTGCTGCACCGCGAGGTCCAGTCCGGATCGCCGCAGCTTTTCAGCTTCGGATTGGCAAGTCGTGCGGCGTCTGGATAAACGACCGTCGTCACATAGCTGTACGGACTGCTCTTCGCCGTGCCGGGGCTTGGCTTGCTGGCGTTTGGCGGATTCGTCGGCACCGACAGATCCGACTGGCATTCAGGACCTTCGATCGGCGCCGTGAAGAAGGCGTCATCGTTGACCGAAGTCGTATTCAGATAACCGGTCAGGGAACCGTCTTCATCGGTCAGTTCAGTCTGGCGGTCATTGGCCGAAAATGTGTCGAACATGTTCGGCGCATATTGACAATAGGCCGCCTGGGCCTGCGTAGCGTTTGTCGTGTAGGTGTCGGGATTCCATTGCGGATCGACGACATAATGACGAATGTCGACGTTGCTGAAGAACAAATTTAACGAACGGAAATTTGGAGGATAGTAAAACCCGTTCGGCTGCTTCCATGCAATCGCCGCGTTTGGCATATAGCAAGTGTTCTTCGTGATGCCGACGCCTTCTGGATAGTAGGCCTTCGGGACGCCGAGAACGGTGTTGAAGAAATATGGGCTGATCGTGTTGACGCCGAGAGGCTGCTTGGTGATGTTGAAAAACGCGTTCGACTGTTCCGACGCAGGGCCGTCGTAAATATTGAAGAGATGTTGACCGGCGCCGAAATTGTCCTTCGGAATCGAAATGCTGTTGTTTTTGGACAGGCAATAGCCGCCGTTGTAGGGCGGCGCGGCGTTATCGCACTGCAAGCCGGTGTCTGCATTGAACGGCGTGAGCACAGAGGCGAACGCATGGGTCTTGTCCGCGGGCTGCGTGTGACCGACGAACACATTCTGGAGCGCCAGGTCCCACAGGCCGAATGGAGCCGATGAGCGCGTGTAGTCGCCGCCAGAGATGAATGTCAGTCCCGAGTTGAAAACGTCCGACAGGAAGCTGTTGGCGAACAGATGCCAGCGGATGCGCAGCCATACGGCGGAGAAATTATACGGAGCCCAATGGAAGCTCGAAGTATAATGATTGATGACGCTCGGCATGCAGTTCGGATCGCTCCCTCCGGTGCACAGGGGGGCGTTGGTCGAATCGCAGGTTTTGGTGACGTCGTCGGGGCATTTCGTGCCCTGTTTGAGCGGACCGTCGTCGATCGCTGGATAATAATCGGCGGCGCAGATCGGAATGGACGTCCCCGGTCCGCAAGCGGGCGACAGGATGTTGGAAGGCGGCGCCAGCTTGTTTGGAACGGTCGCGACATTGGGACCCGCCGGCACCGGATATTTATCCACTGGCGCGGATGCCGTATAGACGCCGCCGCAATTCTGGATATAGCCGACCGTCTGGAATGACGTCTGCGCCGAGGTGCAGTAATTGCCGTCGAAATTCTTGAGCGGCGACGAACCCGTGCGATCCGTCGAATCAATGCGTTGCTCGGATGCGTAGGAGGTCCATTTCTCTTTCTTGGAGGGGCCGCACATCGCCGCGGGCGTCTCCCAGAAACAAGCGCCGCACATGCCGGCGCCAGCCGCCATATTGCCCACGAAATCATTCCAGCCGTTGGTGATCCAGAAAACCGCCGGCGTGTCCTTGTCGCTATTGTATTTCGTCGGACCGCCATTCGTGTAGGGATCGGCGAGAATGCCCGGCACATTGCGTGGATTCTGGGCGTTCGTCACGCCGGCGCGCGCGAAAATACCGAGATTGGAGTAAAGCTGATTGTTCGTTTCGACCGCGTCCTCGAGATAAAATCCGTGGCCGATCGAAAGATAGCCGACGTTGCGTTCGACCAGAACGTCCGAGACGCCGTGCAAAGTGATCCAGCGGGTCATCGATTCATTGACCGACGAATCCTTGACGAAGGTGTTGAGCGGCGTCGCCCGCGCCACATGCATGTGCACCGGATAATGGGCGAGCCGTCCGCCCTGCCCCAGCTGGCGAAATTCGACGCCCTGAACCTGGAACCCCGCGAAGCCCTGACGGGCAATGGTGTGGCCGCCGAAATAATAGGTCTGGCGCGTATCGTTGACGCGACACCTGCTGGTCAGATCTGCTTTTGCCGGCGGAAAGCATTCGCCGAAGGCGTCGCCCTCTGAAACGATCTTGATGCTGCGCGTCAGCAGGCCGACAGCGGCTCGGGTCTCGGCGGCCGTCTTCTTTGCGCCCGACTGATCCTTGATATTGATGGTGGCGGGGATCGACGAGAGGCCGAACGCTGTGCCATTATGGGTCCACTCCACGCCCGTATTGGTCGGATCCACGCAAGGACTGGTCGAGATCGGATCCGTGCATGGCGCCCGGGTGAAGCCAAAAGTCATGAAGTCGCTGGAAATCGGACGTGATGACGAGCTCTTCGGAATGGTCCGGCAAATAGTCGGTCGTCGTCACGACAATATGGTCGTTGACTTTCCAGGTCGGAACCGGCGTCGCGACCTTGAGACTTGCCGCCCCATGCACAATATCACCGTCTAACCGAACCCAGCTTTCGCCCGAATTCATCGGAAGATCGGGCGCGCCGTAAAACGCGCCCTTCTTGCCAAACAGCTGCAGCGTGCCGCCTTCGGACACCGCGAGCACCTTGTAGCCGAACCAGCCCGGGTTGCCCTTGATGTTGTCATAAGGCAGCGATTCGTAGCGATAGAAGATGTCGCTGTAACTCGGCCACGGCGGCAGCGTCGTTCCCGGCGGGACGACGGGTGCGACGGGCGCGGCGCCGGGAAGCGTGACGGCGACGCAGGACGGATCCGGCGGCGTCTGCAGCGTGCAGGATTTCGTCCACACCGCGTCCGGAATGCCGCACGGATTTGCTACATTTGACGGATTCGACACGCATGAGATCTGCACGGGGGCGGGAGCGCCTGGCGACGAACCCGGAACGCACTTGCCGTCCGAACCAGGCTCGCAGCCATAGAGATGGAAGGTCAGCGTGCCGCCGTTGGCGCCGAACGGGTTCGAGGCCGAGCCGGCAATCAAATAGCCGCCATATTCGACCAGGACCGAGTTGGCCCAAAAATTTATGACGCCGTTGAGTGTGGTGGCCTTTTCGACGAAGGCGAGCACGCCGCCGCTGACGATATTGACGTTGCGATAATTGTAAGTCCCGACGCCGACCGCACAATATCTGTCAATCAACAGATCATTGCCCGTCCCCGGATCCAGATTTCCAGAAGGCGAGCATTTATCGACCCCCGCAGCGTGGGCGGCGCCGGCGCTGCAAATCTGCAGCGCCGCAACGATCAGAGCCGCAGCGCAAAACGCCCTTGCGAACTTGACGTGGGAGACAAAGGCGCGAAGACATGCTGCCGGGCTCATTGGTCGATCCTCCAAATTTGGGTTTACATGACTGTTGATCTGCTAAACTGTCAAGAGCGGAGGAGGCAGCGAGGCGCCTGATTGAACTCAATTTCGGAGATTGAATTGGCTGCTCGTCAGATCGGCGGTGAGGGCGGCAAGGCGGTCGCCAACTCGGGAAGCGACGCCGCCGAATCTAACTCCGGCTTCATCATCGTCGCGGTTCTCTTCATCATCGCTGCACTGGCGACCCTCGTCGGCGTGTTCTCGCTTTACGCCGCAAACACCGCCGTCCCCATGCGGGTTCATGAGGACAGGCTGCGTTCGGAAGCGCTGATCACTGCGGCGATTGAACTCACGGCCTTGCGCTTTTTGAGCGTAGACGACGAAACGCGCCCCGGTTCCGGCGCCTTCTCTTTTCAGATGGGTGGCGCGGATATAGCTGTAGCTTTTCGTACCGAGCACGCGCGGATCGATCTGAACCTCGCCTCCAAGACATTGCTCTCCGGACTGTTCAGGACGCTTGGCGCGCAGCCGGAAGCTGCCGATTACGCAGCAGATCGAATCATCGGTTGGCGCGAAAAGGCTGAAACGCCCAGCCCAAACAAAGAGGCGGAAATATACAAAACTGCGGGGCTGAACTACGAGCCGCGACAGGCCCCATTCCAGAACACCGCCGAACTGGGATTCGTGCTCGGTCTATCCCCCGCACTCGTCAAGCGTGCTTTACCTTTCGTGACAATTTTCAACGGCCGCGCGGAGATCGACGTCACTGAGGCGCCCGCGGAGGTCGTCGCGGCTCTGCCGAACATCTCCCCGGACGTCGTTGGCGCCATCTTGAGCGAACGGCGTTCGCAAGACGTCCGAACGGTCCGGGACCTGCTTGGCGGGGCAAGCGCGAATGTCTCTATTGGCGGTCCGGGAGCAGTGCGGATTTCCATCCGCGTCAACCTCGGCTCCGGTCGAAAGGTCAGCGCCGAAGTTGTAATGATCGTCACGGATCGCGGCGTCGACCCGTACCGCATCCTGGCCTGGCGCGACGATTTCGACGGCGCCTTTTAGAAATTCAATCTGCGGGCGCGAATTTCGCTTGATCGCCAGCGGCGTATTCCAAATGCGCCGGCGAGTACCCGGTTCCGCCGACCAACGCGCGGATATATTGCCTCGAGCATGTTCGGCTCAGATTGAATTGATCTGAGCGACAAGAATATGCTCAAGCTTCCCAATGAGTTGCTTGGCCTTTCGGCATGGGGCCGCATGCGCCCTGTCTCCGATCTTCAGGCGCCGCAAGGCCTTGGCGCCGCGCCCCGCGCGCCAATTGGCGCCTCCCGAGTTGAAGACCGGCACGGCGGCGAAGGCGCGCAATTCAGCCGCGCCGCCGATGCGATCCGCCTAAAACTCGACGCCGCCCATGACGCGGAAGACATTCTGGCTGCCGCCGCCATTGGCGAAGGAGGCAGAGGCGTAGACAGGAATTGGCGCATCGAAACGATAGGCGGCGGTGACGCCGACGGCGCCCTGGTTCTGGAAGAAGCCGCCGCCGACGGCGACGGTGAACTTGCCAGACGCAGAAGGGGTGATCATCGGCGGCATCCCCGCCGCCGCAGCGATGCCCCTGCGCTCTTCCTTTTGAATGCCGGCAAGCTGATTTTGCAGCGCCGCCACGCCGCCGTAAAGATTGGCGATGTCCTGCGGTCCGAAAGCCGCCGCTGCGAGATGGCCGGCGGCGTCTGTGGTGGTGAAATAGGTCGGTCCGCTCTGCGCCGCGAGGCTCGCAGCCGAAGCGATGCCGGGCGCATAGACCGTCGACGACGCCGTGCCAAGCGCCACCTGGTTGGCCGCCGTGGCCTGTGCGCCTGCGCCGATCGCCGTCGCCCCTGCAAAGCCCCCCGTCGAGGCGCCCGCGCCAATCGCCGTGGAATTGTCCCCCGTCGCGATGGCGCCCTGGCCGAGCGCCATAGAGTTTGCGCCGGACGCAACAGCATTTTGCCCAATCGCCGTGGAATTGTCCCCCGTCGCGACGGCGCCCTGGCCGAGCGCCGTAGAGTTTGCGCCGGACGCAACAGCATTTTGCCCAATCGCCGTGGCGTTGTCGGAGGCGGCGGTGGCGCTGGCTCCGAACGCGCTGGCGTTTGCGCCAAAGGCGGAAGCAAAGCCGCCATCCGCAGTCGCTTGATCGCCGATGGCGGCGCTCAGAACACCGGTCGCTGTCGCTATTTCCCCGCTCGCCTGGCTGAAAACGCCTGTCGCTGTAGCGCCCGCGCCAACGGCGCTGGCGCTGGCGCCCGTTGCGGTCGCGAAATCGCCAATGGCGGAGGCTGATACGCCGGTGGCGGTGGCGCTGCTGCCGGTGGCCTTCGCCGAATAGCCGAAGGCGCTGGCGAAGTCGCCAGTCGCGCCGCTATCCGTTCCGATCGCCGTTGCGTTGGCCCCATTGGCGATGCCGAACGCGCCGACAGCAACGGCGCCGTCGCCGGTCGCGGCGCTGCCTGTCCCTGTCGCTGTTGCGAACGCGCCCGCGGCGCTACTGTTGGAGCCGAAGGCTGTTGCGTTAGTCCCCGCCGCGCTCGCTCCGGCGCCGCAAGCTGTGGCAGCCGCATTCCCCAGATCGGAGGCTCCGGCGCCGTCGCCGGCGGGACCGGGCGTGCTGCTTGTCGACTGGCCGCAGATGAACGCCGCAGCCGGCGATGGCATGACCGTCGCCGCGGCCACGATATTCGCCGCCAGCGCAAGGCCAGGAATTGCAAGCCTTGCAATCGAGCCTGTCAGCACCGGGGCGCCGCAGTAAATCGGAGAACGTGTCGCAAGCCCAATGGGCGTCCTCAATATTCGCGCTTGATAGCTCACTGTATCCCCGCCCCGGCGTCTCTCACGCGACTTTTCCTTGACGCTAACAATTGGAGACGAAAAAGCCTAAGCGAGCAATCGGTTTCGCAAGTCGGCGCGCAATATGGCGGCATCAGTTGCTCAAAAGTGACATATTCTCGATCAGGCAAACGTCTGATGCGGCGATCATCAGCGCCTCGCAATATGACCTGGCCAGCATCCGGGACGCTTCGAGAGACAAACCATTTGTCCGCCGCCACGTCCATCCGTTTTCGGATCGCTGCTTGCTTCTGCAAAGCCGTCATCGCCTGAGGTTTGCGGACTCATGACCAGTAGCTGACGGCAGCGACGAGAAGGGCGGCGACAAGAAAATTATTGCAAAGCGATCTTATCGTGCGGCGGTCCGACGGCAATCTTTAAGGCGGCGGATCATGAACTCAAAGACGGCGCGGTTGCGGTACAGAAACGGCGAGATGCGATTCTTTGAGCCCCGATTGGCTTTTTGGCGGAATGTTCGACTAGTACCCAGAACTCACTGAACCGCGAAGCTTGGCTTGAGTTGTTTCTGATGGACCTCGGACGCCATCCATTCGAAGGGTCTCGCGGTCTCGTTGTAGGTTTCGACGAAGGTCGCGATATGGGCCTTGAGTTCGCCAAGCGAGTTGAAGGAGGCGCCCCGGAGGGCCTTGCCGGCGAGGATAGAGAACCAGATCTCGACCTGGTTCAGCCAGGACGCGCGCGTCGGCGTAAAATGGAAATGCACATTCGCATGGCGCTTCCGCCAGCGATCATTCTTTGGTCGGTTCTGTCGCAAATTGACTCTGTGGGCGAGGACGGCCAGGGGTGACGAATTGGTTTATCCGGCCAGCGCATGGAACTGCCGCGCCGGACGCAATGTACCCTTCGCGCGCAACTGGCCCTTGCGGATCATGTGCATGAGTTCAGCTCCGGCGAGAGTTGCCGCGACGGACCGAAAGGATTTGAACCCCATCATCAGCCGCACCACTCGTTTGACGGCTCTGTGGTCCTGTTCGACGATGTTGTTCAAATATTTGATCCGAGGGATTTGGATGTCCGCCTCATGTTCTGCGTTGTAGCTTCGATCGCCGCCGTGTTGGCGCCGCTCTTGTCGATCGTGATCTTCCTGGGAACGCCATGATGGCCGATCGCCTTGCGCGGGAACCACAAGGCGGCATTTCGATCCCGCTTGGCGGTCAGCAGGAAGTCTACGGTAAGCGCCAGCTTTATCGACCGCACGATACAGATATTTCGAGGAGCCTTTGACCTTCACATAGGTCTCGTCCAGTCGCCAGCTGGAGCCAACCGACCGCTTGCGGGCGCGAATTTGCTGATCCAGCAACGGGGCGTATTTCACGGCCCAACGATTGAGCGCGGAATGGTCAACCTCGACGCTGCGCTCTTCCATCATTTCCTCGAGCTGCCGATAGCTTATTGGATATGCCACGTACCAGCGCACGCCCCAGAGGACACCTCACGTTCAAAATGGCTGCCCTTGAACTCGGTCATCGTGCTATTCCGCCAGACCCGTTTCCAGCGATCACACCCCCCAGGTTTCCGCCAAGAACAGTTTGCGACAGAACCGACTGAAATCCGCAGTCGGCCTGGCCTGCTTCCGAGTCTGCCGGAGCGTTCGCGAGGTTTCCGCTGCGTGCGGTCACGTGAAATCCGAAATCGAAAAATGAACAGAAAATATGGCAATCTAAACCCGAACCATAGCGAAGGTTTCAAGAACAGACAACTTAATCTTTGCGGTACGGTGTGAACAGTTGACATCCATCAGTCCCACTAACTCATCGTCTTCAGATCAGATATTGCTTCGCCGTCTTGCGAAACCTTTTTAGCCCTTGTTCGTTACCGCAACGCCCGCCCTCCGCTTCCCAATTTCGGTCCTTGCCATGCTCTCGCGAACGGTTGGGTCGATTAAACCAGCGCATTTTGCGAATACGAAATCAGGCCCGCATTTTTTCGCCGCGTTTTTTCAGGTTCGCGCGGATCAAGGCCATCAGCACGGGCCCGAGTGAGAAGGCCCCTGCCCTCGCCTTTTGGGTCAGGCTGCGCAGATAGCCGCCGGCGCTGGCGATGGCGTCCCCGCGCTGCAGAATCGCGGCGACGACGATCGCGGCGTCAGTCGGCCCGAGAATATCGTTCGCCTCCTCCCAGGCGCTGGGACTGACGCCGATCCAGGGGCGGACCCTTTCCGCTGTCGCGATGAGGTCGCGCCATGATTTGATGCCCTCGGGCGCTTGCTCGACAATGTCGGGGCAAGCGTCGAGGACCATAGCGAGCGGAAAGGTCGCCTTCTGCGGCGTTTCCTGCTGTGGGGTCGATGCTGGAGGGGGCGTTATTTCCGGCTGAGGCTCGTTGGCCGCCCCATGGCTTATTGGCAAGCCATGTTCAGATTCAAGAAGATCGGTTTTGTTTGAATTTTGTATATGACGGCCACTTTGACCGTCATTGCCGGTCATTTTTAATGTTTTGACATGAGTTTCGAGCACTTCGCGGATCTCATTCGCGAGAGTTTCGAGCGCCTTGGCCAGAGGTTCGAGCGTTTCGACTGTCGCCGTTCGCGCGATGCGTCCCCCAAGCGCCATGAAGGCCTTCTGAAAACCGTTCCAGTCGGCCCGGACGCCCTCATAGGCGCCGGTCGCAATCATCTTGTCGATGTCGCGCCGGCGGATGGTGATGGTCTCGCGGAGCCCGCGCAGGAGAAGCTGCTCGGCTGCCGCCTCGGCAGCGAGCTGGCTGAATTCCTCGGCGCGGGCCACGAGCGGCGTGAGATCGAAGCCGAAGGCCTCGGCGATTTCGCCCCCCTCCCCTTTCCGGGCGTAGCGCTTGCCGTTGGCGCTGTCGCGGCGAAGGATGATGCCTAGTTTGACCAGGATCGCCAGGTGCCGACGCAGAGTTTTCTCCGCCATGCCGCCTGCCCGCTGGGCCAGCGCCCTGTTCGAAGGAAAGACGATGATCGGCTTGTCGCCAGCGAGCGTATCCGGGCGATAAAAGGACAGCAGCGCCTTCAGAACGGCGAGCGTCCGGTCCGAGACGCCAAGCGCCGCCATGGCTGCGCAGATGTCGTCGAAGACCAGCCATTTGCGCACCAGCGCGTCTGGCGCGCATTCGCTTGCGACGATCTGGGCCTGCGTTTGGGCAAGCGTGTACGGCCGCCGCCCGAAGGGCGTCGTTGATAGGGATAATTGCATGGTCTTTGCCTTTCTTCGGGCAAAGCAAAAGCGTTCGCTGAAACGGCGTTCGGCCTTGACAAAAAATGGCGGGAAGCGCTATCTAGAAATTGTGGGTTTTAAGATGGAGCTTCCGATGCGGCGACGTTTCGGGGGCTTTTTCTTTGCCTAAATGTCTCCTGGTAGGTTGTTGGGTACGCGGTTCACGCCTCTACACAGCTGGTTGATGCTGCGAAGAACTGGTTGGCTGGAGCTGGCGGGCTCAGAGATTTGTCGCTGGCGCGCCGGTCCTGCCTGGAATCTGATTTCGAAACTCCTTTGCTATGGGCGCCCCGCGCGAACGCCGATCGGCTTTGGCGCGCGCCCACAGCGAATCCTTGCGTGCGCGCGCCAAGTGTCCGGCGGCGCTTTGCGAATGCGAAATCGGTTGATGAAAAAATCGGTGTTGGGGTTTTCCGGGCGAATGCGAGGCGGGGGTTAACCCCTGCCCTAGCGTCCCGAGCGAATGGCAAGCGGATTGCCCGTCGCTGTTCGCCGACAGTCGCGTCTATTTCTTGGGGGGCATTGTGCAGGCAAAGTACCCCTGCCCGCCGCCTGGAAAGCGTCGTTGATGAAAGATGCTGCATGTTCTTCGCCTTGTTTTAGGCAAAGAAAATCTGCTCGCCGAAACGACGCTAAAGAACTCTTGACTATGATTCGCGGAAGTGAGAATTCTCAACGTGCGAAGTGTGAGAAGGGCTTCCGGAGCGTCTGTTTCGGGGCCTTTTTCTTTGCGTATCTCTCCTTGATTTGCTTTGAATGATGACGCGCCGTAGGTGCGCCGACGCTATCGTGCCTGTTTCCGCTGTCTTTGCTGCTGAAACGCGCGATAGAGTTCCGGTAACCGATCGACGAGATAGCCTCCAAAATCTGGAGTGGTTTTCTCGTCAAGCGTTAGAATGACGCGATTGGGGCCGCGCGCGATGTGGGCGATTTTTCGTCCTTCTTCAGTTGCCCAGTTCCCCGGAGTCCCTGCCGTCGGCGATTTGCTTGCAAGCGCTTCAAAAAAGAAGTTGAAGCGCTCATCGGAGGAGCCGATCCTGTTGGCAAAGTCAGCAATGAGCCGTTCTACCAGCTCGTCGCTGTTGCGGTTTTGAAGGCGATCAACCAAATCCATCCAACGGCGCCTACCCGTCTTGGGCGCGGGGCCAATTGCCGCGACGAGTTCTACAGGAAAGGCACGACGGATCGAAATCAGCCTGGACAGCTCCGTCTTGTCGACGGACAGTGACGCCATAATAGTGTCTCGGGTGAAACCGCGGTCTTCTAACCTCGCCGCGAAGCTGGCTCGCTCGATATAGGAGAGGTTCTTGCGGGCGTTATTTTCTTGCCCTTGGGCGACAACCAGCTCTTCATCAGATAGCTGCCTTATAACAGCGCGAATTGGACGACCCAGCGCCATCGCGGCGCGCAAGCGCCGGTGGCCAAATGCGATCTCGTAGCGTCCGGGTGCCTTCGAATGAGGACGCACAAGGATAGGAACCAGTTGCCCACGCTCCCTGATCGCGTCGACCAGCGAAGCGTGATCCTCGTCCGCGCCCTCCATGCGATCCGGGATGAAAGAAGGGTCGACCAGCGCCGGATCGATCTCAACAGCGACATGTCCGCCAGCCATTTGTGCTTCTAGGGCCTTGGCCGCGTCCATTTCAGCGGAGATCCGCTCCAAAGATCTTCCCATGGCGCCTACGGCACCGCGCGAGCCGAAAGTCGGCCGAGGAGTCGGCTTAGAGCCCACCTCCCCTTCAGAACTTTCGTT
This sequence comes from uncultured Alphaproteobacteria bacterium, assembly GCA_963767805.1. Lineage (GTDB taxonomy): Bacteria > Pseudomonadota > Alphaproteobacteria > Rhizobiales > Beijerinckiaceae > Methylocapsa. The sequence goes on along the minus strand of CAVYFP010000031.1, from coordinate 8,017 downwards.
GACCGCGGTCAACTCGTCATCCCCCAACCCATCGAGAAGGTGTTTACGGCCCACTCCTACCTCCCCCATGCGCATTGAATCAGCGCCTCTATCTCGCCATTGACGTTCTCGAGCGCCTCAATGGCCCGATCGTAAGTCGCGCGGGTGAATTGATCGCGGCTGACTTCATAAAGTGTCTGTTTAGTGATACCCGCATCCGAAATGGCTGTGCTTTTCACCATCTGGTTCGTCAGCATCCGCTCGCCAAAGAGAGAGCGCATGAAGCCGACCATCTGCGTTTGAGGTCCATCGCCGGGCTCGTATCGGGTTACGAGGTAGCGCAGCCAATCATATTCCATATTACCACCGGCTTTTGCGACCACGGCCAGCAAATCAGACGTCATAATCAGAAACTGACACATGGACATAACGTCGAGCATCTGCGGATGAACAGTAATTAGGACGGCGGTTGCAGCGCAAAGCGCAGACAAAGTCAGAAAGCCCAGCTGAGGCGGACAATCAATAACGACGATATCATAGCTGTCTTGCACGGGTGCTAGCGCTTGCGCCAATCTCGCAAAGAAAAGAGCGTCGTCAGATCGTTTGCCAACCAAAGCTTTCGGGCTTTCGTGTTCAAACTCCATGAGCTCAATGTTGCCGGGTATAATGTCGAGGCCAGGGAAATATGTGGATTTAATAATCTCCCTTATGTCACGCCGTGATTGATCATAGCGGATAGCGCCATATACGGTCTCATTCTCACCGATATCGAATTCCGGCTGGAACCCGTGAAGCGCGGAAAGACTTGCTTGAGGATCAAGGTCTATCGCCAAAATGCGATAGCCCTTTAGTGCGAGATATTGGGCGAGATGGGCGGCAGTCGTAGTTTTCCCGGATCCCCCTTTGAAATTTACAACTGTCACAATTTGCAGATGTTCGCCCGGTTGTCTGTGGGGCAAGTACCGTCGGCTGCTTTTGCCCGCGGCGTCGAGGTACGCTCGAAGACCCTGAATGTCCTCGAAAGTATACGATCTGCGCCCGTTTGGAGAGGTGTCTGGCATCGGCCCCTTGCCCTCCAAAGAGAGCTGTCGAAGGTAGCCGTCATTGATCCCGATGAGTTTGGCCGCCTCTCCCGAGGCAAAGCGCCGAAGGCTCTTGCGCGCGGAGGGTGGGAACAATTTAAGCCTGTGTGCCCGCAATTTAGCTGAAAGCTCGCGGGCGTCATGCGCGATCACGTCCTGGATCGCGGACTGACCGAAATCGATAATCTGCGATGAAGCCACGGCTCTCTCTCGTAGTTACGGGTTTTTGGCTGCCCTGCAACAAAACCCGTGGATTAGTACGCCCGATTCTTTGCGGAATGGCAAGAAATTAAGAATTAACGAGTTGTTAACGGCCGCCACTCCCTTGCCTTCGCGTTAGGAGCATGCGGAAAGGATAAAGTGGGCATGCAGTTGACCGCGGTCAACTATTGCCGAATCCACAGAGATAGAGATTATTCTAAGAGAAAGCGGCAGGTGTTTTCCTCGCCCAACGCATGCCAGCGTCATGCGATAAGCTGACGTCTTGAGCCCATACGAAAGGCACCCTAGCCGTTTTTTTGTTCCCAGCCACGTCCACAGTGAAGAGCGTCGGGTGAGTGCCCACTCCGCGGTTCTCTGACAACGCTCCCAACGCCCGTAGCTCCAATCCCGCAAGAGTTCGTGGAGAGGTCGCGGGTGGAACAATTCCTAAACCAACCTCGCAGCCTTCCCGAGCAGCCGCTCGGCGTCATTGTAATAGCTCGCCGCCTGCTGCACGGAGCGGTGCTGCGATTGCTGCATTGCCTCGGGCAGCGACACCCCTGCCCGCGCCGCCTCGGTCAGATAGCCCGAACGCAGCCCATGCGCCGAATAGAGCTTCGGGTCGAACCCGGCCGCCACGGCGCGCCGCTTCAGGATCGCATTCACCGCCTGCGGCGTCAGCGCCCGGTCGTCGAGCCCGCCCCATTGGTCGATCGCCCGAAAGATCGCACCTTTCTCGATGTCGGCGCGCAGAAGCCATTCCCGCAACGCCTCGACCGGACGCCCAACCAGAAGCACACGCGCGTCCGCGTCGGCCTCGGCCGTCTTGGTGCGGCCAAGGCGGATCGAAAGACAGGACAGCGCCGGCGAAGTTGGCTCGCTCGGGTCTTCGAGGACCGCTTGCTCTTCGACGAGCTGCTCGACGCGCAGGCTCGCCACTTCGCTTCGCCGCCGCCCGCCCGACGCGAAAGCGACCAGAAGCAGCGCGGCGTCGCGCGCATCAGCCAGCCGGTCGGAGCCGCAGGTGGCGAGCAAAGCCTCGAGCACGTCGCGCGTCACTGCGCGCTGGCTCTTGCGCATGCGCGGCCGCGCCGTCGCGCGCACCGAAAGCCGGAGCGCGGAACGCAGCGCCGGCGATTTGAACGGGCCGAGCGCTCCCTTCCAGTGATGCAGGGTCGACCAGCTGGCGAGCCGCCGCCGCACCGTCGCCGGCGCATGCGGCCCTTCGACCCGCAGCAAATCGCGCGCCCGCAAGGACTCCGCCACCTCGACCGGCATGCCATGGCCTGGCTCGGCCTCGCGCCGCGCCGGATCCCAGAGATGATGCGCGACGAATTTCAGCGCCAAGGCCTCGGGCGCCGGCCAGGGCAGGGGGCTGCCGGTCGACGCCAGCGCCCAAGCCTCGAGATAGGCGAGATCGGAGGCGAGCGCGCGCAGGCTGTTCTCGCCCATGCCTTCCCGCGCCAGATGTTTTAACGTGGCGACGTCGTCGTCGGTCAGGATCTCGGCGAGCCGGTCCCGCCGGTCCATCGGCAGGATCGCCGCCAGGGCGTCGAGATCGAGCGCGCGCCGCGTGACGGGATTGCGCGAACGGGCAGGGGAGGGCGCGGTCATCTGGCATCCTTGGCCAACTCAAAAGTCACGCCAGCATAGCCCGTTATGGGCTGGGCGTGAATCACCGCATCCCTTCAAGGCGAAGCGGGCGCGGACCGGCGAAGCGCGCCGTCTCCTGCTAACCGGTTAATCCGGATGACTCGTTAGCCGGGGCGATCTTTTTCGTGCGGAAGCGATCCCGGCCGCAGGCGTCGGGGCCGACGCGAACCATCTCGCCTTCTGCTTCGACGCTGGCCATGAGCGCATCGAACTAAGCGGGTTCGGCCGTGTGGCTGTCGACGAACCAGGCTAGATCCTGGCGCGTGAACGTCGATCGTTCGCGCGTCAGCGCAGCCAGCGCGAGGCCGGGCTCGGCGAGAAACCGGGCGCCACGCCAGCGGCCGAATTCCGTCTCGACCTCTGCGCCGCGACGAACCGTTCGATCGAAGCGAAGACGCATGGAGTAGAGGCGGGGGTGATCCCAAGTGGTCGCCGCGCGGTTCTCCGCGTCGTCGGCGGAAGCGAAAATCTGGAGGCGCCACCCCTGTTCCTCTATCGCGACTGGCTTCCTGCCAGCGGGAAGAAACGCGGGACTTTTCGCTGTTCCGCCAGCGGGTCAGCTTCTACCCTGACGTGCCGGAGCACGAAACCATTTCCGACCTGTTTCTCCCACTCAAATAGCCTTGGAGCGTGCCCTCAACGAAAAGCCGTTTCTCCGCGCGCCGCCGCGCGAGGCGGTCGATGCGTTAGCCGCCTTGGTCAAGCGCCTGGTCTGGTCGATCCCGACGCTTGATTCCGGTCGTGACGCGACGCGATTCTCTTCACGGCGTCTCCTCCGCGGGCAAGCCGAGAGTCGGATCGACGACGTTTAATCCGGTCGGCTCAAAATGCCGCCTGTTTCGGGTCATGACGGCGAGCCCGTGAACTTGTGCGGTGGCCGCGACGATCAGGTCTGCGAGTTCGATGACCGACGGCCGGGCCGCTTCGGAAATATGGGCGACGGCGAGCGCGACCGGCGCATCCATCGGCAGGATGCGATCGCCGAAATCGGCTTCTATCGCCTGGCGCAGGGATTCGAATTCATCGGCGCGCTTGTCCTTGCCTTCGCGGCGCAGTTTCAAAATGCCGGCTTCGAGTTCGGTCAGGGTGATGACGCTGAGGAAGAGCCGCCCGCCATTGCGGCGCAGCCAGGGGATGAGGCCGGGAACGAGGGCCTGCCGCCGCGGATCGAGCAGCGAGATGATATTGGTGTCGAGGAGATACACGGTCGAACGCTCATTCGCCCGCGAAATCGGACCCGAGCGGACGGATCTGGGGCAGCGCCGGGCGATCGAACAGTTCATCGTCGGTCCCGGGCCGCCCGGCGAAATCCGCGAGGAGGTCGCCAAGCGAAGCGGCGCTTTTCGGACGGCTCAGCCAATTGGCCTCGGAGACGAGGATGACCGCCTCCTTGCCGTAGCGGGTGATGCGCTGCGGTTCGCCGGCCAGCGCGCGCTCGACGACCTTTGAGAATTCGGCGCGGGCTTCGTTGAGCGGGTAGGTGCGCATGGGCGGTCTCCGAAACAATTTATCTTGTACATAATATCATGCTTGTTGCGCAACACAATTGGAATGATCTGCGTTGCGAAATGCAGCCGTCTGCGCAGCTCCGGCATCTACCGACCCCGACGAAATCCCCAGATTCCACTTTGTCGTTTTTCCTGGATCGCTGGATTCGGGCGACTGATTTTCAGCACTTTTCTCCGGCCCTGGTCGGCGGACCCCGCTCACATCGGTGGAATTCTTCCCGAATTCGCTGGAACGGCGTGAGAGCGAATTTGGCCGCGCCCGCGCGCTGACCGCCGATGTCCGCGATTTCGACTTTCTGAGCCCGCTCGCGCCGAACGGGCGCGTCATCTTCTATCGCCGCTCCGGCCCTGGCCCCTGACGATTCGGGCCGGCCGTCCGCGGCCCGCCCTGACGCGCGGCGGCGCGCGCGGCCGGGCAGGCGGCCGACCCCGGCGCCAGATGCGGACGGCGAAATCCCCACCGTTTTCCGCGCCGTCCGACCCGATCACGCGCCGCAGCCCGGCCGAACCCCGCCCCAAACCATGAAAACCCCGCACGAGGCGCCCAAAATCGCGCCGGCGACGGGCCAAAACCCGTCTGAATCGCGCGAAATCGCGCCAAATCCGATCACCATCGATAATCTATACTTATCGGCGCCGGCGCCGCGTTTAGCACGCAAAGAAGCCACAATGGACCGGCATCCGCCCCCCAGTTTCGCGCGGCCGAGCCGGTTCAACGCGAGCGAGGATCGAGACAGCGCCAAGCGCTCGCAGGAAACGAGTCAGATCACGCGCAATCCCAACTGCGCGGCCATGGGGTCGAAGTCGCGGTCGTCATGGAGCAGAAAATGGCCGCGCGCGAGGCAGAACGTCCCGATGATCAGATCGATGGTCTTGCGGATCGTCACGCCGTTCTCGCGCAGGGTCCGATAGTGCCGGGCGCCGAGAACCGCGAGTTCCTGGTCGAGCATTCTCTCGATCCGGAACCGGCGGAGGTCGGTCTCGATCCGCCCCGCGTGCGCCTCGCTGCGCGCGCCTTGCAAAACCTCGAGCAAGATGAGATCTCCGACAAGAATATCGTCGGGATCCTCAATCGATCTCAGAGAGCGAACCGCCCTGGTGTCGAGGTCGCGGAGGTTTGCAATCCAGACTGAACTGTCCACGACGATCATGGCCGGGGTTTGTTTGAGCGGCCCTCCCGCCGTGCGTCGAGATCGCCCTGCCAGCCGAGGCCGATCATATCCGCAATAGCGGCCCGGCGCCGGTGACTGCGAACCAATGCGCGGAGGGCCTCCTCGACCGTCGCCTTCTTTGTCGAGAGACCCGCCGCGGCCATGGCCTCGGCGAGCAAATCGTCGTCAATTTCGATATTGGTGCGCATGCGACCTCGATGTGTATAGCACCAGCGCATAATACACATTTGCCATCAGAGTGGAAATCAAAGATCTCGATATCCGAGGCGGGCGCCGTCAAAACACGCCCAGATCCTCGTCCCGAGACGGCTCGAAGCCAGGGAAAGAGAGGGCCAGCACGGCCCGCCCTCGCCTTTGTCGCGCTACGCCCGTTCCACTTCGTTGGCGAACCGAAGGAAACTACCTTGATTTACCCCCTTTATGGTGGCACTCTCACGCAATGGAGAAACGGCGGCCGACCTACGATCTCGCGGCCATCAAGCTGGCGATCGGATCGATCGACACGCTCGCCATAACGACTTCGGCGCTGCGCGATGCGACGGCCATTGGCTTCGATCGCGGCGGCATCGTCGAAGCGATCCAAAGCATTGAACGGCAGATGTTCGTCAAGTCGATGACGACTTTCGCCGACCATCGTCTTTGGCAGGATGTTTATCATGTGCCGGCGCGCCGCCTCATACTCTATGTCAAGTTTCAGGCGGACGTCGTAACCGAATTTACCGTGATGTCGTTCAAGGAGAAATAGCCATGGCGACCAGGGAGCCGGTGCTTCCCGAGACGATGACCTCCCCCGAGACCGGCGCGACGCTGACGCGCGGCCAGCGGCCGTTTATCGTCGCCTACAAGGGCGAGAGCGTCAGCGTCGACCTTCCCGGATATTATCCAGCAGGGGAGGGGGATGGCCTTCACGTCGGCCAGGATATGAGCGTCGTCGACGAAGCCTTGCGCAATCTCAAGGAGAAGCTCGAAGGCGTCCCCGCGCCCTCGAGCATCCGGCGGTTACGCGCCAAGCTGCGCTTGTCGCAACGCGAGGCGGGCGCGTTGTTCAAGGTCGGCGAGAACGCGTTTGACAAATACGAACGTGGCCTCGTCGAGCCGAGCGGCCCGACGATCCAGCTCATGACGCTGCTCGACCGTCATCCGGACCTTGTCGACGAGCTGCGCTAAAGGCCTGGGGATCAGGCAGGGGAGGGGGCTTTGGCGCGTCGCCGTCTGTCATAGGCCCGCGGCCTTGGTGAGATTGACGCGGAATTTGTCGCGCCGGCGCTGGTAACGCCGCGTCATCTCGGCGCTGGCATGGCCGAGCTGCTTTTGCACATAGCGTTCGTCGACCTCGGCGGAGCTGGCGAGCCCGGCGCGCAGGGAATGGCCGGCGAATTTGCCCTTGCGCTCAGCCTCCGAGAGGTCGCCGCGGACGCCCGCCGCCATCGCGGCCTGCTTGACCAGGCGCGCCACATGCCTGTCGGTGAGCCGTTCGGAGCCGACGGTCTTGCCGCCCTGGGCGACCCGGCGGAAGAGGGGGCCGTGGCTGATCCTGGCGAATTTCAGCCAGGCCTCCAGCGCGACGATGGGGCAGGTGTTTTCGCTCGAAGCCGCGGCCGATCTCGACCTCGCGCCAGCCGGTCTTGCCCTTGACCTGAACGAGCAGGCCGTTCGCCTCGATCGCGATCCAGCCGGTCGCGTCCCCGGTCTCGTCGCGCCCGCAATCGAGGCCGACGATTTCGGAGCGGCGCAGGCCGCCGGCGAAGCCGATGAGCAGGATGGCGCGATCGCGCAGACCGCGCAGGCCATGGTCGAGCGTCGCCAGCATGGCGCGAAGGTCGTCGGCCAGCACGGCCTCCTTCTGTTCGGGCGGGCGGCCATGCCTGCGGCGGATGCCGGCCATGACCTCGGCGATATGCCGGTCGCCGCGGTCGAGCGGCGCGCCGCGCTGGCTGAAATGCCAGGCGAGCGCGGAGAGGCGCCGTTCGATCGTCCGCACGGACAGGCCTTGGCTCCGGGCCCCGATGCCCGGCTCCGAGGCGCAGGCGGCGAGATAGAGGCCGATGATTTCGGGCGCCGGGGGCAGGGGCGCAAAGCCGCGGCGCCGCGCCCAGGCGGAAAAATGGCGCCAGTCGGCGGCGTAGGCGCGATTGGTGTTCTGCGCCTTGGCGCCGCGGGCGTAATCCTGCGCCGCCGCGGCGAGCGTTTCGAGGCCGGCCGGAAGCGGCAAAGCGCGCGCGGGCGCGAGGCTCCGGCCCGGCGGCGCGTCCGCGGCGGTCCCGTGCGACGAATCGGCGTCCGCCGGCGGCGCGGCGCCGGGCGTAGGAGGCGCGTTTGGCGACGTTTTTCCGATCATTTCGGCGCGTTTGTCGGATTGCCGCAAATTTTGGGACTCCCGATCATTGAATTCCAATGACTTTCCTGTTGCACAATTTCGGAA
>CAVYFP010000030.1:0-84967 GCA_963767805.1 uncultured Alphaproteobacteria bacterium | reverse complement strand
GCATCGCGAGCTATCTGATCGAGACGAATTTGTTCGAACGGGAGGCGCCCGACGCCTTTATGCTGCGGCTGCGGCTGGACGACAGCGGCGCGGCTTCGGTGGGACAGAATTACGCGCTCGACGGACAGCTCTCGCTCGATGAGCAAGGTCAAATCGTCGGCGTGACGCGCATGGGCCTCAATCTGCTTGGCGCCGAGCGGCATGAGGACATTCTCTTCCAGAAAATCGAGACGGTGCTCGGGATCACGACCGACGAACTGACGTTCAGCGCGGCGCGCGGCGAACAGGTCGCGCTTGAATTGCCGGGCGGCCGGCGCCTTCGCGCTGAACTCGTCACCAAAGAGAATCCCTCCAAAACTGCGGCGAGGACGCGCCGAAACGCCGCGTCAAAGGCGTCGGAGGATCCCGCTGCCGCCGCGCGAACCTGCCATATCTGCCGCATGGTGGGCGAGGAGCCATGGCGGGACGCCACTCTCGAAGGCGTCCTGGAGAAAGCCGCCAATCTGCAAAAGCAGAAGATATCGATGCTGATCACCGGCGAATCCGGCGTCGGCAAGGATCATCTGGTGCGTCGAATTCATGCGGAAGGACCGCGCAAAGGCCGCCCCCTGGTGCTCGTCAATTGCGCCGCCATCCCGCACGAGCTTATTTCGAGCGAGCTTTTCGGCTATGCGCCTGGCAGTTTCACCGGCGCCCGCACCGGCGGCAAGACCGGCAAATTCGTCGAGGCGCATACCGGCGTCCTGTTCCTCGACGAAATCGGCGACATGGCGCTCGATCTGCAGTCCGCGCTTCTGTGTGTGCTCGACAGTTCGGAAATCGTGCCCGTCGGCGGCTCGAAGCCCGTCCCCGTCGACGTTCAGGTCATCGCCGCGACCAACAGCGATCTGCGTGAGCGCGTCAGGATCGGCGCGTTTCGACGCGACCTCTACTACCGGCTGAATGGCGCGCAATTCTGGCTGCCGCCTCTGCGCGAGCGTCCCGACAAGCTCGGCCTCATCGAGCATTTGTGGGAACAGGAAATGACGGCGCAATACACCAAGGGCCGCAGGGTGTTGAGCGCGGAGGTGCGCGATATTTTCGAGCAGCATCCCTGGCCGGGCAATATTCGCGAGTTGCGCAACGTCCTGCGATCCTGTCTGGCTGTAACCACGGGCCCGGAAACTCTGGTCTCCGATCTGCCCGGCGACTTTCTCCGGGAAATGGCCAATACTCCGCTGGGCGCGAAATATTGCGAGTCGGAGCAGCCGTCGTGCGCCAGGGGAAAGCCCGAAGGCAAGCCGCTGGCCGGTTGGGAGGCGGACGCGATCCGCTCGGCGCTCGTCAACACCGCCGGGAACATCTCGGAGTTGGCGCGCCAGCTCGGGATCACGCGCCAGACGCTTTACCACAAGATGGCCCGGCTCGGGCTGCAGAGATAGTCGGCTGGTCTATCGCGCCGGCGCGGGGATCGCCTCGGCGCGATCTCGTCGTCATCAAGCCTTTTGAATGGCGTCGTTTCCGCGAGCTGGCCTCCCGGTCCCCGGCTTTCTTCGCCCCCCGGCGTTAGATCACGATGATTTTGGATCGAATTGATCCAAAATCATGAACGTGATCGATTCCAATAGTTTGGAGTGGGATGCGGGCGAAAAAGTGCTCGCACTTTTTCTCATCCCGCTCTATCCGCGATCGCCGCCGCGAGAAGCGCCAGCCGCGTTGCGCGCAAATTCCGCGGTCCGCCTGAAAGCGCCCAAAGAAAAGGGCGGCCGAAGCCGCCCTGATCGCGCCTGTAGCGGCAGGCTCAATGCTCGAAGGCGGCGCCCAGGTTCCCCACACATAGATGCAGGAAAACAGGAACAGCCACACCACGTCGACGAAATGCCAGTACCAGGCGGCGAATTCGAAGCCGAGGTGATGGTCGAGCGACAATTGGCCGATGAGCGCGCGCAGCAGACAGACGGCGAGGAAGATCGTGCCCATGATGACGTGAAAGCCATGGAAGCCCGTCGCCATGAAGAAGGTCGCGCCGTAGATCGATCCCGAGAACGCAAATGGCGCATGGATATATTCATAGGCCTGAACCGCGGTGAACAGGACGCCGAGCGCGATGGTCAGGCCGAGGCCCCACTTGAGGCCCTTGCGGTCGCCCGTCAGAAGGGCGTGATGGGCCCAGGTCACCGTGGTGCCGGAGGTCAGAAGAATCAGCGTGTTGAGCAACGGCAAATGCCAGGGATCGATCGCCTCGATGCCCTTCGGCGGCCAGGTTCCGCCGATAAAGTCCTTGCGCAGGTACTGGATCGGGAAGGAGGGAAAAGACTCGTATTGAAGAAGGCCCAGAACCAGGCGACGAAGAACATCACTTCGGACGCGATGAACAGGATCATGCCGTAGCGAAGGCCGATCTGCACGATGCGCGTATGATAGCCGCTGTTCGATTCCTTGATGACGTCGACCCACCAGGATCCGGCGACGAAAAGCAGTGCGATGACGGCGGCGCCGAAGACGAGGCCCTCCGGCTTGAACGCGCCGAAGGCGAGGTGCTTCATCCAGATGATGCCGCCGGCCGCGAGGAAGAACGCCGCGGTCGCCGCCGCCGCGGGCCAGGGGCTCGGATCGACGAGGTGATAATCGTGGTGGGGTTTCGCGTGGACATCCGACATCAGATCCGACCTTCTTTCCGCCCCAAGGCTCATTGCGCCCGAGGATAGTTACAACCACCCGAAACCGGGTCTCCCAACTGGCCGCCGGGGATCGCGGCCATTCTGGAATTCGCCCCCGCTAAATTCTCCGCAAAACCGTTAGAGCGGCTTCCCGGCGTCCGGCCCGCCATCGCCGACCGCGACCGGCCCCGACGGCTTCGACTTAAAAAATGTGTAGGACAGGGTCACCGGTGTCGACTTCCTTCAGGCCCTCGTCCCGCTCAAGCGCCGGATCGAGGAAGAAGACGACCGGCAGCTCCGCGCTCTCATGCGCGTCGAGCTTCTGCTCGCTGAAGCAGAAGCAGCTGATCTTGTCGAAATAGGCGCCGGCGCTGTCGGGACCGACATTGTACATCGCCTGCGCCGAGGCGGCGTGGTCGGCGCGGTTGACGACCTTGAAGAAAACCGTAGCGGTTGTGCCTGTGCGCAGCGTGATTTGCGGAGTTTCGGGTTCGAAGCTCCAGTCGAGGCCCGGCGCGACATTGGCGTCAAAGCGCACGGTGACGTCGCGCTGGCCTAGATGCGCCGGGGCGGTTTCCGCGACCCGCGGCGCGCCGCCATAGCCGGTCGCGGCGCAATAGAGCCGGTAGAGCGGGACAGCGGCGAAAGAGAGCGCCAGCATGGCGAGGCTGGCGCCGGCCGCCACGGCGGCGATGGCGCCGCCGCGACGGGCGTTTCGGGTGCGAGGCTGGTCGGGCGAAGCGGTCATGCCGGCCTCAAAGTGGACGAACGAGCACGGCGGGGCCGAGCTTCACGATCGTCACGACATAAATGAGCACGACGAACAATCCGATCGCGATGGCGATCGCCAGATTGCGCTGGCGGCGGCTTTTTTCCTGCGCCGTCGAAAGCCGGATGCCTTGAGGTTTCTTGTCGATCGCCAAAGGCTTCACCATGACAGGGACAGGGCGGGGAGCGCCAGCGCCAGCGCGCGCTCGCCGACGATCTCGGCGAACAGCAGGAAAAGATAGAGGATCGAAAATCCGAACATCCGCATGGCGAGCCGGTTGGCCCGCTCGCCATCGCGAACGAGATAGACGCGCACGGCATGCAGGACGAACAGCGCGCCGAGCGCGAGGGCCAGAACGCCATAGACCGGCGAGACGAAGCCGATGAGCCAGGGCGCGAGGCCAAGCGGGGCGAGAAGAAGGGAATAAAGCAGGATGTCGCGCCGCGTGCGGTCGGGGCCGGCGACGTTCGGCAGCATCGGAATGCCGGCGCGGCGGAAGTCGTCCGCCTTGACGAGGGCGAGGGCCCAGAAATGCGGCGGCGTCCACACGAAGATGATGGCGAACAGCGAGACGCTGGCGAGGCTGAGATGGCCCGTCGCGGCGAGCGCGCCGACCATGGGCGGGAAGGCCCCAGCGGCGCCGCCGATCACGATGTTCTGCGGCGTCGAGCGCTTGAGCAGCATCGTGTAGATGACGACATAGAAGAAAATCGTGAAGGCGAGCAGCGCCGCCGCCGCCCAGTTGGCGACGATGCCAAGCGTGAATACCGACAGGACGGCGAGAACGAGGCCAAAGGTCAGCGCCTCCTGCCGCGTCACCCTGCCGGCCGGGATCGGCCGCTTCGCGGTGCGCCGCATCACTGCGTCGATATCGGAATCATACCACATGTTGAGCGCGCCGGACGCGCCCGCGCCGACAGCGATGGCCAGCAGCGAGGCGAAGCCGATGATGGGGTTGACGGGCGTAGGCGCGATCAGGATGCCGGTCAGCGCCGTGAAGATGACGAGCGACATCACGCGCGGCTTCATCAGCGCGATGAAATCGCCGGGCGTCGCAATGGAGATTGTGACGCCCTGGCCGGCTGCGCTGCTATCGCTGATGAAGCTCATGGTTATTTTCTGTTCTTGAGAATGGCTGTCGAGATCCGCGGCTCCAGCGGGAGCGGGAGAATGGCCCCGGACGTCCCCGCTTCAGGGGACCGCCCGAGTCCGGTTTTCGGTCAGTGGTCCGAGCTCGCGATTTGCGGCAGCGTCTCGAACGTGTGGAAGGGCGGCGGCGAGGACAGCGTCCATTCGAGAGTGGTCGCGCCGATGCCCCAGGGGTTGTCGCCGGCGAGCCGCTTCTTCGCGAAGGCGTCATAGACGATGTAGAGGAACAGGATCACGCCGGCGAAGGAGAGATAGGAGCCGAAGGACGAAACCCGATTCCACAGCGCGTAGGCGTCGGGATAGTCGATATAGCGGCGCGGCATGCCGGCGAGGCCGAGGAAATGCTGCGGGAAGAAGGTCAGGTTGACGCCGATGAACATCAGCCAGAAATGGATGTTCGCGTGCCGCTCATTGTAGAGATAGCCCGACATTTTCGGGAACCAGTAATAGAACCCCGCGAACAGCGCGAAGACGGCCCCGAGCGAGAGCACGTAGTGGAAATGCGCCACGACGTAATAGGTCTCGTGGAAAGCGCGGTCGATGCCGGCGTTGGCGAGCACGACGCCGGTCACGCCGCCGATGGTGAACAGGAAGATGAACCCCACCGCCCAGATCATCGGCGTGCGCAGCGAAATCGAGCCGCCCCACATGGTGGCGATCCAGGAGAAGATCTTCACGCCGGTCGGCACCGCGATCACCATGGTGGCGAAGACGAAATAGCGCTGCGTGTCGAGCGACATGCCGACGGTGTACATGTGGTGCGCCCACACGACGAAGCCGACGATGCCGATCGCCACCATGGCGTAAGCCATGCCGAGATAGCCAAAGATGGGCTTCCGCGAGAAGGTCGAGACGATATGGCTGATGATGCCGAAGCCGGGCAGGATCAGGATATAGACTTCCGGATGGCCGAAGAACCAGAACAGGTGCTGGAACAGCAGCGGGTCGCCGCCGCCCGCGGGATCGAAGAAGGTCGTGCCGAAGTTGCGGTCGGTCAGCAGCATGGTGATCGCGCCGGCGAGCACCGGCAGGGACAACAGCAGCAGGAAGGCGGTGACCAGCACGGACCAGGCGAACAGCGGCATCTTGTGCAGCGTCATGCCCGGCGCGCGCATGTTGAAGATCGTCGTGATGAAATTGATCGCGCCGAGGATCGACGAGATGCCGGCGAGATGCAGCGCCAGAATGAGGAAATCCATCGCCGGGCCGGGCGAACCCGCGTTGCTGGAGTAGGGCGGATAGAGCACCCAGCCGCCGCCGAAGCCCTGCATGCCGGGCGAACCGTCCATGAACATGGAGGTGAAGCCGAGCGCGAAGGAGGCCGGCAGCAGCCAGAACGAGATATTGTTCATGCGCGGGAAGGCCATGTCCGGCGCGCCGATCATGATCGGCACGAACCAGTTGCCGAAGCCGCCGATCAGCGCGGGCATGACCATGAAGAAGATCATGATGATGCCGTGCATGGTGATGGTGACGTTATAAAGATTCTTCGCTGCGTCGACCGCGGTGTCGGGCGAGGCGCCGCTGACGAGCTCGGCCAGATGGTTGAACACCTGGATGCCGGGTTCCTGCAGCTCCATGCGCATCAGGACCGAAAGTAGGCCGCCGAATACGCCGGCCGCGATCCCGAAGAAGAGGTACATCGTGCCGATGTCTTTATGATTGGTCGAATAGACGTAGCGCCGCCATCCGGTCGGATGCCCATGTTCTTCGTGCTGGGCCGTCGCTCTCGCATCCATCAGGAGTTTCCTCGAAGTTTGTTGCGCCGCTTTTTTTAGCGGGCTGATGGCGCGTTGTTATCGGCCAGGTGAACGGAATCGGGCGCGCGCGACGCAAACTTCTTGGCGGCGGTGGCGAGCCATGCGGTGTATTGCTCGGGGCTCACGACCCGGAAGGCGATCGGCATGAAGGCGTGATTATTGCCGCAGATGATCGAGCACTGGCCGTAATAGACGCCCTCGCGCTCGGCCTTGAACCAGGTCTCGTTCATCCGGCCGGGAATCGCGTCGATGCGGATGCCGAAAGACGGGATGGTGAAGGAGTGAATCACGTCGGCGCCGGTGACCAGGACGTGAACCACCTTGCCGACCGGAACGACGGCTTCGTTGTCGACTGAAAGCTGGCGGATGTCGCCGGGCTTCAAATCCGATTCGGGGATCAGATAGGAATCGAACGAGAAGCCGCCGCCCTGGTCCTTCGGATAATCATAGGTCCAGTACCATTGCTTGCCGGTCACCTTGACGGTGATGTCGGACGGCGGGACGACCAGCTGGTGCGTCAGCAGGCGGAATGACGGAATGGCGATGATGACGAGGATCATCACCGGCAGCACGGTCCAGGCGACTTCCAGCGTCGAATTATGTGTCGTCTGCGCCGCGACCGGATTTCTGTTCTCGTTGAAGCGCAAGATCACATAGGCGAGCAGGGCGAGGACGAAGAGGCAGATGCCGGTGATGATCGGCAACAGGATCCAGTCGTGGAAAAAATGCATCTCGTGGGCGATCGGGGTGACCGCTTCCTCGAAGGTGATCTGGCCGGGGCGTGGGAAGCCTTGGGCATGCGCGGCGCCGGCGGCGAAAGCGGCCAGGGAAAACGCGGCGGGGAAAATCACCGTCTGGAGCTTTTCGCCCAGGCGCGGGTTGAGGGTTTGGGCGATGCGCGCGTAGGGGCTGGCACTTCTCATTGAGATCGATACTCCCGTTGCACGGCTGTTCGTTTCCGTTTCGCCCTGCCTTCAGGAGGGCCGGACGCCGGCTTGAATAATTCCAAACCACGAATCCGGCATTGACGCAATCGGCCGAAGTCCCCCGAACTGCGGCATTTTGGCGCTTGGACATTTCGGCCACTTGCATTCGCGGGGGCCGCTCCCCGCTCCGCGTCCAATCCCGCGCGCTTGCGCCGGGCCGGCCCATTTACTTGACAGCCTCAAGCGATTTGCTAGGCAGCGTGGTCGGCGCGGGACTATTTCGAAAAATCGGGGCCAGACGCGCAATTCGGGTTTCGGAGACAGCATGGCCGTCGAACAGAATCACACCAATCCTGCTTGCATCGGTTCCGCGGGGCCTTCTTCGAGCCTGACCGGGGCCGTCATCGCGGCGCTCGCCGCGGTCGCGGTTTCCTGCGGCCTTCTTGCCGGCGCGGCGCGCGCGCAGGGCGTCGTCAAGGCCAAGCACGGCGACTGGGAACTGCGCTGCGAGACGCCGCCGGGCGCCGCGAAAGAGCAATGCGCCCTGCTGCAGAGCGTCGCCGCCGAGGACAAGCCGAACATCAATCTTGTCGTCATCGTGCTCAAGACGGCGGATGGCAAAAGCAAGCTGTTGCGCGTCATCGCGCCGCTTGGCGTGCTGCTGCCCTCGGGCCTCGGGCTCAAGATCGACGACGTCGATGTCGGCCGCGCCGGATTCGTTCGCTGCCTGCCGACGGGCTGCGTCGCCGAAGTCGTGATGGAGCAGAAGCTGATCGACCAGATGAAGGCGGGAAAAAACGCAACCTTCATCATTTTTCAGACGCCCGAGGAAGGCGTCGGCATTCCGCTCGTGCTGGCCGGCTTCAAGGAAGGCTTCGAGTCGCTTCCCTGAAGCATTTTTCCGATTCCGTCGGGCCGGACAACGCTCCCGCCGCGCGGGGACCGGAACATCAAACCTATTCCGCGGCGTCGCGGTGCGGGGAAAGGCGCGCGACCGTCGCCGCCGTCGCCGCCAGCGCCATGGCGACGCGGGTCAGCGCGGCGCGGACTTCGGGGAAGCGCTCCGAGCGCTCGACCGTCTGTTCGTCCATATAGAGGGAGCGGCTGACTTCGATCTGGATCGCATGGCGATTGATCGCCGGATTGCCGTGATGCTCCGTGATGAAGCCGCCGGCGTAAGGCTTGTTGCGCGCGACTTTGAAGCCGAGCGCGCGCAATTCGGCCTCGGCGGCTTCGATGAGGACACTGGCGCAGCTTGCGCCATGGCGGTCGCCGAGGACGAAGTCGGCGCGCGCGCGCGTCTCGCCAGCCGCTGGGGGCCCGGACGGCATCGAGTGGCAATCAACGAGCACGGCGAGCCCGAAATGTTGCTGCGCGCGGTCGACGAGGCCGCGCAGCCGCGCATGATAGGGCTTGTAGTGTCTCTCGATGCGGTCGAGCGCCTCGTCCACGGGCAGACGCGCGGCGTAGATCTCCTGCGCCTGGCCGACGACGCGCGGAATTGTGCCAAGGCCGCCGGCGACGCGGATCGAGCGCGTATTGGCGAAGGCCGGCAGCCGCCCGTCGAACATGCGCGGATCGAGTTCGTAAGGCTCGCGGTTGAGGTCGAGATAGGTGCGCGGAAACAGCGCCCGGATCATCGGTGCGCCGAGGCCGCGGCAGCCCCCGAAAAGCGCGTCGACGAAGGCGTCCTCGGAACGGCGCAGCTGAAGTTCGCCGAGCCGCGTCCGCTCAAGAAAGCGGCGCGGATAGATGGCCCCGGAATGGGGCGAGGAAAACACCAGCGGACAGGAAAGGGCGTCGGGCTCGATCACCTCGAAGCCAGGATCGAGTTCCGGGTCGTAAAGGGGGGAACTCTGGCCGGGCGTCTCGGCGATCATTAATTTCCCTCGGCGAAGCGCAGGCGTCGCAAACTTTGGAAGAAGTCCAGACCGGCAAGTCTGCCAAGGTCGCCGCCTTCTGTCCACTTCTATCCTGCGCGCCCGCCAAGGCTAAGATGGGGCCGCCGGAGCGGGACAAATTTGTCACGGAGGAACGGAAACAGGTCGCAACTTTACCGAATGCGCAAAGGTTCCATTCGCCGTCGCGCATTTTCATGGGATTTTTACTAAATGGGCCTTTCCTTGGCCGGCATTGCGAGGCTCCCATGAATGACATGAAATTCACAACCGAATCCAAGGCCCTTCTCGGCAAGATCCTGCTCGCCGAGGACGACAACGACATGCGGCGCTTCCTCGGCAAGGCCCTGCAGAACGCCGGCTTCAATGTCGCGTCCTTCGACAATGGGCTCGCCGCCTATCAGCGCCTGCGCGAAGAGCCGTTTGAATTGCTGCTGACCGACATCGTCATGCCGGAGATGGACGGCATCGAGCTGGCGCGGCGGGCGACCGAGCTTGATCCCGACATCAAGGTGATGTTCATCACCGGCTTCGCCGCCGTCGCGCTCAATCCCGACAATAATGCGCCGCCGCAGGCGAAGATCCTGTCCAAGCCGTTCCATCTCAAGGATCTCGTCAACGAGGTGCAGAGGATGCTGGCGGCGGCCTGACCGAGCGCATCCTGCGCCGGTTTCCGCCGGCGGCGCGCGCTGCTATACTCGCTAGCATGAGCGCATCGATAGCGGAGCGGGGTGCAGCGAACGCGCGTTCGCCCGGCCGGCCGGAACGATCGGCCGAGGCGATTCTCCCATTGAAGCGAGATCCCTTGCTGCGAAATATCTTACGGCCACTGCGGAAACCGATTCGCGTCCTTCTGGCGGCGCTGGCTGCTGTTTGCGTCATCGGCGGCGTCAGCGCCGCGCGCGCCGGCGCCTTCGAGACCTGCATCGCGGGAATGCGCGGCTCCATTCTCGCCAGCGGCGTCGACGCGGCGACCTATGACGCGGCGACCAAAGGGTTGCAGCCCGATAACAGCATTCTCGCGCTGGCCCAGTCGCAGCCCGAATTCAAGACGCCGATCTGGGACTATCTCGCCGGCCTCGTCGATGAGGAGCGCGTCGCCGATGGCCGCGCCATGATGCAGCGCTATGCGCAGGCGCTGGCGGCGGCGCAGTCGCGCTTCGGCGTCGACGCGGCGACGATCACGGCGATCTGGGGCGTCGAATCGGATTTCGGCCGCAGCTTCGGCACGCGCCCCATCATCCAGTCGCTCGCAACCCTGTCCTGCGGCGATTACCGCGCGGCTTATTTCCGCACCGAATTCATCGCCGCGCTCAAGATCCTGCAGCATGGCGACATCGCGCCCGAGCAATTCGCCGGCTCATGGGCGGGCGCCTTCGGCCACACCCAGTTCATGCCCTCGACCTTCCTGCGCACCGCCGTCGACATGGAAGGCAACGGCAGGCGGGACCTCATCAATTCGGTTCCGGATGCGCTCGGCTCGACGGCCAATTACCTCCGCAAGGGCGGCTGGACGCCGGGCGTCGAATGGGGCTTCGAGGTCAGGCTGCCGGCCCATTACGCCGGGCCCTCCGGGCGCACGCGCAAGGAGCCGATGGCGGCCTGGGCCGGGCGGGGGATCGCGCGGGTCGACGGCTCGCCGCTCGGCGGCGGCCCGGCGGCGGCGCTGCTGCTGCCGGCCGGCCCCAATGGGCCCGCCTTCCTCGTCACGCATAATTTCGATGCGATCTATTCCTATAACGCCGCCGAATCCTATGCGCTCGCCATCGCGCTTCTGTCCGACCGGCTGCGCGGGCGCCATGGCCTCGCGACGCCCTGGCCCACGAACGATCCCGGCTTGTCCCGCGCGGACCGCCGCGAATTGCAGACCCTCCTGATGCGGCGCGGCTATGATCTCGACGGCAAGGCCGACGGCGTGATCGGGACCAAGTCGAAGCAGGCGATCAGCGATTTCCAGGCGAAATCCGGATTGACGCCCGACGGTCGCGCGAGCGTCTCGGTGCTCGCCGCCGCGCGGGGCCGTTGAGCGCCGCGCGAAGCCGCTCGGCCCCGTTCAGCCGCGGCGGAAAATCGTCTCCATTCGTTCGCTGAGGCTTGGCATTAGCCGCCGCTGACGCCCTTCGAGCGCGAAGCGCTCGCGGAAGCGCTCATAGAGGACTTGATCATATCTGTTGGCCGCGCGCAGGATGTCCAGTTCGCCGCAGCTCAAGGTCCGGCCCTTCGGGGTCAATACGTTATGCGGCGTGCAGGCGCGGGGCATGCGCCAGTCGAACATCCGGCACATGCGCCGCAGCGACTCGTCATAATCCTCCATGAGGCCGACGAAGGAAAGTTCGCCGGCATTGCGCCAGGCTTCGAAGAACATCTCCTCGTCGCTCGCGAACTTTTTGCCGAAGCGCTGGTTGGAGAGAAACTGGCACATGCCGTTCCAGCTCATCATGCAGCGGTTGCGGACATATTCCTCGAGCGTGAAGCGGTTGGCGTCCGCATGAGCGAGGGGGCCAAGGCTTTCTTCGCCGGCCTGCGGGACCGCGCTGTGACGCACCTGATGATAGGTCGAAACGGTGCGGGCGATGGGATCGCGCATGAAAGCGACATAGCGCCAGCTCTCCGGCCAGGGCAGATGTTCGCGCAGGCCAAACGGCATGTGGCCGAAAATCGCCTCAAGCGTCTCCTGCTCCGCCGTGGGCATCGCCAGAAGCTCCGTGATCGATCCGCACTGGGTCGGCGGTTCGTCGCCCTGCAGGCAAAAGACCTTGCGGCGGTCGAGGCGTTTGTAGATGAGCTCCCAGCGCAGCGTGGTCCCGCCGGTGCGATGGATATGGAGGAAGATCAGCCGTTTGACGTCCTTGCCTTGGGGCAATCAAAAGTCCTTTTTCCCACCGTCCTCCTCCAACTTAAATCACGTAAATCCTGTCCGGCAACTCGTCCTCCGCGCCGCTCGCAGGGAAGTGATCCGCCAGCACGTCGCCGCATTGCTCGACCGCCGAAATGAAGCCTGTCGCCATGTCCCCGCTGCGGATATGCAGGAGCAGAACGTCCACCGCGCCCTGCCACACGGACTGGTCCACCTTCGCCGCTATGCCGTCGTCGGCGACGATGCGGACGTAATGTTCGGCGAGCGAGACGAAGATCAGCACGCCGGCGCGGTTTTTCTTCTTCGCCATGCCGCGGATCATGAACTGCTCCATCGCCGCGCGATGCGCCTCCGCGCGCCGCACGCCGCGCGGCGCCAGTCTTGGGCCGAGGGCGGCGGAGGACAGGGCGAGATAGAGCGCGACGAAAACGAACACCTGCACGAGCAGGATCTGCTGCACCGAAAGCTGCGTCGCCGCGATGAGAGGCCAGGGCGCGGCGAGCGCGATCAGCGCCGACCAGGCGACGGCGTAGGTCAGATAATCGGATGAGGCCCGCGCGACGACGCAGACGATCTCGCCGTCGGTGCGCGTTTCGGCCCGCTTGATCGCGGCGTCGACGCGGCGCTGCTCTTCGATCGAGAGAATCATCGCCAGTCCCTTCCGATTACCAGCCGCCGGAGGCGCCGCCGCCGCCAGACGATCCGCCTCCGCCCGAAAAGCCGCCGCCGCCGCCGCCGCCGCCGCCGCCCCAGTCGCCGCCGCCGCGCCCGCCGGAATTGGCCAGCATGCCGAGGATGAAGGAGAGAAGATTGCTCCAGAAATAATCGCGCTGGCCGGGCGCAGTCTGGCCGATCGCGCCCTTGCCCCAGCGCGGGTCGCCGCCGGTTGAGGCGCCGCCGCGCCCCCCGGCCCGCGGCGCGCGCATGAGCAGCATGACGATGATGACGAAAAGCGCGAAGGCGATCCAGGGCGTCAGCGAATCCGTCGCCGAATTGCGATGGTCGAGGCGCAGGTCCGGGCGCTTCTGCCACTCGGACGCATCGGTCGTCAGCACGGTGATGACGTCATCGACGCCGCGCTCGACGCCGCCGCCGAAATCGCCGGCCTTGAAGCGCGGCGCAATCGCATTGGAAATGATGATTTTGGACAGTGCGTCGGTCAGCGTGCCTTCGAGCCCGTAACCGACTTCGATGCGGACCTTGTGCTGGTTCGGCGCGATGAGCAGCAGCACGCCATTGTTCTTGTCCTTTTCGCCTAGTCCCCACGCGCGAAACAGGGCGTTGGCGTAAGGCTCGATCTCGTCGCCGCCGAGCGAAGGCACTGTCGCCACGACGAGCTGGATGCCGGATTTTTCCTCCAGCGCTTGCAGCTTGGGTTCGAGCGCCGCTTTCGTCGCCGCCGGAATGACATTGGCCGCATCGACGATGCGGCCCGAAAGCGCCGGGAAATCATAGGCGAGCGCCAGTCCCGCCCAGAGCAGCGCGGTCAAAAGAAGGCCGGCCGAGAGGACGGGTGCGAAAGCTCCGATCGCGCCCGCGCGCAGCCGTCCCGGTCGGGACGGGGGGCGGGCGCGGGTCATGATCATGAGCGCGCGGGGTCTCACTCTAGAACTTGACCTGCGGCGCGGTCTGCGCGGCGTCATTGGCCGTAAAGGCCGCAAGCGGCTGCTTGCCCGAGAAAATGGTCTTGGCCCAGAGGAGGGTCGGGAAGGTCTGCAGCGCGGTATTATAGACCCGCACGGCCTCGATGTAATCGCGGCGGGCGACGGCGATGCGGTTTTCGGTGCCTTCGAGCTGCGACTGCAGGGCGAGGAAGTTCTGGTTCGATTTCAGGTCGGGATAGTTCTCGCTGACCGCCAGCAGCCGGCTCAGCGCGCCCGACAATTGTCCCTGCGCCTCCTGGAATTGCTGCAGCTTGGCCGGATCGGTCAGTTGCGAGGCGTCGATATTGACGGACGTCGCCTTGGCCCGCGCCTCGGTGACGGCGGTCAGCGTGTCCTTTTCCTGCTTGGCGTAGCCCTGCACGGTGGCGACCAGATTGGGAATGAGGTCCGAGCGCCTCTGATACTGGTTCTGCACGTCGGCCCATTTGGCCTTGGCCTGCTCCTCCAGCGTCGGGATGGTGTTGTAGCCGCATCCGGCGAGGCAAAAGCCGAGCATCGCGACGGCGAGGATGGTGGCGAGCCGGCGCCACGGCGCCTCGGGCGAGCGCGCCTGCGCCCGGGGAGATACTGAATTTGTCGAGAAAACCATGCGAGGGCTCCGGCTTTTGCGTGAACGGCCAGCATTTACTTAAACCGCCAGTATTTACTTAGACCGAATGCGCCCGAGTCGAAAGGGCGATGGGGCGGCGCCTGCTTTCCGCGCCCCGACCTGCGCGCGCCTTGGCCTGCGCAGTCCCCGCCGATGCCGCTGGCGGGTAAAAAGGAATTGACTGGCGCGGGGCGGGGCTTCCTTTAGAACTTGGCGATCGAAAGAACTTGTGCAATCGGATCTTCCTCCACTGAAAAATTCGGCCGTCGAACCGCCGAGAAATGCGACAGACCAGCCAGGGACAACGGCGCAAACGATGGAATTCTTTAAGCGCGCCCCATTCGCCGCTCGTGCCGGATCCTTTCCGCCGCTTCTGCTGCGCGCCGCCTTTCTGCTGATTTCCTTCTGCGGCCTCGGCGCCGCCTCGACCCCGCCGATCCCCGTCACCTGCGTGCTGGAGCTTTTCACGAGCCAGGGCTGTTCATCCTGCCCGGCCGCCGACGCCTTGCTGGCGACGATGGCGCGCAAGCCGGACATCGTCGCCGTGTCGTTCTCTGTCGATTACTGGGATTACATCGGCTGGAAGGACACGCTGGCCGATAGCGCCTTCGACGCGCGCCAGCGCGCTTACGCCGCGGTTCACGATCGGGAGCATGTCTATACGCCGCAGATGGTGATCGACGGCCTCGTCGGCGTCGTCGGCAGCGATCGCGGCGCCATTGAATCTGCGATCGCCGCCGGCAAGGGGCGGGATGGCGCGGTGTCGCTGCCGATGCGGTTCTCGCATGCGGACGGCGTCCTCGCCGTCGACGTCCCCGCCGGCGACGGCGGTCCGGCCGATGTCATCGCTCTGCGCGTCCTGCGCTCGAAGACGGTCCGCATCGGGCGCGGCGAAAACGCCGGCCGCGTCGTGACCTACACCAATGTCGTTCGCGCCATCGATAAGCTTGGCGCCTGGACCGGCGCCATGGCGAGCTTCACCCTGCCTGAGCTGCATGGCGACGATGAAGGTTATGTCGTCCTCCTGCAAAAAGGCGCGCTGGACAAGCCGGGCGCAATACTCGGCGCCGCCAAAACCGCGGGACTTTGAGGGCGGGGAGCCGCGCGAAAAGTCTCGGGACGGCCCCATTCCATCCTCCGGTCGGCCAAAATGCGATAAAGTGCGCGAGGTCAATGCCATTCGCGCAAATCGCCCGCCGTATCCCTTTCGCACGGAAAGCGCGCGGCTTATAAGCGGCGGCGAATTCCGCGCGCAGGTTGGTTTGCGATTCTGTCGGCATGGCCGGCTGGCGGCGGATCGACAGGGAGCCTCAAAGGTCGATGAATTTCCGCTTTTTTCCCAGCGCGGCGGTCCTCGTCGCTACGACGCTAGCCGCTGCCTGCGCCGCCGCTGCGAGTTTTGCGGCCACCGCGCCGGGGCTGACGCAAAATCTGTCGGCGAGCCCGCTTTCTCCTTCTCCCGCCGCTTCGCCGGGCGCAGGCGACGCCCGCGGCGGCTGGCGCGAAGCCAAAAAGGAGACCAAAGCGGAAGAGGCCAAAAAGGCGGCCGCGGAGAAAGCCGACGCCAAGAAAGCCGCGACCAAGCTGGGCGAGCCCAAATCCGCCAAGCCGGTCCAGGTTGGCTCGTTCGCCGACTGGGGCGCCTTTCTCGCTGAAGGCGGCAAGGAAAAGACATGTTACGCGCTGGCGACGCCGAAGGCGCGGGAGCCCGCCAAGCTGCAGCGCGACCCGGCCTATATTTTCATCTCCAATCGACCAGCCGAAAAAGTGCGCAACGAGGTCTCCGTCATCATGGGGTTTGCGATGAAGGACGGCGCCGCCGCGCATGCCGATGTCGGGGGCGAGAATTTCGATCTCGTCGCCAAGGGCTCAAATGCCTGGATCAAGAATCCGGCCGAGGAGGCGCGCTTCGTCGAGGCGCTGAAGAAAGGCTCGAAGCTGATCGTCAAGGCGGCGTCGATAAAAGGCAATGTCACGACCGACGCCTATTCCCTTTCCGGAATATCGGACGCGCTCGATCGGGTTCAGAAAGATTGTCCATAGGAGGAGCCGATACGCTTGTAGATTCGTTCGCGAAGGATCGCCTTGTGCCCGCGCCCGCCCGGCGCATAATGAACCCATAACTTGAGGAAGACGCGTCGAACGCGCCTCCGGGGAGGACCAATCAATGTCAGACAAGATCTACCCTGTCGCTCCGAAATGGGCCCACGACGCATATATCGATGCGGCGAAATACAAGGAAATGTACGCGAACTCGATCTCGCACAAGGATCAATTCTGGGCGGAGCACGGCCGCCGCATTGACTGGATCAAGCCCTTCACCAAGGTCAAGCACACCTCGTTCGATCCCCACAATGTCTCGATCAAATGGTTCGAGGACGGCGTCACCAATGCGGCGCTGAACTGCATCGACCGCCATCTCGCCGACAAGGGCGACCAGACCGCGATCATCTGGGAGGGCGACGATCCGAACGAGACCAGGCACATCACCTACAAGCAGCTGCACGAGGAGGTTTGCCGTCTCGCCAATGTCCTCAAGGCGCATGGCGTCGGAAAGGGCGATACGGTCACGATCTACCTGCCGATGATCCCCGAAGCCGCCTACGCCATGCTGGCCTGCGCGCGCATCGGCGCCATTCATTCGGTCGTGTTCGGCGGCTTCTCGGCCGATTCGCTGGCCGGCCGCATCGAGGGCTGCAAATCAAAGCTCGTCATCACCGCCGACGAGGGGCTGCGCGGCGGCCGCAAGGTGCCCTTGAAGCTCAACGCCGACGCCGCCGTCAAGAAATCGGGCGACATCGTCAAGACCACGCTGGTCGTGCGGCGCACCGGCGGCAAAGTCGCATGGACCGAGGGCCGCGACGTCTGGTACGACGAGGCGGTCGCCAAGGCGAGCGCCGATTGCCCGTGCGAGCCGATGAACGCGGAGGATCCGCTGTTCATCCTGTTCACCTCGGGCTCGACCGGCGCGCCGAAAGGCGTCGTCCACACCACCGGCGGCTATCTGGTCTATGCGTCGATGACGCATCAATATATTTTCGACTATCACCCGGGCGACATCTACTGGTGCACCGCCGATGTCGGCTGGGTCACCGGGCACAGCTATATCCTTTACGGCCCGCTCGCCAATGGGGCGACGACGCTGATGTTCGAGGGCGTGCCGAACTATCCCAGCATTTCGCGCTTCTGGGATGTGGTCGACAAGCACAAGGTCAACATCTTCTACACGGCGCCAACCGCCATCCGCTCGCTGATGGGCGCCGGCGATGGGCCGGTCAAGGCGACGAGCCGCGCCTCGCTGCGCCTTCTTGGCTCGGTGGGCGAGCCGATCAATCCGGAAGCCTGGGACTGGTATTACCGCGTCGTCGGCGATTCGCGGTGCCCGATCGTCGACACCTGGTGGCAGACCGAGACTGGCGGCATTCTCATCACGCCGCTGCCGGGCGCGATCGCCCTGAAGCCGGGCTCGGCGACGCTGCCCTTCTTCGGCGTCGAGCCGCAGATTGTCGACGCCGCCGGCGAGGTGCTGGAAGGCCCGTGCTCCGGCAATCTCGTCATCGCCGATTCATGGCCCGGGCAGATGCGCACCCTCTATCAGGACCATGAGCGCTTCGTGCAGGCCTATTTCATGGCCTATCCGGGCAAATATTTCACCGGCGATGGCTGCCGCCGCGATGAAGACGGCTATTACTGGATCACCGGCCGCGTTGACGACGTCATCAATGTGTCCGGCCACCGCATGGGCACGGCCGAGGTCGAGAGTTCGCTGGTCGCCCACGCCATGGTCGCCGAGGCCGCCGTCGTCGGCTATCCGCATGATCTCAAAGGGCAGGGCATCTACGCCTATGTCACCCTGATGACCGGCGTCGAGCCGAGCGAGGAGCTGCGCAAGGAGCTGGTCGCCTGGGTGCGCAAGGATATTGGGCCGATCGCCTCACCCGACGTCATCCATTTCGCGCCGGGACTGCCGAAGACGCGCTCCGGCAAGATCATGCGGCGCATCCTGCGCAAGATCGCCGAGAATGAGTTCTCCTCGCTCGGCGACACCTCGACTCTGGCCGATCCGTCGGTCGTCGACGACCTGATCCGCAACCGCGCGCCCTGAGCATCGGACCCGAAAGTGGTCTCCACTTTCGGGACCAATCCGATGCGATGAAGTGAGCATCGGATCCGAAAGTGGTCTCCACTTTCGGGATTGATCCGATGCGGTGAAGGAAAGCATCGGACCCGAAAGTGGTCTCCACTTTCGGGATTGATCCGATGCGGTGAAGTGAGCATCGGACCCGAAAGTGGTCTCCACTTTCGGGATAAAACCGATGCGGTGCAGCGAGCATCGGACCTGAAAGCGCTCTCCGCTTTCGGGACCAGTCCGATGCGGTGAAGCGAGCATCGGACCCGAAAGTGGTCTCCACTTTTGGGATTGATCCGATGCGGTGAATCGAACACCGGACCCGAAAGTGGTCTTCACTTTCGGGATCAATCCGATGCGGTGAAAGAAAGCGGCCGCGTCGAGCTCCATCCCTCAGGTGGGGGCGAAGTCGGCGTCTCATAGGATGAGGGATCGCCATACTGGCGCGTGCTGCCGATGGCTCTCACGGCCGCCGATCGGTCGGGGGGCGGCCGTTCCCGGTCGCAGCGCACGACAGGCGCTTTCCGCCCCGACCGAGCCGCGACGGAAATGGCGGTTCACTATCGCGCCGACGTGCTTGGCGCGGCAAAACTCCGCTGTCGCCTGCCGAAACAAACTCTCGGCCGAAGCCTCTACGCGCAGAAAATATTCTACGCTTAGTGTATGTGTTATATCCGCCACACTATCGCAGACATTCGCGCGCTCGGTCTCGTTTCGCTTGCATAACTGTCAGGCTGATGCTTATTTTCTGCGCATGTCGGCGTCGACTTTCCACTTCCGGAAGTAGCGTGACGTTCATTTCATGAATGAATTTTCAGGAGAGTATTTTATGCGCAGGATTGTTTTCTCCGCTGTCGCCCTTGCTTCTCTTTCGCTTCCTGTTTGCGCCGCGGATTTACCCTCGCCTTTGGCGCCGACGCCTGTTTACAACTGGACGGGCTTTTACCTCGGCGCGCAGCTCGGCGGCGAATTCGGCACGGCCTACTACAATGTGCCTTGGAACGGCTTTTCGCGCATCGATTTCGAATAGCGGCGTCTTCGGCGGTGGTTTCGCCGGCTATAATTATCAGATTGGTTCCTTTGTTCTTGGCCTGCAGGGTGAGTTCAACGGCTCCGGCGTCACCGGCAGCAAATTTGATCCGGCGTTTGACGAAACCATCAACGCGCGGCAGGCGTGGCTTGCTTCGGTCGACGGCCGCCTCGGCTACAGCTTCAATCAATTTCTGGTTTACGCCATCGGCGGCGTCGCATTTTCCGAACTTAAACATAATTACATTAATTGGCTCGGCGCTGATTTCGGATTTTCCAACACGCGGACCGGCTTTGACGTCGGCGGCGGCGTTGAATATGCTTTCACCCAAAACTGGACCGCGCGCCTCGAATATCGCTATTATAATTTCGGCGAAATCGAGCTATGCGGCTGTGCATAGGCCGTTCAGCGGCACGCTCTACGCTCACAACTTCAAGCAAACCGAGAATTCCGTACGGCTTGGCGTCGCTTACAAATTCTAAAATCGGCGCCCGCCGTCGTGACCAATTACTGTTCGCGCGGTCTCCGCAAAAGAAAGCCCGGCGCTCGCCGGGTTTTTTTCGTTTCAGTTCGCCCGGTCCAGCAAAATGCGCGGCGCCTGTTTCGGATCGCTCGCGATTGTCGGTTGGCCGTAGGCGCGGAGGGTCATGATGTGATGGATCGGCCGCAGCGGGCGCAGCACCACCTCCTCGAACTCACCGCCACGGGGCCTCGGCATTTCATGCCGAACGCTCGTTCGTGGGCCAGCGATTCAGCCCACGTCCTGGGGCGATGCGGTAGTTCGGCGGCTGGCCGATTTCTCTCCCATCCATCCCAAGTGGCGTTTCCGTCGAGCCGGAGTCGGACCACGATTTCATTTCGCCCAGCCGGCGTTAGAATTTGGGTAACGGCGGACTTCTACTGTCGATCCGACCGATTCGCATGGGCGCGGCGGGGGACCCGGCAAAAGCGGTGAGCGGCCTTGAGCAAGACGTTTCGCAGCGGCGGATTTGCCGCGCCTGCCCCTCGCCGCGAAGTTTCTCGCCGCTTTGGCGCTTTTCCTCGCCGGCATGGCTTCTTTCGCGCCGGGCGGCGCGTTCGCGCGTGAAACCGTGGCCTTTTCGCAGGGGTTACCGGCCCGGAACGATCGTCATCAGGAAAAGCGAACGCAGGCTCTATTTCGTCAAGGGCGACGGCGTCGCGATCCGCTATCCGGTGGCGATCGGCAAGGCGGGCAAGGCCTGGGAGGGCGAAACCTATGTGCGGGGCAAATATGTCAGGCCCGCCTGGTCGGCTCCCGATGAGGTCCGCGCCGATCACCCCAATCTCACCGGAACCATTCCCGGCGGATCGCCGCGCAATCCGATGGGCGCGCGGGCGCTGACGCTGGGGCTTTCGGAAGTCGCCATCCATGGCACGGCGCAGAGCATGCGCAGATCGATCGGCGCCGCGGCGTCCTATGGCTGCATCCGCATGCTCGACGAGGACATTATCGATCTCTATGACAGGGTGCAGGTGGGAACGCCGGTCATCGCGGTTCCCTGAGCCCCGTTGCGCGCTTGGACCGCGATGAGCAAAGGTCAAATCAAGCTAAGCGCATAACGTGATCGATTCCAATAAGTTGGAGTGGGATGCTGGCGGAAGGCCTGATCTGCTTTTCCGCATCCGTCCCCAGCCGATCACGCCTTGAGACAAGGGCTTGAACAACGTGATCGATCGAGAGCGGGCGGCGGTGGAAACTCGCGCCGCGCGCTCTTTATTTCCGCGCGGGTTTAGCGTAACCAACGAGGGGTCCGGGTGGAAGCGCCGCCAGGAAGCCGTCCCGCGCCTCCTCGAAGAATTCTCCGCAGGTGGATTTGAGGCGAGGAGTTGACGCGGCGCCGCCGCCTATGCTCGACTTGAGGCGCGCCTCCCGCATTCGCCGCCCAGTGCGCGCGAATGCGATTGACGCACCCGCTGTTCCCTGAGGCGCCGAGGCTTGCTGATGCGCCAGAGCGCTGATGGGGCAAGTCGGTTACGGAACGAGTGGCTGGAGCAGATTCCGATCAGGTTGAAACGATCTGATCAACACGAATATGCTCAAGCTTTCGAAAGCGGAGCATTTCTTATCGACCGAGTGATCCATTCGGTCGGAAAACGCTCTAGAGGGGCAAGCCGCTTGATGGATGAAGGCCTGAGGGGGCGACGCGCCTTACGGCGACGTCGAGCGGAGCCGGATTGGAACGCAAGGCTTGAGGAGTAACTCGGTGGAAACGAAGGCTCTCGATCAAACCGAGCTTGTCAACCAAATCATTGACGTCATCGTCAAGGAAGGCATGATCGATCGCGAAAAGGTCACTCTCGACGCGACGATCGAAAGCCTCGACCTCAAATCGATCGACATCGTGATGATT
The DNA here is from genome assembly GCA_963767805.1 of uncultured Alphaproteobacteria bacterium. Classification (GTDB taxonomy): domain Bacteria; phylum Pseudomonadota; class Alphaproteobacteria; order Rhizobiales; family Beijerinckiaceae; genus Methylocapsa. The sequence continues at coordinate 63,185 of CAVYFP010000030.1, read as the reverse complement.
TTGACGGCGATCGAAGAAAAATTTGATGTTTACATTCCGATGGATGGCCCTTTCCACGAGGCGAAGGACATCAAGAGCCTGATTGACGCGATAGCGGCGTATATCATCAAAGAAAAAGCATAAGAATGGCTTCAACCCGAAGGGTCGTCGTCACCGGCATGGGCGCCGTGTCGGCCGCGGGCGTTGGGGCCGACGCGCTCTGGCGCGCCGCGCGCGACGGGCGTTCCTGCGTTGGCGAAACGCAATTCATCCGGCCCTATCGCGGCCGCATCAAATTCTCGGCGCAGGTGCAGGGCTTCGACCCGGCCGAACATCTCGAAGCCGCGGTGCTGCCCTTCTGCGACCCGGTCACGCAATATCTGCTGACGGCGGCCGACGAGGCGATGGCGCAGGCCGGCCTCTCGCGCGGCGAGCCGCTGGGGCCGCGCACGGCTTCGATCATCGGCACCGGCATTGGCGGCATCCACACGATCGAGGACGGCATGTATCTCGCCCTCATCGAACAGGGCCGCCCGACGCCCTTGACGGTGCCGCGCGGCATTCCGAGTTCGCCGCCGTCCAATGTCAGCATCCGCTATGGCGCGATGGGGCCGTGCTTCGCAGTGTCGAGCGCCTGCTCGTCGGCGACGCAGGCGATCGGCATCGGCGCGCATCTCATTCGCTCCGGCATGGTCGACCGCGCCATTGTCGGCGGCGCGGAGGACACCATCACCAATTGCGTGATGCTGGCCTGGGAGGCGTTGCGGGTTTTGACCCCCGACGTCTGCCGCCCGTTCTCCAAGGGCCGCAACGGCATGATTCTCGGCGCCGGCGCGGCCGCGTTCATTCTCGAGGCCGAAGAGGTGGCGCTCGCGCGCGGGGCGCGCGCCTCTGGCCGAACTCGCCGGCTATGGCACGACCGCCGACGCGAAGGATCAGGTCCGGCCCGACGTGGTGGGCGCCGCCGCCTGCATGCGTCTCGCGCTGCAGGACGCCGGCGTCAGCGACGAGGAGATCGATTACGTTAACGCGCATGGCACCGGCACCACCGTCAACGACATCTCCGAATCTGAAGCGCTTGGCATGATCTTCGGCAAGCGCCTCGGCGAGGTGCCGGTGTCCTCGACCAAACCGATCCATGGCCATGGCCTCGGCGCCGCCGGCGCGCTCGAACTCGTCGTCGCCATCGGGGCCCTGCGCGAGGGCGTCGCGCCGCCGACCATCAACTGGCGCGAACCCGACGTGAAATGCCCGATCGACGCCGTGCCGAACGAGGCGCGGCCGATGCAGATCCGTGTTGCGATGAGCAATTCCTTCGCGTTCGGCGGCATCAACGCGAGCCTCGTCCTGCGCCGCGCCGAGGCGGCATGATCGCAGCCTTGATCGACGCCGCCGCGCCCGAGGCTGGCGCGCGGCTAGAATTCGCGGTGCGCACCGATCCGGCCCGCGTCGGCGCCTTCGCCGCCGCCATAGGAGCCCCCGAGCCGGGCGCGCCCGCAGTGCCGCTGACCTATCCATTCTGCTGGCTGACCTCGCCCGAGGTGCGGCCGACGCTGGAGCGCGCGATCGGCGATTCCGCCCTGCTGCCGATCCACGAGGCGCAAAGCTTCGACTACGCCCGCGCGCTGGCGCTCGACGCCGATTATCGGGTCGTCCTTACTTTCGCGCGGACGTCCGGGCCGGAACGGCTCACCGTCGCCGCCGGGATCGCGACGCCGACCGGCGAGCCCTGCGCCAAATTCGAGACCGTGCTGCGCCTCGTGCCCCGCGCCGATGCGCCGGGCCAAGCCAATGACTGAAGCCGCGCCAATGACTGAAGCCGCGCCCGCCGACTGGCCGAAGACCGGCGAGACCATCGCGCCGGCGGCATTCGGGCCTTTCGGGCCGGCGCAGCTCTCCGGCTACGCTCTGGCTTCTGGCGATGACAACCCAATCCATCTCGACGCCGCCGCCGCGATCGCGGTCGGCCTTGAGGCGCCCCCGGTCCATGGCATGTTGATGATGAGCTGCTTCGAGCCGGCGCTGCGCCGCTGGCGCGGCGACATCGTCATCGCGAGCCTCTCCGGCAAATTCCTGCGGCCGATTTCGGTCGGCGGGACCGTCACGATCACCGGCCGCGTCGCCCGCTCGAGTCTTGCGCCGCATCCGGAACTCCTGCTGCGGCTCAAGGCGCAGGGCCCGAATGGCGAACTGGCCATTCTCGCCGAGGCGACCGTCCGGCTCGCCGCCGCCGCGCCCTGACATGGCCCCCCGATCGGTTCTCATCACCGGCGCATCGAGCGGCATCGGCCGCGCCCTGGCGCTGGCTTACGCCCGCCCCGGCGCCCGGCTGGCGCTGATCGGGCGCGACCTCGAGCGGTTGGAGGCCGTCGCCGCCCTCGCGCGCCAGGGCGGCGCCGAAGTCGACGTCGGCCGCCTCGACGTGCGCGATCAGGGCGCCATGGCGCAATGGATCGGCGCCGCCGACGCGCGCCGCGGCTTCGATCTCTGCGTCGCCAACGCCGGGATCACGACCGGCCTCGCGCCGGGCGAATTCTATGAGGATCCCGCGGCCGTACGGGCCATTTTGGGCATCAATCTCATCGGCGCGCTGAACACCGTCGAGCCGCTTATCGCGCCGATGCTGGCGCGCGGGCGCGGGCAGCTCGCCTTCATCGGTTCGATGGCCGGATTGCGCGGGCTGCCTTATGCGCCGGGTTATTGCGCGACAAAAGCGGCGGTGCACGCCTATTCCGAATTGCTGCGCGGACGCCTTGAACCCGCCGGCGTCACGGTCAGCCTCGTCATCGCCGGTTTCGTGAAGACGCCGCTGAACGACAGCATCGACGCCATGAAACCGTTCGAGATCAGCGACGTCGAGGCGGCGCGAATCATCCGCGCCGGCCTCGATCGCCGCAGGGCCGTCATCGCCTTTCCCTGGCCGCTCCATTTCGCCACGCGGCTTTCACGGATTCTTCCCGTTCGCATCGTCGACAAGATCCTGGCGCGAATCGCCGTGAAGGCGCCGAAGACGCGGGAACGCGAGAGTTAGAGACGGGCCCTGGCGTCGGCCGCACAGTCGAAATCCCGCAAGATTGACCACCGCCCCGGCGTTGCCTGAATTGGGCGCCGAATTGACTGAATAGGGGCGGCGCACAGCGCTTCCATACACAAATAAGGCGCTTTTAAGACTTTGTTAATGTTAAAATATTTCCAATTTTCGCTTACTCAAGTCCTGCAACAATCTGTTGCAATTTGTTGGTTGTTCGAGAGGTCGATTTGTTGATTTATCAACCTCGCGAGTTTCCGTCCGGGAATTGCCTGGGGCTTTCCCCGAACCGCCCGCGCATTCGCGCCGGGCTCGGGAGCAAGCCACAAGAAGCGGCGTCGGGTCAAAACGACCCGGTGAAACAGCGGACGGGGAACGATTGTTTGCGGGGGCAGGGCGTTGACATTTTTTGATCTACTGACGGCTCTAAGCGACATCAGCCTCGTCATTTCCGTTCTCGGCCTCATCTTCGTCGCTGGCGGCTTTCTCGCCCTCATCGGCATCAATATTTTCGAGCGGCTGCGCGGCCGCGCTCTCGGCAAGCCGCTGCGCCGGCTGATTCTCACCGAGGCCGATCTGCCCCATATCCTCGTGCAGGTGCCGGTTTTCAACGAGCCCGAAACCGTCGCCGGCGCCCTCGCCGCCGCCGCCGCGCTCGACTGGCCGCGCGACCGGCTGCATATCCAGCTGCTCGACGACAGCAATGACGAGACGAGCGCCATCGCGACGCGCGTGATCGGCGAATTGCATGAGCGCGGCTTCGATGTGCTGCATCTGCGCCGCGGCGATCGTTCCGGCTACAAGGCGGGCGCCCTCGCCGCCGGCCTCCTTCACTCCAACGCGCCTTACGTCGCCGTGCTCGACGTCGATTTCCGGCCGCCGGCGAACTGGCTGCGCAAGGTCATGCCGGCCCTCATCGCCGATCCCAAGGCCAGCTTCATTCAGTCGCGCTGCGAATTCGCCAACGCCAGCTCCAACTGGCTGACGCGGGCGCAGGGGCTGATGCTTGACGCCCATTACGTGCTGGAGCAGGCGACCCGCTATCGCGCCGGCTGGCTGTTTCAGTTCAATGGCACCGCGGGCGTCTGGCGCCGCGCCGCCATCACCGCCGCCGGCGGCTGGTCCTCCGATTCGCTCTGCGAGGATCTCGACCTCACCGTGCGCGCCGAAATCGCCGGCTGGCACGGCCTGTTTTCGATGGATCCGCCGGTGCCGGGCCTCGTGCCGGATCAGGTCCGTCATTGGCGCGTGCAGCAGCGGCGCTGGTCGAACGGGTTCGTGCAGGTCGCCCGCAAGCTGCTCGGCCAGATCTGGAGCGCGGACTGGACCAGGCGGCGCAAATGCTCGGCCAGCATCCTCATCCTCGTCCAGGCGTTCTACCCCTGCGTCGCCATCGCCATCGCCGCGCTTCTCACCAGCATCACCCTGCGCGAGGGCGATTCGACAATCTACCTCCCCGTCATCGATCTGATCGCCGTGCTGATGGCGATGGTCGCCATCGGCATGACGCTGACGCCCTACGTTATTTTGCGGCGGGGCTCGCTTGCGCGCTACGCCGCGACGGTGGCCTCGCTGACGCCGCTGATGATTTTCATCAGCCTCTCGAACGCGCCCTCCATCCTGAAGACGGTGTTCGGCGCCGAGGACAGCTGGACGCGGACGCCGAAAGCGATCGAGATTACCCCCATCGCGGCGCCGCCGATTCCGCCGTCCGTCTCTAGAGCGGGATGAGAAAAAGTGTGTGCACTTTTTCGCCCGCATCCCGCTCTAAACTATTGGAATTGATCACGTTCATGATTTTGGATCGATTCGATCCAAAATCATCGTGATTTAGATCGGCGGGCGAAGCCCTTTCCATCGTTTGCGCGCGCCTCCCGGCCGCGCCTGGCGAAGATCCTCCTGCCCGCATCTGGAGCTTTTGCCCGCGCTCATGTAGAGCAGACGTTTCGCATGACGTGAGCAGGAGCTGTCTTTCATGCAACCCAGCAGTTTGATCCGCCGCGCAAGTCCTTTGCTGGCCGCGGCGGCGGCGCTCGCCCTGAGCGGCCTCGCCAGCGGCGCCGGGGCCGATTCGGGCGGCATCCTCGGCGGCCTCGGCAATTTCGACTGGAAGGACTTCTTCACCCTCCACGATTCGAAGAACCCGAAGGGGGCGCCGGGAACGCCGGGCCACCACCTGTTCTGCCCCGAGGTCATCATCCTTGAGGGCACGGCCGCCGCCCAGGTCCATGCCGGCGCCCCGCCGACGAATATGAACCTGCGCTATCAATATGCGATCTCCGACGTCGCGCGCGAATGCAAGCTCGCCGGCGACGAACTCGCCATCAAGGTCGGCGTCGCGGGCAATGTGCTGCTGGGGCCGGCCGGCGCGCCGGCGAGCTTCAGCGTCCCCCTGCGCGTCGCAATCGTCGGCACCAAGGACAATGAGCCGATCGTCTCCAAGCTCTATCACGTCGCGGCGACGATTGCCGCCGGCGAGGCGCAGACGCAATTCTCCTTCGTCACCGAGGCGCTCACGGTGCCGTTCAAGCAGGACCACACCGAAGACGATTACACGATCAAGGTCGGCATCGACGAGGGGCCAGAAAAACCGGCCGGGAAGCACAAGCAGCCGACGGAGTGAGACTGGAGCGGGGCGCGGAAAAACGCTGGCCTTTCCGCTCGCATCGCATCGCGTTCGTGATTTTGGATCAGTTCAATCCAGAATCTTTGCGATCCAGGGGGCGCCGATGGCAAACACGCTCTACACCGACAATCACGAATATATCCGGATCGAAGGTGACGCCGCCGTCGTCGGCGTCACCGATTACGCCCAGTCGCAACTGGGCGAAGTGGTTTTCGTCGAGTTGCCGCTTCTCGGCAGGCGCGTCGCGAAAGGCGACGAGGCGGCTGTCGTCGAAAGCGTCAAGGCGACGAGCGGGGTCAACGCGCCCGCGTCGGGCGAGGTCGTCGAGATCAATCGCGCGCTGGAGGAGGCGCCGGGGCTCGTCAATCAGGATCCGGCCGGAAAGGGCTGGTTTCTGAAGCTGAGGCTCGCCGACCCCGCCGAACTCGATCAGACTGATGGACGAGGCGGCCTATCAGGCCTTTGTCGCGACGCTCGACTAGACCGCAATGATTTCGTCGGCGGGCGGCGTTTTGTCCGCTTCCTCCTTCCGCCGCGGCATCGGACCCGAAAGGGCGATCCGGATTCGTGAAAACGCCGATGCGCAGAAAAGAAATCTGGCTGACGCTCGCAACCGTCGCGCTCGTTGCGCTCGCCTACTTCGCCGCGCGGCTACGCGACGATGAAGCCCTGTGCGGCGGGCGCCGCTATGCGCTGGGCGCCGTCGAAAAGGGCGCCGCGCCCTATGTCACGCTCAGCGCCGACGGCCGCACCGGCGCGTTCCTCATCGATTACGGCGCGACGCGCAGTTCGCTATCGGCGGCGGCTTTCGCAGGGCCCGAAGGGGCCGTCAAAAACGCGGATCTCTCGCTTGCTGGCGTCGGCGCCGCGTCTTTCACGCTGCGCGCCTATGGCATGCCGCAGGCGCCTTCCGGCGGCCAGCTCGGAATCATCGGCACGGATCTCCTGTCGCGCCTCGCCGTGCAGTTTTCAGGACGCGCGGCCTTCGTCGGCGCGGCGTCGTGCCGGCCGGACGAGCTGCGCGCGAGGGGGCTTGTCCCGATCTTCCAGCGCGGCTTCTTCGGCGCGGATCCTACATTAAATGACAATCATCATCCTAATGTTCCTGTTGTGTTCGTGCGTCTCGGCGACGTGCAGGCGTGGGCGCAGGTCGACACCGGCTATGACGACATCCTCTATCCGCATTCCGTCGATATCAACCAGCCTCTGTTCGATCGTCTGGTCGAGAGCGGCCTCCGGCTCGATCATGTCGCCGACATCGGCGTCGCAACCTGCTCCGGCGGCGAGAGCCGCGGCGTCTACAAGGTCGCCGATCATCTGCTCGCGATTGAAAACGGGCAGGGCGAGACGATCGTCCGGATCAACAGCTTTTACCTGATCCTGAAACGCGCCAATGGATGCGGCGGCATCGCGGAGACGACGACGCCCGCGGCGCAAATCGGGGCCTCTTTTCTGAAGCTTTTCCGAACCGTTCTGTTCGATCCGGGCGACGAAACAGTCTGGGTAAGGGGCCGGGCGGGGGAGCGATAGGCTGTTTCACGTGAAACAGGTTTTTGACCGGTTTTATCCCCGAACCGGTCAAGCGAAGGCCGCGATCTTACCAGCAAAATGCGCTATAAGCGCTGGGCAGGGCTCGAAATTCGGCTCAAGATGGAGAGGGAAGCAGCGCGTGAACGACAGACATGATCATACCGGCGCCCCGCGGCGGGCGGCGCAATTCGACTGGCGGCGCCCGCATCATTCGCCGCTGTTCTGGGTCGGCGCCGCGATGTTTCTGGCCGCGATCTCGATCTATGTCTGGTCGGAGGATCTTTCCTGGCGCCCGCGCCTCCAGCAACAGCAGCCTTAAGGGCGACTCTTAATCGGACTTGCGGAACTCATCGAGTTTGGTGCGAAAGCCCTCGGCGTCGCCATAATCCAGAAATTTCAAATAGCGTTCGTGCGGGTCGCGGATGCGGAGCGCGTGCTTGATCGGGCACCAATGCTGCTCGGTGCGGCTGCCGATTTCGCGGGCATAGGCGATAACCCCATTCGCATAGCCGCAGAAGGCGCAGTTGAATGCCTCGATCACATTGAGGTAGCGCAGATGATGGCGGTCGATGATGACGTAATCCGACCGCTTCACCTGGGCGACGCCATAGGCGCGAAAGCAGATCTGCTGGTAAATCGTGACCCAGAGATCCATCAGGACGAGCGGAATCCCCAGCGAATAAATGACCGGCGCGGTCAGAAAATTGAGTATCGGGGTTTCCCGGAGGAACTGGATCAGTCCCATCTTGAGGCGGCGGTGCTGCGCCAGAACATCGTGTTCAAAACCGGCGATGTCTTCTTTGAGGGCGGGGCCATAAACCGCGCGTCCCTTTTCGGCCTCCCGCTCCAGTTCTTCCTCAAGAGCGCGTATGCGGGCGAGGATCGCGTCGATCTGTTCGTTCATGGGCCCGGCTTTCACGCTTGAGGTGCGTCACGTTAGGGCGCCGCTACCAGATCCGACAGGAAAAAAGCAGACGCCGCGCCATTTGCGCGCATCTCACGCGCCGCCGCACATATGCTCCGCGTCGCGCAGCGTCCAGGATTTATGCGTGCGCAGATTGGTCGTATGGTAGACGCGGCCGCGAGCATCGCCCGTTGGACAGTGTTGCGGGATCGAGACGAGACACATGCGCACGCGGTCTCCATCTTTTGAATGTACGATCGCCGGCGCCGTGTCGTAGGAAACCTGGTAACCGCCGTTCGCAAATCTCACCGCGCTGCCCGAGTCCGGGATCGGTTTATTCGTAGCGCCGTCGACGAGTCGCGTTTCGACGGATTTGATCCTGGTCTTCACGCATTGGCCGATGCGTTCCGGCAAGCCGCCGGGCTGCGCCGGGGCGGCTGCGCCAAGGCATAAAACTGCGAGAGGCAACAGGCGCTTGCAATGTGACATGGGACGCTCCTCCATGGCAGTGTTTTGCAGATCCTAACCCATATTCGATGATCCGGCGCGGCTCTGCCGCGCCTTCCTGACCAAAGGGGATCCCGTGAAGTCAAGACAAGGCGCGCGTTTCATGGCCGTGGCCTCGCTCGCGCTCTGCGCCCCGTTGCAGGCGCGGGCGGACATCCTGTGGAACTGGTCCTATCTCAACCCTGACGCGAAAATCGCCGCGTCGGGCACGCTGACCACGCGGGATGCGTCGGCGGGCGCCTATGCGATCATTTCAATAACCGGCGTCTGGAACGGAGCGCCGATCACGGGGCTGGAGCCGGTCAAGAGCTGCTGCTCGCCGCCCGGCTGGAACAGCAATATTCTCATCGATGGCGCGGCGAAGCTCGACAAGGGCGGCGTCGCCTTCGGCGCTGGGGGCGGGCTGAAAGTGAACCTTTTTTACAAGGAAGGCCGGTACGCTTTCGAGACTGAGAAAGGCGCCGAAACATTCGGCGGCGTTTTCACCGCGACGCCGGCTGGCGCGAAATGAACGCCTGCGGACATTGAACGCAACACTCGCACGCCAATTCAAAAGCGCCAAAGGAACGAAGTTGCGTCCTTCCCGTTTTCGATTCGACTAGAGCGGACAGCCGGGCGAATTTGCGAAGCGTCTTCGCGGTTGAACACCGTCGCGATGCGGCCCCGTCCATGCTTATGATGCAAGGGGATCGCATATGCTGAAATGGGCTCTGTTTTTCTTCATCGTTTCGGTCATCGCAGGTTTCTTCGGATTTTCCGGCGTCGCGGCTGCGACGGCGGGCATTGCGAAAATCCTGTTCTTCATCGCCATCGTCGTTTTTCTCATTTTCCTCCTGCTCGGCCTGCTGGCTGGCGAGGCCCTTTTGTAGCCGGGCGGCGCGGCCGCCTTGCGCGGGCCGGAGGGGGCGGTCAGCGTCGCAGCTTGGGCTCGTCGCCGGAAGCCAACGCGCTTGTGAGCGCATCCGCAGCCCAAAACGGGGCTTCCGTCTTGTGAAGGGCCGTAATTGGCGCCAATCTCCGCCCCGCCGAGGCCGCTGTGGCGCGCCCCGGCCAAAGCCTCCACCCGCCGAGGCCGCCCTCCTCGAAGAGAGTCACCCATGCCCATAAACGCCTTCGCGGTCCAATCCGCCTCGACCCCCTTCGCGCCCTTCTCGATCGAACGCCGCGCGCCCGGCCCGAAGGACGTCGTGATCGACATCCTCTATTGCGGCGTCTGCCATTCCGATCTCCATACCGCCCGCAGTGAGTGGCCCGGAACGCGTTACCCTTGCGTGCCCGGTCATGAGATCATCGGCCGGGTCAGCGCGGTCGGCGGCGAGGTCACGAAGGTTCAGGTCGGCGCGCTCGCCGGCGTCGGCTGCATGGTCGACAGTTGCCGGCGCTGCTTTTCCTGCGACGACGGTCTCGAGCAATATTGCGAGCACGGCTTCGTCGCGACCTATAATGGCGCGCTCGACGGCTCGGGCGAGAACACCTATGGCGGCTACTCCGAAACGATCGTCGTCGACGAGCATTTCGTGCTGAACGTGCGCCATTCGGAGGCGCAGCTCGCGGGCGTCGCGCCGCTGCTTTGCGCCGGCATCACCACCTGGTCGCCGCTGCGCCACTGGAAGGTCGGGCCGGGCCGAAACGTCGGCATCGTCGGCATCGGCGGGCTCGGCCATATGGGCGTCAAGCTCGCCCATGCGCTCGGCGCGCATGTCGTCGCCTTCACCACGTCCGAATCAAAGCGCGCCGCCGCCCACGCGCTCGGCGCCGACGAAGTCGTCATTTCAACCGACAAGGACGCGATGGCGGCGCGGGCGAACAGCCTCGACTTCGTGCTCGATACGGTGGCGGTCAGCCATGATCTCGACGCCTATACGAATTTGCTGAAGCGCGACGGCGTGCTGACGCTGGTCGGCGTGCCGGCGACGCCGCATCCCTCGCCCGCCGTCGGCGCCCTCATCTTCAAGCGGCGCCAGATCGCCGGCTCGCTGATCGGCGGCATCAGGGAGACGCAGGAAATGCTCGATTTCTGCGCCGAGCACGGGATCGTCGCCGACATCGAGATGATCGCCATGCAGGACATAGAGAAGGCCTATGCCCGCATGCTGAAGAACGATGTGAAATACCGCTTCGTCATCGACATGGCGTCGCTGAAGGCGGCGTGAGGAGGGCTTCGGCCGTCCTTCCGGCATCGCTTCTCGTGGCGTAATCCCGATCGGCGCCTCAGCGCCGATCCTGCTCGCTTTCACAAGCAGGCGATTACGCCACTTTCAAAATCCAACAATGTCGCCGGGGCGCCGCGACGCGCGCCGGCGACATCCAAAACGCGCGGTCAGGCGCGATCTTCGCGCCGCGCGCCGCCGATCGCCGGGTCGCTGAAGCTGTCGCGACCGGTCTCGACGTGACCGGCCAGAACCTGCGTGAAGCTCGGGTCGGCGTCGGTCGTGACGGCCAGATTGTACCAGCCATAGGCATCGTCCAGCTCGAAGCGCTTGACGAAGCTCTTGCCCGCCGCAAGGAACTCGACGACCCTCCGGCCGGTATAGGCGTCGGTGACGATCGCGTGGGCTCCGGTCGCGCCCTTGTTGGTGACTGTCACAATGATCTCGCTCTCGCGCGCCTCGTAGCTGGATTTCACCACGAAATTGGCCTTGCTCGAAGCCGAGCCGGCGAATTTGCGCAGGAAGCCGTTCGGGCCATGGACCGAGAGGGAATAGGCGCCATTGAGATTCCAGCTATCCGACAGCGACGCCCCGGCGCCAACCGTGTAGCTTCTCGGAGCGTCGGCCGCACTGGCTGAACGCACCTGGAAGCAGGCGCCGACGGCGCCGGAATTGCTGAAGTCGATGGTGAGGAGCTTCGCCGAAAGATCGGCATTCCCGATGGCGTTCAACACATAAGGCAGCGCGCGGGCGCGGCGCAGGCCCGGCTCCTGCGCCGGCAGCGCCTGCGTCGTCGGCGGAACCGGAGACATAGTCGGGATGGCGCAGATGGTCCGGCGGCGCATAGGCGGCGACGCTCGGCAGCGCGGGGATCTCGCGGTTGGGCCTTGCGAAATCGAAGGCGGTTGTCAGATCGCCGCACACGGCCCGGCGCCACGGCGAGATATTGCTCTCGCGCAAGGCCGGCGCATTCGGACCAAAGCGCTGCTCGATGAAGCGGATGATCGAGGTGTGATCGAAGAGCTGCGAATTGACGTAGCCGCCCTTGCTCCAGGGCGAGACCACGAGCATCGGAACGCGCACGCCGAGGCCATAAGGGCCGGCCACATAATTGGCGAGGGGATAGCTCGCCGAGCCGGTGAACATCTCGCCCGTCGTGTCGACCGTGGACTTGCCAAGCGACGGCGAGACCGGGATGGTCGGCGGCACGATATGGTCGAAGAAGCCGTCGTTCTCGTCGTAGCAGATGAACAGGGCGGTCTTGCTCCAGACCTCCGGATTGGCGGTCAGCGCGTTCAGCACTTCGGCGACATACCAGGCGCCGTAATTCGCCGGCCAGTTCGGGTGCTCGGTATAGGCTTCCGGCGCGGTGATCCACGAGACCTGCGGCAGGGAGCCATTTGCAATGTCATGCTTCAGCACATCGAACAGCGTGCCCGACTGGCTGATATTCGTGCCCGTTTTGGCCCGATCGGCCAGAGGCGTGCCAGCGGCGGCATTCTGGTACTGGTGAAAATAGAGCAGGGAATTATCGCCGTAATTGCCGATATAGGCGTCCGAGGTCCATCCCCAATATCCGGCGGCGGTGAGGCCCGTTCCAATGTCCTGATAGATCTTCCAGGAAATCCCGGCCGCCTGCAGCCGCTCGGGATAGGTCGACCAGCCATAGCCAGCCTCGGCGTTGTCGATCACGGGGCCACCGCCCACGCCGTCATTGCCGACATAGCCCGTCCACATGTAGTAGCGGTTCGGATCGGTCGGTCCAAGGAGCGAGCAGTGATAGGCGTCGCAGATGGTGAAAGCGTCGGCCAGCGCATAGTGGAACGGAATATCATCCCGCTTCAGATACGCCATGGTCAGGGCGCTCTTGTTTGTGATCCACTGATCATAATTGCCCTTGTTCCACGCGGCGTGGGTGCTGTCCCAGTCATGCGGCAGATCGGCCAGGAACTGAAGTCCGAGATTGCTCGCGGTCGGATGGAACGGCAGCACTTCGGCATTGCCGTTTGGCTGATGCCAGACCGACTTGCCGGAGGGCAACGTGACCGGATGCGGATCGCTGAAGCCGCGCACGCCGCGCAGCGCGCCGAAATAATGATCGAACGAGCGGTTTTCCTGCATGAGCACGATGATGTGCTCGACGTCGGCGATGGTGCCGGTCCGGTTGTTGCGCGGGAATCGCCAGCGCCCGGGCGATGCTCTCGGGCAGCGTTGCGGCGGTGGCGGCGGCGGCGCCCATCAGGCGCAGGAAGGTGCGGCGATCATTTGTCGTCATGGCTGTCTCAATCGTTCCGGGAGGACGTTGGCGGCAACCCATAGCTGCGCAATTCGACACGGGCATTACCGTGGCGTTGCAGTTACGTTTAAGTTAAGTGTCGGGATGATGACGCAAGCCGGCGGGGCGATGGAGCGCTTCCTCGGCACTTCGAGACGGCCCTTCGGGCCCCTCAGGGTGAGGAAGCTGGCGCTTTTTTTAATATAGGACCGCCCCACCAAGCCCTCATGGTGAGGAGCGCCGCAGGCGCGTCTCGAACCACGAGGGCGTCGAGACCGGGCGCTTAAGCGCGGAGAAATCCATTCAGCGCATGGCGGCAGGAAAGCGCATCCGGATTTTGAACTCAAGGACGAAGCCCGCCGCGGCCGCCGCCGCAGTTGCGGTCTCGATCCTTGAGTTCAAAATCCGGATGCGCTCGGGTCAGCCGTGCGATGAATGGGTTGGTGCGGCCGGGGGCACCCGTTTTCGTCTTTCCTACAGACAAATCATTTTTCTATCGACAGTTCGGGCACTATCTTACGCACAGCTTCAACGAGGTTTGTTGCTTTCTCAGGATAAACTTGTGCCCAAACATTTGCGAAAGCCGCGCTCACTGTTGATTCTGGGACCAATCCTAACTGGGAACCAACTTGAGCAAAAAGAAGATGCGGGTCCATATTCTGGCGTCTGACTGCTTTACATATACTCAGTACCTTATCCGATTCTTCAAATCGGGATAGCAAAGCTACCGAGAGCTTACCTCCAAATTGAGGCCAGGCTTCAACAACTGAATCAAAAACATAGGACTCTGGAGAACTCGCCAGGAAGTCGGTAGATACGATCACTTTCGCTTTCAGTCTGGCGAGAATCGCCGTCAATTATGCAAATTGACGGCATTTGTATCGCTGGATCTGTGTTGTGATATGTATTCATTGCGACAGCCGTTCCATCTCCCGACATGGCGTGAACTTGCACGTGATCGATCGGAAAGCCTAGGGTCTGGCGAAGAATTGCCTCGACCCAAGTTTTTGCAAATTTGTCTTCGACGAAGATAATCGCTTTGGTCTCTACTTGACCTGTGATTGCCCGCAGCGAATGCACGTCTAGTTTTCCTTGAAAGATTCTATCTTGTGTTGCGACCCATACCGCCTTAGTCGGAAGGAGCTGAATTGCTTCGTTAGGTTCTGTTGACAAATGCGCGGATCCATAGCCGGATTGAGGTGATATGGACGAATCCGAGATAGCTCGCTGCGGTTTTGTCGTATCGGGTCGCCAGCCTTCGCGCATTCTTGAGCTTGTTGAAGCAGCGCTCGATGCGGTTGCGCAAGGCGTAGATGTGGCCGTCGACGGGGATTTGAACCTTGCGGTTCCTGCGCGTCGGAATGACCGGCGCGGCGCCCTTTTCCTCCAGCGTTTCGCGAATATGATCAGAATCATAGCCGCGATCGGCAAGGACGACTTTGGCCTCCGGTCCTTCCGCCTCCATCAACGGATCAAAGCCCGAATAATCCGAGACCTCGCCTGCCGTGATCTTCGCGGCTATCGGCAATCCTGCGCCGTTCGTGCGGAGGTGAATTTTAGTCGTGAAGCCACCTCTTGAGCGCCCAAGACCCTGATGCGGAGTCCCCCTTTAGCGCCGGCTGCGCAGTGATGCGCCCGGATGATGGTCGAGTTCGATCATCTGGACGCTCTCGCCGACGCCTTCGGTCTCATTCAGGGCTTCCAGCAGGAGCTCCCACAATCCGGCAAGCGTCCAGCGCCGGAACTGCCGATAGACCGACGACCACTTGCCGAAATGTTCGTGCAGGTCGCGCCACTGCGCCCCGGTGCGGGCGATCCAGAAAATCCCATCGAGAACAAGCCGACGATCTTTTGGGGGGCGTCCGCTATGCGCGCCGCGAACCGTCACGAACGGCTCAAAGCACGCCCATTCCTCATCCGACATCAATCCCCGAATCAAGTCCGCCTCCTTCCGAAAGCGACCTTGAATCAGAACCCTGACAAAATGGGAATCCTATTTGTCAACGCGACCTAGAGTGCGTTGTGAATATTACTTGGACCTTTTTTCGGTCGGCGACGTCAATTAGATATTCGACAAGACGTTTTGTTGCGACGGGATGCAGCCCGTTCTCGATTTCTTCTATCAAAATAAGAGCTTGATCCGGTGCATTTTCGATCTTTGCCAACATCCTTATTATGCTGGATTCGCCGGCCCCAAAATGGAACTCAGAGTAACTCGTTCCGCTTTTGGTTGCGCCAGTGAGGAGTGTCACTAGGCCCGCTTTATCTATGTTAAGTTGTCGAAATCCGCTTACGTCTTTTCCCAATATTCGAGCAATCGACTGTTGCAATGCTGCCGCAAAGATTTTTATCGCGGCCGGCGGTACCGTAAACGCGGAGGAGGCGCATTGGCGAAGCTCGCTTCGCTCATTTGCAGGCACCGTTCTCGATACATCGAAAACAAGGACCGGTCGGTCTACGGCATCGCGATTCCATCGAGCGTTACGAAAATTGGCGGTTCTCCGCACCAATTCTTTTGGGCTCATTTTGCGATCGATTATCTCGTACTCGATAACCCAATCTTGCATTGTTTCATCATATTTCCCACTCTTTGCAAAATATCGCCTGGGAGAGATTGCTTTGTATGCACATGCCGCTGATCCCAAGACGGTAGTCTTACCACCGCCATTGGGGCCTATAATAGCGGTTACTGGGAAGTCGAAGGCCACGGGTTCATCAACAAACCCGCGGACTCTCCTCATTATCATTTTTGGAAGATATTGTCCGTAATTTCGGTTTGCAGCTTTCTCCAAGAGGCTGTTAATAGTCGTGTCTCTGATTTCGCTTCTATTTGGCATTCACTGGTTTGCCTTGTGCTAAAGCAGAGGTTCCGCTGGATGATGTCTCGATCGTGGAGGGGTGCTACTCAACTACACCCCGTCGTGCTGCCACACGTGTCGCACTTGAGGCACGTCCCATTCCGCACCAGCGTGAAATTCCCGCATTCGCCGCAGGCTTCGCCTGTGTAGCCCTTCATGCGCGCCTGGGTGCGTTTTTCGGCGACGGCCTTGGCCTCGTTGGGCGTTACCCAGTTGAGCTGGCCGAGTTCGGCTTCGACGTCCTCTTCGAGATTTTCCTTCAGCGCCGTCGCCTGATTGCCGGCGCTGCCCGAGACCACCGTCAGTTTCTCGCTCTTCGAGCGCACGAAGCCGCTCGATACGAATTTCGACTGCGCCGTCCCCTGCGGCGCGCGCCCCTGCGCCTCGCCCTTGCCGAGCACGTCATGGCCGATGTCGGTTGGATCGATATGGGCGAGATCGTTGCGGCCGAGATAGGAGATGGCGAGTTCGCGGAAGATATAGTCGAGGATCGAGGTCGCGTTCTTGATCGCGTCATTGCCCTGCACGAAGCCCGCCGGTTCAAAACGGGTGAAGGTGAAGGCGTCGACATATTCCTCCAGCGGCACGCCATATTGCAGGCCGACCGAAATGGCGATGGCGAAATTATTCATCATCGCGCGGAAGGCGGCGCCTTCCTTGTGCATGTCGATGAAGATTTCGCCTAAGCGCCCGTCCACATATTCGCCGGTGCGGAGATAAACCTTGTGGCCGCCGACGATGGCCTTTTGCGTATAGCCCTTGCGCCGGTCGGGCAGTTTTTCGCGCTCGCGGATGCGCTCGATCCGCTCGACGATGCGCTCGACGATTTTTTCGGCGACCGCGCTCGCGCGCGCCGGCGCGTTGGACGCCATCAAGGCCTCGACCGCCTCCTCGGCCTCGTCGTCGTCGTCCTCGATCAGCTGGCTGTTCAATGGCTGCGAGAGCTTCGAGCCGTCGCGGTAGAGCGCATTGGCTTTGAGACCAAGCCGCCACGACAGCATGTAGGCTTCCTTGCAATCCTCGACGGCGGCGTCGTTCGGCATGTTGATCGTCTTCGAGATCGCGCCCGAGATGAAGGGCTGCGCGGCGGCCAGCATGCGGATGTGGCTCTCGACCGAGAGATAGCGCTTGCCGGTGCGCCCGCACGGGCTCGCGCAATCGAACACGGCGTAATGTTCGAGCTTCAGATGCGGCGCGCCCTCGACCGTCATGGCGCCGCAGACATAGACATTGGCGGCGTCGATCTCCGCGCGCGAGAAGCCGAGATGGCTCGAGAAGGTTGAAGTTCTCGTCCTCCAGCTTGTCGGCCGGGATCTTCAGCGCATGGGTGAGGAATTCCGCGCCGAGCGTCCATTTGTTGACGACGAATTTGATGTCGAAGGCGCCGGCCAGCGTCGCCTCCAGTTCGTCGAGCTTGGCCTGCGTGAAGCCCTTGGCCAGCAGCGTCTCGTGATTGATTCCGGGCGCGCCCTTCAGCGTCGCGCGGCCGACCGCGAAGGTGATGATGTCGTCGATCTCGCGCTGGCCATAGCCGAGCGAGCGCAGCCCTTCGGGGACGGCGCGGTTGATGATCTTGAAATAGCCGCCGCCGGCGAGCTTCTTGAATTTCACCAGCGCGAAATCGGGCTCGATGCCGGTGGTGTCGCAATCCATGACGAGGCCGATCGTGCCGGTCGGCGCGACGACGCTGACCTGCGCGTTGCGATAGCCATGTTTCTCGCCAAGCTCGACCGCCTTCGTCCAGGCGCGCGATGGCGTGGGCGCTGAGTTCCTTGTTGGTGAGCGATGCGTGGTCGAGCGGGACCGGCGCGATGGAGAGGGAATCATAGCCGAAGGCTTCGCCATCCGCCGCGCGCTTGTGGTTGCGCATCACGCGCAGCATTGATTCGGCGTTGGCCTTGTAGCCGTCGAAGGGGCCAAGCTCTCCGGCCATTTCGGCGGAGGTCGCGTAGGCGACGCCGGTCATGATGGCGGAGAAGGCGGCGCAGATGGCGCGGCCTTCCGCGCTGTCATAGGGAATGCCGGACGACATGAGGAGGCCGCCGATATTGGCGTAGCCAAGGCCGAGCGTGCGGAACTTGTAGGAGTTGAGCGCGATCTCCTTTGAGGGAAACTGCGCCATCATCACCGAGATTTCGAGGACGATGGTCCACAGCCGCACGGCATGTTCATAGGCGTCGATCTCGATTTCGCCGGTGTCCGCGCGGCGGAACTGCAACAGGTTCAGCGAGGCGAGATTGCACGCCGTATCGTCGAGGAACATATATTCGGAGCAGGGGTTCGAGGCGACGATCGGGCCGTCTGCCGGGCAGGTGTGCCAGTCGTTGATGGTGGTGTGATATTGCAGGCCGGGGTCGGCGGAGGCCCAGGCCGCCGCGCCGATCTTCTCCCACAGCGCGCGCGCCTTGAGGGTCTTGTGCGGCTTGCCGTCAAGGCGGCGCACGAGCGTCCAGTCGCCATCCTCCTCGACCGCGTTGAGGAAGGCGTCGGTGACGCGCACGGAATTATTCGAGTTCTGCCCCGAGACGGTGAGATAGGCTTCCTTGTCCCAATCGGTCGTGAAGGTCTCGAAGTCGATGTCGGTCTTGCCCTGGCGGGCGAGCTGGATCGTCTTCTTGATGCTGGCGTCCGGCACGAACGCGCGGCGGGCGAGCTTGATCTCCTTCTTCAGCGCCGGGTTCTTTTCCGGGTTGAAGCAATCATCGCCCGGGCCGTCGCAATTGACGCAGGCGCGCAGAATGGCCTTCAGCGCCTTGCGCAGAGCCTTGGAGCCGGCGACGAGGCAGGCGACCTTATGCTCCTCGCGCACCTTCCATTCGATGTAATCCTCGATGTCGGGATGATCGACGTCGACGACGACCATTTTCGCCGCGCGCCGCGTCGTGCCGCCCGACTTGATGGCGCCCGCCGCGCGGTCGCCGATCTTGAGGAAGGACATGAGGCCGGAGGATTTGCCGCCGCCCGAGAGTTTTTCGTTCTCGCCGCGCAGCTTGGAGAAATTGGAGCCGGCGCCGGAACCATATTTGAACAGGCGCGCCTCGCGCACCCAGAGATCCATGATGCCGCCCTCGTTGACGAGATCGTCGGCGACGGACTGGATGAAGCAGGCGTGCGGCTGCGGATGCTCATAGGCCGTCAGCGACTTGACGAGCTCCTTCGATTGCGGATCGACGTAGAAATGGCCCTGGCTCGGGCCGTCGACGCCATAGGCCCAATTGAGGCCGGTGTTGAACCATTGCGGCGAATTGGGCGCGGCGATCTGCTTCGCCAGCATGTAGCGCAATTCGTCGAAGAAGGCCTGTGCGTCGGCCTCCGAATCAAAGACGCCGCCTTTCCAGCCCCAATAGGCCCAGGTTCCGGCGAGGCGGTCGAATACCTGTTTCGCCGAGATTTCCGAGACGTAGCGCTCCGCCTTGGGCAGGGTTTTGAGCGCGGCTTCGTCCGGTTCCGAGCGCCACAGGAACGAGGGAACGGCGTTTTCCTCGATCCGCTTCAGGCGGGCCGGGACGCCGGCCTTGCGGAAATATTTCTGCGCCAGAACGTCGGAGGCGACCTGGCTCCAGGCGGCCGGCACTTCGATTCCTTCGAGCGCGAAGACGACCGATCCGTCGGGGTTGCGGATCTCGCTATTGGTCGAGCGGAACTCCAGTTCCGCATAGGGGGACTGACCTTCTTTGGTGTAGCGGCGCGCGATCTGCATTTTCAATTCCCCGGACCTCGATACCACTAGATATGGTAGCTCAGCGATTAAGATGCCGTAAATGTCGTACATATTTGGTCAAGGAACAAACGAAAAATTCGCGATCATCACAGCAAATGCGCTCTTGTGGAGAACTCTCGTTCGGGTCAGGGCGAATCGATGCCGGAGCGCCCTCCCGCGGGCTTTGGCGCGCCTTCCGACGATGCGGCGCCGCGTCAGGCTGGACAGCGCGGCCCTCGCCAGCCATAAAGGCGGCCGGACGGGACGACGTCCGCAAAGCCGAAGGCGCCGCCGATGAAATGGCTCTCCCTGCTCTTTACCTGGTGGAACGGTCAGACGTTGAACACCATGTTTCACACTTGGCTGCACGGCGAAGTCGTCGGCAAGGACGAATTCGGCAACGTCTATTATCGCGGCAAGAAGATCGATCCGGCGCTCGGCTTCGAGCGGCGCTGGGTGATTTACCCCGGCGTCAGCGAGGCCTCGACGACGCCGCCCGGCTGGTACGGCTGGCTGCACCATACGGTCGATACGCCGCCGACGCAGGAGGATTACAAGCCGCGCGCGTGGCAATTGCCGCATCTGCCCAATCTGACCGGCACGCCGGAGGCCTGGCGTCCGCCGGGCTCGACCCTGCGCGCCAACGCCCGTCCGAAAGCGACGGGCGACTATGACGCCTGGACGCCGGAAGGCTGAGGTTCCGTTCTGGCCGCACAACCCCAATTGAAGCGTCTGACGCTCCGGTCGCCGGCGACCCGGTTCTCGCCGCGCGTGTTTCGGCGCGCCTGTCTCTGGGGGGCCCTGCTGACGCTCGCCGCGCTGATTCCGCAGGGAAGCGCGCGGGCCGACAAGATCAGCCATCCGGGCGCGATTTTCACCGGCCTCGACAAGATCACCGGCCGAATCATCTCCTTCGAGGTCGCCACCGACGAGACCGTGCAGTTCGGCACGCTGCAGATCACCGAGCGGGCCTGTTACACGCGTCCGGCGACCGAGACCCCGCAGACGATCACCTTCGTCGAGGTCGATGAGGTCGATGCGAAAAACGAATATAAGCGGATTTTCTCCGGCTGGATGTTCGCGTCGAGCCCCGGTCTGCATGGCATCGAACACCCCGTTTACGATATCTGGCTGACCGATTGCAAAGGCGCCGGCGAGACCATCGCCAGCGCGCCCGAGCCGGGCGCCGCCGACGCCAATGCGCCGCCGCCGCCGCCGCAAAACGCCAGTCCCACGCCGAAAAAGCCCAACGGAAAGCCGCGCCGCGTGCAGCCGCAGACGCCGAAGCCGCCGGTCGACGATTTCGGCGAGGCGCCGACGGAAATCTCGCCGCCCCCCGGCCAAAATCCGGCGCCTCAGCCCCGGACTCCGCAAAGCTCGGGTCCGGTCGAAGTCGGCCCGCCGCCCGGATTCGCCGCGCCCCGTCCGCGCCGGCCGGCGACCGATCCCGACGCGCTGTTTCCCCCGGCCGACATTCCAAACGGCCGTGGTTCGCAGGGCAATGCGCCCGGAGACGGCTTCTGACGCGATTCGCGCGCGTGCTCGGCGCCGCGGCGGCGCTGGACGCGATGACGTTTGCGGCGAACCTTACGTAAGTTTCATCTCGCCGAAACAGCGGCGTAAGCCGATCGCCCCCATCTTGATGACGATAGCCCGGTCCCACAGCCGCAGCGCTTCTGAAACGTCACGATGGAGAAATCGACCAATGGCTCTTCCCTTGCTTAACGGGTCCGAACAGAACACGCCGCCGGGCCGCCGCCCTGGCCTTCGCGCCGCGCTGCTTGGCGCCGTGGCCGCCGCCGCCTTGGCCGGAGTGCTGTCGAACGGCCTCGTTTCGCCGCATCAGGCGTATGCCGAGGCCGCCGCCCAGCCGGCGCCGGCGCTGACCGTTTCCCCCTCCGCCTCTCCCGTTTCGTTCGCCGATGTCGTCGATCATGTCCGCGACGCGGTTGTTTCGGTCAAGGTCAAGATTACTGAAACCGCGGACGCCAGCGACAGCGAGGACGAGGACGGTCCGGGCCAGAGCCAGGGTCCGGGTCAGGGCCGGGTCCCGCATCTTCAGCCGGGCGATCCGCTTGAGCGTTTCTTCAAGCGCTTCGGCGAGCAGGGCGGGCCGCACCAGTTCGGTCCCGCCAAGCCCCATACCGAGCAGGCGCAGGGCTCCGGATTCATCATTTCGTCCGACGGCTATGTCGTGACCAACAATCACGTGGTTGAAAAGGCGACCGACGTAACCTTGACGACCGACGAAGGCAAGACGCTGCACGCGACGGTGGTCGGCACCGACAAGAAGACCGACCTCGCGCTCCTGAAGATCACCGAGCCCGGCTCCTATCCGCATGTCAATTTCGCCGGCGCGACGCCGCGCGTCGGCGATTGGGTCATCGCGGTCGGCAACCCGTTCGGTCTTGGCGGCACCGTCACCGCGGGCATCGTCTCGGCGCGCGGCAGAGACATCGGCGCCGGACCCTATGACGACTTCCTGCAGATCGACGCGCCGGTCAACCGCGGCAATTCGGGCGGCCCGACCTTCAACACGCAGGGCGACGTCGTCGGCGTCAACACCGCGATTTTCTCGCCGTCCGGCGGCAGCGTCGGCATCGGCTTCGCCATTCCGGCGGAGACGGCGCAGTCGATCATCGCCACGCTGAAGGACAAGGGTTCGGTCGCGCGCGGCTGGATCGGCGTCCAGATCCAGCCGGTCACGGATGACATCGCCGACAGCCTCGGCCTCAAATCCAGCAAGGGCGCGCTCGTCGCCGAAGCGCAGGACAACTCGCCCGCGAAGGAAGCGGGCATCAAGTCCGGCGACGTCATTCTCGGCATCAACGGCGAACGCGTCGACGGTCCGCGCGATCTCGCCAAACGCGTGGCCCAGCTCGGGCCCGGCAAGAAGGCCGATCTGCTCTACTGGCACGATGGTTCGGAGAAAACCGTCTCGGTCAAGCTCGGCTCGCTGCCCGACGACAAGGAGGCCAACGCCAAGCCCGTCGCGCTCGCGGAAAATTCCGCGCTGAGCGACCTTGGGTTGAAACTCGCCCCCGCCGCCTCCGTGCAGGGCGCCGGCAATGACGGCGTCGTCGTCGCCGACATCAATCCGGACGGCGCCGCGGCGCAGAAGGGCATTCGTGTCGGCGACGTCATTCTCGAGGCGGGCGGACACGCCGTCAGCAAGCCGTCCGAGATCTCGTCCGTCCTGACCGACGCCAAGAAAGACGGCCGTAAAGCCGTCCTGCTGCGGGTCAAGGGCAGAGACGGGACGCGCTTCGTCGCCGTCGCCACCAATCCGGCGTCCTGAGGCTTCGAGCGCCGGACTTCGCGGATCCGCAACGGGTCGCCCCCCGCCCCCAAGCGGATTCCACGATGCGGCAGGTCGGGAGCTTCGAACTCCCTGCCTGCCGTTTTTTGGGGAAAGCGAGTATATGTCCGCCATGCGCATTCTCATCGTTGAAGACGATTCGGAAGCGGCCAATTACATGGCCAAGGCGTTTCGCGAGGCCGGGCATGTCGCCGATCACGTCGGCGACGGGCTCGAAGGTTACGCGCGCGCGCGCGAGGAGGATTACGACGTCCTCATCATTGACCGCATGCTGCCCAAGCTCGACGGGCTATCGCTGATCGGCGGCCTTCGCGCGCAAAAGATCGAGACGCCGGCGCTGATCCTGTCGGCGTTGGGGCAGGTTGACGATCGCGTCAAGGGCCTGCGCGCCGGCGGCGACGATTATCTGGCGAAGCCTTACGCTTTCTCCGAACTTCTCGCGCGTACCGAGGTTCTGGCGCGGCGCAAGCAGAATGGGGCCGGCGAGGACACGGTCTATCGCGTGCACGGCCTGGAACTCGATCGCCTCGCCCATAAGCTCACCCGCGACGGCAAGGAGATCCAGCTCCAGCCGCGCGAGTTCCGGCTGCTCGAATATCTGATGAAACATGCGGGCCAGGTGGTGACGCGCACGATGCTGCTCGAAAATGTCTGGGACTATCATTTCGATCCGCAGACCAATGTCATCGACGTGCATATCTCCCGGCTGCGCGGCAAGATCGACAAGGGCTTCGATCCGCCGCTGCTGCAAACCATTCGCGGCGCGGGATACATGATCCGTGACGGCTCTCGCTAGGCTTTTCCGCACCACCGTCTTCAAGATTTCGCTGGCGTATCTCGTCATCTCGGCGATCGGCGCGGGACTCGTCCTCGACAGCGTCGGCGACAATGTGAAGATGCTGATCGATCAGCAGACCGCGCAGACCGTCGAAGCCGACATCAGCGGGCTTTCCGAGCAATATGCGCAAGGCGGCATCCGCCGCCTCGTCCAGAGCGTCGAGACGCGCGCGCAGCGGCCGGGCGCCGATCTCTACCTCGTCACCACCCCGGCGGGCGAGACGATCGCCGGCAATATCGCCAGCCTGCCGTCGGGCGTGCTCGAACGCCCCGGTCTGGTCGAAACCAATTACGAGCCCGCGGGCGGCGCCGGCAAGCAGCGCCGCGCGACAGCCCGCATCTTCGCCCTGCCGGGCGGTTTCCGTCTGGTCGTCGGACATGATCTTGAGGAAGGCGATCGCTTGCGCCACATCCTCGGCCACGCCCTTCTGACGTCCTTGCTCTGGCTGGTCGGCATCGGGACGCTTGGCGGCCTTTGGGTCGCGCGGCGGGTGCTCAATCGCGTCGAATCCATCAACGCCAACGCCCGGAAAATCGTCGCCGGCGACCTTACGGGCCGGCTGCCTGTCACCGGAACCGGCGACGAACTCGACCGGCTGGTGCAAAATCTCAACGCCATGCTGGATCGCATCGGCGAACTCATGGCCGGCCTCAAACAGGTCTCCGACAATATTGCGCATGATCTGAAGACGCCGCTGACGCGTCTGCGCGGGCGCGCCGAACAGGCGCTCCAGTTCGGCAAGACATCCGAAGATTATCGCGGCGCGCTGGAGAAAGTGATCGAGGAATCCGACCGGCTGATCCAGATTTTCGACGCTCTCCTCAATATCGCGCGCGCCGAGGCGGGCTCAGGCCGCGAGGGGATGATCGATTTCGACGCTGGGCTCGTCGCGCGGGATGTCGGCGAACTCTATGAGCCTGCCGCCGAAGAACGCGGCTTTGCGCTGGAAATCGACGTGGCGCCGAACCTTCTCATCCATGGCAGCCGCGAGCTGATCGGCCAGGCGATCGCCAATCTTGTGGACAATGCGCTGAAATATGGCGGCGGCGCGGGCGAGGCGGGGACCGCCAAGAGCGTCGTCCTGTCGGCGCGCCGCAGTGGCGCGGCGGTCGAAATCTGCGTCGCCGATCATGGCCAGGGCATCGCCGAGGCCGATCGGGCGCGCGTGCTCGATCGGTTCGTGCGGCTTGAGAATTCGCGCTCGCGTCCCGGTTCGGGGCTTGGGCTCTCACTCGCGGCGGCGGTCGCGCGGCTGCACAGCGGCGCCTTGCGGCTTGAGGACAATGCGCCGGGCCTGCGCGTCGTCATCGCGTTGCCGGCGATCGCGCTGACGCGCGAGGCGGCGCAGCAAATTTTGCTCCCGCCTCCGGAGGCGGCGGCGTGACCGGCGAGAAGCCCGCGGCGGCGGGCGAGGCTGCGCCGCTCTATCTGCGCCTCAAGGAGGCCCCGCGCCTCGCCGACCCGCGCAAGGCGCGCGCGCGGGTGACCGAGTTGCTCGGCTCGGAGGCCGCCGCCGAACTGCGCCTGCTTGCCGCAGAGCCGCTCGTAAAACCGCTGCTGGAAGCGCTCGCCGATCATTCGCCTTTCCTGTGGCGGCTCGCCAGCAGCGATTCCGACAGGCTCGCGCGCTGCCTTTCGAGCGACCCGCAGGCGCGCCTCGCGGCCTGTCTCGCAGCCATGCGCGCCGCCTGCGACGCCGCCGATGATGAAGCCGCCGTCATGCGCGCCCTGCGCCTCGCGCGGCAGGAGACGGCGCTGCTCATC
This sequence comes from uncultured Alphaproteobacteria bacterium, assembly GCA_963767805.1. Taxonomy (GTDB): domain Bacteria; phylum Pseudomonadota; class Alphaproteobacteria; order Rhizobiales; family Beijerinckiaceae; genus Methylocapsa. The sequence continues at coordinate 37,707 of CAVYFP010000030.1, read as the reverse complement.
GCGCTCGCGGACCTTGGCGGCGCCGCCGATGTCGTCGCTTCGACGCGCGCGCTTTCGGAGGCGGCCGACGCCTTCATTCAGGCCGCGCTGCGCTTCGTGCTGCGGGAGGCCCATCGCGCGGGCCATTTGCAGCTCGCCGCGATCGACGATCCCGAGACCGGCTGCGGGTTGACCATTCTGGCGCTCGGCAAGCTCGGCGCCTGCGAACTCAATTATTCGAGCGATGTCGATCTGGTGATCTTCTACGATCCCGATGCGCCCGCGCTCGCCGGCGCCGGCGATCCGGCGAGCCTCGTCGTGCGGTTGACCAGGCGCTTCGTCAAGCTGCTGCAGGAGCGCACCGGCGATTCCTACGTGCTGCGCGTCGATTTGCGGCTGCGGCCGGACCCCGGTTCGACGGCGGTCGCGGTCGCCCTTCCGGCCGCCTATGGCTATTACGAGATGCTTGGCCAGAACTGGGAGCGCGCGGCCTATATCAAGGCGCGGCCCGCGGCGGGCGACGTCGCGCTGGGCCGCGCTTTTCTCGACACGCTGACGCCCTTCGTCTGGCGCAAATATTTCGACTATGCGGCGCTTGCCGACATTCACGCGATGAAGCGCCAGATCCACGCCGTGCGCGGCCATGCCGAGGTCGCCGTGCCGGGCCATGACGTCAAGCTTGGTCGCGGCGGCATTCGCGAAATCGAGTTTTTCGTCCAGACCCAGCAACTTATCTTCGGCGGCAAGCGGCCGAATTTGCGCGGCTCGCGCACGCTCGAAATGCTGGCCGAACTCGGCGCCGACGGCAAGGTGACGGCGGAAGCGGTGAACGACCTCAGCGCCGCCTATCTCGTCCTGCGCGAAGTCGAGCATCGCCTGCAGATGATCGCCGATGAGCAGACCCAGCGCCTGCCGGAAGACCCCGAAGAGCTGCGCCGCTTTTCGCGTTTTTGCGGCTTCGCGCGCGAGGCCGATTTCGAAGCCTTTCTGATGCGCCACATGGGGCGGGTGTCGCATCATTATGCGCTGTTGTTCGAATCCGCGCCGGCGCTCGACGCCGAACTCGGCAGCCTCGTCTTCACCGGCGCCGAGGATGATCCAGAAACGCTCGAAACCCTGTCGCGGCTCGGCTTCAAGGACGCGCCTGCGGCGGCGGAGACGATCCGCGGCTGGCATTTCGGGCGCCGGCCCGCCGTGCGCACGGCGCGGGCGAGCGAAGTACTGACCGAACTCGTGCCGGGCCTCGTGCACGCCTTCGCCAGTTCCGGCGAGCCGGACACCGCGCTCGCGGGTTTCGACGCCGCGCTCGCCCGCATGCCGGCGGCGGTCGAACTCTTCTCGCTCCTGAAATCCAACCCGCGCATCTGCGCGCTTTTCGCCGACATTCTCGGCGGCGCGCCGCGGCTCGCCCGCATGGTGATCAACCATCCGCATATTCTCGACGCGACGATCGACCCGCGCATCCTTGAATCCCGCATCGACGAGAGCGGCTTTGAAGCGCGCGCCGAAAGGCTGCTGGAGCGCCCCTGGCATCTTGAGGAATTTCTCGATTCCCTGCGCGATTTCGCCAGGGAGGAGAGCTTTCCGATCGGCCTCAAGCTCCTCTCCGGCGCGATACGCCCGGCCGAGGCGGGGCGCGATTATTCAGCGCTTGCGGCGAGCGTCGTCAAAGTTGCGCTGGCCTTCGTCGAACGCGATTTCGCCGCCGCGCATGGGCGCGTCCAAGGCGGCTCTTCGATCGTCCTCGGCCTCGGCAAGTTTGGCTCGCGCGAGATGACGGCGGCGTCCGACCTCGATCTCATCCTCATTTATGATTTCGATCACGAGAAGCCGGAGTCGGATGGCGCGCGCCCGCTGCATGCCGTGCAATATTATACGCGCATCGCGCAGCGTCTCGTCTCCGCGCTGACGGTCGCGACCAGGCGGGGCTCGCTCTACCAGGTCGACATGCGGCTGCGTCCGTCCGGCAAGCAGGGCCCGCTGGCGACGCAGCTCCGCAGCTTCGTCGATTACCAGAATGGCGCCGCCGAAACCTGGGAGCATATGGCTCTCTGCCGCGCGCGCTGGATCGCCGGGGACGAGCGGCTCGCCGCGCGGACGAATGCCGCGATCCGCGCCGTGCTGACGCGCGAGCCGCAGAAAGGCCTCGCGCGTGACGTCGCGGCCATGCGAAAGCTGATCGCGAGCGTCAAGGGCGATCAGGATCCCTGGGATCTGAAGCTCGCCGCGGGCGGCCTGATCGACATCGAATTTCTGGCGCAATATCTGCTGCTGCGTCACGCCTGCGATCATCCATCGCTGATCGATGTTTCGACCTGCGCCGGTCATCGAGGCCGCGGCGGAGCTCGGCCTCATCGAGGCGGGCGATGCGCAGACGCTGCTTTCCGCCCATCGCCTCATGACCGACGTCACGCAGATGCTGCGCCTGACGCTTGATCCCGGCGCCGATCCGAGGACGGCGAGCGATGCCGTGAAACGCCGGCTCGCCAACGCCGCCGAGCTGCCGAGCCTGAGCGCTTTGGAGGATGCCCTGAGCGAAGCGCGCCACAAGGCGCGCGCCATTTTCAGGCGTATTCTATCCCCGCCCTGACGCGCGCAGTTTTTGCGCGGCGGGTTGCGGGCGGCGCGGCGCGGCGGTCGCCAGCAACAGCTTCTGGCGCGGCGCGTCGCGCGCTTGCGGCAGATGCACGCGCACGATGGTGCCGGCGCCGACGGTCGAGCGGATGCGCATCGAGCCGCCATGCAGATCGACCAGCGAACGCGCGATGGCGAGGCCGAGCCCGGAGCCCTTCATGCCATTGTCGAGCGCGCCTTCAAGCTGTTCGAACGGGCGCCCGAGCCGGGCCAGCGGCTCCGCCGCGATGCCCATGCCGGTATCCTGCACATAGACATTGAGGGCGCCCTGGATGAGCCGCGTGCGCACGCTGATGCGGCCTTCGTTCGGCGTGAATTTGACGGCGTTGCGCAGCAGGATCGTGAGGATTTTCTCGAGCGCGCTGCGGTCGGCGTGGATGCGCTTGCCGGGCAGGCTTTCGGCGACGACGGCGATGCCTTTCTCGCGGGCGAGCGCGTCGATCGTCGAGATCGCGCCGGTCACCGCCGAGTCGATCTCGAAATCGCTCTTTTGCAGGCGGATGCGGCCAGCTTCGAGGCGCGACATGTCGAGCACGTCGGAGATGACGCCGAGCAGATATTCGCCGCTCTGCTTGATGTCGCTCGAATAGTCGACATATTTCTGCGAGCCGAGCGGCCCGAAAGTCTCCTGCTGCATCAGCTCCGAGAAGCCGATGATGGCGTTCAGCGGCGTGCGCAGTTCGTGGCTCATATTGGCGAGGAATTCCGACTTCGCCCTGTTGGCGGTTTCGGCCTCGGCCTTCTGCTCCAGATATTTCTCGGCGAGATCGGCGAGTTGCTGCGCCTGCAATTCGAGCGTCTGGCGCGATTTGCGCAGATCCGCGACGGTCGCCATCAGGCGTCGCTCGCTCTCCATCAATTGTTCTTCGTGCCGCTTCAGCGCGGTGATGTCGGTGCCGACGGAGACATAGCCGCCGTCCTTGGTGCGCCGCTCGTTGATCTGCAGCCAGCGGCCGTCGCCGAGCCGCGCCTCATAGGTGCGCGCGCCGGCCTGCGGGCGTTCGCCGAGCGCCGTCTGGGCCTGGATCAGCGGCGGCGTGCCTTTCTCCATGACCTGCGCGTAAGGCGCGCCCGCGGTGACCGCTTCGCTCGACAGATTGTGGAATTTCTGGAACTTCGAGTTGCACATGACGAGCCGGTTGTCGGAATCCCACAGCACGAAGGCCTCGGACACGGATTCGATGGCGTCGCGAAGGCGCATGTCGGCCGTGGCGGTGCGCTCGGCGAGCGCCTTCTGTTCGGTGATGTCGACGGCGATGCCGACGAGATGGGGGGCCGATCCCGGCCGCTCGCGGACGAGTTCGGCGCGCATGCGCAGCCATACCCATTTGCCGCTGACATTCTGCATCCGGAACGCGTGATCGACCGAGTTGGCTTTCGCAGCCGTGAGCATTTCGGCGATGGCGGCGAGATCGCCGTCTTGCGGATGCACCAGCGCGTTGACGTCGCCGAAGGAGAGGAAATTGCCCGCCGGCGTGAGGCCAAGGGTCTCATACATCGAATCCGACCAGTAAATCCGTCCGCGCGCCAGATCCCAGTCCCAAAGCCCGCATCGGCCGCGGCTGAGCGCTGTGTCGATGCGTTCGCGCACGCTCTCGCAGGCTCTGTCGGAGTCCCGGGCGCGCGCGGCCTGCCAGAAATAGGCGACGGCGAGAGCGATGAGGACGATGGCCGATAAACCGATTAGAATGGCGCTGCGGAGCGCGTTGGCGCGCCATTCGGCGACGACGGCGGCCATTGGATAGACGACCGCCACCTGGCCGAACTGGCCCCGCAATGTGCGCACGGTCGCCAGCGCGTCGGATCCGTCGGCGAGATTGATGCGCAGCACCCCGGCCTTTTCGGCGAAGATGGTGAGCGGCTGCGCGGCGCCGAGATAATCGGCGAGAGCGCCTTTGATATGGAGCGAGGCCGGCGCGGCTGCGACGACGTCGCCGCTAAGATTGGTGACGAGAACTTCCTGGCCGCGGGCGAGGGCGCGGGACGGCATGGCGTCCGCAAGGACCGCCTCGACATTGGCTGAGGGCGTCTGCTTCAGCGCATCGCGGAGGTCGTCGGCGACCACCGCGGCGAGAAGCTCAAGGTCGGTCAATGCGTCGGAAATCGTGCGATCATAGGAGTTGCGCGACATCACCGTCGTCGCCGCGACGAGCGCGCAGATGAACAGCGCCACCATCGCTGGGACGCCGCGCCGAACCCACATTTCAACGGGCCGGAATCCATGCGAAACAGCTTCCGCCGCCGGCGCATGACGCTCCGTCGTTCGGGCAAGTTGAAGCTGCGCCCCTGCATGCGCAGCGACGCCAGCCGCGTTTGCACGCGCCATGTCAGGCCCCCTCGAAACTGACCGGAGCGATGTGCCGCATCTCCCCGAGTTCGAGAATCATGAGAACTCTGACTTCGGTTTTTTGTCCAGAGGAATTCATTAAAAATGAATGTAAATTTTTGCCGCCGAGCCGGCTTTTCGCGCGAAAGGCGAAGGGCGCGGCCGGGCGGGAGGATAGGCGATTTGGGCTGCGCGGCGGCGGCCGAAATCGGGCCGGCGGCGAGAACTTATTTGGCCGCAATGGGATAGCCGTTAATGCGCCGCCAGGCCCGCGCGGATCCAGCGGCGGTCGGGCCATGGTCCATCGACTTGGGTCAGCCCTCGCCGGTGACCAGCGCAAGGGCGAAACCGTCATAACCCTTAACGCCGACCGTCTGGATCGCCGTCGCGCTGACGCGCTTTTCGCGGGCGAGTTGCTCGTTGAATCGGCGGACGCCCTGAACGTCGGGGTCGGCGCTCGCGGCGTCGATGACGGCGCCATTGCGGACGACATTGTCGACAATGATCAGGCCGCCGCGGCGCGTAAGGTCGAGCGCGAAGCTGAAATAGGTGGGAATGTTGGCCTTGTCGGCGTCGATGAAGACGAGGTCGAACGGCTCAGCGCCTTCGGCTGCCATCTGCTTCAGCGCGTCGAGCGCCTGTCCGAGGCGAAGATCAATCTGGCCATCGAGGCCCGCGCGACGGAAATTGGCGCGGGCGACCTCGGCGTGTTTGGGGTCGTTTTCGAGCGTGACGAGCCGCCCGTCAGGCGCCAGCGCGCGGGCGAGCCAGATCGTGCTGTAGCCGCCGAGCGTGCCGATTTCGAGGATGCGGCGGGCGCCGATCAGGCGCGCCAGCAGCTGCAGCAGCTTGCCCTGGTTCGGCGCGACCTGGATCGGCGGCAGGCCGGCCTTCGCGCTGGCCTCAAGCGCGGCGTCGAGCACTGGGTCGGCGGGCGCGAGCAGGTCGCAGATATAGGAGTCGACCGCGCTCCAGAGTTGTTCGCTCATTGACGGCTCCTTTCAACCAAGAGACCGGTCGACGATGTCGCGAACGTCGGCGGAAAGGCCGCCGTGGCCCGCGACGCGGCGCAGCGCGGCTTCGGCGCGGGCGCGCCGGTTCGGCTCCAGCGAACGCCAGCTCTTGAAGGCGGCGAGCAGTCGCGCCGCCACCTGCGGGTTCTTGGCGTCGAGGTCGAGGACGATGGCGGCGACGAAATCATAGCCGCCGCCGTCGGGGGCGTTGAAGCGCGTCTGATTGCCGGAGGCGAAGGCGCCGATCAGCGCGCGCACGCGGTTCGGATTGCCGAGCGAGAAGGCCGGATGGTCCATGAGGAGCCGGATCCGGTCGAGCGTATCGGCCGCCGGGATCATCGCCTGCAGCGCGAACCATTTGTCGATGACCAGCGCCTCGCTGGCGTGGCGGCCGTAGAATGTTGCGAGGGCGTCTTCGCGCGCGTCGCCCGGGGTCTGCGCCAGCGCGCTGAGCGCCGCGATCTCGTCGGTCATGGTGTCGGCCGTCTCGAACTGCCGCGCGGCGATGGCGCCGCCCTCGACGGGATCGCCGGCGCAATAGAGATCGAGAGCGGCGTTGCGCAAGGCGCGCCGACCGGCGGCCGCGGCGTCGGGCGAATAGGGGCCGCTCGCGGCATGCCGCGCATAGGCGTCGAGGAGCGCCGGGGCGAGCCCTTTGCCGATGGCGCGGCGCAACGCGTCGCGGGCGGCGTGGATCGCGTCGGGATCGACGTTCTCGCCGATGTCGCGCGCGATGTCCGCCTCGCTCGGCAGGGTGATCATCTGCGCCGCATAGGCTGGATCGGCGGTGTCGGCGATGACGGTCGCGAGCGCGTCGATGAAGCCCTGGTCATGCGCCGGCTGGCCGCCGGCGCGGATGCTGGCGACGGAGCGCAGCAGCAGGCGGCTGGCGTAGGTCTGCGCCGCCTGCCAGCGGTTGAAGCTGTCGCTGTCGCGCGCGATCAGCGTGATCAGATCGGGTTCGCTCGCCGCGTAATCGAGCCGCACCGGCGCCGAAAAGCCGCGCAGCAGGGAGGGCACCGGACGGCTCGGGACGTCGTGGAACGTGATTTTCCGCCTCGCCGTCGAAAGCTCGAAAACGCCCGCCGCGATCTCCGCCTCGCGCGCCTCCGCCGCGTCGGCCTTGAGCGGGAAATCGCCGTCCGGCCCGACGAGCCCGAGGGCTACGGGGATGACGAACGGCTCCTTGCGAGCCTGTCCGGGCGTCGGCGCGCAGCTTTGCGCGAGTTCGAGCGTGAAGGTCCGCGCTTCGGCGTCATAAGTCCCGGCCGCTTCGAGCAGCGGCGTTCCGGCCTGATGGTACCAGCGCGAAAACGCCGTCAGATCGCGGCCGGACGCCTCGGCGAAACAGGCGACGAAATCCTCGACCGTCGCCGCCGTGCCGTCGCAGCGCTCGAAATAAAGATCCATGCCCCTGGCGAAAGCGGCGTCGCCGATGAGGACTTTCAGCATGCGGATGACTTCCGCGCCTTTCTCATAGATCGTCGCCGTGTAGAAATTATTGATCTCCTGATAGGTCTCGGGCCTCACATTATGGGCGAGCGGCCCGGCGTCCTCGGGAAACTGGGCGGCGCGCAGGGCGCGCACATTGGCGATGCGCTGCACCGCGCGCGAGCGCATGTCGCCGGAAAATTCATGGTCGCGAAAGACCGTGAGGCCCTCTTTGAGGCAGAGCTGGAACCAGTCGCGGCAGGTGATGCGATTGCCGGTCCAGTTGTGGAAATATTCATGCGCGATGACCGCCTCGATATGGGCGTAGTCGGCGTCGGTCGCGGTCGAGGGCGAGGCGAGGACATATTTGTCGTTGAAGATATTGAGGCCCTTGTTCTCCATCGCGCCCATGTTGAAATCGGACACGGCGACGATATTGAAGACGTCGAGGTCATATTCGCGGCCGAAGGCGGTTTCGTCCCAGGCCATCGAGCGCTTGAGGGCGTCCATTGCGTAGGCGGCCTGCGGCTCCTTGCCATGTTCGACATGGATGCCGAGCCGGACCTTGCGGCCCGATCGCGTGATGAATTCATCGTGAACGGAGCCGAGATCGCCGCCGACGAGGGCGAAAAGATAGCTGGGCTTCGGGAACGGATCGCGCCAGAGCGCGAAATGGCGGCCGTCTTCGAGATCGCCCGCCGCGATGCGGTTGCCATTCGACAAAAGCAGCGGCGCTTCGGCCTTCAAAGCCTCGATGCGCACGGTATAGACGCTGAGCACGTCGGGCCGGTCGAGAAAATAGGTGATGCGGCGAAACCCCTCCGGCTCGCATTGCGTGCAATAGGCCGAGCCCGAGCGATAGAGGCCCATCAGCCGGCTGTTCGCCGAGGGGTCGATTTCGGTCTCGATTTCGAGGATGAAGGGCCTTTGCGGCGCGGACGCGATGGTGAGCTGGTCGGGGCTGACGAAATTCGAGGCCGGATTGAGGCTTTCGCCATCGAGCGCGATGCGCAGCGCGCGGAGGCCATCGCCGTCGAGAACGAGCGCGCCGTCGGGGCGGCCCTGCGGATTGGGGCGAATTTCGAGGCGCGCGAGAACTTTTGTCGACGTGGCGTCGAGCTTGACATCGAGATCGACCTTGTCGATCAGATAGTCGGGAGGCCGGTAGTCTTTCAGGCGAACGGGCTCGGCGCTGTCGGTACGCATCAAAACCTCAATCTCAGCAACGGGAAACAGGGCTTCAGGGGTCGGAATCGCCGCCGATCATAGGGCTTGCATCGACGCAGCGTAAAGGTCGGGGCGCGCGCCGCCGCCGCCCGACGGACGAAAACATGTGATGAGGGACGCGAATAAATGGCTCAACCGATCTTGAAGTCTGCTTTGTTTGGGGTCGCCCTGATGGTCTCGGGCTTGCCGGGCGCCGCATGGGCGCATGGGCCGACGCGGCAGAAGGTGACCGAAACCGTCGATATCAATGCGCCGCCGGACAAGGTGTGGGCGGTCATCGGCAATTTTCAGGACATGAGCTGGCTCCCGGGAGTCAAGGCGACGACCGGCGAGGGCGGCAATACGCCGGATGTCGCAAAGCGCCATCTCGATCTCGGCGGCGGCGCCTCGCTCGACGAGGAACTCTATAAATACGACGCCGAAAACCACAGCTATTCCTATCGCATCCCGACCGTGGACGTGAAAGTTCTGCCGGTGAATAATTATTCGTCGACGATCACCGTCACGCCGAAAGACGATGGCAAGGCGAGCACGGTCGAATGGCATGGCGCCTTCTATCGCGGCTACCCCAATAATGATCCGCCGCCGGATCTGAGCGACGAGGCCGCCATCAAGGCCGTCACCGGGATCTACAAGGCTGGCCTCGAGGCGCTGAAGACGAAGATCGAGTCGGCCAAATAGAGCGCGCTCCATGCGCCGCACCGCGCTGCTCGTCTTCGCCGCGCTGGGTCTCCTTCTTCGCCGCGGCCCGGCGCTGGCCGACGAGGCCTTCATCACGGAGCAGAATGGCGACGGCGTCAGCGTCCTCGACCTTGCGGCGCGGAAGGTCGTTGGGCGCATCGCGGTTGGCGGCAAGCCCGCGGGAATAGCCATGTCCCGCGATGGCGCGACCGCCTTCGTCACCAGCACCGAGGGCAAATTCGTCTCGGTGATTGATGTGGCCTCGCGAAGCGTCAGGGCGAAAATCGACATGCCCGACACGCCGCTCGGCGTCGCGGCGGATCCGTCCGGCGCTTTCATCTATGTGTCCGGCTTTTATATTCCGCGCATCTACAAGATCGACATCGCCGCCGGCGCCATCGTCGCGACGGCGGAGGTGGGGGCCTCGCCCTCCGGCGTCGCCGCATCGCCGGACGGCGCCCTCATCGTCGTCGCCGATCGCGACGATGACGCCCTTTCGATCCTCGACGCGGCGAGCTTCAAGGTGAAAGCCACGGTCAAGGTCGGCGCGCATCCGTTCGGCGTCACCATCGACGCCGATGGCGCGCGGGTCTATTGCGCCAATGTCGAAAGCAACGACGTCTCGGTGGTCGATCTCGCGACGCAAAGGCTGATTGGAACCGCGCCGGTGGGCAAGCGGCCCTATGTCGTCGCCCTGGCCAATGGGCGCGGCTTTACCAGCGATCAATATGGCGGGACGGTTTCCGCCTTCGATCTCGAAACCTTCAAGCCGGTCGGGCGGGTTTCAGCCGGCGAATATCCTGAAGGGCTTGAGGCCAGCGCCGACGGACGGACGATCTATGTCGTCAACTGGTTCTCCAATGACGTCTTCGCCATCGACGCGCAAACGCTGAAGGTGACGGCGCGGATGCCGGTCGGCGACGGGCCGCGCGCGTTCGGGCTGTTTCTGCGCAAGACGCCCTGACCATGAAAGCGGCTCGCGAACAAATCGCGACCATCAGTCGAAATTGTCATCGCCACGGATTGACGATCGGCGCTCGGGCGCGCGCGTAATCGCTCGTGTCGCGGGACAAGACCGTCAGACCGTGGCATAGCGCGGTCGCCGCGATGATCAGATCGGGTTGTGAAAAGGTATGTCCCACCTTGCGGCCTTCCTCGACCAGAAGCCGCCATTTGAACATGACGTCTTCGGTCACGGCAAGGACGCGCCCGTCGAACATCGGCCGCACCTTGTGCGCGAGCCAATCGTTGAGTTCGGCCCGCCGGCTGGCGTCGGCGACGCGTTCAATGCCGAAGCGGATTTCGGCGAAGGTGACGGCGCTGACGTAGAGTTGTTCGAGCGGTTGCGCCCCGATGAAGGCGAGCACCCTCGGTTCAGGCTTTGGGCGGCGTAGCTCGGAGAGGATGTTCGTGTCGAGCAGCCACCCGGTCACAGATCGATGCCGCGCACCGGCATCCGGTCGCGCCCCGGCGCAATATCGATGTCGCGGCAGGGCGAGGCCTGCATCGCGGCGATGAGTGCGTCGCCGCCGCGTTCGCCCTTGAGATGGCGGAACTCTTCCGCGGAGACGACGACGACCTCGTCGCGGCCATGGACGGTCACATGCTGTGGGCCCTCGCTGCGCACGCGGCGCACGAGTTCGCTGAAACGCGCCTTGGCGTCTTGAAGCAGCCAATGTCCACGCGGCAGCTCGCGCGCGCGCGATCCGGGCTTGGGGCGATCGGCAGTGATGGTTTTCTTTATTCTAGTCATACTGACCAGATTACTACATCAATACGCTGAAGCGCAAGATGCGCCTTGCGACGTCAAGGTCCAGGATTGGCGCGGCCGCGGCGCTTGGGATTTCGCCCCGAACGGAGGCCTGGTCGTCGCCACGAAGAGTTCAGGCTTTCGCGGCCAGCGCCCCACGGACGTAAATGGCGCAGCCGAGCGTCAGGACGCCCAGCGCGGCGAGCAACGCCGATTCGGACAGGCCGACCAATTTGCTCTGCAGCAGGGCCGTCGCCGCGACGCCGACGACCATGAAGAGCGAATTCAGCACATTGACGCCGCCGACAATTCGCGCCCGCCGGGCGGGCGGCGCGTCGGCCTGGATCGCCGTGAACAGAGGCACGACGAAAAACCCGCCGGCGCAGGCGAGCCCGAGAACGTCGAGGCTCGCGCGCAGCCCCGTGATCGAGGTGAAAAACGCGCCAAGCCCGATTTCGCCATGGGCCGGGGGCAGGGGCGCGGTCGAGAGGCCGAGGTCGATCAGGAACAGGCCCATGCCGACCGCGGCCAGCGGGACCGGACGCAACAGGATGCGGCCGTTCGCACGCAGCGCCGCGGCGATCGAGCCGATGCCGACGCCGATCGCGAAAATGGCGCTGACGGCGGTCTCGACGGCGATGCCGGCGCCGGTCTTGTTGCGGAGGACGACCGGCGTCAGCGACAGCGCGACCGCCCCGGCCATCCAGAACCAGGAGACCGAGGTCGCGCGGCGCAGAAGCTGATTGTCCCGCGCGATTTCGCGCAGCAGCGCGCCGGTCGAGGCCAAGACATTGGCGTTGAGGCGAAGCTCTGGATCGGCGCGGCCGGTTGCGGGGATGAACAGGCTGAACGCCCAGCAGATCAGCGCAATGAGCATCAGCTGGGCCATGACGCCTTCGGGCGCGCGCGCCGCCGAGAGGCCGCCGGCGATCAGCCCGAGGAAGATGGCGGCGAATGTCGCGGCCTCGACCAGCGCATTGCCCCCGACGAGTTCATCGCTCTTCAGGAGATCGGGCAGGATGGCGTATTTCAGCGGGCCAAACAGCGCATTGACGACGCCAAGGCCAAACAGAGCCGCGAACAGCAATGGCGCCGAGGCGAGCCAAAGACCGATGGCGGCGAGGGACTGAACGAGAATTTCGGCGCCTTTCAGCCGCCGCGCCAGCCGCGCCTTGTCCGATGAATCCGCCATCTCGCCGCCAAGGCCGGAAAGCAGCAGGGAAGGCGCCATGAAGACGCCGATGGCGAGGGTGATCAGCGCGCCCGCCTCGCTCTCGCCGAGCCGGAACAGGATCAGCATGGCGAGCATGTTGCGCACGAAATTATCGTTGAACGCGGAGAAGAACTGGCACCAGAACAAAGGCGCGAAGCGCCGGCTGCGCAGCAGGGCGGCGAGCGTCGCCGCGCCGCTGCGCCGCGACGCCTCGGCGCGGATCGGCGCCGTCATTGCGCCGGCTCGGCGTGGCCGACGATGCGGCTGATGGTCGTGAAGGCGGCGCGGACTTTGCGCTCCAGCGCATCGACCTGATCATGCACCTCGTCGACGCTGAGCGCCGGGTCGACGCGGCAATGATAATTGACGACGAGCCCGGCGGGCGTGCGCCGCACCCGCACGTCGTGAACGTCGAGGAGGGCGCCTTGATCATGCGCCTTGCGAAAGAGGGCGCCTTCGATTTCGGCCGCGACCTCCGGGTCCGCGTCGGAGCCCTGCAGCTGCCGCGGCTCCAGCGGCTCGATATGGCTTTCGACCTCGATGTCGGATCCGAATTCGCGTCCGATCTCGTCTTCGAGCCCCGAGGCGATTTCATGCGCATTGCGCAGCGGCATTCGGCCGTCCACCTCGACATCGAAGCTGATCGCGGTGCGGCCGTCGACCTCCTGGACGGTGACGTGATGCACGGGCGTGTGGCGCTTGGCGGCGATGAGGAGGATGCGCTCCATAATGGTTTCGCTGTCGGCGGCGATCGGATGGGTCGCGATGGTGACGCGGACGTCTGGATGCTCGGCCTTGATCTCCGCCGCGACATTGACCTTGATGGCGGCGACCTTTTCGAGCGATAGCGTGCGCGGCACCGTGATTTCGAGATCGCCGATCACCTCGGGGCCGGCTGGCCGCAGCCGCAGCGCCTCGACCCTGATGACGCCGGGGACGGCGGCGGCGATCGCCGCGACCTTGTCGGCGAGGCCCTTCGGCGCGGCGTCGATCAGCGTATCGATCGTGCGACGCCCGATCTGATATCCGGCGACGGCGACGAAACCGGCGACGCCGAGCGCCGCCAGTGCGTCGCCCTGCGGGAAGCCGAAACGCGCGGCGACGAGACCCCCGATGGCCAACAGGGAGGCGATCATATCGCTGGAAAAATGCAGGGCGTCGGCGGCGAGCGCCTCGCTCCTCGTCGCTTTGGCGATCGACTTCAGCCGACGCCAGCGGAAGAAATCGACCGCAATGGAGACGAGCAAAATCCCGAAAACCAGCGGGCCCGCCTCGATCTCGGCGGCGTGCCCGCCAAGACGGCGCACGGCTTCGACAAGAATAAAGGCGGCGAGCGCGAACAGAAATCCGGTTTCGATCAGCGCGGCCAGCGCCTCGACCTTTGCGTGGCCATATTGGTGCTCGTCGTCCGCCGGCTTATGGGCGATTCTGATGGCGAAATAGGTGAGCATCGTCGCGCCGACGTCGGCGAGATTGTGCCCCGCTTCGGACAGAACCGCCAGCGATCCCGAAAGGAGGCCGGCGACGAGCTTGGCAGCGGTCATGAGCGAACTCACCGCGATCGAGGCCAGAGCCGCGCCTTCCTTTAAATTCTGGTCGCTGTTCGTCATGTCGAAACTTTCGGTCATTGGACGTCTTTAATGTTGCAGCGCCGCGCTGGCGCGTTCTCCGATCCGAGGAACCGGAAAATGCGCCAACTCTTTCCAGCGACGCATTTTCCTGGCCCGAACCGGCATCCGTTTCGCACGAAAATGCCCTTGGGGCGGCACGGCGACGCGGTTCGTGCTATATGCGCGCCACACCGGAAGGCGCCGACAAAGGAGAGTGGAAAATGGAATTCCTGCACACGATGGTTCGGGTCGCAGACCTTGGCGAGTTGCTTGAATTCTATACGGAAAAGCTCGGGCTTGTTGAAGTGAAGCGCACCGAGAGCGAAGCTGGCCGCTTCACCCTGGTCTATCTCGCCGCTCCGGGCGATGTCGCCCAGGCCAGGGCGACGCACTCTCCCTTGCTTGAACTGACCTATAATTGGGACAGCGAAGTTTACACGGGGGGGCGCAATTTCGGTCACGTCGCTTTCGCCGTCGATGATATTTACGCTACCTGCGACAAATTGATGAAGGCGGGCGTCACGATCAACAGGCCGCCGCGCGACGGCCATATGGCCTTCATCCGTTCGCCCGACGCCATTTCGATCGAATTGTTGCAGAAAGGCGAGCGGCTGCCGAAGCGGGAGCCGTGGGCGTCCATGGCCAATGAAGGCGTCTGGTAGGCTTGGCGGTGGCAGACTTGCCGGCGCCTCCCCGGTCCCTGGCTTCGGGCGGTTTGGCGTCGCTCGCGCCGCCGGCGCGAAGCGCCTATTTTCTCGATGTCGACGGCGCCTTGCTGGAGATCCAGCCGCGGCCGGAGGATGTCGCGGCCGATGACCGGCTGCGCCGCCTGATCACGACCGTTGCAGCCGCCGCCGGCGCGGCGCTCGCCCTCGTCAGCGGCCGAATGATCGACGATCTCGACCGCATCTTCAGCCCCCTGATTCTGCCCGCCGCCGGCCTGCACGGGGCCGAGATCCGCTTCTTCGACGGTGCGCGGCTTGTTGCGCGATCCGATTTGATGGAGCCCGCGCGGCCAAAACTGCGCGATTTCGCGGCGCGTCATCGCGGCCTCGTTCTGGAGGACAAGGGCGCGACGCTGGCGCTGCATTTCCGGCAGAGGCCGGAACTGGCGGAGGACGTTCTGGCGATGCTTCAGTCGGTGGCGCAAACCCCGGGGCTCGCCGTGCAGCAGGGCAAGATGGTCGCCGAACTGAAACAGGCCGGCCATAGCAAGGCGACCGCGATCGCGGCGCTGCTCGCAAGCGCGCCCTTCGCCGGCCGGACGCCGGTCTTCATCGGCGACGATCTGACCGACGAAAGCGGATTTGAGTTCGTCAATGCGCAGGGGGGCGTCTCGATCAGAATTGGCGCCCCGGAGGAGGCGACCGCCGCGCGATTCCGGCTCAGCGATCCGGCGCATTTGCGTGCGGAATTGGGCGGGCTGGCGGGTTAGAACGGCGTGATGGACAGTGGAGCGGCGGATGGATGCGCCTGCTCGCCGGCTTACGAGCGGGCCGGCGTTTCAGCCAAAGATCAGCGACCGCGGCGGAGCGGCGTCCGAATCAGTAGCGCGCGCGAACCGTCGCGCCGCAGACCCAATCCAGTTCGATGCGGGGCCCATCGGGCGTATCGACGGGATGCGCCTCGTAACACTCGGCCGGCGGCCGGTGATAGACGTAATAGTAGGGGTAGGGGCGGCCGAAGAAGGGAAGGCCATCGACCGTGCCGAGGGAATTGGCGTTGGCGACGGAGGGGAGCGCGACAGCCGCAAGGCCCAGACCGATGATTGAGAGGGTTAGCTTGATCTGTGCCATCGGATCGAACCTTGTGCGGAATAAAAAGCTCTTTTTTATCCCATGTTCCGCGTCGCGAAGCAAGTCAATTGCCCAGCTTGCAGTGTCTCAGTTTGAATTGGTCGGCGCTCAAATGCCATCCTCTGGCTTCCAGTCCGGTTGTGCATCGAAGGACTGAATTGCCGGATTGGGCCGGTCCCAATCACGCCGCGTTCGTGCGAAGATTTCAACCTGGGGCAACATTCCATCGGACACATCCAGTGTCCCCATGGTCACCGTCATGACGCCGGGCATGCCAGAGTTCTTACCGAACAGCGGGCTGCCGCAGTTTCCGCAAAACAATCGCGTGACAGTGTTCCCCGCTCTGCTCCGCGTCGAGAAGGTGGCGGGCTGGCCGGAAAGGCGAACCCCAGACTCTGCATACATCGCGCCGGTCGAGTGTCCGGCGCCGCTATGCCTTTGGCAGTCCGTACAGTAGCAGACAGCTACCACAACCGGTTCTCCATCGATCTCATAGCTGCACGCGCCGCATAAGCATCGTCCCGTTCGCATGACCATCCTCCGGATTGTCGAGAGCGTAAAGTCACGAGCCTGCAACGCTCGTCAAGGCGGCTGAATTTCAAGCTGATACAGCTTGCAATCATCTGGTCCCGAGGAGCGGCCGCTCATCTCGCAGTTGCGAAGCAGCTTGCGCAGCCATTAATCAATACGCTCGAAATACATCCATTGGTCGCCTGCGAAATTTCGCCGGGCGGCGTTGCAGCGGCGGAAATCCACGAAAAGCGCCTCGAAAACAAGGGGGGCGTCGTGCCTGGTCGAGCCGCGAGTCCATTGGCACGGCGATTGCTTTTATATCCTCGTTCAATGGCAGGTCCCCAACTCCAGCGACGCCGCCTCCGTCCTACGCCCCTATTGGCGACCGGAGCGCGGCGTTTTTTTTGCCCGCGCGTTTGCCGGCATCCTTGCCAGCGCCCTTGGCGCCCGCGCGAAACGCGGCCCGCGCGTCACGGACCCGGCGGCGGCGTCAGCGGAAATGTCGCGCCGTCGAGAAAGGCGCGGACCGCCGCGACCGTATCGCCATAGAATTTGCGATAGACCTCTTCGGACACATAGCCGATGTGCGGCGTCGCCAGCACATTGTCCATGCTGCGGAACGGATGGTCGAGGCTTAAAGGCTCCTGATCGAAGACGTCGATCGCCGCGCCCGCGATGTCGCGCGCGGCGAGCGCCGCGATCAGCGCCGCCTCATCGACAATTGGGCCGCGCGAGGTGTTGATCAGCCGCGCGGTCGGCTTCATCCGGGCGAGATCGGCGGCGCCGACAAGGCCGCGCGAACGCGCGCTCAACACGAGATGGATGGTGAGGATGTCGGCCTGCTCAAAAAGCTCGTCCTTTGAAACAAGCCGGGCGCCGGCGGCCGAGGCTTTCTCCCGCGTGAGGTTCTGGCTCCAGGCGATGACATTCATGCCGAAAGCAAGGCCGATGCGGGCGACTTCCGCGCCGATATTGCCAAGGCCGAGCACGCTCAAGGTCGCGCCGCGCAGGTCGCCGCCAATGGCGCGCTGCCAGCCGCCGGCGCGCAACGACGCGTTTTCGGCGGCGACGTGACGCAGGCTGGCGAGGATCAGGGCCCAGGTGAGTTCGATCGTCGGCGCCGAGGAATAGCCCGTGTTGGCGACGGGAATGCCGCGCTCGGCGGCGGCGGCGGCGTCGATCGAGGCGTTGCGCCGCCCGGTCGAAACGATCAGCTTCAGCCGCGGCAGTTGTTCGATGATCGCGCGCGGCAGCGGCGTGCGCTCGCGCATGACGCAAAGGACGTCGAAGGGGGCGAGCCGCGCGATCAGCGCTTCGGGGTCTGAGATATGATCGTTGAAAACCGTGACGATGGCGCGCTCGCCAAGCTGCGACCAGTCGGCGAAGCTGAACGCGACGTTCTGATAATCGTCGAGAACGGCGACGTTCAGGGGTTGCTTCGTTGATTCCATGTCATACGTCATCCTATGATCGGATTTGGCGAGGGGTCGCTGCGGGAAAGCTTGGCCGCGCCGCTTCTTCGGCAATTATCACGTTGACGTAGTATTAACTTGGTGTAGGCTGCCATGCAAGGATTGCACGGGGGCGAAGGTGACGATCAGGCTCAGGAGGCTCGTTTGCGCGCCGAAATCAGACATCAAGATCGGCACGTGGCACTCTGGCAAGGTTCCGAAGGCCGATTTTCCGATGGCGAAGCAGGCTTACGGGCTCGGAAACTCCTATCGTTGGTGCGTCATATCGTTCACGGCGCTCACCGTTGATTGCAAGGTTTTGGTCGTCTTCAACCTTGGGAAGCAAAAATACGAGGCAATCCTCGGAGTAATGGGCGCGGGTGCGTTGCGCGTGATTTGCTCATACGAGTTTCACGCCTTCGAACCGGGCTGGCATTGTCACGCGGCTTGCGAAAACGTCGAAAAGGTGCCCAGCGGGTACATGAGAGGC
The DNA here is from genome assembly GCA_963767805.1 of uncultured Alphaproteobacteria bacterium. Classification (GTDB taxonomy): domain Bacteria; phylum Pseudomonadota; class Alphaproteobacteria; order Rhizobiales; family Beijerinckiaceae; genus Methylocapsa. Next base: position 19,593 of record CAVYFP010000030.1, on the reverse strand, counting down.
CCGTGGGTCAAACGCATCCCTGGTGCGAAGCGGACTCATACTCGCCAAGATTTTGAGATCAAAGACGATCTGTCCGCGCAACGATTTGCGTTCAAGTGCTATGGGATTGAGGCGGAAGGCTCGCTGCTATGAAAGACCAGATTTGCAGAGCTTTTTGCGACGAAATCCGTCTCAGAGAGGTTCCGGCTGGGATCGCTGTAAGCACTGCGCTTCGCCGCAGCGACGGCGACGCTATCGGATTCTATGTCGTCAAAAACCCGCTTGAAAGCGGTTTAGCGCATCTCGAAGATGACGGAACCACAATTCCATATTTGGAGGCGGCCGGCGTCGATTTCGACACGCAAACGCGCCAGAGAGCATTCTCGACCATTCTTGAGGAATACGGCGCTCAATTCGATTCCGACGAAGCGGTGATACGCACGCCAGACATGCCGGAACATGAAATCGCGAGGGTGGCGATTGGCTTCGCGGCGCTGCTGCTTCGCCTTTCCGACTTTCTGCTTCTGAGCCAAGAGCACGTCGAAAGCGCATTTAAGGACGACGCCAAGAAGCGCATCAAAGAGGCTATCGGGTCGCGCGCAAAAATTGACGAGGACACGGTGGTGAACGATCATCTGACGGAGGTTAAGCCCGATCTGGTGATAAGAGCCCCGAACCGCGATCCCGTGGCTGTGTTTCTCGCGCAGTCGGCTCAGCGCGTGAACGACGCTATATTTTTGCAGATGGCGGCGCTCTACGAGTCAAAATATGCGCTTTCTGTCGTCGCCTTATTGGAAGGCGATAGTTCTATTACGTCCAAACTTCGCCAGCGTGCGTCAAATCGCCTGAGCGCCCTACCGGTGTATCATCATGACGAAGGGCAGGCCGTTCAGAGAATTGTTCGCGAGGCAGTGGGAGCGGGAGGTTTGCTGCATTGAAAACGCAAAAGCCAGATGTACAAACGGATACATGCCCCGATGGTTGGAATCGGTTTGAGCGCGCCGTGGATGCTGCGATTAAGAGTGGGCCGAAGCACCGTGTTGGTTCTTCTGAGCCGCGCTATTTAGCGGGAATCGGTCAGGCAATTGGCGAGATGCCTGCTGGATTGTCGGAGAGTATGCACTTGAACAGCATCGCGCTCGGCCAGATCACCATGAAAGCTCCCGATTAAGGTTTGACCAAACCGCCTGCATCGACAGCCCTCGAAAAAATGGATGCCACGGACGCGGCGCGATAAACGACGTTCTACCTCCGCTTTCCCAAACAGGGACGACGGTCCCCTTAAGCCCGGCATCCATCGCCCGCCGTTGCAACTCTGCGATAGTCTCTTTTTGATCGGAAGAACTTTTACCGCCGAAGCTCGATTTAAGTGGCACGATAATCAGATCTTGGCCCTGCTCATGCAGATGGGCGATTTTAAAAATAGGCATGGATCATCTCCCTTTGCGCCAGCGCAGAAAGGCGTTGGCCTGCTTCTTAATCTGCGCCGACTTGACTAATCCGCCGATAGGTGAGGCATTTTCCGACAATGCCGGGGATAGAGCCGGATAAGCGCTCAAAGTCGCTCACGGTGTGGGTATTATAGCGGTAATCGAATTCGCCCATATAGCGGTGCAAATGCACCTCTGAGACGTGGTGATACGAGCCGATGATGTCGCGCTTCACGATACTGAAAAAGTTCTCTGCGGTGTTGATGTGTGTGTGAAGCCGCCGAGGCGCGCATACTTGCCAGCCGAGTGATTGACCGTGCCATGGTTTGCGAACTTCGCGCCGATCTTGGGATAGACGGTGCTTTCATCGGTCATAAGCGTTGACGCCAGTTCGACGTTCTTTGCGATGATCGGACGAAGCGTCGTCGCCGTGACGTTCGCGACGTGAAACGAACGAACATGGCCGTCGCGCTCGACAAGTGAAAACAGCTTTTTTGGGCGCTGGCGCGGCGCGCTGTTTGCCGCCGACATAGGTTTCGTCGGCTTCCATAACCTTGTTAGCGCCTCCGATGGGCGACAGATCGGGCGAAGCTTTAAGCAACTCACGAATGCGATGGCAAAGAAACCACGTCGTTTTGTAGCTGAGGCTGATCATGCGGCTGATCTGCAAGGCGGACATGCCTTTCTTTGACGCCATCATGAGATGCGTCACGGCAAGCCATTTGTGCAGCGGAACCTTGCTGCGCTCATAGAGCGTGCCAACGGTCACGGTAAAGGGTTCGCGGCAGGCGTTGCACTGATAGAGGCCGGCGCGCGTTGTCTTGCCTCGCATGAGCGTGGATTGATCGACGGCACCGCAATGGGGGCAGCAACGACCCTTCGCCCAAACCCGAGCTTCAAGCCATTCGCGGGCTTCTTGTTTCATCGTGGAAGATCGGGTTTGACAGGTCGGACATGACCAAAGCTCCTTGTGGAGCCAATACATCATATAGCCGGTACTATGTCAAAGTGATAATTGCCAAAAAACCGGATGCTGCTTTTTTGCATCCCGCTGGAAGCCGCCAAAAAGCTGCGCCTTCGCCGGAAGCCCATGATTTTTCTGGATCGCTGCTCCACGCCGCCATATCCTCATGGCGAATGCGACTCGCCCTGATCGCGCGCGACCCACCGACGATTTGATTCTGACGGAACCCCGATGGCCCAGAACGACGTGCGAAGCACTGCCGATGAAGCCGCCAATGGGGCGCCGGGCCGCATTCTGGTCGGCAAGGGCGAGCGCTACGAATATCTCCTTCTCGCGCTCGGCAATCGGCACGGCCTCGTCGCGGGCGCGACCGGAACCGGCAAGACCGTCACCCTGCAGGTTCTGGCGGAGGGTTTTTCGCGCGCGGGCGTCGCCGTTTTCGCAGCCGACGTGAAGGGCGACCTCGCGGGGATCGGGATGCCGGGCGAAGCCAAGCCCGCCTTCGTGCGGCGCGCCGGCGAGCTGGGGCTCACCTATGCGCCAGATGATTTTCCGGTGGTCTTCTGGGATCTCTTCGGCGAGCAGGGCCATCCGATCCGCGCGACGATCAGCGACATGGGGCCGCTGCTGCTGGCGCGTCTGCTCGAACTCAACGAGATTCAGGAGGGCGTGCTCAACATCGCCTTCAAGGTCGCCGACGAGAGCGGGCTCGTGCTCGTCGATCTCAAGGATCTGCGCGCATTGCTGCAGCATGTCAGCGAAACCGCGTCGACGCTGACGACGCGCTACGGCAATGTCGCGCCGGCCACCATCGGCGCGATCCAGCGGCGCCTTCTCGTGCTGGAAAATCAGGGGGCGACGAAGTTTTTCGGCGAGCCGGAACTCGACATCGCCGATTTCCTTCGCGTCGACAGGGATGGTCGCGGAATTGTCAATCTGCTCGCCGCCGAGAAGCTGATGCGCGCGCCGCGGCTCTATGCGACGTTTCTTTTGTGGCTGCTTTCGGAACTGTTCGAAAAATTGCCCGAGGTCGGCGATCTCGACAAGCCCAAGCTCGTCTTCTTCTTCGACGAGGCGCATCTTCTGTTCGACGACGCGCCGAAGAATCTGCTGACCTCGATCAACCAGGTGACGCGGCTGATCCGTTCCAAAGGCGTCGGCGTCTATTTCGTGACGCAAAACCCGCTGGATTTGCCGGAAACCGTGCTGGGACAGCTGGGGAATCGCGTGCAGCACGCCCTGCGCGCGTTCACGCCGCGCGACCAGAAGGCGGTCAAGGCCGCGGCGGAGACCTTCCGCCAGAATCCGGCGTTCAACACGGCGGAAGCCATCACCCAACTTGGCGTCGGCGAAGCGCTCGTCTCCATGCTGGGCGCAGATGGAACGCCGGAGATCGTCGCGCGGGCGCTCATTGCCCCGCCCGCGGCGCGCGTCGGGACAATCACCGACGACGAACGCAAGGCGCTGATCGCGAAGAGCCCGCTTCTTGGCAAATATGACACGTCGATCGACCGCGTGTCCGCCTTCGAAGTGCTGCAGGGGCAGGCGGGCGAGGGGAACAGGGACGCTGAATTCGGCCGCCGCTCCCTCGGGCGGGCTGATCGGCATGCTGTCCGGATTGATCGGCGGATTGTTCGGTGGGGCCGGCGCCGGAGGCAAGCGCCAGCGCCTGTCGCCCGGCGAAATCGCCATGCGCTCGGCGGTTCAATCGGCTGCGCGCTCGGCCGGCACGCAGATCGCCCGCGCGATCATGCGCGGCGTTCTCGGCGGCCGGTCCAAATAGGCGCGTCGGATTCTTTACCGACAATGGGGTTCGACGAAACCCGCCGCGCGGTCAGGTCGAGAAATGAGCCCTGAACGAGGCTTTCTTCTCTTCCGTGTCGAGACCCTGCGCCATGCGCCACTTGTTCTGCGCGAGAAATCCCCGCACCTCGGCGGTCATGTCTTTTCCGCGAATGTACCAGCGCTCGACGCCGTCCGGAGAGATGACAGCCGGCCCGTCGACGCGGTGGGCCAGATCGTCCTCGATCCAGAGCTTCGTGTCCGTGTAGAGGAAGATGCCGGTCTTGCGCGACATGTCGTCCTGATTGGCCTCGTCGACGACGATCATCTCGGACATTGGGTTCGCTCCGCTTTGTTTTTGCAGGGCTCATTTCCGCTGATCCAGAGGCCCGCCGCATCCTTAGCAAGAATTGCGCAAAGCCGCACGCTCCACAGTTTCCCGCTGCCCTGCAATAAAAGAGCTTTCACCCGGCATGCTTCCTGCAGTTTCAGCCGGCGAGGGCATCGTCGGGCGCGTTCGCGCGGCGATCTCGTCGGGTCTGTCCACTTTACGACAGGGATAAATATGACAATCGATCTAAAAGGCGAGTGGTCGGAAGCCGAGATCAGCGCATTATTGGCCTCGGTCGAGGATGATCGCAGCTGGCGTCTCGAAGTGACCACAAACGGGATCGCGCAGCTCAACGATCTGACCAAGGTTCCGCCCGCGGCCTATGACGATTCACTGCATTGCTGCTTTGAAATCTGGGATCAGGGAACGGATTTCGTCGGCGCCGGGGCTTCGAGCGACAAGTCCTTGTGCAAGATGCTCGAACGCAAGCTTCGCGACAATTATCCGACGCTGAAGGGCCCGCGCACGCTCTCGGCGCTCTGACTGATTTTTCGCAACCGCGCAGGATCGCCGCATCCGGTCCCGCATGGGTGGAAGTCCAACTGAGTTTGGAAGTCGAACGGCGCTACGCTATAGAGTGGCCCCTTGGGTCACATCAAACGCGCCGGGAGACATGATGACGGGGGAAATACAGGAGAATTGCCAGTTCTTCATCTCATATAGCGGCGTCAAGCTTCCATTGAACCTTGTCAATCCGATCGCCGAGGACGCGTTGGCGAACCGGAATACCTACATCCGCGCCTATTATGACGGCGCGGGCGTTCTGACCGGCTTCGACAAACTGGTTTACGGCGAAGTGGAGCTCGCGCACCGCTATCAATATGACGACAACGGCGTCCTGCGGCGCGCTGAGATCGCCATGGTCGACGAGGACGTCGTGGTTCTGCAATTCGAAGCCGATGGAACGCCAATTTCGCGGGGCTGAGGCCGTGCGGTCCGCCGCTGTTCTTGCATCAGGGGCGCAAGCTTTGGAACGGGAATGACGGTCGCTCAACTGCTCGAAGAACTCGCCAAGATGCCAAAAGACGCCGTTGTCCTGATCGACAGCGGCGGCGGCCTGTCGCTGGTCAGCGCGCTCGATTTTTTCGAGGGCGGCGGGCCCGGCGCGCCAGCCGAGGTGATCCTTCTACCCAACATGGAGGAGTAGGCTGTCCGGTCGGCTTGGCCGGAGCCTTGCTTGACGGATGTCTTGCGACAATCCCGGTCCGGCCTCGTGGCCGACGCCAAATCCTTGAAGGAGAGATCTCGATGGCGCAGCGCGTTCCGTTTCAGCGCATTGGAGTCGAGGAGGCGCGCACGCTCCTCGCATCCGGCGGTGCGCTCGTGCTCGACGTTCGCAACCCCGATGCCTTCCGGCAGGCGCGCATCGACGATGCGCGCAATGTCTCTTTGGCGAATCTTTCGGATGTGATCGAGGGTGCGCCGAAGACGGAGCCAATCCTGATCTATTGCTATCATGGCCACGCCAGCCAGGATTACGCGCAGATATTCTCCGATTTCGGATTTTCCCGCGTCTATAGTCTCGACGGCGGCTATGAGGCCTGGAGCAAGCATCCCGCGCCAGCGGCCGGCGCCGCGCTCGATGACGCGTTGACGCAATGGCTCGTCGGAAATGGATTTCCCGCCGGTCAGATCGACGCCCCAGGCGACAATCGCGCGACTCCCCTGATGAAGGCGAGCCACAAGGGCGAAAACGACATCGTGCGCAAGCTCATCGGCGCCGGCGCCAAGCTTGACGCGCGGAACGCCGATGGCTCGAATGCGCTGTGGCTCGCCTGCGTCGGCGCCCATCACGATACGATGGATGCGCTGATCGAGGCAGGCGTCGAAATCGACAATCAGAATGACAATGGCGCGACCGCGCTGATGTACGCGGCCTCGACGGGAAAGGCGGCGATCGTCGAGCACCTGCTTCTGGCGGGCGCCGACGTCACGCTCGAGACGCTGGACGGCTTCAGCGCCCTCGACATGGCGGCGACGGCCGAGTGTCTTGCGTTGCTGCGCCGGGCGGCGCGCGAGCAGGGCGCTGCGGCCCGCGGCGCCTGAGGCTGCGGACCCGTCCGCCGCGGACTTCGCATCAGAGGCGCAAGCTCTGGAAAGGAAACAAGCGATCGGATTCGGCTTGACCCGCCTCCCCGGGCGGGGATGAAAGTCTCGCTGCTTTTTCGCACCGGGCGATGATTCGGTTGCGATCCAGCAACGCGCGATGCCAGTCGATCCGAAGGAGCTACGATGCGAGAGAATCCGAGACGCCCCGCCGGAATGGCCTGCAAGCTTGGCGTTGTTTTGCTTTTTCTCCTCGCCCTGCTGGGCGCGGCGGGCGCCGGCCCGGCGCTTGCGCAGACGGCGGCCGCCAGCGCGTTGCCGGCGGAAGCGGAATATGAGCTGATCGGCGAATATGATCTCGCCCGGCTCGACAAGATCCTTGCCGCCGATCTGCAGGATTTCCTGAGTTCTTCGCCGGTACGTGACGAATACAAGAAAAATGATGTTTTCCCGGCGGCGCAATATCCGGTCAAGCTTTATAAGGTGCGCTACGCGTCTGTCGTTCCGGAGTTGGGCAATAGTCCGACCATCGCCTCGGGCCTCGTCGTGGTGCCGCTGAGTGGCGCCAAGGTAATGCCGGTGGTCTCCTACCAGCACGGCACGGTGTTCAGTAAGGACGATGTCCCCTCGCGCCCCGAGCAGTCCTCGGAAACCCGCATCATGATCTCCCGCTTCGCTGCGCAGGGCTATGTCGTGATTTGCGCCGACTATTTCGGCCGCGGCGATTCCAACCTGCCGGACAGCTATCTGGTCAAGGAAAGCACGCAGCAGGCGACCTTCGACATGCTTCAGGCGGCCAAAAGCGTGCTAGGTCGCCTTGGCGTCGCGCCGGGCCAGCTATTCATCAGTGGCTGGTCTCAGGGCGGTTGGGCGACGATGGCGTTCCTGCAGAAGCTGGAGAGCCTCAAGGTTCCCGTCGCGGCGGCGGCTGTGGCGAGTGGCCCCGTCGATGTCGCTTTGACGCTGAACCGTTGGGTAAACAATCCCCAGCCGGTCGACGCCGTCTATCTGCCGGCCAGCGTGACCCTGCTGGCGCACGCCTACGCCAATTACCAAGGCGTGCCCGGCTTCACCGAATTCGCCATCCGCCCGCAATATGTTCAAGCCGCGCATGACCTTTACGCCGGCCGGATCGACTTCACCGCCTTCTACGCGAAGACCACGCCTAGCCTGACCGATTTCATCACCCCTGAGTTCCGCGCCATGGTCGCGTCCGCCAGCGGCGCATTTGGGGCCTCCCTCCAGGCCGCCCAGGTCTATCGTTGGCGCCAGGTAACGCCGCTGCGCACCTGGTATGGCGGCGCCGACGAGGTGACGCCCGAATGGATCGGCCGTTTGCCGGCGCAAGTGCAGAAGCTCGTCGGAGGAGCCGATACGCAGGCCTTCGACGCCGGATCGAACGCGGATCATCGCGGCGTATTCCTGCGCGCGGTGCGGGATCAGAAGCCCTGGTTCGACAGTCTCCTGACGAAGTGAGGCGACGGCCCCCAACTCTGTCCCGTCGAGCGGTTCGTTACGGTACGCGCCTAAGCTGAAATTGCGACTTCCTCGGTGATCTCATGGATGTGGTTCGAAAGCGCGCCGTCGCAACTTCGTCAACTGTCATTGTGGTCGTTCTTGGCATGCTCTGCGCCTTCGGGCCGCTGGCCACCGACCTTTATCTGCCTGGGTTCCATCTGCTTGCGGTCTCCTTCGGCGTTGGCGACGACGCCATTCAAATCACGCTCTCGGTCTTCTTTCTCGGTCTGGCTATCGGGCAGGCGGTTTACGGCCCACTGATCAACTCTTTCGGGCGTCGGCTACCGCTGCTGATCGGCATCGGACTCTATGTCGGCGCAACCGCCTTCTGCCTCGCCACCTCCGACATTCGATTTTTCACGGCGGCCAGGTTCTTCCAGGCTGTCGGCGGGTGCGCGGGCATGGTCGTAGGGCGCGCAATGGTGAACGATCTGTTCGATGAGCGCGAAAGCGCCCGCGCGCAGTCCCTGCTGATGATGGTTATGACCATCGCCCCCATCGCGGCGCCGACAGTGGGCGGCCTGATCCTCGCGGTGGCGAGCTGGCGCTTCATCTTCGTCGCCATCCTGCTCTTCGGCCTAATCTGCGGCGCGTTGGCGTTCCGCTACCTGCCGGAAACGCTCCCGACTGACGAACGCAATAGCGCGGGCGTGGGCAGCGCCTTCGCCGCCTATTGGCGGCTTCTCCGTCGTCCCGGTTTCCTGGCGCCGACCCTCGTCGGCGGATTCGCGCAAGGGTCGATGTTTGCGTTCATCAGCGGATCGCCTTTCGTTTTCATTCAAAAATTCGGCGTAAGCGAGCAGACGTTTGGGTATCTTTTCGGCGCAATCGCGTTCGGGTTGGTCATGGCGGCCCAGGTAAATCGCATGATGCTCAGCCATTGGAGCACGAGAACGCTGCTCGCGTGGTCCCTGGCGTTCAATCTCGTCGCCGGCCTCGTGGCGCTCTCCTTTTCCGAAACGACCAATATAGCCTCGCTCGTCGTCGCCATCTGGTTTGTCATCGCTTCGGTCGCGTTCATCGGGTCTAATTCGGCCGCGATCGCGATGACCGGGGCTGGCGCGGAGTCCGGTAGTGGATCCGCGCTGATCGGCGTGCTGCAATTTGGATGCGCTTTCGCGGCCAGCAGTCTCGTGGCGGCTTTCCAGAACGGAACCGCATATCCGATGACGATCGTCATCCTTGCATGCGGACTGCTCGCAAGTTTGACCTGGCTGCTTGGCCAATGGCTCGGCGCAACTGGCGCTTCGGTCCGTGGCGCCTGACGTCGCGGATCGCTCCGGGACTGCCGACGAAATTTAAGTTCGCGCGACGCCAGCTGCGAAGTCGAGCAGCGCCTGATCGGACGAAAGTGCGCCGACGATCGAAAGGCCGAGGGGGCATGAACCGGGTTCGGTCACTGGAATCGTCACCTGCGGAAGGCCGGCGTGTCCAGCGATTGCGTTCAGCGGCAACGCCGATTTGTAAAAGCGTCCGATTGCTTCCGGCGGCGTCGATAAAGGCAATGCCGCGCCGAGCGTGGTCGGGATGACGAGGCCGGTTCCTGGCGCAATCATCGCCCTCACGCGTGCGGCGATCGTCTGCCGGAAGGCGCGATAACGCGTCACCTCCGCAGCGGTGATCGTTGCGGCGTCGGCAAAGCGCGGAGCGATTGCAGCGCCGAACGCCGGCCGGTTGGCGGTGATCCATGGCCCGAGACCTTGCCAGATCTCCGCGCCCTGCAGCACCCGATAGCATTCAAGCCATTCCGCCTCGGCGCCATCGAAGACCGTGACCTCATCGACGGCGCCCCAAGCGCGCGCCTGCGCCCGCAACAGCGCGGCGGCGTCGGGATCAGCCAGCGCGAAGGCGTCGCTTACCAGCGCCAACCGCTTTATTGGCGCAGCGTCGGCGGGATCCAGCAATGCGCGGCCGACAGCGGACAGGCAGCGCGGCGTCGCGGGCGAGCCAGCCGATCGTGTCATAGCTCGGCGAGAAGGGCGCGACGCCGACGGTCGAGACGCGTCCATGGGTCGGACGAAAGCCGAAAATTCCGGTGAAGCTGGCGGGAACCCGCACCGATCCTCCGGTATCGGTTCCCAACGCGAAATCGACGAGGCCAGCCGCCACCGCGACCGCCGAGCCGCTGGACGAGCCGCCGGGGAGGCGGTCCGGGCATACCGGATTGACGGGCGTGCCGTAATGGGCGTTCGCCCCTTCGAGACTGAACGCAAGTTCGTCCATATTGGTCTTGCCGACCAGTCGCGCGCCCGCGCCCAGCAGCGTTTCCACGACCGCCGCCGATCTCGCCGCGACCGGATGGCCGGCGAGCCAGTCCGGATTGCCGCCCCCGGTGCGACAACCGGCGACGTCGATGAAATCCTTGACCGCGAAGGTCAGCCCGCTCAGCGGCCCGCGCCCTGTCGGATCGCGCCCGCATGGCGGCCGCGCGACGAAGGCGCCAAAAACATCGGGCTCGCGTGGGTTCGTCCGCATGTCTTTGGCGGCCGCGTCGGCGAGTTGCGCGGGCTTGTTACCGGGATCAGTCACGACGATCTCGCTTGGTGTGTGAAAGGCCGCAAATCCGAGCGGGCGGGAACTGGCGCTTGGGCAGGTGCGGTCGCAGGCCGCGGCATTTCAGCCGCTGCTTGCGGATGAACGCCTTGCGCTTCGTCTCGATCTCCAATTCGAGCCAGCGTATATCACATCATTGTAATCGGCGGAGATGTCCTCGTGCAGCCGGTCGGGCTCTGGAAAGAGTCGCAATGTCGCGAACTAGAACGCGGTGCGAACATCGCCAGCCCGATGAAGCCTCATGTTCGGGGTTGCAGCGCTCGCCGCCTCCGGGTTTCGGACGCTGCGACTTTGGGCGTCGAAATCTCGGGTATCCGGCGAGCGACGGCTCGTCAAACCCGGACAATCCGTTTCAAACCCCGTCGTTCAAGCACACGACTCTTGACGCCCCGGCGACGCCCAAGGCCAAAATACGCGTTTTCGCTCGGCCCGCCGAGCTGTCTAAGCATCTGTATTTCAAGGGAGTAATGGTGCCCAGGGGCGGAATCGAACCACCGACACTGCGATTTTCAGTCGCATGCTCTACCAACTGAGCTACCTGGGCGCCGCCGCGAGCGATGCCCGGGGGAGGAGCGGTCTTATAGAGGAGCCGTCACGCCCTTGTCCAGAGCCTTCTCCAATGTCCGGAAGCTGTTCCCATTCAATGCGGATGCGAAACCAGATTCAGGCGTTTGCTTTTTCATATTCTCTCGATGCGCGCCGGGCCTTGTTCGCCCGAAGGCGCGACTTCGCCGCTTATTGCGCACGCGCATCGACCTCCGCGACAAAGGCGGCGATCCTTTCGACGGATTCGGCGTCGATCAGAAGCGGCGGATGGCCCTGACCCTCGACGATGTACGTTTCGCTGCCCGGATGACGTTGCGCCATTTCGGCCAGCGTTTCGGGCGAGAACAGATCCGAATTGCCGCCCCGTATAATGAGCAGCGGCGTACCGCGCAGGCCATCGAATTGGGTCCAGAGGGCGGGCATAGGCTGCGCCAGATCGAAGCTCTCCATCGCCTTGCCAAGCTGCGGATCGTAGCGCATGGCGAAGCGCCCCTCTTCATCGGCGAAGGTCATCCTGGCGTAGACGGACCAATCCGCCTCGTCGAGGCCCGTGAAGTGGTCGCTCATGATCTTCTTAAGCAATGCGACGGCCTCGGCCTCGGAACCCGGAGCCGAGACTTTGCCGACATAGCTGCGAATGCGCGCCATGCCGCGCTGTTCGAACACCGCGCCAATGTCGTTCAGCACGACGCCGGCGAGGACGGAAGGGCGCGTTTCGGACAGCATCATGGCGTGAAGGCCGCCGCGCGAGGTTCCAATGATCACTGCGCGTTCGATGCCGGCCTCGCCGAGGACGGTGAGAATGTCGTCGTTTTCGACGAGCATGCAGTAATTCTTCCAGTCGGAATCATAATCGGAGAGGCCCCGGCCACGATAATCGAGCGCCAGAACCCGCCGCGGCCTGCCGCCGGCGAGGCCGCTCGAAAGCGCGCTGGCGAGCGGCCCGAAGTCAGCCGATCTGCGCGAGAGGCCTGGCAGGCAGACGACGGGGAGCCCGGGGTCCTGCGGCGAACCATAGTCGCGAAAATGCAGCCTGAGGCCATCGCTGGAGGTGCAAAAGCGGCTCGTAAAGGGAAGCTCGGGGAGGGGCATGCAAATGCGATCCTACGCGTTTTCGAGGTCCGCCGCGCCCCCGCGCTTTGTAACGTCAAATTGCAGACATAGGCCAGATCTTTATCAGAGATATAACGCCCCGAAGCCAAGCTCACGCCGCAGGCGAAAGCAGTGCTGTCAAGGACTGGCGTCGGCCTTGCGGATCGGCGCTTCGGCGAACCGGAGCCGGTAAACATTGAGATTCTCGACGACGCGCTGGACGTAATTGCGCGTCTCGGTGAAAGGGATGCGCTCGACCCAGTCGATCGGATCGACCCCGGGCTTGCGCGGGTCGCCATAAGCGTCGAGCCATTCCTTGACGTGTTTGCCGCCCGCGTTATAGGCGGCGAAGGCGAGGATGAAAGAGCCGCGCTGCTCCGTGAGGAGATCGCCGAGATGGGCGGCGGCGAGCTGCGCATTGAAGGCGGCGTCGCCAAGCAGCCGGCTCTCGCTGAAAGCGACGCCGGCGCGCTCGGCGGTACGCCGCGCCGTCGAGACGATCATCTGCATCAGGCCCTTGGCGCCCGCGCCTGACTGCGCGTTCGCGTCGAACGCGCTTTCCTGACGGGCGATGGAATAGACGATCGACGCGTCGGCCGAATTCTGCAAAGGCTGAAATTCGGGGACGCCATAGGTCGGGAAGGCGAGATCGTCGAGCGGGATGCCGCGCTGGCTGGCGAGCTTGCCGATGGTCAGCGAGACATGCGCGTCCTGCTGCCTGCCGACGACGCGCGCCAGCGCCGCGACCTGCGCTGGATCATCGAGATGGCGCACGGCGTTGACGGCGAGCGGCGTTGCGAGGCCCTTCTCGCCGATGGCGTAGAGAAGTTCGACGACTTTAATGGATTCGTCGCGCGCCTCGCCCGCCGCTTCCGCCGCCGGCGCGGGGGCGAGAGCCGCGGTCAATCCGAGCTTGTCGCGGGCGAGCTGGCCGTAATAGGTCGAAGGATAGGCCGCCGCGGCCTGATAGAAAGCATGTGCCGCGGCGCTTCCATCCGCGCCGGTTGAGGCTTCGGCCGCGCGGGCGCGCCAATAGGCCGCACGGGCGCGCGACATCGGCGTTAGGGCGAGCTTGTCGAGCGTCTCGAAATGCGCCGCCGCAAGGGCCGGGTCATTGAGGAAACGCAGCGCGATCCAGCCGGCGTGGAACTCGGCCTCGAGCTGCATCTCGCGCGTCGTCGCGGAATGTTCGGCGCAGAGCTTATAAGCGGTTTTGGCGTCGCCCTGGTCCAGCAGCTTGCGCGCCAGAAGCCGGCGCTCGACCCACCATTCGTCGCCGTTGACGAGCAGGGCGGGGTCGCGCGGCGCGGTCAGCATGACGCTGACCGCCGCGCTGATCTTGTCCGATCGCCGCAGCTTCTGAATCTGCGCGAATTTATAGCCAGGGTCGGCGCGAAGGGCCAATGGCACCGCGGCGAAGAGCTTGTCGCTCGGCGCCTCCGCGATGACGGCTGTGCGCGCCCTCGCCAGCGCGACGACATCGGGACCTGCAAGCGCGGCGGCGCGAAGGGCGTTCGCGGTCTGCTCCTTGTAGAGCAGGCGGTCGGCGCGATATTTATAGTCCGACTTCTGCAGATAGTCGCCGAAATCCGACATTAACCGCGCCTCCAGCGTGGCGTTGATGTCAGCTTCGCGCCAGACGCTGCGCGCCAGCGCCGCCGCCTCGGCGGATTTGCCCGCGTCCTTCAGCGCGCGGGCGAGGGCGAGCTTGCCGGCGGGAGTCTGCGGTTCGGTCGTCGCGAAATAGGACGCGATGAGGGCCGGGCTTTTGCGGTCGCCGAAGAGCGCTTCTTCGGTGCGGCTGCGCAGCCATTCCGGCGCCGGCCAGCCGGGATGGGCGGCGATGAAAGCCTGGATGCGCCTGAAGCCCGATTCGCGCGGAAAGCTCCACAGCGCGATCCATTCGAGCGCGGTTTTCGCGATCGGATCGGTCGCGGCCTTGGCGGCGTCGTCGCCTTGCGCCAGGGCGCCGGATTTATAGAATGCAATGGCCTCTTTGAGGCCGCTGAGGTCGCGCCCGAGCGTTTGCGCCGCCGCCGCGAGATCGACGGGCGCGGCGGCGTCGGGCGCGGCTCCAGACAGCGCTCCCTCGCGCAGCGCCGCATCCGCTTCGTCTTCTGCCTCCCCGCGCAGGAACGGTACGGCCGGCGGCAGGAAACGCGGCGCGGGAGCGATCAGAAGGCGAATAGCCGGCGGCCAGTCGGCAAAGCCCGTGACCAGCCCTTTTTCCCTGACGAAGGCCCCGCTGAGGCCGATCGCCAGAGCGCCCGCGCCAAGCGCCAGCCGCGTCCCCGCAAGACCTGGGGCGAACAGGTTGAAACCGGCTGACCTCGTTGGATAGGACCTCGGAAACATGCCGCGTTTAATTCCGGTCGTCGACCTTAAGAATGTCAGCCTGAACCCTTTCTTGTTAACAAAGGACCAATCACCACGGGTCCGTTCGGAGCCTTTGTTAACCCGCAGGCCTTTTCCAAAGCCATTTTGCCGTCTATGTAACGGATCCGCGCTGGCTCTGCTCGCGAGCTAAACTCAGCCTGTAAAATACGGCGTTGATCGGGCGATCCCGTGAATGACGAGGACTAAATGACGAAAAAAGCGGCTTTCAGAGGGTCGATCACCGCTCTCGTCACGCCTTTCAAGGACGGAAAATTCGATGAGGCGACCTATTCGGCGCTGATCGACTGGCAGATCGAGAGCGGCACGCATGGCCTGTCGCCGGCTGGGACGACCGGTGAAGCGCCGACTTTGTCGCATGATGAACACCGCGCCGTGATCGCCGCTTGCATCAAGGGCGCGCGAGGCCGCGTGCCGGTGATCGCCGGGACCGGCTCGAATAATACGCATGAGGCTGTGGAACTGTCGCGTTTCGCCGAGAAGGCCGGCGCCGATGGCCTTCTCGTCGTCGCGCCCTATTACAACAAGCCCTCGCAGGAGGGCCTGTATCAGCATTACAAGGCGATCAATGATGCGGTCGGCCTGCCGATCATCATTTACAATATTCCGCCCCGATCGGTCGTCGACGTCTCCGTCGACACCATGCGTCGCCTCTACGAGTTGAAAAATATCGCCGGCGTCAAGGACGCGACCGGAAGCCTCGCCCGCACGGCGCAGCAGAGAGAGGCGCTCGGGCCCGACTTCATTCAGCTTTCGGGCGAGGATCTCACCGCCGTGGCGGTGATGTCGCTTGGCGGCCATGGCTGCATCTCGGTCACCTCGAATGTCGCGCCAAAGCTCTGCGCCGACATGCAGGAGGCCTGCCTCGACAATGATTTCGCGCGCGCCCTGAAGCTGAACGACCGCTTGAGCCCGCTGCATCAGGCGCTGTTCGTCGAACCCAATCCGGCCGGTCCGAAATACGCCCTCGCGGCGCTGGGCAAGATCACGGAGGAACTCCGCGCGCCCATGCTGGCGGCGAGCGAGAAGGCGCGGGCGCCAATCCGCGCCGCGCTCGTTCACGCCGGGCTTCTCGTCGATGCGTGAACAGTTATCACTATGCGAGGCTCGCTGAGTGGCGCCGAAAAAAGAGAGCCTGTTCAAGATAGCTGCGGAGAACCGGCGGGCGCGCTACAATTATGAGATCGGCGAGGTGTTCGAGGCTGGCCTGATGCTGACCGGCACCGAGGTGAAATCGCTGCGCACGGGGAAGGCGACGATCGCGGAGAGCTACGCCTCCGTCGACCGCTCCGGCCAGCTCTTCCTGCTCAACGCCAATATTCCCGAATATTTGCAGGCCAACCGCTTCAACCATGAGCCGAAACGGCCGCGCAAGCTGCTGTTGCATTCGCGCGAGATCGTCAAGCTGGCGCAGGGAACCGAGCGCGAAGGCATGACCATCGTGCCGCTGAAGATCTATTTCAACGACAAGGGCAGGGCGAAGATCGAAATCGCGCTGGCGCGCGGCAAGCAATTGCACGACAAGCGCGAGACCGAAAAAAAGCGCGACTGGAGCCGCGAAAAGAGCCGTCTCATGCGGGAGAAGGGGTGAGCGCCCCGTTTTCCCGCTCCCCAACCTTGCTGGCGCCAATAAATGTCCCACAATAGTTTCGGCCATCTGTTCCGCGTGACGACCTTCGGCGAGAGCCATGGGCCGGCGATCGGCTGCGTCGTCGATGGCTGCCCGCCCCGGATCGAGCTGACGGAAGCGGAGATTCAGGTCTTTCTCGATCGCCGCCGTCCCGGCCAGAGCCGCTTCACGACGCAGCGGCAGGAGGCGGACAGGGTCAAAATCCTCTCGGGCGTGTTCGACGATCCGCAAACGGGGCGGCAGGTCACGACGGGAACGCCGATCGCGCTTCTCATCGAAAACACCGACCAGCGCTCAAAGGACTATGACGCCATCAAGAGCGTCTATCGGCCGGGCCACGCCGATTATGTCTATGACGTGAAATATGGCGTCCGCGATTATCGCGGCGGCGGGCGCTCATCCGCCCGCGAGACGGCGACCCGCGTCGCGGCGGGCGCGATTGCGCGCAAGATCATTCCCGGCGTCGAAATTCGCGGCGCTCTGGTTCAAATGGGCCCGCATAAGATCGATCGCGCCAACTGGGATTGGGACGAATGCGATAAAAACCCTTTCTTTTGCCCCGACGCCAAGGCCGCAGCCTTCTTTGAGGCCTATCTCGACGGCATCCGCAAAGCCGGCTCCTCGATCGGCGCGGTCATCGAAATCGTCGCAGAAAACGCGCCGCCGGGCTGGGGCGCGCCGATTTATGGCAAGCTCGACGCCGATCTCGCGGGCGCGCTGATGTCGATCAACGCCGTGAAGGGCGTCGAAATCGGCGAGGGCTTCGCCAGCGCCGCCCTGTCTGGCGAAGAAAACGCCGACGAAATGCGCGGCGGCAATGCGGGCGCGCCCTTCTTCCTGTCAAATCACGCGGGCGGAATTTTGGGCGGCATCTCGACGGGGCAGATGATTGTCGCCCGTTTCGCCGTCAAGCCGACCTCATCGATCTTGCAGCCGCGCCGTACAATCGACCGCGCCGGCGCCGAGACGGAGATCGTCACCAAGGGGCGCCATGACCCGTGCGTCGGCATTCGCGCCGTTCCGGTCGGCGAGGCGATGGTCGCCTGCGTTCTTGCGGACCATTTCCTGCGCCATCGCGGGCAGGTGGGGCGGGGTTCGGTCTGATTTGACCTGCCCCCGCGCTTGAATGTGGGGTGTGTTTAGTTTAACTAAACGCACCCAACGGAAGCGGTCCTCGCAAATGAAGCTCGACGACTGGCTAAAGCGGAACAATGTGAGCCGAGCCGAATTCGCGCGCCGGACAGGGCTGTCGAAAGGCTCGATCTCGCAGTTCTGCAACCAGGAAAGCGCCTGGGTGTCGCGCGAGACGGCCGAGCAGATCATCCGCGAGACGGGCGGGGCGGTGACCCCGAATGATTTTTTGAATAACTGCGAAATCAAGGAGGTCGCGGCCATGAGCCAGTCCGTCTCACAGGCGATCGAAGCCATCGCGCGCGGCGAAATCGTCATCGTCACGGATGATGACGACCGCGAAAACGAAGGCGATCTCATCTGCGCCGCCGCGCTCTGCACGCCGGAGAAAATGGCTTTCATCATTCGCAATTGCTGCGGCATCGTTTGCGCGCCGATCACGCAGGCGGACGCCAGGCGCCTCAATCTGCAGCCGATGGTGGCGTTGAACGACGCCCCCCATGGCACGGCTTTCACCGTCTCGGTCGACGTCACGCATGGCCTGACGACCGGCATTTCCGCCGAACAGCGCAGCAACACCGTCCGCGCGCTGGCCAATAGCAATATCGGCGCGGGCGATTTCGTGCGCCCTGGCCACGTTTTTCCGCTGATCGCAAGGGAAGGCGGCGTGCTGATGCGCTCCGGCCATACTGAAGCCGCGGTCGATCTCGTGCGCCTCGCGGGACTGCCGCCGGTCGGCGTGATCTGCGAACTCGCCAATGACGACGGAACGGTCATGGCCGGGCCGCAAATCGAGGCGTTCGCGAAAGAGCACAAGCTGAAGCGGATTTCGGTCGCCGATCTCATCGCCTATCGGCAGGCGCGCGAAAAGCTGGTCGAGCGCGTGAAAACCTTTCACATCGAGGGGCCGAGTGGCCCCCTGACCGGCTACGCTTACGTGACCCGCTTCGATCCGGTGCAGCATTTCGCCTTCGTCCAGGGCGAAATCGGCGATGGCCGGGACATGCCGACGCGGCTGCACCGGGCCGACATCATCGCCGACGTCATTACCGGCGGGGAGGGCATTCGCAAGACCTTCGCCTGCTTCAAGAAGGCCGGACGCGGCGTCTTCATCTATCTGCGCGACGGGACGGCGGGCGTCCCGGTCACGATCGCGGGCGAGCAGCCCGCCGAATCCGAAGCGCTGCGAACCATGGCCTGGCGCGAGGTCGGCCTTGGCGCCCAGATCCTGCGCGATCTCGGCGTTTCGTCGATCCGGCTGCGCACGTCGAAGCCGATGACCTTTGTCGGCCTTTCCGGCTTTGGCATCGAGATCGTATCGAGCGAAGGCGTCGAGTAAAGCGCTATCACAATATAGCCATATATCATGTTGATTATACAGAACTAATATCCTCATCTTCGTGGTGTGCTTCAAACGCCCATCAGCGTCTGCACATGCGCGGAGGCGCAACGGGACAGCGCGATGAGGTCGTAGCCGCCTTCGAGGATCGAGACGATGCGGCGGCGCGCCCGCCGCTCCGCGATTTCCATGAGACGCGCCGTCGCCCAGGTGAAATCGGCGACTTCCAAATGGAGTCCGCCGATCGGATCGAAGCGATGGGCGTCGAAGCCCGCGGAAATCACGATGAGATCCGGCGCGAAGGCTTCGATGCGCGGAAAAATCTTGACCGCCATCGCCTCGCGGAAAATCTTGCTGCTCGCGCCCGCCGGCAAAGGCGCGTTGACGATGGTGTCATGGGCCCCGCGTTCGTCCTCTCCGCCGGTGCCCGGATAAAGCGGCGCCTGATGCGTCGACGCGTAGAGCACCGACGCATCGGACCAGAAGATCTGCTGCGTCCCGTTGCCGTGATGCACGTCGAAATCGACGATCGCGACGCGCTCCGCGCCATGAACGGCCTGCGCCTGCCGCGCCGCTATGGCGGCGAGATTGAAGAAGCAAAATCCCATCGGCCGCGCGGTCTCGGCATGATGGCCGGGCGGGCGCATCGCCACGAAGGCGTTGTTGACCTTGCCGCGCATGACTTCTTCCACGGCGACCACGGTTCCGCCGACGGAATGCGAGATCGCCTCCCATGTGCCGGGGCTCATTATGACGTCTTCGGCGATCTCGATGAGCCCCGTGGCGGGCGCCGCCGCC
>CAVYFP010000029.1:0-43128 GCA_963767805.1 uncultured Alphaproteobacteria bacterium | reverse complement strand
CGCCCCGCCTGCCCGCCTGCGGACCGCGATGCGCGGAACAGGAAAATCGGTTCGAAAGCCCGGGCGGGCCAAAAGCAGCCAGTCACCTTCAAGGCCGTGGGGAGTTACGGCGGCCATTCGCACCGTAGTTTAGCGCAAATGCGAAGCCAAAGCCTACAATGGCTGCAGTATGCACGGTGGGTGATATACGTCTATACAGCATTGATAAACATATGATCGCTCATGCCCAAGCAAATGGGCCAAGCGGAAACCGCCAGGAACTCGATTGACGTAACAGAGATGGCGTCGGATGATGCGGAACTCCGACGCGCCGCAGACGCATCCGTCGTTGTGCTTGGCCGTCCGTGGGTGATGGGAGGCGGCGATGGTTTGTGGATTGAGGGAAACAATCACGGTGACTTCCTGGGGCGTGTGCTGGAAGTAGATTCATTCCTACCCCTGCAAACACACGACCCAAGACTCGCTACCAGTACGATTTCCGTCCCTGGCGCACGAGATTCAGCTGGTTTCCATTCCGTCGCAGCTACGAGGGCTGCTGCGGCGGCGCGCTCTTTGCGTGGTCATACTGGACCTGGTCGCCCTTCGGCACCGGCAACGGTCCGTGGATCGACTCCAACTGGACGTACCTATCCGATGGCGTGATCGGCTCGACCGGCACATGTCCGTTTGGGGCGGGTGGCGTCGGTCTCCAGTGACATCGCAAGCCGTTGGCGCGCGCGTTGGCAGGCTGGCGAGCGAAGCGCCCGGCGCCGGGAATAAAAGCCCCGCCGTTAAACGGGGCTCATCTCACGCCGCCCATCCATCATCGTGTCGAGACGCAACAGCGTCGGGGCGTCGTGAATATAATATAGGATCCGATCCCGCGACGAAGACGTCCCCAATTGGGCCGAAAGCAATCGTTTGCCTCACACCGCCTTGCCGATCAGCGCGCCGATGCCGGCCGTCACGGCCATGGCGAAAGCGCCCCAGAAGGCGACGCGCAGCGTCGGCTTGAGCACCGCCGCCCCGCCCGCCCGCGCCCCGAGCGCGCCGAGCAGGGCGAGGAAAAACAGCGAGGTCGCGAAAACGATCGGCGCCAGCAGATGCGCCGGCGAGAGAACCGCCGCGATCAGCGGCAGGGCCGCGCCGGCGGCGAAGGTCGCGGCCGAAGTCAGCGCCGCCTGGATCGGCCGCGCGGCCACGACTTCAGAGATGCCAAGCTCGTCCCGCGCGTGCGCGCCGAGCGCATCCCTGGCCATCAGCTGAATGGCGACCTGGCGGGCGAGCCCCGGCTCGACGCCGCGCCCGACATAGATCTGGGCCAGCTCATTGGTCTCGAATTTGGGGTCGTCGGCGAGTTCCTTGCGTTCGCGCGCGAGATCGGCGGCCTCGGTGTCGGCCTGCGAACTGACCGAGACATATTCGCCGGCCGCCATCGACATGGCGCCCGCGATAAGGCCGGCGACGCCGGCGACCAGCACTTCGCTGGCCGAGGTGGCGGCGGCGGCGACGCCGACGATGAGGCTCGCGGTCGAAATGATGCCGTCATTGGCGCCAAGGACGGCGGCGCGCAGCCAGCCGATGCGCGCGACGAGATGATTTTCCTTGTGACGCGCCATCGGTCCGGACCTTTGCCTGAAGAACGCCGCGCGCATCTGCGAGAGGCGTAAGCGGCGGCCCGCTCCGGCCGCTAATTCGCGCGTGGAAGGCTCTGCGAATAGGAAGTTGAGCCTTTTTCGGGTCCGTGGGACCGAAAAAGGCGCGCGCAAGGCAGATCGGCGCCGCGCGCATGGCAGGCATAGCGGCAAAAATGACCGTTCCGCGAAGCCCCCACGCGAGGCGCGGAGGCGTCAGGCGTCAGACGAACTCGAGCTGATGCTCTTCCACGGCGGGACGAGGTTCCGGCGCCATCCGCACGAGCACGCCGTCCTTCTGGACGTAATGATGCGCCAGCGCCGCCGCCGCATGGACGAAGGCGACGACCATCAGGAGATCGGCCACGAAGCCATGCCGCATGGCGAGGACGGTGCGCGCCTCCTTGTCGCCCAAGGCCGGCAGGCTCGTCAGATCTTCAAGGCTGTAGCCGCGCGCGAAGGCGTCGGCGATGCCGAGCGCGACGGTGAGGAACAATAAGGCGTAAAGCACGTAATGCGAGGCTTCCGCCACCATATGAACGACGTGGTTCGAATCGGCGGCGGGAAGGCGGCGGCGGCCGGTGAAGCGCCAGATGATGCGCCAGATCAGCACCGTCGCGAGCGCGAAGCCGAGCGCCACATGTAGGGTCCAGCCATTGGTGCGCCAGACGCCCGCCGGCACGAATTCGTCGAGTTCGGCGCCGCCCCAGAGAAGGACCACCATGATGGCGGTGACCCAATGCAGGCCGATGGTGGTGGAATTGTAATGTTCGCCGGTCTTGTTCGCCATCGCTCCGCATTCCCGCCCTGATTTTTCGTCGTATCGCTCGTTTGCGGACCCCCCTCGCCCGCGTCTCAAGAGCGCATGCGGCAGGCTGTCGCAGCGAAATATACATGCCGGAAAGGTTCTCGTCTCGCCGAAAACGCGGAAAAGTGGAAAAGCAGGTCCGACCCGCCGCCTCGGATACTGTCGATGCTATTGAAATATATCGTATCTTTTCGTTCAGGCCGGCTCGCCGTGAACGCTGCGTGATCTGGCGCGCCGCCCGCCTGAATGGATCATCCGGTCGATGAGAAATGGCTTCGCATTCAAGAGCTTGAGAATACTCGCGTCGATCAAATTGCTTCAGCCTGACCGGAATATGCTCAAGCCTTTGACCCTGGAGCGATTTCTTAACGACCGAATGTTCCATTCGGTCGGAAAGCGCTCTAGGCGGCGGGATCGCGGCGCGGCGACATGCGCAAAAGGACGCCGTCCTTCAGGATGAAATGATGCGCCAGCGCCGCCGCCGCATGAACCGCGGCGAGGATCAGCAGGAGATTGGCGGCGAGTTCATGCCATTCGGTGATCGGCTTCTTCAGCGCAGGGTCGCCGATCTGCGGAAGGCTGACGAGGCCGAAGAAGGTGACGCCGCGCACAAAGGCGTCGGCGATGCCGAGCGCGAGCGTTGCGATAATCAGGACATAGAGCCCGTAATGGGCGCCCTGCGCGAGGAGATGCAGGATGCCGGCATTGGACGGCGGCAGGCGTTCGCCGCCTGTGGCGCGCCAGATGAGGCGCCAGACCAGCGCAGCGGCGAGCGCGAAGCCGAGCGTGAAATGGATCGACCAGACATCCGTTCTGAGCGGCCCCTTGGGAACGAGATCGGCGACCTGGCCTATGCCCCAAAGCAGGATGACGAGGATCGCCGTCGCCCAATGCAGGGCGATGGTGGTCGAATCATAGCGCTCGGCGGTTCCTTTGGTCATGACCATCGCGTCCTTCATTGGGCCGCGCGCGTGACGCGCTGGCGCGAAGCTGCGGGAAAAGCGCCCGCCCGCATTGTTCAGCTTAATGCGTGGAACTCGTCCCGCGCCTTGATCCGCCGCAAGGGGGCTGCGCGCGGCGGGCGGGTTGCGCACTGGCGCCGCCGGGGATCGGGGCCGGCGCAGTCGGCGCGTCAGGCCCGGGAAATCTCCTTATTGATCGACGGAGGTCTTGTGCTGCTGCGAGCGGACATAGGCCTGCGGATCGGCGGCGTCGGGCGCATCCCTCGGCGCGTCAATCGTCGCGGTCGCGGTCCCTGTCGGCTTGCGATAGCCGACCGGCGGCTCGGTCAGATAGGTGCGATCGGGCTCGGAATCGCCGACTTCAACCTTATTGGTCTTGCTGCTTTCGAGCCCCGTCACGGATTTCAGGATCTCCCAAGGGGAATAGAGGCAGACCGGCGTTCCGGCGCCCATCTGGCAGTCGCTGGAGGGGCCGTCCTTCGGCAGTTCGCCGCGGGCGCCCTGCAACTCGGCGGCCGACATTTCGACGCGGGTGTTCGGGGTGATCTGCGGCGCCGGGCGCTGCGCGGCGGCGGCGGCGTGACGGCGCTCCTCGACGTTGGGGTCTTTCGGCCAATCGGCGTTATGCGCGACCTGTTTCGGCGGCGGCAGGTCGAGCCGGGGCGGAACGACCAGCGGCGCCCTCGCGCGGTAATCGATATCTTCCTTATCCTTGTCGAACTGCATGCCGATGAAGCCGAGTACCGAGTTCAGCGGATTTGTGTCTTCCTGCGGGGCCTGCGCCCGCGCCGGCGATGCGCCGAAGACGGCCGCGGCAGCGAAAATGCCGAGACAAAGCGCTGGCGCGGCGGCGCCGGAACGCAATCTGGACGAGCCTCTCAAAATATCGAAGACCATGAAATTCATCCTAAAAGCGCGCTTGTCAGGCGGCATCCCGGGCTTTCCCGCCTGATGCGCAGCCTTCGCCATGATTGTGCCGCGAACCATCCGGCGCCATCGGGGCAATTTAGGGGCAGGATTGGTTAAATTGTCTTTATCGGGCGGAAACATCTTTCGGCCCCGGCCTTTCGCCGAAGAACAGCGAATCGACGATCAGCAGCCCGACGCCGATGACGATGGCGGCGTCGGCCAGATTGAAAATGTACCAGGAGAAGGATCCGACGTGGAAATGATAGAAATCCGCGACAAATCCATAGACGAGCCGGTCATAGGCGTTGCCGAGCGCGCCGCCGACGATGAGGCCGAGCGCCAAAGCGACGAGGCGGCTTTTCGCGCGCCAGAGCCAGAAGGCGAGGCACGCCGTCGCGACGAGCGTGACCGCGAGCAGCGCAAAACGCTGCACCCCCGTCCGCGCGCTGAACAGCGAATAGGAAATGCCGGGGTTTTTGGCGAAGACGACGTCGAAGAAAGGCGCCAGCTCCACCGGCTGGCGCGCGGCGATGCCGAAAACGAAGATCAGCCAGAGCTTGTTGGCCTGATCGACCGCCAGCGTCAAAGCGGCGACGAGCCCGCCCAGCGCGCGCGGGCTCAAGGCCACAGGCCGGCGCTTTTCAGTTCGCGCAGGGCGGCGGCGTCGCGCGGCGTCACGTCCGGATAATCGGGATCGGCGCCGACCAGCGGCGAAATGCGCCACGAGCGGGCGCATTTCTTCCCCTCGGCGCGGCGGCAGACGACGGCGACGCCGGGAGCCTCCGCGAGGCGGAAAGCGTCGGCCGGCCCCTCCCCGGCCTCGATCACGATGTCTGAGGTGATGCAGACCTCGGCGAAATCGACGCCGTCGAGCGCCGCGCGCAGGGCCTCGTCCGCGATGAAGACCAGAGGCGCCGCTTCGAGCGAGGAGCCGATGCGCTTTTGCGCCCGCTCGATCTCGAGCGCGCCGGTGACGACGGCGCGGATGCCGCGGATCTTCTCCCATTTGATCGCCAGCGGCTCGTTGCGCCAATGCGGCGAAATGTCGGGCAGCGTCTCAAGATGCACGGAGGTCTTTTGCGGGTAGCGCGAGAGCCAGGCTTCCTCGGAGGTGAAGACGAGGATCGGCGCCAGCCACAGCGTCACGCAGCGGAAGATCTGCTCGATCGCCTCAAGCGCCGCGAGCCGCTTCGCGCTTGAGGGCGCCTCGCAATAGAGCGCGTCCTTGCGGATGTCGAAATAGAAGGCCGACAGATCGCTGTTGAGGAAGGACGACAGGCGCGCCACGACGCGCTTGCAGTCGAAGCGGTCATAGGCGTCGCGCACCTCGGCGTCGAGTTCGGCGAGGCGATGCAACATCAGGCGTTCGAGTTCGGGCATGTCCGCGTCGGTGACGGCGCGGCTCGCGTCGTAATGGGCGAGCGTGCCCAGCATCCAGCGGATGGTGTTGCGCAATTTGCGGTAGGTTTCGACGAAGGTTTTGAGGATCTCCGGGCCGATGCGCAGATCGTCGGAATAATCGGAGGCCGCGACCCACAGGCGCAGGATGTCGGCGCCGGCGTCCTTGATGATGGTCTGCGGCGCGGTGACATTGCCCTGGCTCTTCGACATTTTCTGGCCCTTCTCGTCGAGAACGAAGCCATGCGTCAGAACGAGATCGAAGGGCGCGCGCCCGCGCGTGCCGCAGGATTCGAGCAGCGAGGAATGGAACCAGCCGCGATGCTGGTCGGAGCCTTCAAGATACATGATCTCGTCGGCGCCGCCGTCGCGCCGGCGATGGATGCCGGCAAGGCCCGGAAAGTTTTTCGGATCGCCCAGCGTGAAGGCGTGGGTCGAGCCGGAATCGAACCAGACGTCCAAAACGTCGTCGATCTTTTCGTATTTGTCCGGGTCGTGGCCATTGCCGAGAAAGCGCGCGGCGGCGCCCGCCGCGAACCAGGCGTCGGCGCCCTCGGCCTCGAAAGCCTCCGCGATGCGCTTGTTGACCTGCGCGTCCTTGAGGATCTCGCCGCTGTCCTTATCGACGAAGATGGCGATGGGCACGCCCCAGGCGCGCTGACGCGAGACGACCCAGTCGGGCCGGTTGGCGATCATGCCGGTGATGCGGTTTTCGCCGGTCGCCGGATGCCATTGCGTGACGGCGATTTCCTGCAGGGCGATCTCGCGCAGGGTCGCGTCATTCGCCGCCGCGCCCGGACCATCGGGCGGCGTAAAGCGCTTGTCGAGCGCGATGAACCATTGCGGCGTGTTGCGGAAGATGAGCGGCTTTTTCGAGCGCCATGAATGCGGATATTGATGCTTCAGCCGGCCGCGCGCGACGAGATTGCCGGCCTCGATGAGGGCCTTGATGACGGCGTCATTGGCGTCGCCCTTATTGCCCTTGTCGTCGATGACGCGGCGGCCGGCGAAGCCCGGCGCATCCTTGGTGAGGAAGCCGTCGGCGTCGACCGTGTAGGGGATGCGCGTGTCGACGCCGCGCGCCTGCAGCTGCCGCCCATGCGCCATCCAGATGTCGAAGTCGTCGCGGCCATGGCCGGGCGCGGTGTGGACGAAGCCCGTGCCTGTATCGGCGGTGACGTGGTCGCCGTCGAAGAGCGGCACGTCGAAGCCATAGCCTTCGATGGTCGCGGCGAGCGGATGGCGCGCGGTGAGGCCGCGCAATTCCTCCGCCGGCGCATCGCGCAGGCGCTTCAAAGGCTTCGACCTTCGCCGCTTTGAAGGCTGCTTCGGCGAGCGCGTCCGCGAGGAGATAGAGCGCGCCGGCCTTGGCCCAATTATCTCCGGGCGCGGCGGTAACGCGGTAGAGCCCATAGGGGATTTTGGACGAAAAGCTGATCGCCCTGTTGGCGGGAATCGTCCAGGGGGTCGTGGTCCAGATGACGACCGATAATTTCTCATCAAACAAATATCTGCTGATGAGATCTTCCTCACTCAACGAAAGATTGCCAAATTCCTTCACCGGAAACGCCACATAGACCCAATCGCTGACATGGTCCTCGTATTCGACTTCCGCCTCGGCCAGCGCGGTCTTTTCGACGACGCTCCACATCACCGGCTTCGAGCCGCGATAGAGCAGCCCGTTTTCGGCGAATTTCATGATCTCGCGCGCGATGGCCGCTTCCGCCGGATAGGTCATGGTGAGATAGGGATGATCCCAGTCGCCACCGACCCCCAAGCGCTTGAACTCCTCGCGCTGCACATCGACCCAATGCTCGGCGAAGGCGCGGCACTCGCGGCGGAACTCGACCGTCGGCACCTCGTCCTTGTTGCGGCCCTTGGCGCGATATTGCTCCTCGATTTTCCACTCGATCGGCAGGCCGTGGCAGTCCCAGCCCGGCACGTAATTGGCGTCATGGCCAAGCATCTGCTGCGAGCGCGCGATGAGATCCTTCAGGATCTTGTTCAGCGCATGGCCGATATGGATATTGCCATTGGCGTAGGGAGGGCCGTCGTGAAGCACGAATTTCGGCCGGCCCTTCGACGCCTCGCGCAGGCGCTGGTAGAGGCCCAGCTCGCGCCAGCGCGCGAGCAGCTCCGGCTCCTTTTTCGGCAGGCCGGCGCGCATCGGAAAATCCGTCTGCGGCAGATAGAGGCTCTTTGAATAATCGGCGGGTTTTTGCCCTGCGTCTTCCGGCGCGGGCGCGGCGCCTTCCGTCTCGGTCATTGTCTGAATCTATCGCGTTTGGCGCAAAATTGCGCGCAGCGCGGCTTTCGCCGCTGGAATTCAAGCGAAAACAATCCCGGCCGCGCGAAAAATCTCAGGCGCGGGCCGGGCGCATAATTCGCATGCGGCGCAATGGGGGGCTGGACCAGAATCTGGACATAAGGGCGTTCTAGCAATGAAATCGCGGCGGATAAAGCGTTTCGACCAGGCCGCCGCTCCTAGGGTGCGCCCTCGTCCTTCGAGACGGCCTTTCAGGCCTCCTCAGGATGAGGCTTGGCGCCGGAAACCTGCCCCTCATCCTGAGGAGGGCGCGAAGCGCCCGTCTCGAAGGATGGGACCAAGACTTCTCCTACCCCCAATTTTTCGCCGCGCGCCATAAAATCCATTGCCGGCGCCATTGCGGCAGATCGACGGGGGTTTTGAACGGCTCGTAGCCGCGTTTCTCCATCTGGCGCAGATAGGGCTCGCACAGGGCAACCGGCAGGAAGCCCGGTTTGCATCTGTCGGGCAGGCCCTCGATGCGCGAAAGAAAGATGTCGAGATGCCCGCGCGCGAGGCGCGCGCATGTCGGCGAGCGCCGCGCGGACCGCCGGCGTCGCCTGCCCGGCCGCGATTTCGGCGCGCTCCAGCCCGTGTTTTTTCAGGATTTCGAGCGGGATGAAAAGCTGGCCGCGCGCGGCGTGCCACGGGAAGGCGCGCAAAAGCCCCGTCAGCGCATAGGCGATTCCGCCATGCGCCGCCGCCCCCAGACCGGACGCCGGCTCGTCGGGCGTCAGGATCATCGGGATCAGGCGGAAAAGATTGGACGAAGTCGCCTGGCAATAGGCTTCGAGCTGGCCGACCGTCTCCATCGGATCGTCGTAGAGATCGAACGCGCGGGCGTCGATCAGCTCGATCAGCGTCTCTATCGGCAGGTCGAAGCGCGCGATCGCATCGAGCAGCGCGGCGGCGACGGGATTGGCCCGGACGTCGCCATCGTCCGGCTTTTCGAGCGCATCGCGCTGCCATTGCAGGCGGATTTCGCCCAGCATCGGCTCCGAGACGACCTCGCGCACGCGGGCGACTTCGAGGTTGAAGGCGT
This sequence comes from uncultured Alphaproteobacteria bacterium, assembly GCA_963767805.1. Taxonomy (GTDB): domain Bacteria; phylum Pseudomonadota; class Alphaproteobacteria; order Rhizobiales; family Beijerinckiaceae; genus Methylocapsa. Next base: position 34,091 of record CAVYFP010000029.1, on the reverse strand, counting down.
AAAGCGCAAGGACATTCCGGCGCGCCGCCTCCGGAATGAAGAGGCTGGCGAGCCAGCGGTCGGGATCCTCGCGGCGGACCATCGCCTCGCACCAGGCGAAGTCGTCGGCTTTGGCGGCGTCGTCCATCACGGAACCGCCAGAAGCGCGGCGGCGACGCGCCGCTTTTCGCCAAGCAAAATGGAATAGGTGCGCGCGGCGGCGCCGGTCTGCATCGGCTCGGCCCTTATGCCCGCGAGGCGCAGACGCTGGCGCAGGGCGAGATTGAGCGGAACGGGCGCCGCGCCCGTGCCGAGGAGAAGATGCTCGATGAGGCCGGGCGCCTCGGCGAACAGATGGGCGAGGGATTCAATTGTTATTTCCGCCGGAATCGCCGGGGCCCAGGCGTAAACGCCCGACGGCAGGGCGAGGATCGAGCCGCGATGCGACATGCCGCCGAAACGGAACCCGCCGGCGCCGTAACCGTCGATCGCATGGGCGCCGGGAAGAAAGCCGGCGTATTGAGGCTCGCTCATGTTTTGCCCTGGATTGGGGAGCGCGGCCCTCGCCGGGAAACCGCAGCGCGCCATTCATCTCTTGGCGGCGAGTGTGGCGAGCGGGTCGATCCTGTCAAGGACGCGCAGCGCCGGCGGCGCCGGTGCGAGGGAACCTCGCATCCTTGACAGCGTCGCGCCCGCCTCGCCGAGAATGGCGAATTCCGACGTTGGCCAACGGGGTCCGTCGCCTCATGACGGGGTTGCCCGGCCATCCAGGCGATCGCTTCCTGCGGCTCCTCGTCCTTCGATCGAGATGCCGGAACCTTTCGAGGCCTCCTCTGGATGGCCAGGGCCCGGTCATGAGCTTCCTTACCCCGCCTCAGGCCGGGCCCTTGGCGAGCTTGCCGCCGGGGGCCGGCTCGGCGCCGACCGTCTCGTTGCGAAGGCCGAGATAAATCAGCATGGGCGAGCAGATGAAGACCGAGGAATAGGTGGCGACGAAAATGCCCCAGATCATCGCGATCGAGAAGGAGCGGATGACCTGGCCGCCGAAGACGACGAGCGAGAGCAGCGCGAGAAAGACCGTGGTCGCGGTCATGATCGTGCGCGGCAGCACGGCGTTGACGGAGAGGTCGATCAGTTCGTCGGTCGGCATCTTGCGGTATTTGCGCATCATTTCGCGGATGCGGTCGAGCACGACGACGGTCTCGTTCAGCGAATAGCCGACGATGGTCAGAATCGCGGCGATCGAGGTGGTGTTGAACTCGATCCGGGTCAGCGCGAAAAAGCCGACGGTGAGCAGAAGATCGTGCATCGTCGCGATGATGGCGCCGACGGCGAACTGCCACTCGAAGCGAAACCACAGATAGCAGAGCACGGCGACGATCGAGAGCACGACGCCGAGCGTGCCGGACTGCACCAGTTCGCCGGAGACGCGCGGCCCGACGACTTCGACGCGGCGGATGTCGTAGCCCTCGCCGATCGCCGCCTTGACGCGGGCGACCGCGGCCTCCTGCGCGCCGGCGTCGCCCTGCTCGCTATGCTGGGCGCCGAAACGCAGCGTGACGTCGGAGGGCGAGCCGAAACCCTGCACCTCGACGTCGCCGACATTCATCTGCTCGGCGATGGCGCGCAATTTGGCGATGTCGGCGACGCCCGATTGCGCGCGCAATTCGATCAGCGTGCCGCCGGAAAAATCGATGCCGAAATTCATGCCGAGCGTGAGGAAGAGGATCACCGACAGGATCGACATCACGGCCGAGAACGGATAGCTCACGCGCCGGAAGCGCATGAAGGGGAATTTTGTGTTTTCCGGCGCGAGGCGCAGCAGTTTCATTCTTAAGCGACCTTTAACCTTGGCGGACGCGGGCGAAACGCCCTCGTGGTTCGAGACGCGCCTTTCAGGCGCTCCTCACCATGAGGGCTCTAGATCGGCAGCTTGACCGGCCTCTTGAAGCGATACCACAGCGTGATCATCATGCGCGTCATCGTCACCGCTGTCACGATGCTGGTCAGGATGCCGAGCGCCAGCGACACGGCGAAGCCGCGCACCGGGCCGGCGCCGAGGAAATAAAGGATCGCGGCGGCGACGAACATGGTGACGTTGGAATCGACGATGGTCGCGAAGGCGCGCTTGAAGCCGGCGTCGAGCGCCGAGACGATAGAGCGGCCCTGATGCGCCTCCTCGCGGATGCGCTCATAGATGAGGACGTTCGAGTCCACCGCCATGCCGATGGTGAGGACGATTCCTGCAATTCCGGGGAGAGTCAGCGTCGCCCCGAGCAGCACGAGGCCGGCGAAGATGAAGGCGATATGGACCAGCAGCGCGATATTGGCGAAGACGCCGAAGACGCCATAGGTGATCAGCATGTAGCAGCCGACCAGCGCGGCGCCGACATAGGCGGCGCGCTTGCCGGCGTCGATCGAATCCTGGCCAAGGCCGGGTCCGACGGTGCGCTCCTCGACGATGGTGAGCTTGGCCGGCAGAGCGCCGGCACGCAGCAGGATGGCGAGATTATTGGCCGTCTCAACCGTGAAATGGCCGGAGATCTGGCCCGAGCCGCCCATGATCGGCCCGAGAATGCGCGGCGCCGAGATGACCTTGCCGTCGAGCACGATGGCGAAGGGGCGCCCGACATTTTCGGCGGTGACCTCGCCGAAGCGCTGGCCGCCGCGAATGTTGAAGCGGAAATTGACCACAGGCTCCTGCGTGCGCTGGTCGAAGCCGGGCTGGGCGTCGGTCAGATCCTCGCCCTGCACCATGACGCGCTTCTCGACCGGAAGCTTGGCGCCGGGATTGTCGACCTGATCGAGCAGCTCGGTCTCGGCGGGATCGGCGCCGGTATCGGCGACGAGGCGGAATTCGAGCTTCGCCGTGGTGCCGAGGATCTCCTTCAGCTTGCCGGTATCCTGCAGGCCCGGCACCTCGACGACGACGCGATCGTCGCCCTCGCGCTGGATGGTCGGCTCCGTCGTGCCGAGCGCGTCGACGCGGCGGCGCAACACCTCGATCGACTGCTCGACGGCGCGGCGCAGCTTGGCTTTGACGCCGGCCTCGGTCACCGTGAACTGGATCAGGCCGTCGGAATTGGTCGCTATGTCGAAGATCGGGCCGCCGCCGCTGCTGAGGCCGCCGCCGCCGAGTCCGACGCTGGCCGGGCTCACAAGCTCGCGCAGTTTCGGCAGGACGCGCTGCAGCTCGGCCGGATCGGGGATGCGCAGCTGGACGCCGCGCGGCAGCACGCCAATGCCGCCGGAAATCGAGATTTTCTCGTCGCGCAGCACGCGGCGGATGCTGTCGCGCAGATTGTCGACCATCGTTTTCACGACGGAGGGGCTGTCGACCTCGAGCAGCACATGCGAGCCGCCCTGAAGGTCAAGGCCGAGCACGATGGCGCGCACGGGCAGCCATTTCGGCGAATGGGCGATGAGCGCGTCGCGCGTCGCCGGCCCGAGCAGGCTCGGCACGATGACGAGGAACGCCAGCGCGGTCATGCTGAGGATTGAGATGATTTTCCAGCGGGCGAAACGCAGCATGGCGTGCAGGATGATCCGGAGTTTGGGGCGCGGGCGGGGTGCGCCGCTGGAAATTCGGCTGTGGGAAGTTCAGGCCTGATCCTTGACGGGCTCGCCCTTGGCGCGCACGTCGGTGATCAGCGCGCGGATCACGCGCACCCGCACATTGGGGGCGATTTCAAGCTCGACCTCGGCGTCGTCGACGACTTTCGTGACCTTGCCGATCAGGCCGCCCGAGGTGATGACGCTGTCGCCGCGGCGCAGATTCTTGATGAGATCGGCATGCTCCCGGGCGCGCTTCTGCTGCGGCCGCATGATCAGGAAATACATGATGACGAGGATGAGAGCGAAAGGAATCAGCTGCACGATCAGATCTGTCGCGCCGCCGCCCGCGCCGCCGAGGCCCTGGGCGAAAGCAGGTGTGAACACGGGTCCGCTCTCCTAATAAACGCGCATCGCCGGGGCGGAGGCCCCGGAGCGCGGGGGGACTATACCCAGTGGCGTCCTGAAAGCAATGGCAGCTCCGAGGCCGGGGCGCTCAGAGCGTGCGCAGCACGAAGCGGCGGTCGATCTGCTGAACCGGCCGGGCATTCATCGGATAAAGCTTCGCGAATGCCGCGATATCCGATTCGGCGACCTCGATCGGCTGTTTCAGCACGATCCATTCGACCGTCTCGCTGCAGGGCGGCGTCGTCAGCGAGCCGGAATAATAATAATAGCCGCGCGTTTTCGGCAGCAGGCCGCGCGGATCGGCGCCGGGCGCCTTGACCGGCTCCCCCGCCGAGGCCGGCGCGGCGGCGATGATTTTGGCGAAGGCCGGGTTGGATTTGCCGGGCTTCACGAGAACGCCGATCACGGCGAGCTTGCCCGCCTCGTTGCGATGGACGAAATGAATCTCCATCGCGGCGGGTTTGCCGTCGATCAGATGTTCGCTTGGATGATGGAAATGAAACTGGACCAGTTTGTATGAGTCCGGGCCGACCTTGAGCGCGCCGCCATCGTCGAAATTGAGCTGGATCGTATGGCCATTGTTGACGATCGCATCGGCCTGCCGCTTCCAGTCCAGCTTGAGCGGCGGCAGTTCGGCCGGGATCGAGCCGTCGATGGCGATGGGCGATTGCTGGCTACCGATCGCGCAGACCTTGTCCGCCGCGTCGAGATCGCCCCAGCGATCGGGGCCCGTCGCGCCCTCATAGCTCCAATGCGCCGCCCCGTGAGAGTCGGCGCCGAGTTCCTGCGCCGCGAATCCGGTTTTGGCGCAGATGGCGCAAAATCCAAGCGTCGCGAAGCCCTTCAGCGCCGCGCGGCGATCCATGACCGTTTTCATGCCCATATCCCGCTTTTTTTTGCCCCACCTGGCCGCCTTGGGCGCCCGCGCCGAAGCTAGCGCAAAAGCGGATCGCGGGAAACCGTCCGAGGCGCAAATATTGAGGAGACTTCGGCCGAAAATCCGCGCGACCCGGGCGGTCTAGCCAAGCCGGGGCGGCCATGCTCTAACGCCGCTCCCTTTACTTAACGCTTTGCGTCACGCCCCATGTCCAGATCCAAAAAGCCGAAAAGCCCCGCCGAACCCGCCGCCAAAGCGCTGAAGCGCATCGCCGCGGCGCTGGAAAAGCTCGTTCCGGCGCCGCCGGACAAAATCGATTTCGCGGCGGCCGACGCTTTTGTTTTTTCAGCGAGTCGCGCCGCATTTATATCCTGTGCGCAAGGTCAACCGGGTCGAGATGGCGCTGCTGCGCGGCATCGACCGGCTGCGCGATCTTTTGACCGACAACACCGAGCGTTTCGCGCGCGGCTTTTCCGCCAATAACGCGCTTTTGTGGGGCGCGCGGGGCATGGGCAAATCCTCCCTCGTCAAGGCCGCCCATGCCGATGTCAACGCGCGGCTCGCCCCCGATGGCGTGAGGCCGCTGAAACTGGTCGAGATCCACCGCGAGGATATCGACAGCCTGCCCGTGCTCATGGCGCAGTTGCGGGACGCGCCGCATCGCTTTCTCGTCTTTTGCGACGATCTCTCTTTCGACGCGGCCGACGCCAATTACAAGTCGCTGAAAGCCGTGCTCGAAGGCGGCATCGAGGGGCGCCCGCAGAATGTGCTGTTTTACGCCACCTCGAACCGGCGGCATATTTTCTCGCGCGAGATGATCGACAATGAGCGCGGCACGGCGATCAATCCCGGGCGAGGCGGTGGAGGAGAAGGTCTCGCTCTCCGACCGCTTCGGGCTGTGGCTTGGTTTTCATTCCTGCTCGCAGGCCGAATATCTCGACATGGTATTCGGCTATGCCGAGCATTTCGGGCTGGTTCAGGACCGCGCGGCCATAGAGCGGGAATCGCTCGAATGGGCGATCACGCGCGGCGCGCGCTCTGGCCGCACGGCCTGGCAATATATTCAGGATCTGGCTGGAAGGCTCGGCAAGACGACGGGGTGAGGCTTCAGGGCGCGCAGAAGAAATCGGGTTGATGCCAAAGGCTACAACTGCGCTGGCGTGGGCTGGTTCCGAGGTCTGCGAAGGGTAGAAGATGGAAAGGCTGCTTTGGTATTCCACGCGGAAATTCCAGTCATCCTGCCAACTCGGTGTTGCCCAACCCGATGGACCGGCGTAGACAGGTGCGTCTTCGGGAGTTTGCGAAATGATCCAGCGTCACCGCTAAAGCGGCAAGGCACTCGCTAGCGGAGCAATCCGCCGACTGGACTCTGTTTCGAGGATATCATGCAAAGACTGAAAAATAAGACGTGCGTCGTCACCGGCGCGGCGCGCGGCATCGGCCGCGCGATTGCTGCTCGCTTCCATGACGAAGGTGCCATTGTCATCGTCACAGATCTTGACGAGACCGCTGGTGCGGCGACCGCCGCAGAAATCGGGTGCCGGTTTGAAAAGCTCGACGTGCGGGAGGAGGCCGACTGGCTGCGGCTGGCGGGATGCTTCCCCGTAGCCGACGTTGTGGTCAACAATGCCGGCGTGACGGGATTTGAACTGGGCACGGTGGCTCACGATCCAGAACATGCTAGCCTCGCGGACTGGCGGGAGGTCCATCGAGTCAATCTCGACGGGACTTTCCTTGGCTGTCGCTACGCGATCGGCGCGATGAGGGAGCAAGGCACTGGCTCAATCATCAACGTCTCGTCGCGCTCCGGCCTGGTCGGCATCCCGCTTGCCGGTGCTTATGCCTCATCAAAGGCCGCTATCCGCAACCATAGCAAGACTGTGGCGCTCTACTGCGCGCAGCGAGGCTGGAAGAATTCGATGCAACTCGATCCACCCTGCGGCCATACTCACCCCAATGTGGGAACCGATGCTAGGCGCTGGCCCCGATCGAGAAGCTAAGATGCAGGCGCTTGTTGCTGACACTCCCCTGAAGCGGTTTGGAACGCCCGAGGAGGTCGCGGCGATTGCGGCCACTCTCGCTTCTGACGAAGCGACCTACGTGACGGGAACAGAGGTGAATATCGACGGCGGGTTACTGGCCGGTTCCGTGGCGTCTCCCGGCTGATAGGGTCGCGGGCGGAGCACGCCCGATGCGCTCCGCCCGCAATTCTATGGCCGCTTTCCTGCCCGCGAAGTTTGGGCCTGATTGCCCGCATGGGGGTCGCAAGGCGTCATTCAAACGGGCGCTCTTTTCACTATTCCGCCGCCTCAACCATTGCGCGCTGCACCCGTGCACGCAAAACCCAGCGCCGCGCCGAGAACCTCGATCCCCGCCCCTGCTCCATCGCCCCGATCGGCGATAGCGCCACCAGGCGCGGGCGCTGTGACGCACGTTGAAGACGCCGGACGCATGCCGCGTCATCGCTTGCCGGGAACGCCCTTCAATTTTTCGGAAAGAACGCATCCGGAATTTCGAAGTCATCCGCCGAGTCGGACGCCTTGAGGCCGAGCTTTTCGAAAAAATCGGGGCCGAGTTCGCTTGCGGCGGCGCTCGCCTTGCGGCAGGGAAAATTGGCGAATTCCTTGCCGTCTTTCGCGACGGCGACGCCGGCGACGTCAGCCGGGCTTCCCGAGCGTCCCCACTTCCCGATCGCGGTGAAAATCGTATAGCTGAACGGCGCCTTGCCGAAGCGCAGCCACGCGCCGCCGCCGCCCGAAAACATCAAGGTTCCCGAGGTGAAGACATCGGCCGGTTTTGCGCCCGGATCCGGAAAGGCGAGTTCGACGCCGTCAACGCGTCCAAAGCGATATTGCATGAAGCCGGCGGTCTTCGAAATATCCCTCGACGCGCAGACAGAGGCGATGCGGGCGCCGGTCGAGCAGGAGAAAACGACCAGTTCATCGGGCTTGCACAGCGTCGGCTCCGCCGCGAAGGCGTGAGACGACGAGAGGGCGAGCGCGAAAAGGGCAAGACCGCGCCGGGCGCGCATCAAAAGCAGCATCGTCATCACTCCTATTCCGCCGCCTCGTCCATGGCGCCGCGTCGTTCCACGAAAGCCAACGCCGCGCGCAAAACCTCGATCCCCGCGCCGGGCTTCACCGCCTCGGTCGAGAGATGGCGCCGCCACGCCCGGGCGCCCTTACGGCCGTTGAAGAGGCCGAGCACATGGCGCGTCATGGCGTGCAGCGGAACGCCCTCGGCGAGCCGCGCCTCGACATAGGGCATGAAGGCGGCGATCGCCTGCTCGCCATTCTCGTGAAGGAGCGGCCTCGCCGAAAAGCAGCGGATCGACCTCAAGCAGCAGGGCCGGGTTCTGATAGGCTGCGCGGCCCACCATGACGCCGTCCACATGTTCGAGCTGCGCCTGCATCGCCTCGAGCGTTTCGAGGCCGCCATTGATGGCGATGGGCGTTTCGGGAAAGCGCCGCTTCAGCGCATGAACCAGCGCGTAATCGAGCGGCGGCACGCTGCGGTTGTCCTTTGGCGAAAGTCCTTTGAGCCACGCCTTGCGGGCGTGCACGATCAGCGCATCGGCGCCGGCGGCGAGGACCGCCTCGGCAAAGACGCCCAGCGCCTCTTCCGGCTCCTGATCGTCGACGCCGATGCGGCATTTGACCGTCACAGGGACGGCCACGGCGGCCTTCATCGCGCCGACGCAATCGGCGACAAGCGCTGGCTCGCGCATGAGGCAGGCGCCGAAAGCGCCATTCTGCACGCGCTCGGACGGGCAACCGACATTGAGATTGATCTCGTCATAGCCGAAATCGGCCGCGATGCGGGCGGCCTGCGCAAGATCGGCGGGTCCGAGCCGCCAAGCTGCACGCGCGACCGGATGCTCGGCGGCGTCAAAGCCGAGCAGGCGCGTGCGATCGCCATGCAGCAGGGCGGCGGTGGTGACCATCTCCGTATAGAGCCGGGCGCGGCGCGAGAGCGTGCGATGGAAGACCCGGCAATGCCGGTCGGTCCATTCCATCATAGGCGCCACGCTAAATCTAAGATCTTGATTTTGTAGCATGTTTTCTTCGTCTCAATTCGTTGGGTCGGGTCGTGTGCACTCGTTTCTACGCCTAGATCCGACCCTTTTCGCCTCAGTTCGCCGGCTCAACGAACACGGAGCGCACATGCTTTGGCCAGCTTCACGAAGCTCAATTCGGGCTCCTAGCGGGTTCAGGTGCGGCGGAAAGGGAAATATGTCAACGAGACGTTTCTTCGGCGCAAGGACGCGGAGGAATGGGCGCTCGAAGTCGAACGGCGCATCGATCGGGGCGAGCCGCCGGTCGCAAGGCGCTCCCGGGACGCCAAGTCCTTTGGCGACCTGGTTCGCTGCCATCGAGAGGACGTCTACGAGGTCGGCAACCCCATCGGACGATCGAAGGCGGCAAGCCTCACTGTCGCGCTACGGTTCGAGCTCAGGGCGCTCGGCTCAAAGCCTCGCCATCGATTTTTTCTCCCCTTCGCCCATTCGACGACCCGCAGGCAGCCGCGGAACCCCTCACTTATGAATTTTCACCTGGTTCCGCGCCATTTTGTGGGCGCGCTGCGATGTTTCAAGGGGAAGGCCGCGCCGCAGCTATCCGACCGCGCCGCCCGCCCGTCGGCGTTGCGCAGATCCGAGCGCCGCGACGCCGGCCACCGCCGCAACAGAACAATTGATTTGGCGCAGATCGCCAGGCCAACGGCAGACCCGTCAGCGAAGGTCCGAACGGGTCCGAGCGCGGCGAACAACCATGTCGGTTCACAGAAATTTGCAGGGACTGTTTCTGTCATCCCTTGACGTGGGAATTTTTCCCACGTACTTTCCGTATCGTGATCGACGCGTCAGCGCCGAAGCCGGTCCCAAGGAGATTTCTAATGGTCGGACAATCCCGCACGAAACGGCTGCGCCATTTCGCTAACGTCATTCGCTAACCGCCGAACGTTCGGGCGCGTCGCCTCGGCCGAAACCGTTGCGCCGGAGAACGCCTCACCTTCAGCATCGAGCCTTCGCGGAGCGCCTGGCGCACGGCGACGCAAACGCGCATCGCCGGCAGGGCGCCTGTTGTTTTCTACCTTATGAGCTTTTGCGCACGACCCGCAACATTCGGGCATCATGCTCCAGCACGGAGCGGCTCGACGACATGGCGCCCTGCATTCTCGGCGGAACAGACAGCGTCGGTTGGTTCGCGCCGCCTGCGCTCATTCGAAGCGCGAAGGCGCGCCGCCAGGTTCCGCACCGCCCCTCAACAAGAGAAGCAATATGACCGATAAAACCAACCCATTCAGTTCCCTTTGGCTCATCAGTTGGATCGTTTGGCGAATTCCGTCCCGGCGTTCGATGAAGATGGCTGAATTTTCCCACACGGAAGCGGGCAGCTCGCTCGACATGCTCGCCGCGGCCGAAGCGACTGTCAGGCCCGACCTCCGCAAGAAATTCTTTCGACACGCGATGGATGAGTTCCGGCACGCGCGCATGTTCGCTGAGCGTTCGCTCGCCCTGTCGTCCGGAGCGAAGGCCGCCGACCTCCTTGAGGATCCCGAATATCTTGTCGCGCATGGCATCAGGGGTGAAAAATCCCTGTACGAAGAACTTGGGCGAATTCGATTTCCTGACTTTCGTCTGGTTGGCGGAGCAACAAGCTGGGCGCCAATTCAGCTGCTACAGGGAGCTGATGAAAGAGGATCCCGCTTCCCTCGCGATGTTCACCACAATTTGCAAGGATGAGGCGTTTCACGCCAGCTACTCCAAACAGGAACTTGATCGCATTTCAAAAACGACTGGACGGAAGGCCCTTCAGGCCTCCGTGCGCCGGTTCCGCATCCGCAGACTACGCGATAGATTTCTCCGCTACACGCACGGTTTCGGCAATGTCGTCGCAAACTTCTGGTTGCTGATCTTGTATGTCGTCGCATTTGGCCCCTACTCGCTGTTCGCGCGCCAACTCGCGGCGGCGAAGATCGGGTTCGTCGCGACGCCTGAAGCCCTCACGCGCGCCCGCGCCGAAGTGGGAGTTCAGGGATGAGCCGTTACGTTCTTGGCATTTCCGCCCAGTTTCACGATTCCGCAGCCGCCCTTGTGCGTGACGGCGAACTCATCGCGGCTTCCGCGGAAGAGCGATTTTCACGCATCAAGCACGATTCCGCATTGCCGCTGCAGGCGATGAACTGGTGTCTCGACCACGCAGGCATCAAGGCGGAAGATCTCGATTACGTTGTCTTTCACGAAAAGCCCCTCCGCAAATTCGAACGCCTGCTGATCACCCAGGTTCAGGAATTTCCGAGAAGCCTCGATGCGTTCCGCAAGACCGCGCTTACCTGGTTTCCCGACAAATTATGGGTCCGCGGCTCGATCGCCAAAGCGCTCGAAATCAGCGCCCGCAAAATCATCTTTTCCGATCATCATCTCTCGCACGCGGCGAGCGCATTTTATGCGTCGCCTTTCGAGAAAGCGGCCGTACTGACCATTGACGGAGTCGGGGAATGGGCGACAACAGCTCTCTTCGACGCTTCCGAACGCGGCGTCAATCGCCTGTCGGAAATTCATTTCCCGCACAGCATCGGCCTCGTCTACTCCGCCTTCACCGCCTATCTCGGATTCCGGGTCAATGATGGCGAGGCGAAAGTAATGGGTTTGGCCTCCTATGGAACGCCGCGTTATGTCGATGAGGTCCGCCGCATATTGAAATCGGGCTCGGACGGAGACATCAGCGTCGATCTTTCCTATGTGACCTACCAGTTCAGCGCGACCCAGTCGTTTTCGTCGCGATTCGAAGAATTGTTCGGTCCGGCGCGCGCACCGGATCGCAAATTCGACCTCTCGACGCCTGAAGGACGCAAATATGCGGACATCGCCGCGAGCCTGCAGGTCGTAACCGAAGACTGCGTGGTCGGCCTCGCCAACGCTTTGCACCGTCGGACAGGCTATCCCAACCTTTGTTTGGCCGGCGGCGTGGCGCTGAATGCAGTGATCAATAGCCGCCTGACGCTTCGCACGCCTTTCGAGCGGATTTACGTCCACCCCGCCGCAGGCGATGACGGCGCCGCCGCGGGCGCGGCGCTTTGGGCCTGGAACGAAGTTGTTGGCGGACGCCGCGGTCCGGCCTTGACGAAGCCCGGACTTGGGCGGTCCTGGTCGGACGCCGAGATCAGACAGACGCTTGACGATCTCGACATTTCATATTCGCATATCGAGGATGAGAGCGTCGCCGCCAGCGCGGTAAATGATCTCGTCGACGGCAAGGCGGTCGGCTGGTTCCAGGGTCGGTTCGAATGGGGACCGCGATCGCTCGGCCACCGCTCCATTCTGGCCGATCCCCGCCAGCCCGGCATGAACGATCGCATCAATCGAAAGATCAAGTTTCGCGAAGAATTCCGCCCCTTCGCTCCGGCGGTTTTGAAGGGCAGCGAGCATAATTATTTTGATCTTCCGCCCGGGACCGATTTGTTGACGCCCTGGATGCTGATGGTCGCTCCGGTCAAAGACGGCGCGCGCGACCTCCTGCCCTCGACGACCCACGCCGATGGCAGCGCGCGCGCGCAAGTCGTCGCACAGGACGACAATCCCCTGTTCCATGAATTATTGAGCGAGTTTGGCGCCGCGACAGGGCACCCGGTTCTGCTCAACACGTCGTTTAATCTTAAAGGTGAGCCGATCGTATCGTCGCCATTACAGGCGCTGCGAACGTTTTATTCGAGTGAACTCGATGTTCTTTATCTTGGCGCGTTTCGCATCTCCAACACGGCCATAGGGAAAACCCATTATGCTTAGTCAGCAACGCATCCAGCGTCTGAATGATCGCTTTCGCACCATCAACGAACTTTTCGCCATGCTTTTGAGAAACGGACGCTGGTGGGTCATTCCGATCTTTGCCATCGTCGTGGTTTTGAGTCTGGCGCTCGTCCTGCTTCAGGCTGTTCCCTACGTGGCTCCGTTCATCTACGCCATCCTGTGAAGCGATAGCCTCCGGGACGCGAAGAAAAGCGCGACCACCCTACGTTGGTTGCGCCTTGAACGCCGGATTCCGCCGGAGGACGACCGAAAGAAACGCCGGCGCCCCGATATGCGAGGCGCAAGCGTGCGCGGATAAGCCGATGCCGCGACGCTGCGCGGAACTCATGTCCCGATAAAATCGGAGCCTTCATGTCGAAGCAGCACGTGCTGTTCGCTAAAATCATCATTGTCCCGCTCATTTTGATTGGTTGCGGCCATCTGGGCGAAATGATTATCCGCAGCCAATATTGGCCCTTGTTCGTGCTGGTGCTCCTTTCGATATTCTTCGTGGACATAGCGACTTTGGCCCGCGGGAAATTGCAACTCCTTTTGATCGGCATTTATTCGTTGATGCTATCGCTTGCGGCGGTTGAGGCGCTGGCCTTAATCTTCAACCCGTCGCCCGAAGCGGTTGAGACCCATACGCCGGATTTCTTCGGGTTTCAGCCCGATCTTGGGGTGAGTCCCGCGCACGAAGGCATCTTTCGCGCGAGGAAAACCGATGCGCGAACCGGCGACGTAATATATGATGTCTATTATATAATCGACAATTCGTTGCTCCGGCGGACGCAGTCGTCGCCCGACGGCGCAGCAGTCGCGTTCTTCGGCGATTCCTGGACGTTTGGTCACGGCGTCAACGATGCGGATGCACTTCCGCAAGTCTTCGCCGATCTAAACCAGCGACGGTTTCCCGTCCTCAACTTGGGGTTCGAGGGCTATGGACCCGAGCATTTCCTGAGAGCTATGGAAACGAGCGTGCACGATTTGCTGCTTGGGCCGCATCCGCAGCTTTTTGTTTTCACAACGTTTCCGTTCCAGGCCGAGCGTACCTCTTGCAAACCGGTTTACTCTCTCCGATCGCCGCACTATTCTCGCGATCAGTCTGGAACGCCGCGCTTTCAAGGCCCCTGTAGTGAGGGCTGGCGGCATTGGGCGCTCGCAATGTGGATGAACACGGCGACCTACAGGAGGTATTTCGAGGCCGCCGAGCACGCTGTGAACAAAAATGACATGGAACTCTACATCGCGACGACGCTGCGGGCAGTCAGAGTCGCGGAAGAGAAGCATCATGTCCCGACGCTGATCATATATGATCGCGTTCCGGAAGAATATCTCAAGGCTTCCGGCATGACGAATGACGATATCATGTCGCGCTTCAGGAACGCCGGCGTCGAGGTGCTCGATATGAATATTTCAAATGTGGCGGCCCCTGGCGCCATGCTTACCATTCCACATGACGGGCATCCGACTGCAATCGCGCAACATGCGCGGGCGGTCGTGCTGCAGCGCTATATCGACGAACACGGACTTATCCGAAATGTTGATCAGGTCTCGGCGCACTGAAAAACGGGGGCTGGCGCAGTCCTTGGGGCGCCCCAATCCGAACCTGGACCGCAATCCTCATCTCCGCGTGCCGGCTCTGTCCGGCGTCGGAACCGGCCCAGGAAGGCTGAAGCTGTGACCCGGTTCGCGCTGACCACCGACCGCACAAAGGCGAATTTGCGCGTCCGATCAATGGCGACGAACAATTAGAGCTTTCCCCCCGCCCTTTGGACCTCGGCGATGTCGATGTGGAAGAAACCGATCGGGCGCAGCAAGCCAGAGGCTCCGCTGAGCAAAGCTCTGTGGAGCGGCGCGCGGAGGGGGACTTGAACTTATTCTTCGGTTCCTTGTCGCCTTCGTTGTCCGACAGCCTCTCGATCCCATGCCCCTGCGGACAGCGGTGGAAACCGGCAATTTATCTGGAGTTCAGGCCATTACGAGGCTTTCGATATGGCGGGTGCATGAAAATCGCCGAACTTTTGACAGCAATCTCCGACCACGCCTACGTGAGAAGTTCGGCGCTCCCCGCGCGGCCCCTCCATTCCATTTTCCAGCCAACCCCGTCTTTGCTCGGAGCCGCACGAAACCCCGGAGTTCTTTCTGCTCTCGATAGCTGTGTCCGCCGCCGCCGTCGTTTTCGTTTCAACAGATTTTGCGGTTCCGGTTCCGAAGCCGCCCCTCTCGGAGCATTTAGCTGCCCGCCGTTCCGTGCGGCTCGCACAACCGGAGAGCCGCCGTTGAAGGATGCGTGGATCATGGCTATAGTCCCCGCACGGAGTTGAAACGATGATTCAGTATTCCCTTCCCGGCGACCGCAGCTACCAAGAACGGATCTATCCCAATCCGTCTCATCTCTTTCCCGCCGTTCGGCAAAAGTTTGGTCTCGAGACTTACGAGGACGTCATCGCGCATTTCACAGCGCGGTCGCTCGCACAGGATGGCATCGAGATCGAGGACAACGCGGTGCGCGTGACGAAACGCGCTTCCGACGCGGGCTACGCGATCAGCTTTGCGCCGTTGCCGCGCTTTGCGGCGGATGCTGCTCGCTTCGCCGCGACGCATGTCGCGATGCTCGACGCGGCGCATGCGGGCCTCGCGGTCAAGGGCGTCGCGGCGGCGCGAACCACTCCCGCGTGGAATCCGATGGCGGGCTATCCTGTCAACGCGAGCGACGGTCCGTCGGAATGGGAACTCTGTTTGCCCCTGGGCATGCCGCTCGCGAATCATCGGGCGGTCATGCTGTTGCACTATCCGCCTATCGTCGCCTATCGAAGCGCCGACTACTTGAACAATATGACATTGAGGCGCTGGGCGCAGATCCTGACATGCGTCGGCGTCGACCTGCCGGACCGCTATCATTCCATCCTGGACGTCAATCCGATCGCGGCGCCAGGATCTGGCGAGAGCGAATATCCAAACGATTATTTTCCGATCAATCTGACATCGCTTTTCTTCGACAACGAAGAGCGGGGATTGACCTATGTTCGGTCGATGCTCGAAGTTTTGCTCGACCCGCCGGGAAACGCCGCCAATCCATGCACGCTCCCCCTATTGGTCTGTGGATCGCGGCTCTACGATCCGCAGGCGACCGGTTGGTTTCGCACCCGGTACAAGGATCAACTTCCAAGAGACAAAGTCGGCGCACCCCAGGTCGATACGCTGCAAGCTGGATACATCTGGCTCAATTCGAACAGCGTGAAGAAGACGCCATATATGATCGCCAATCATATGATTGCGGCAGGCGTCACAGGGCGCTGCACGGACGATCCGTCCACGATTCCGAATATCCTAAAGTACGAGGCGCAGGACCTTGTCGCCGCCACTTTCCTTAGTCTCTGCGCGGACTCGGCGCTGCAGGGCAAGGCGGTTGACCCGGAGGAGGCCAAGCGGGCTGCGTGTCAGCGATGGTTTGGCGCACCGGACGGAAGCGGTGCTCCCAATCCAGCGGACCCGGGCGATCGGCTGATAATTTGCGCGCTTGCGCAGATGGATTTGTGTTTCGATCGAGTCAAGATTGCGCCGATGTATACTTTTGAAGAGGCGAAGGTCCGCTGCCAGCAAAAGGGAGGCCCGGAATACGCGCCTTGCTTCGGCTGCGCGCCGCTGTCAGGCGCGAAGTAATCGCCATCCCGGAGAAGCGCCGCGGGCGGCGCAACCTGTGCTCGCCGCCCGCCTGCTTCCCAAGCGCGTCAACTGGAACCGGCGATCGCCGATTTAGTTCAGCCGTTTGTCAAGATCGCTAATCAATCCATGAAGGCTACGCAGGTCCGCGGCGCGCGCCATGATGTCCTTTGTGATCCGGGCGGTCTCCTCGACGCTCAATTTACCGTGGGCGAGCATCGCGATTAGCCGAGGCGCTATGAGCCGGTGCAGATCGTGCAGCTGGGGCGATTGCGTAGAGACGCCCTCGCGCGGAAACAACTTATCGAACGGCGGGCTAAGCGCCGGCGCGTCACGCCGCGGCGCGTCGCTCTGGAACACGCCTTCGAACGTCGGCGCATTGTGGACCCGCTCGCCGAGACACCAACGGGATTTGGGAACGCCATACCAGTCGAGCAATGTCGCCAGGAAGGATGTCGAATCGTAAGCTACCGGCGTCGGGGAGCGAAACACGGTGTGCTTTTTGACCCAGGGCGAGACGAGAATGGTCGGGACGCGCACGCCCATCAGATCGAAGCGAAAGCCGTCAGTGACGTCGTTCGGCCAGGGATTCTCGGCATAGGGCGGCGGAACATGATCATATAGACCGCCGTGTTCGTCGAATGTGATGATCAGCAGCGTCTCGTCCCATGCAGGCCCGGCTTTGAGCGCGGTGTAGATCTCGTTGAGCGCCCGTTCTCCGGGCACGAGGTCCGCGCCGGGATGGTAGGATGACGTGCCGTCCTCGCCAATCCAAACCGGCTCGAGAAAGCTGAACGCCGGCAAGCTTCCGGCCGCGGCGTCTTTCTTGAATTGGGCGTTGTCCGCGATAAATTTTGTTTTATTGGCGTCGACCGCCGGGATCTGACCCTGCAGAAACAGGTGGTATGAGTGGACAAATCCCATCCATTCCACCGAGTTATAGATTTTCCAATCCGTGAAGCCATTGCTCCACAGCGTCTTCCAAATCGATGCGCGACGCGGCGTTTCCGGCCAGTAAAGATACTCATCCCCATTCTGAAAATTGTTGAGCTGGCCGAGCGCGGAGCCCGTGAACGCGAAGGCGCGATTGGAGTCGGTGGCTCCAGGCATCGAGCTGAACCATGCGTCGGACACAGCGAAATGCTTCGCTAGTCCGTCGAGTACGGGAAGCTGCTCCGGCGCATAGGTCTGCATGACGTCGGTGGCGCCATTGTTCCAGACGAAGCCTCCCATCCTTGGGGTCGCGCGTTCAGAATATCCGTCGCGATCGTCATAGAACAATTGCCGCATCACATCCGATTTATCATGGTATGGATCGTCTTTTAAAAAGTCGAGAACCCAGTCTTCGCTGAGTTTCCCGTCTTCATATTTGCTCACGAACACCTTCTTGTCGTCACCCGTCTTGCTCGGATCGATATTATACATATCGGGGCGGGCGCCTTCGAATGGACCGTCACGGCCGACGAAGTGGATGTTCGCCTCGTCATTCTCGTAGAGCCAGCCGCACACATGATCGAACGAGCGATTCTCAACCATATAATATACAACATGCTTGATTTTGCTGCGCATGAAGTCGATCGTTCCGGGCGTGTTCTTGCGGGCGTCGTCGATGGGAAGCAGTGGTTGGGCGCAGGTCAGCGTCGTTTGCGCGTCGAACGCCTCCGGCAACTCCCCGGTTCGGACGGGCCCTGTCAGGGGGTTGCCGCACTTGGGATCGAACCTCCAGAGGCGGTAACTGCGGTCCGCCGGAACCCAATCGAGGATATGATCGCCGATAACGACAAGCTTGTGGCTGACGTCGATGTCCTTCCAGCGCCCCTTCTGGACCGTTGGCTGCGCCAGCGGGACAGCATTCTGCGGGTCGAAACTCCACAACTTGTAATCACCCGTTTCCGGTATCCGGTCGAGCACGTAATTCCCAATTGGCAAGAGCTCGTTACCCGCCTGGATCGAATCGAATGCGCCCTGCGGCGTATAAGGTTCGGGCAACGGATCAGACTGCCCGCGCGCGAGCGGGTTGGGATCAAAATTCCACAGATGGTAGGTGCCTCGACCCTCGGTCGGGATGATATTCAGCACGAAGCTGCCGAGTGGGATGAGCAACAGTTCATCGCCCGAAGCGTACGCTTTATTGGCGCCGTATGGATTTCCAAAATCAACGCGGGAGCTCCAGAATTTCGTCTTCGCCCAGATCCCATGCTGCACCGGCTTCGCGGCGAGTGGATCCTTGCTCGCTGGATCAAACTCGAAGAGGCGGTAGGGGTAACACGGCTTATAGGCCGCGAGCGTCAACGGGCCCCACTCCAGCAAGTAGCGGCCAATCGCGACCAACTGATGAGTGTGGTCGAACTTCGCATTCGGGTCGAGCGGCGCCTGTTGAAGCAGAATGTCGCCGTCGATATCAACCCGCCAGAGACCATAGCCGTCATCGTGCGCACTACGACTAAACAGGAAGTCATAGCGCGAGCGCGCCTCAGCGCCGCCATAGGTCATTTGGTCTCCCTCCCCACGCGCAACATTGCAGCCACACCCGCCGCGGGCGGCCGATAGAGATCGCTGAACCGCAGGGGCGGCTCAGCTGGAACTTAAACTGCACGCCGGCAGCCTCTGGATTTGTCTAGGTCAAGAAGCTAATCTAATTATCACCTGAAACTTGGCTTTGCGCAACGCCGGAGTCTGGGCGGGCGTCCGGAGCGATGATCCGAAACGCAGTTCCGCTCGAAGAGGGGATGGACCATGGCGTTCTGGTATTTCGGCTACGGTTCGAACATGGACTTCGGGTCGCTGCGGGCCAAGGGCGTCGCGCCGCGCGCGTCTGAACGCGCTGTCTTGCGAAGATGGCGGCTGCGTTTCAACGTGCAACACTTTTTTCGCCATGAAGGCGGGGTCGGGAACATCGAGCCCTCGAACAACGCGACAGACGCCGTCTGGGGCGTGCTCCACGAGTTCGATGACGAGGCGCTTGTGCATCTCGACGCCGCGGAGGCATGCGGTCATGGTTATGATCGCGTTGAACTTCCTGTTCTGACCGACCACGGCCAGCGCCGCGCCCACGCCTATGTTGGCGCGCCATCTTTCCTTGATGACGCGTGCCTCCCGACACAGAGATATTTGAACATCCTTCTGAGGGGCGCCACAGCAGCCGGTCTCGATCCTGCCTACGTAGACGCCCTGCGTCGGCATCCGACGCACCAGCGTCGCGTCGTTCCTCAATTCGCGCCACCCGCCGGCGATTATCAAACTTTCACGGCTGCGACGCTGACGCGGGACCCGCCGCTTACGGCGCTGGCGGGGAATGTTTTCGACATGTCGCGAGCCCGCTGGCGGCATCGCTCGCTCTGCGGTCTCTTCGGAGGCAAGGACATGACGCTTTTTCACCTCCAGCGCCTGGACAGTTCCGCCGGCGACGAGACGCTCGCCGACGTAAAGCACGACCGCCTCGATCCGGCGCAGCGCCAGTATCTCAATGAATATCTTCATGAATACCTTACTGAATACGCGTATGTCGGCCGATATATTTACGAATAGACGCGCCCGTGCGGCGTCAGGTAAACGCGACCGGCTATCCCGTCTGTTGCGGCCGGCGGCGCCGCGAAGTACATGTGCCAAGTCAATTGATTGGAGCCTAATCGATGTCCCAGTTTCCGCCGGCGTTGCCGCACGGCGCCTTGAAAGAGGTCTTTCCTGATGTCTTCTTCGTCACGGGCGCAATGCAGACGGAGCTCATGGGCGCCTCGTGGCAATTCAGCCGCAACATGACCGTGGTTCGCGATGGCGCAGACCTCACCTTGATCAACTCCGTTCGCCTCGACGAAGCGGGCCTTGCTCAACTTGGCGCCCTCGGCCGCATCGCCAACGTGGTCAAGATCGGTTCTTTGCACGGCAGGGACGATGGCTTCTATAAATCCCGCTTTGGCGCAGTTTTGTGGTCCTTGCCCGACATGCAACATGAAAGCGGCCTTGTCGCCGACAAGGCGCTGACGCCCGATGGCGAGACGCCATTTGCGGGCTGCCGCGTATTTACGTTTCGCACGACCAAGATGCCTGAGTGCATTTTGCGCGTTGACCGCGAGGGCGGCATTCTGATCGCTTGCGATTCCCTGCAGAACTGGTTGGCGCCGAACGAGTTTTTTTCAGACGAATCTCGTTGCATGATGGCGGATATGGGGTTTTTTGAGCCGGCCAATCTCGGGCCTTTGTGGCGGCAGGTGAGCGAACCGCAAAGAGAGGATTTCATTCGTCTTCTTGAGCTGCCTTTCCGCCACGCGCTCTGCGGTCACGGGACTCCGCTGCGCGACACCGCCAAGGAAGAGTATGGAGCGACGATCCGTCGCATATTGGCGATCGAGCAATGAGAGCGCGGCCCTCTTTGAGGGACAATGTTGATGGTGATCGCTGGGTATGAGATCGGAACGGCTCTGCATCGATCGCGTCTGCGATCGGTCTACCCGGCTGTGCGCCGCGCGGACGGTCTCGCCGTTGTCATAAAAACGCTCGATGCTGAGTACCCCAATAAAAGGAATGTGGCCGAGCTCCGTCGCGAATTTCATATCACGAAGCGCTTGCAATCCGTCGCTGGCGTCATCCGGGTGCAGGCGCTTGAACCCCATGGAAACGGCAATATTGCAATCGTGTCCGAGCGCTTCGGCCGCTCGCTCACACAGCTAATCGCAGCAGGAGACGATCAGGCGGCTCCGTTCGAATGCTTCTTCAACGTGGCCATCTCGGTAGCTGAAACATTGGCGCGCGTGCACGAGCTTGACGTCGTGCATAAGAATATTGAGCCGAACAGCATCCTCATCGACGACTCTGGCGCTCTCCGGGTGATTGACTTCGGCATCGCCTCCGAGCTCTCGCTCGAACGCCAGCGGTATGTTTCCGAACAGATCGAAGGCGCCCTGCCTTACATTTCCCCGGAACAGACCGGACGAATGAATCGCGATCTGGACTACCGCTCGGACTTCTATTCGCTAGGCGCCACGCTCTACGAACTTTTGACGGGTCAGCCCCCATTTCAGGCCGGCTCGGTCCTCGAATGGGTTCACTGCCACATCAGTAAGCTCCCCCGGTCGCCGAGCGAAATCAACCCATCGATCCCTGAGCCCATTTCGGCAATCGTTCTGAAGCTGATGGCCAAAAACGCCGAAGAGCGCTACCAGAGCAGTTATGGCCTCATTGATGACCTGCGTCGGTGCCAGCGCCAGCTGACCCAAACGGGCGCAGTCGCCCGCTTCGGCTTGGGCGTTCGAGACGTCTCCCGCAAATTTTCCATCCCGCAACGACTTTATGGTCGAGAGCCAGAAGTGGCCGTCTTGTTGTCGTTGATCGAACAGGTCGCCGCCGGCGGAGCGGAGTTCTGTATGGTTTCCGGCTACTCGGGCGTTGGCAAGTCGGCCCTGGTGAATGAGATTAGCAAGCCGCTCGTTCGCCAGAGAGGCTATCTGATACAGGGAAAGTTTGATCAGTTCCAGCGAAGTACGCCCTATTCAGTCCTCGGTGTGGCGCTCCGCAGCCTTGTCGAACAGCTACTGACCGAGCCGGCGGAGCGCCAGCATGCGTTGCGCGAAACGATCCAGGCAGCTTTGACGCCGAACGGCCGAACTCTTGATCGAACTAATTCCCGATCTCGAGTCAATCATTGGCCCGCAGCCGCCGGTCCCGGAGCTCCCGAGCACCGAGGCGCAGAATTGCTTCCTGATCACGCTCATTCACTTCCTGAGGATCATCGCCAGCCGGCAACCGCTGGTAATATTCCTTGACGACTTGCAGTTCAGCGACGCGCCAACGCTCGATCTGATAAGACGTCTGGCCACGGCGCGCGATCTCGCGAATTTGCTCGTCATCGGCGCTTACCGCAGCAATGAAGTCGATGTTGGGCATCCGCTGCGTTTGGCTTTGGATGAAATTCAGGCGAGCCGTTCGATCCACGAACTGGAGTTGCATCCCCTCGAGCTGTCTTCGGTCGAACAACTTGTGGCCGATACGCTACATACAGATGCGGACACGGCGCGGCCGTTGAGCCTCTACCTGCATGAAAAAACGCAGGGAAATCCCTTCTTTCTGGGAGAGATGCTCAGGACGCTCGAGCAAAACCGGACGATCGCCTTCGCGCCGGCGACGGGGCGTTGGCGCTGGGACATGGAGGCCGTCCAACGCAGCGGGGTCACCCACAATGTCGTTGATTTCATCGTCACCAACCTTCGCAAACTCCCGCCAGCGGCGCAGCGCGTGCTGCAGTTGGCCGCCTGCATAGGCAATACGTTCGACCTTCGGACGCTGTCGATCATCTATGAAAAATCGATGGACGAGGCGGGCGAGGAGCTTCTCCCCGCCCTTCAACGACACATGGTCATTCCGTTGCACGAGGACTACAAGCTCGTAGGCAAGGCGTCAGGCGCGGCCACAGGCGCGGTCTGGTCGCAACGGGCGGATTTCAACCCGACCTACCGCTTCCAGCATGACCGCGTGCAACAAGCTGCTTACGCGCTCGTCGGCGACGAGGACAAGCAGACGCTCCATCTGTCGGTCGGGCGACTTATTCAACGTCACGCAAGCGCGCAGGAGCGCGATGAGCGGCTGATTGAGATTGTCGGCCACCTCAACGAAGGACGGGCGCTCATCGCCGATCCCGCCGAGCGCGGGGATCTCGCGCGCTCGAACCTGGTGGCCGGCATTCGCGCCCAACGTTCGGCTGCGTACGAGGCGGCGCTAGGCTATCTCAAAATCGGTCTTGAGCTTCTGCCTAATGACCCTTGGGGGAGCGACTACGAGCTGACGATGGCGTTGGCGACGGAATATCAACAATGCGCCTACCTGACCGCTCGCTATGATGAGGCCGAGTCATGGATAGAAGATATGCTGGCGCATGCCAGATGCAATCTGGAGAAAGCCGCAATTTTGTCGATGCGAACGCGCCAATACGCGACAACCGGCAAGATGGACGCGTCGATTCGTACGGCGATTGCGGGCCTCGCGCTTCTCGGGATGCGCATGACCAACGAGCCCAGTCTTTCCGCGATTAACCGTGCGAAGCGGGAGGTCAAGCGGCATCTCGCCGGCCGGCGCGTGTCTGATTTGATCACGGCGCCGATGTTATCCGACCCCTCCAAGAAAGTCGCTATCCGGCTGCTGATGGAGATCTTTCCTGCCGCCTTTCTTTCAGGCAGCGGCAACCTCTTTCCCTTTCTCGTCCTGAAATCGGTAAACATTTCTCTGCGGTATGGCAACAGCGCGGAGTCAGCTTTCGCCTACGCGGCCTACGGCATGCTGCTCTGCGGTTCGCTGGACGATCCCGCGCTTGGCTACGAGTTCGGACGACTTGCGCTCGCCATGAACGATCGGTTCGACGACATCGCGCTGAAGTCGCGCGTGATCTACGTGCATGCAATGTTTATTCACCACTGGAGCAATCATTGGTCGACAATGACGCCGTGGTTCCGGAAGGGCATCGAGTCCGGCTATCAATCGGGAGACATGCTCTATCTGGCCTATAGCGCCCAGGACTGCATCATATGGGATCCAACGTTAGACCTCGAGACCGCGGCGAAGGAACATGCCGACTACTTGAAGATCGTCAAAGATTGCCGGTATCAGGATTCATTTGATTCAGGAATGCTGTTTCTGCAGATGCAGCGGAATTTTCTCGGTCTGACTGATGACCTTTGCTCGATGAACGACGCGAGCTTCAGCGAAGAGCGGTCCGTCGCCGGCATGCGCGCGCGGAAATTCATGACGGGAGTCGCCAACTATCAAATCTATAAGGCGGAAATCTGCTTCTTCTACGGCCGTTACGACGAAGCCCTCGCTCATGTGAGGGCGCAGGACCTTCTCATTGCATCGTCGATGTCGCTGCCCCAACTCGTGCGCTTCTACATCGTCGCATTCTTAACCCTGGCGGCCTGTCTGCCCGGCATGAATGCGACCGAAAAAGAGGCAGCTCGCAAGCGGATGAACCTGGATCTGAAACGGATGAGGCGCTGGGCGACGCACTGCCCGACCAATTTTTTGCATTTGCAGATGCTCATGCAAGCTGAGCTCGCGCGCTTGGACGGGCGCGCCGATCTAGCGCTACGCTTTTTTGATCGGGCGATCGAAGCGGCCCGGGCAAGCGGATTTCGTCGCGATGAAGCGATGGCGAGTGAACTTGCCGCGCGACACCTGCTTTCGACCCAGCGCCGCACCGCGGCTGTTGGATATCTGCGGGCGGCGCGGCATCTCTACGAACGCTGGGGCGCCAAACGGAAAGTTGACACACTGGAGGAGGAGTTCCCGGCATTGTTGCGGGAGAAAGACGCTCGCGAGGGCGGCGGTCCGAGTGGCCTCGGGCGCCACCCGACGATGTCGATAACCGCAGGCGTCCGTTCACTTGACATGACATCGGTCATGAAAGCATCTCGAGCGATCTCGAGCGAAATCGTTCTCGAACAATTGTGGACGACCACCATGCGCATCATGCTCGAAAACGCAGGTGGTCAGCGAGGCTGTTTCGTCCTTCGCAAGGAGGGGCGCCTTGTTATCGAGGGCCTGAACGAAATCGCGCGCGACGAAGGCGCGACGGCTCGATCGATCGGCGTCGAAGTGACCGAAGACGCGCTGGCGCTGCCGATCTCGGTCGTCTACCACGTGTTGAATACAAATAACCCGGTCGTCGTAAATGAGCCTTTAGGGATCGGCCGCTTCGCAAGGGACGCCTACGTCCTGGCGCGCAAACCTCAATCGATGCTTTGCATTCCCCTGACCCGCCAGGGAAAATTCGAGGGCGCGATCTACATGGAGAATTGTCTCGCTGCCGGGGTCTTCACCGAAGAGCGCATCGAGATCATCAAGCTGCTCGCGGCGCAGGTGTCGATTTCCATGGAGAACGCAAAGCTCTACGAGGAACAGCGGAACTTGATCGAGGCGCAGCGCCGGTTTGTGCCACGCCAGTTCCTCGAGAACCTAGGCCGTTACGATATCGCGCGGGTCGAACTCGGCGAGCATGTCGCCAAGACGATCGGCGTTATGTTTGCGGATCTGCGCGGCTTCACCTCGCTCGCCGAACGACTGGATCCTCGGACCGTTATCGACCTGATGAATCGCTTTTTCGTCGCAATGGAAACTGAGATTATCAAGGCTGGCGGCTTTATTGAGTCGTTTGCAGGCGACGAGATACGGGCGCTTTTCGACACGACGGCCGATGCTTCGGTGTGCGCCGGCATCGGCATGTGGCGGACGCTTGAGGCGTTCAATCAGCGCTCTGGCGCACTTGGCCAGCCGGAGTTGCAGATGGGGGTGGGCGTCAACATGGGGCCGCTGGTTCTCGGCATCGTCGGCGGACATCACCGGATGCAATGCTCCGTAATTGGCGACACCGTCAACCTGAGCTCCCGCATCGAGCAGCTGACGAAGGTTTATCGCGGCCGATTGCTGATCGGCGAGCAGACATTTCTTAGCTTGAACGAGCCATCCGCGTTCGCGATTCGAATGGTCGACCGCGTAGCGGTTAAGGGCAAGGATACCGCTGTCACGTTGTACGAGGTGATTGACGCGGAGGCACCCGATCGGCGCGCGGCGAAGCTGGGGACGCTGGCGCTGCTGCAGTCGGCGATGGAACGGTACTACGCCCGCGAATTCAAGGCTGCTCAGGAGATGTTTCATCGGATGTCGCGCCAGGATCCTCTGGATGCAATCCCGGTTCTGTTTGCCGAGCGCTGTTCACGTTACCTGCTTACGCCGCCGCCAGACGAATGGCAGGGGTTCGAGAAGCTGATGGAAAAATAGGGCCTCGGACGTCATTTCGGAGTGTTTGCCTGCGAAACGCCGATCAACGGTGTGGCGCGTTGATCGGCGTTTCGACTCTCCGTCAGTCAGACGTTCAACGACATTTGTCCATACTCAGGCCGCGCGCCGACGCTGGGCCGCCCGAATTGAAAAATGAGTGACGCCGCTAATAGCGCGCGGTCTGAACAGGCGCCACGCGCATCGGTCGGCACATGTAGCAAAATACGCAATACCAGGGCGTCGCTCAACCAGTACGGCTCCCCAAAATGTCTCGAAGTTCTCCCCGAAAGCACCATTCGCAACTCGGCTTTCACGCCAGACTATTATATAGGGTCGCGCCCTAACGGGAGAATAATATGCGATCATATTGCTTCTGGGCGCCGGCCTTGTAGAAGTCGGCGAACCATGCGGGTTGGCCGCTGATTAGCGTTGGCTTCCTTAGGGTCAGGGCGGCCAATGCACCGGCGGCGGCGTGCTCGCCACGTGCGGAATCGGTGGCGTCTTTTGATCCGCCAAATGCATCGCTCATCACCGTGCGGAAATTCAAATGATCAAAAACGCGCAGCGCCTCGATCGCGTATGAAGTCGCGATGCGGGAATCTTCGATCATCACCAGATTGTCGCCATTGCCGGCCTCGCCGCTCGGCGACAGATTAGATGAGCCGGTGAAAACCTTGGCCGTCGGCAGGTTGAAATCGGTGACGACGAATTTGTGATGCTCATGGACGCCGCTGCCGCCAGACCATTCCGCCTTGAACGGCATCGGCGTGACGCCCGCGAGGTAGTTGAAATCGACGATGCCGAATGATCCATCCGGCTTCTTGACCGTGAGCCCGCCCTCCCTGTCGGAAATGCCGTAGCTGAATACCTCCTTATTCATCAACCGGTCGATCGCCTCACGCGTGGGGCCGGATTTGGTCTGATAAAGAAAGGCGATCGAGAAAAATACCGACGAGGTCGCCTGGTCGATTGCCGCGCCGAGCGGATTGAGCGACAGGCCCGCGTCCGCATGCGGCGAAAAGCAGAAGTGAACCGGAGGTTTGCCGGACGGTTGCACGACGTGCCACTTGGTCGAAATCGGGTCTTTGGCGAAACCGCCAGGGTTTTGAAAGGCGAGTTCGAACGCGCGTTCGAAGAGGGCGGCGGCCTCCGGCGCGTAAAACACCAGCGCGTTGTTGGCCTGGACGTAGAGCCCCCGAAAACTGAAGTTTGTCGAGCCGAACAGCACTTTAACTGGCTGGCCGTTCTTCTTCGCGATCAGCACCTTGTTGTGTTGCAGGCTTTTGAAATGCATGCGCTTGACGTTCACGTCGCCCGCCGAGGCCGAGAGGCGGCTGGCGGCCTGGGACTCGGCGCTGGTTTCCTCGCCATGCGCTGCTGAATTGTCGATGATGGCGCGAAGCCTGCCGCCCATCTGCTCAAGCAACGCGAGGATGTCCGGTTCGTTCAAATCATAGGCGAAAAAGTCAAGCGTCAGCGTTTCGTCCGCGGCCACCTCCTTGAGGAAGTTCATGATCAGATCGTAAGCCTCAAAGCCCAGCCACCTGTAGACGTCGCCGGGAACTTTCTGGAATTGCAGACCGTCGTCGGCCCTCGCCGGGATCACGTCTTTCTTTCCCCCATAGCGATCCGCATAGGCCTGGGACGATGCGAAATTGCGCGCGAAGCCAACGTCGAGAAAGCCATCATAGACGACGGGGTCGAGCGAAATTTCTGCTGTGACCGAAGCGCCGGCTGTGAGCTCGCCGTCTGTTGGCATATGTCGCTTGGTTACCCGGTACGCATATTTTCCGGCCTTCAGCTCCCACGGGAAATGCACCCAGCGGAATTTCTGGAATGGCGCTTCGAGCGAGGAATAGTTACGATAGCCGTCAACGGCCTGGTCGACAGGCTTGTCGTAGGAAAAGGCGAGGCGGTTGCGCAGCGGTTCAAAATCCGCGGCGCCGGGGCTTTTCACCTCGATGGAGAAGCCGACGAAATCGGGTTCGGGCGCGTCGACGTCGATCCCGACAAGACACATTCGCTCGCCTCGCCATAATTTCACGCTAAGTCCGCCGGATTCATTCGCGCTGGTGAAATCACTCATCTTTTTCCCCTCAATCAATAATGGATACGTCCGCCGCCGCCTGCGATCGCTGGACTCAGCCTGTTAAGGATCTTCCGGGAACACGGAAGAGGCGTTAGATCGTCTTGCCGCCGGGCGTCGGATTGCCGAGGTCGTCCGTCGGAACGAACTGTATGTTGACTGCGGCGGAACGGGCCGCCCATTCGGGTTGACTCGATCGACGAAAGCTGTGCCGTCCTGCCGGAGGTCGTTATGGTCGATTGAACCATCCCCCGATCGATGGATGAAGCTGCATGTCTACCCATGGTTCATATGCGCAGCGTGGACGCCATTTCCCTGCTCCAGAAGCTTCCAAATATTTAGACATCAGCCTGGCTTTGCCGAGCCCCGGTAAATAGCCGCCTCAGCGACGCGCAGGGCTCCGGATGCTCCGAACCGTCCATAACGTCACTGTTGCGCCAGTCGCCCGTCGCCGTGAAGATGTCGCTGCGCATATGATCGATGGCGAGAAGAGTCATTTGTCCGGTCAAAAGATGCGTTCCGCCCGGCGCGTTCGCGAGTTGTTGGATGATCGGGTGGCGGAAGTCGCTGACGAGCTTGTATTTGAGCAGAGGGTTGTTATAGTTGGCGCCGATATTTAACGCGACGTCCAATATCGATCCGGCCGCGAGCAAATTCAAATGCTGTTGATGCTGAATCTCGCGGCGCTGCCGGGTCGCCTTCAAAACGGGATCGGAAATGATCTTTGCTTTTACAAATCCATATGCAAGTGACACGACGTCTATTCCTTTCCTGATAAGGAATGGGAGCCGCTTTCATAGCGAAATATCGAAGTAAAGGTCTTTGACCTCAACGCCCGCCGGCGGCGACGCCGGCGCCTGGTCCGATCTGAGGACGCCGTCTTTCGCCGCCGAGGAAAGGGCGTCTACCAATTCCGGCAGCGGCATCTTTCCCCAATTCTTTTTCACCGCCATTTCATGATCGACCGGTATCGCCGCGATCGAAAGGCGCTTCATCTCCGCGAGGCCTTTCTCGCGCAGCGTGGCGTTGTGACTGCCATGATGGCCGACCTTGTAGAAGATTGCGCACGCGAGAAGGTCCGGCCCCGTGACGGGGCGGCCGTCGAACGTCCATGTCAAGTCCTGCCAGGACAGCCAGTTGCCGACCTGGGCGTCAGCCGCGAAGAGGAGCGTGTCGCCGCCGGGCAGTTCGATGACGATGACGAGACTGGTGTTGTTGGTGGCGCTATCGAGCGCAAGCGCCAATTCCGAGGCGCCGTCTAGCCAGGCGGTGTCGATGCGCCGCCAATCGGGCGCATCTTCGCCCGGGCCGAAGTAACAACTCTTGAAGAAATCAAGGCCGCGCGCGATCTCGAACGGGATCGCGCGATTATCGCTGAACGGCGCTGCCTCGTCGCTCGTCGAAAGCGCGGATTCGACCGCCGCGCCAAGTTGGTTGGCCGCGATCCCATAGGTCTCGGGATCCTTGCTCGACGGTAGCGTCTTGCGGATCAGCTTCTCGTCATGCGGCGGACCGAGGACGTAGATCGTCGCAGCGGGATCACGCAGTTGCGTTGGCGGATCGTTCGGCCGGCAATAGCGCACCGTAGCCTTGGCCGCGACCTTGGCCAGGGCATCCTCCGTCGTGCCGCCGGCGGCGGCGCCAAAGAATCCAATCAGATTTTCGACTTCGCCAGCGCCATCGGCGTCGCCCGCCATCCGCATCGCGCCGGCGCTGAGGCGCAGGCTCGAAAGCGCCTGGCCGCGTTCCCGCCTCAGCTGTTGCGCCAGGGCGTCGGAGGGGTCCTCCGTCCAGGCGAGCCAGACCTCGCCGACGGTCAGCTTCTCGAACGCCGCCTCGGCCTGGATGAAGCCCGACAGATGATCCCAATGCTGGTGCGTCGCGAGCAGGAGATCGACCTTGCCTTTCGACACAGCGACGACGTCTTCGAGGACGGCCGTCATCTTCGCTACAGCGTTGGGTGTGCCCAGGATGACGCCGCAGTCGATAAGGATGCGGTAGGGATCGGCATTTTTCGCGCGCGGCAGCGTGATCAGGAAGCAGTCGCCGAGCCCGTGTCGGTACATTCTGATCTTTGCCCGCTCCTTTTGCGACGCGGCGCTCGATTTCGCCGCCTGCCGCGCATTCGGCGTTGTCGATGCTGTCGCGCCCGCGGGCGCTTGCTTCGCCGCCGGCTTGCGCGCGCGCGGCGCTCCGCGCCCGTCTTCGCTTGAGGCGCGCGATTTTGGAGCGGAGGGCCGTCGCGTCATGGCGCTCTTCCTTAATGGCGGCCGTGGAGGATGGCGAAGGGTTCTCGTCCGCCGGGCGGCGCGTCGACATAGGCGTTGCGCAAAGTGTCCGCCAGCGCGAGGCGGAAGCTCTGTTGCGCCTCGATCCGGCCCGGCGCCGCGAGGCGCTTGCGGATGCAATAGCGCACTTCGCTTCGATGGAGATCGATCAGCAGCGTGCAGCCGCCGCGATAGGGGCCGCCCTGCAGCGGCGACGGCCTGAAGGTCTGGGTTATTTCGACGACAAGGTCGATCTGGCTTTGACCATCAGGTCCGATGCGGCGCGCCGGACGCACCGAATGGACTTCGATGCCGTCAAGAAGGCCGCTCATCGCGCCAATCGTCGCTGGCCCGGCGTTACGCACGAGCCCAAGCGCCTCGATTTCGGAGTTGGGCGCCTG
Source organism: uncultured Alphaproteobacteria bacterium (assembly GCA_963767805.1). GTDB lineage: Bacteria > Pseudomonadota > Alphaproteobacteria > Rhizobiales > Beijerinckiaceae > Methylocapsa. Next base: position 3,310 of record CAVYFP010000029.1, on the reverse strand, counting down.
AGCCGGCTCCATGAGCCATTTGTGGAGAATGCGGGCGTTTGTCCGCATCGTGTCATAGGCTTTGCGGCGGTCGAAATCGAGGCCCCAGGTCAGCTCAAGCGAGGGCAGCACGGCGGCGAGCTTCTCCAGCGGCAATGGCGGCGGCTCCCACACGAGATTGCCCGGCGACAGATGCTTGACGTCGGGCGGATAGATGCCGCGGTCGCGAAACGCCGCGACGAAAGCGACGCGATAGCCGAGCGGGTCGTCGGGAACGAGATCGCGGTCTGCCGTGATCAGCGCCCGCAGATATTCGCCGAAGGTGATGTCGACCGGCGGGCAGTAGTCGAGCGCCCGAATGCAGATGCGCAACACCTGCGCCGCAACGAAGCTCGCCTCTTCGGCCATGCGATCTGCGAGCGCCGTCGGAATGTCGCCGGGCGGCAAAACGCCCGTGCCGCCGCTGGCCAGCCGGACGAACTCGAGCGTTCGGGTCTTGTAGATTGTCAGGAAGGCGGAGAAGACGGCCGAGACGAGCACCGAGCCCAATTCATGCGGCTCCTTCGAGGGATCATAATCGGTTCGTTTCGGCGTCGCCGGCTCCCATTTGTTGGTTTCCGGATTGGTCTGGCCGATCGCATCGCGCAGCGCGCCATAATTGCCGCGCATGGCTTGCCCGAACTCGACGGCGAGCTTGCCGAGGATATTTTCGGCGCTGAGATCGCCGCGCGTGCGCCTGATCTGATTTCGCAACGCTTCCGGCACGGCGAAATGCTGAAACAGGGCGACGATATCGGCGAAGGCTTCATGAAAAGCTAAAACGTCGGGGTTGGTCGGCTCGCGAAAGCGCCGATGAAGCCCGTCGAGCAGGGCGTGGGTCGTCTCGTGGGCGACCACATCATGCGACAATGCGCCGAAATACATTCCGTGCGGCAGCCCGAGGCCCGCGCTGTCCTCCGTCGCCGAGAAATAGCCAAGCAGAAGCGCCTTGCGGTCCGGGCTATAGAAGGCGTTGGCGGCGCGCAACGCGTGCGGATAGATGCGCAGCCGCTGAACATACTCCGCCCGCCCGCCGCCATTGGCGTCGCGGACCCAACGGGGCGACCACAAAGCGGTCCGGCCGAGCGCCTCCTCGAAGCTTTCGATCGTCCGCATGGCGACGGCGTAAGCCATCTGCTGGTGGAATTGCGGATTGCCCTCCGATGGCGCGAGGCCGTCCTGCGGCAACAGATAAGGATGGTTGAGATCGACCGGCGCATAGGCGCAGCGGCTCGCCGGATCGACGTCGACGACCTCGACATATTCGCCGATCGGCCCCGGCCGAAGATCATCCTCCCAACGCAGGTCGAGCACGGCTTCGTTGATAAGTGCGACGCTGGGGTCCGTTGCAAGAGAAGGATCAAAAGCGAAGGTTCTCAGCCGCCGGCGCAGAGGCGGCGCGACCGGCGGGGTCTTGGCCGTCTTGAGGTTGAACTCTTCGACCGCACTTGAGCGTTGCGGCTGGCGGCGGGTCGGCGGCGCCGCGTGGCCCGCGCCCTCGAGCGCCGAGCGCAGCGCCGCCGAGATGCCGGGTTGCGCCAGCAATGCGTCGGCGAGAGCGACCTTGTCCCTTGCGCTCAGCGCCTCCGGCGCTACAGAGGGGTCGGGCAGCGCGGCTTCGACCGCCGCCGACTGCGACAATTGCAGGGCTTCAAGCTCCATCATGCGGCGCTGCGCGGCGGAGGCGACGCCGAAATCGCCGCCGGTCAGCGTATCGAGGAACGGAAAGCGGGCGGTATCGGCAGGCTGCTTTTTGAGGGCCGCAGCCTTCGCCGGGGCGACGTCAAGCGCGGCGCGCGCTTTCAACTCGCCGCGGCCGAGGCGCCGGGTCTCTTGCGCATTCGCCTTGGCGGATTCAAACAACGCCGTCCGGATCGCCTCGACCCGCATCCAGCCTTCCGGATAGGCGTTGACCGCCGCCCTGTTGGCCTGGATCCACAGCGACGCCGCGGCGGCGACCTGAGGCGTCGCGGATGACGTGCCCGAGCCATCGAAGTCAATCTGGCTCGGGCAGCCCATCCGCGCCCATGGCGTGTTCGGCGTGTAGGCGGAGATCGCAGTCATCATCTTGTCGTCTGGTCCATAATTGCCGGCCATCAGCGACGGCGCCAGATCGGCGTAGGGAGAATGATTCGCCATCACGCCGCAGGCGGCGACGACTCGGTTGAATCGCGCCGGATAGACGATGTGGCGCGTTGGCAGATCGAAGTAATTGTTTCCGGCCGCCGTAACGATGAAGACGCCCTGTTCGTAGAGCGCATTGACCGCCTCGGCCCAGACCTGCGAAGCAAGGCCGCCCATGCTCATCGTTATGATGTCGACGCGCGTCGCCGGATTCGCGTTCAATCCGTGAATGTAGTCGAACGCGCGCGCGATGGCGCTGTTGTAGAACAGGACGACGCTATTGGAGACGCGGACCGGCACAACATCCGCGTTTGGCGCACAGCCGGGCGGCGCGCCGCCAATTGCGGAGCCGGCGAGAATCCCAAGCGTGCCGGTTCCGTGGCCCGGATTGGTAAGCGGTCCGGCGCTGTCGTCAGAGGCGTCGGCCGGCCGGCCCGGATCAACGAAATTCTTCTGCAGCGGCGTATTGAAAAATCTCGGCAAGCTCTTGTGATGCGGGTCGTAACCCGTATCGAAATGCGCGATTCTCACCTTGTTCGCTGCAGTCGGGGCCCCGGCCCTGACGAGCGCCTCGGCGAATCCCGAATGGGCGGCGTCGCGAATCCAATAAGGGTCAGGATCGCCTGGATATTGGGGGTTCTGCGGCGCCGCCTCGCCGCAGCCCGCGACGAGCCGCTGACCGACGGATTTCTCGTCACCGATAATCCAGCGCTGCGCAAGATCTGGCTCGGCGAATTCGGCGCGCAGGCCCCCCGCGACGCCAAGATCTTGCGTCAGCAGCGCATGGCACAAATCCCAGGGGCTGAGGCCCGTCTCGGAGTCCGCCGTCAGAACCTGCCAAACGCTGGCGGGCGCCGCGCCCTGCCGCGCGCCGGCGCCAATGCTATGAAACAACGGTTCGGCCGAAAACCGTATTCGGGCCTCGCCGAGCGCGAGGGCGCTTTCGGAAAGGCCGGGCCGCGCCTTGACCAATATCCTCGGACCAGCCGACAAGCCGCCCATCCAACCCTCCCGATCGATTAAGGGCGACGACAGTCGCTAGAGTTGGCTAATGATTTTCGAGGTTTACGAGTTTGAGCAAATTTCCGACGCCGGAATCTCAAATGAGCGCTACGCCGCAATTAAGCGCTGCGCGCCGAACGATGTCAACGGCTGGCGCACCGGGGCG
>CAVYFP010000028.1:0-13194 GCA_963767805.1 uncultured Alphaproteobacteria bacterium | reverse complement strand
GCCGAACCTCTGCAACGTCACGCTGATCTGCAATGCCCTCCAGCGCAAGCTGCGTTTCCGGGTCGCCGCGGCGGCGCTGCGTTCGGTCGAGCATCGCGGCGGTCTCGACGCCTTTCTGGTCAAAGCTCAACCATGCGGAGCTTTCCAGCGGCGCCCTCGCCATCAAGCGCGAGATCCTGAAGAAGCAGGCCGCCGCCTCCTGAGGTTGCGGGCGGCGCGCGCTTTCCGTGCGCCGCGCATCGAATCTAATCGCCCTGCGCTTTTAGACACGTTTTTCGAGCGTGGAACCTTCGTGCTTTAAGCTGGTTCGGCGTTTGCGAGCAAGTCGCAACGCCAATCCTGCACGAAGAACCTTCATGAAAAAGACGCTTGTCGCTGCCGCCGCAGCACTTCTCACCATGATGGGCGTGATCGCCTTTTCATCCGACGCCAGCGCCGTCGTCTGTGCGCGCGGCCCCTATCGCGCGGGTTGCGCCGGCCCGCACGGCGCCGTTGGCGTTCGTCGCGGCTATTATCCCCATGGCGGCGTCGTCGTGCGCCGGCCCTATGGCTATGGCGGCGGCGTCGTCGTGCGCCGCAGATATTACTGACAGCCGCGGAATCGCGATGGTCGTTGATCGAATCGCAGCCATCTTAGCGATCGATTTCGACAGCACGGGGCGGGACGCGGATAGCGTCCTGCCCTTTTCCTTATCCGGTCAGTTCTCGTCTTTACCTCGGGCGCCAAAACGCAGCAGGCCCGGGCCATGCGCCTTCAGCCAGGCTTCGGCGGCGTCAACGTCCGGCGACAACCGCCCGACGACCGCCCAAAACGCGTCCGAATGGTTCATGTGCACAAGATGTGCGACTTCATGCGCGGCGAGATAGTCGAGCACGAAGGGCGGCGCCATGATGAGGCGCCAGCAAAAATTCAGTCCGCCAGAGGCCGAACAGGAGCCCCACCGGCTGCTGGTGTCGCGCAGCGTGATCTTGCGCACCTTGACGTCAATCCGCGCGGCATGGCGGACAACAGCGACCGTGATGTCGCGGCGCGCCTCGCGAATCAGGAAATCCTGCACGCGGCGCGGCGTGAACGCCGGCTCGCCGCGAACCCACAGCATCGGGTCGCCGCCCTCCGGCCCCGGCAGCGTTGCGACGACCGCGCCCAGGGCGGAATGAGGAAAAGCGGCAGGCGGCGCTCGGCCCGCGTCCCGCACCAAAGTTTTCGAATCGATCACGCGCGGCGCTGGCGCAATTTTATGCGGCACGCCGCGCAAGGGCACGCTGTCGCCCGGCTCGAAGCCGACCTTTTCGGGCAGACGGCGCAGTTTCGCCCCGATCCAGGCGCCATGCCGCTCGGCGAATGACTGGCCATCCCGGAAGCTCGCCCGTACGGGCATGGTCAAAAGGATGTCGCGCGCCGCCGTTCGCACGCGCAACGTGAATCGCCGTGCGCTTGCAGTGCGCCTCACGCGAATGCGATAGGTCTCGCCGCCATGCGAGACGTCGATGAAATCAGCCTCCCGCACAGTCGGCGGGTCTCGTCGAAACAGGCGCAGCATGGTGAGAAGAGTAGCCGGATAGCGCGTGAGTCGCTACCGGCAAGATCACTCAGCCGCGCCGTTCGGCGGCGCGAGACTTAGAGGCTGTTGACGACGGCGAGGCTTCGAATTGGAGGCCTGCCGACGCCGTGGAAATCGAGGATGCGCGGCACGATCTGGTTGCGGAACCGCGAGCCGTTGAAGACGCCGTAATGGCCGACCTTCTCCTGCAGGTAGTCGCCCTTCATGCTTCCCGGCAGATTGGCGCAAAGCTCATGCGCGGCGAGAAGTCTGGCCCGCCCCCGAAATATCGTCATTCTCGCCCTCGACGGTGAGCAGCGCGACGCGGCGGATGGCGGCGGGATCGACTTTGACGCCGCGATAAATCATCTCGCCCTTCGGCAGCGAATGCTTGACGAACACCGTGTCGACGGTCTGCAGATAGAATTCGGCGGTGAGGTCCATGACCGAAAGATATTCATCGTAGAAATCGCGATGCTTTTCCGCCGAGTCGCCGTCCCCTTCGACAAGGTGGGTGAACAGATCCACATGGGCGTTGACATGGCGATCGATATTCATCGCCATGAAGCCGGCGAGTTGCAGGAATCCCGGATAGACCTCGCGGCCGGCGCCGTGATAGCCGAACGGCACGGTGCTGATGCAATGGCGCCGGAACCATTGGCTGCCGCGCTCCTGCGCCAGAAGATTGACCTTGGTCGGGCTGCGCCGTGTGTCGATGGGGCCGCCCATCAGCGTCATCGACGCCGGAACATGGGGATCGTCGGCCGCCTCCATCAGAGCGACGGCGGCCAGCAGCGGCACTGCCGGCTGGCAAACCCCGATCGTATGGAGCGGAGCGCCGTCCTTCTCCTTGCTCAGGGTCGCGCAGATCGCGATCAGATAATCGATGTAATCGTCGAGGCCAAACGCGCCGGCGGACAATGGCATCCGCCGCGCATCGATCCAGTCGGTGATGTAGACATCATAGAAAGGCAGGAAGGCCTCGACGGTGCCACGCAGCAAAGTGGCGTGGTGGCCGGACATCGGCGCGACGATCAGAAGCTTTGGCTGCGGCGCCGCGTCCGCTGCACCGAACTCGCGCTTGAAATGAAGCAGATTGCAGAACTGGCGGCTCCAAACGACGCTTTCGGTAACCGGAACGCGTTTTCCGCCGATGAGCGTGCTGGAAAGGCCAAAGGAAGGCTTGTTGTAACGGCGCGTCAGCCGCTCGAAAAGTTCGACGGACGCAACAATGTTTTTGCCGACATGCGTATAGGAAAGCAGATTGGCGGGATTCTTTAGCCAGAGCTGGGCTATGTCCGAGATTGCGCGAGCAGGCGCGAGCGCCAAATGCGAAATTTCATGCATCTCATATGTGAACGGCGGCATATCAGTTCATTTCCCCGGGCGGCCGGTCAATCCGCTCTAGTCAAAACGCCCAAAACCTCGACGCGCGTCCGGGGCCACTAGAAACCTCGGCGTCACGCCGATGAATTCTTTCATATATGAATTCCTACGTTCAAAAAATGGTTTCCTTCCGCCTGGGATCCAAATAAAGAACGTATCTTGCCTTTTTCCACAATTCCGTGACGAAAACCACACGCAGTTTCTACGATTAGAGTTGCGCATCGTGGCCAAGCTGAAGTACAAACCCGCCCGCAACCTCCTCAGATCCCGCCTGTCCAGGCGCTAGCATTGCCGAATAGCTATCGCGAGAAAGCCATCGCAGAGGCCCCGTCTCGGATATGCGGGCTCCGGGCAGTCGCAAGCCCCTCATGACAATTGGATGACGCCTGTTACGAGCCCCACCGGCAAGACCCATATGGACGTTTTTTCAATGCGTGAACTTCGCCGCCGCAACCACACCGGCGCCCAATCCGGACGCTGTGGACATGGCTGATTTGCTGGATCTCGATCTTGGCCGCCATTCGCGGCGGCTGCACGTCGAAACGCTGGTCAAATTGCGTTGGCTCGCCCTGACCGGGCAGACTGCCGCGCTCTTTTTCACCTATTTCGCGCTGGGTTTTTCCCTGCCGCTCGGCTCGTGCCTTCTCATCATAGCGTTGTCGGCGGTGCTGAACATCGGCCTCAGATTCAGTTACGGGCGCGTCGATCAACTCAACGAATTGCCCGCCGCCGCGGTGCTCGCCTTCGACATCCTGCAGCTGACTGCCCTGCTCTATCTGACTGGCGGCATCGAAAACCCATTTTCGATGCTGTTTCTGGCGCCGATCATGATTTCGGCCGTGTCGCTTGGCGGCTGGATGACATTGTCCCTGACGGTGTTGATGATCGCCGCCGCGTCGCTATTGACCATCGCGCACTATCCGTTGCCCTGGTTCGCCGGCCAGACGCTGAAGCTGCCGCTGACTTACGCGACGGGCGTCTGGACCGCGCATGTGGTCAGCGCGGCCTTTATCGCAATCTACCTCTGGCTGGTCGCCCTCGAGGCGCGCAAGCTGGCCGACGCCCTGACGGCGACCGAACTCGTTCTCGCCCGCGAGCAGCATCTGACCCAGCTCGATGGTCTGGCGGCGGCTGCGGCGCATGAACTTGGCACGCCTCTCGCCACCGTCACGCTTGTCGTGCGCGATCTCCAAAAGCAGATTCCAGCGACCGATCCGCTTGCCGAGGACATCGCGCTGCTGGCGGAGCAGGTCGCCCGCTGCCGCAACATTCTCGGCAAGCTCACCTCCCTTGGCGGCGACGCCGGCGACATTCTCGACGAGATGACGCTGAGCCTCATGATCGAAGAGGTGGTCGGCCCGCAAAGATATTTCGGCGTCAATATCGTCATCGTGGAGAAGGGCGACGGTCGCCAGCCGGTCGCCCGCCGCAATACGGGAATTCTTTACGGTCTCGGCAATCTGATCGAGAACGCCATCGACTTCGCAGCGACAGAGGTGCGCATCGTCGCCCGATGGGACGCCAGCTCGGTTGTGCTGGTGATTGAGGATGACGGTCCCGGATTTTCGCCGGAGGTGATCGGGCGCATCGGCGCGCCTTACGTGACCACGAAAACGAATTGGCGCGCCAAATCCGAGGATGGCGCCGGACTGGGGCTTGGCCTCTTCATCGCCAAAACCCTGCTGGAGCGCTCGGGCGCCGTCGTCACGACCGCCAATGTTCCGCCGCCGAAGAGCGGCGCCCGCATCAGGATCGTCTGGCCGAGGGCGATATTTGAACGCGGCGCCGCCCTTCCAAGGGCGCCGGCGCAGCCGGCCGAACGCGAATGAGGCGCAAAAATCGCTTTTTCCCGCCGCGATCGCGATGCTGATTGATTCTGATCAATCCAAAATCATGAAGGTGGTCGAAGCTCGGAATTTGAAGTTTGTAGCTGTACGCGGCGAGATAGCGCAGCTGGCGAATTTTTCGCTGCCGTCCTTCGCCCGCGGGAATTGAAGAAGCGTCGCGAATGAAGCAAGGTTCCGCTCCTTTGTCATCCGACTCGGGTTCTGCGCGGGTGGAAAATCATTTTGAAACCCCCTAAGGTAATGACAGTTTGCCCCGTGCGGCATTGGGAGGCGCCCCCGCGAGTTGCCGGAAATGTCGCCAAAAGAAGAAACCGAGATAGTTCCAGATGAAAAACGACCCGCCGGATGCGATCAACGCCGCTATCGATGTCGCCGGGGACGACCTTGCCGCCCTCGGACAGGACCGATCGCTTCTGATCGTCGATGACGACAAGCCCTTCCTGGCGCGGCTGATGCGGAGCATGGAGAGCCGCGGCTTCATCGTGCGTTGCGCCGAATTGGTCGCCGAAGGATTGGCCGCGATCGCGCAGGATCCGCCCGCCTTCGCCGTGATCGACATGCGGCTCGGCGATGGCAATGGCCTTGACGTGATCGCCGAGCTGAAGGCGGTGCGTCCGGACGCGCGCGGCATCATCCTGACCGGCTACGGCAATATCGTCACCGCCGTCACTGCGGTGAAGTTCGGCGCGTTCGATTATCTCGCCAAGCCCGCCGACGCCGACGAGATTTATCACGCGCTGCTGGCGACGCAGCACGATAAGGCGGAACTGCCGGAAAATCCGATGTCCGCCGACCGCGTCCGCTGGGAGCACATCCAGCGCATTTACGAGCTTTGCGGGCGCAACGTCTCGGAGACCGCGCGACGCCTCAACATGCACCGCCGGACCCTGCAGCGCATCCTCGCCAAACGTGCGCCGCGGTAGAGCGGGATGAGAAACAGCGGACGCCGCATTTCCGCTCGCATTCCGCTCTGAACTCCTGGAATATTCGGATCGGGCGCTTTCCCGCCGCGCAGCCATTGCTTCGCAGCGTGAAAACGGTGTAATGGCGCCTCTCCGGCCGCCCTTCCTCTTGCTTGAGACAAGATGTTTCGATGGCTGCCGGGCCGGTAGCTCAATGGTTAGAGCCGGCCGCTCATAACGGTCTGGTTGCAGGTTCGAGTCCTGCCCGGCCCACCAAGAACACCAAATTCGTCAATGATTTCAGTGTCATTTACCCGAACCTTTGCGCAAAAGGTCTCATTGATTCGTAATAGTTATTTTGAGCGCCCCCCGCACCTTTTTTGCCTCGCGAGGGCCCACAACTTCTACGCGAACCCCAACATTCAGCGATTCCCGAAACTGCGAAACCCGGCAACTCAAGCGAGTCAGGTAAGCATCGCCCCTACCCGCCCCCTGATTTTGCCAAATAGGCACAATAACTCATTTAAAATCAAATACTTGACCTCGCCAGCACCCACGTTCAGGATTGCTCCCGTCCTATTCTGACGGGAGCAATGACGTGAGCGATTTATTGGAGCATATAACCGCCGCCGAATCGGCTTTCGACGCGGCGGACAATTCGCCGGACAGCGGCCTCATTATCGATCCGGCACTGGATGCGCTGGCGGACGACACTCTTGAGCGCCCGAAAGAAGTCTGCGGCGCGCGCGTTGATAGCTTTGACGACGTTGCCCGGCAGATGGCCTTCGTGCTGGCATTCGACCGCGATTTGATCGATTCGGTCCATCTCCCGATCTTTGAGAACTCCGCCCAGCTGCTTTCCGCCAGCACATGAAGCGCGCCGGTATCATTTTCGCCGTCGCAGGAGTTGCCCTTACGGCTCCCGTCCAAGCCGATTGGCTTTCGTGGTCTGACACCGTGCCGGGGGCGATGTACCAGCATGGGGGCTTAGGAACGACTGTGAGAGCCTTCCGCGCCGGCCATATGGCGAAATGCATCGTGATGACGATGGCAGGCGCTGGTACGGGCCTGCGCCGCGCGCGGAGGAGCGCTAGATCGGCTCGGTAAGCTCGTGGCCGCGCTGGCGCGGCTACGGGCGGCGGCGGAGGGTTAACGCTCATCGAACTAGGAATCGCCGTAGCTGACTATTTTAAATCGCTGAGCGCCCCGAATCAGCCCTCGTAAGCCAGTCCGCGCGGCCGAGATGGGCCGAAAACCAAACGACGGCGCGGGCCAGATTGATCCACTAGATCACGATGATTTTGGATCGAATTGATCGAAAATCATGAACGTGATCGATTTCGAATAGTTTAGAGCGGGATGCGGGCGAAAAAGTGCACACACTTTTTCTCATCCCGCTCTAGATGCGAGCTTTCATTAGGTTGTCCATCCGGTCCGGACTGAGGAGACTGAGGTTGCGAAGCTTCAGAACCCACGGAGAGGACCGGATGAACATACGCAAGAATGCCCGTTTGACGCCGATTGGTCGAGAGCATCTGGTTCAATCCGTGCTGAGCGAGCGGACGCCGGAGGCCGCCGCACGAGCCGCAGGCGTCTGCCCGCGGACGGCCAGAAAGTGGCTCGCGCGCTTTCGGACCGAGGGGTTGGCGGGGCTTTCCGATCGGTAATCCAGGCCCCATCGCCTGCGTGCGCCACCCCCGGCCGCGATCGTTGAGCGGATCGAAATCCTTCGGCGCCAGCGCTTTACCGGCCAGCACGTCGCCCGCGATCTTGGCGTCTCGCCAGCGACGGTCAGCCGCCTGCTGCGCCGGCTTGGCCTCAACCGCATCGCCGAGCTGGAGCCGGCCGAACCCGTGCGCGCGGCCCGGCGAACTGATCCATATCGCCATCAAGAAGCTTGGCCGCTTCGCGCTGACGGGGCATCGGATTACAGGCGACCGCACTGGCCAGGGCAACGGCCGCGGCGTCGGCTGGGAGCATCTGCATCTCGCCGTCGACGACCATTCCCGGCTGGCCTATTCGGAAATCCTGCCCGACGAGAAGCGCGGCTCCTGCCTCAAATTCCTGTTCAACGCCCTGCGCTTCTTCCGCCGCCACGGCGTCGCCGTCGAGCGCGTCATGACCGACAATGGCTCGGCCTTTCGCTCGCGGCGCTACGCCAGGACCCTGCGACGCCTGAAGATCGGGCACAGGCACACGCGGCCTTACACGCCGAAAACCAATGGCAAGGCCGAGTGCTTCGTGCAGACTTCGTTGCGCGAACGGGCCAATGCGAATGCTTACCAAACTTCGCCGCAGCGGCGCGCCGAACCCCCAGCCTTCCTGTTCCGTTACAATTGGCAGAGGCCGCATAGAAGCCTAAACAATAAACCGCCCATCAACAAACTCCGCCTCCCCGAGGGCAACCTGTTGAGGCTCTGCAGCTAGAGTTCGTTTCGACAGTCTTCGGCGGCTCGGTAAAATGGCGCATCAATTGCCCGGCGGCCTGCGCGCCGAGACCAACCTTGTCGATCGCCTGCGCCATGCAGGCGAGCCAAAGATCCCGCTCCTTCACACCGATCGGAACATGCGCATGCATCTCTCGCAAATGCGCATGCCCATATTTTTGCACATAATATTGCGGGCCGCCAAGAAAGCCGGACAGGAAATTGAATTGTTCGGTCCTGGAGTGGGCGACGCCGTGGCCCCGAAGATGGAGCCGGTGCAGCTCCTTTGCATCAGGGTTCGTCTCGACGATGTCGTAGAAGGTCTCCACCAGATTGCGAACCCCCTCCTCACCCCCGATGCTGTCGTAGAGCGACAGCCTTTGCTTCTGACCGTTCACAAAAGGCCCCCTCGATAATCATCAGCTCGCAGCGCCGCCCTCCAGGCATCTAGAGCGCGGCTTGCTCCGGATCGGTTCCGCTCGCTAGCGCAGCGCCGTCATCGAAAGGCGCGAGATAATCGACGACCATTTGGCGGAAACGCGTAAGTCCCTTGTAATCGACGAGATCGGGGGGAAGATCGCGCAAAACGCGGTGCAGGCGCTTGCCCCACTTGGCGACCTTCGCCAAGTCGGCGACGCTGATCAGATAGCAGCGTATCCCGAACAGGATGGCGTTCGAGCGCGGCAGGCGGAACAGGGTCTGCAATTCGACGCGCAAATGCACTTTTTCAGCGACGTTTTGAGGGGTGATAGTGGTCCGGTCGCCGCCCCAGAGCGGATAATTCTCCGGGCTCGTATCGAGTCGCGGATTGATAGTCATCGTCCAGTTCAATCTGCGAGCCGGTCGCCCGTACTGAAGCCGCAGCAGGTACTTCAAAGCGCGGTCGAAAACGCCGATTTGACGCGCGAGCGGAACTGGACCATGCCATTCATGAAAATTCATGCCGACGTTGAATTCGAGCGACCAGTCAGCCTGGGTCGTGACCATTCCGCCGTCGACAAACAGATTCTCCTCGCGTTGGTTCTGCAAGGTGAAGTCGCCCTGCGCCTGACGCGTGATGTATTCGAACGGCTCGCAGGGCAGCGTCGCCGCATCGCCGAACGTAAACGTCTGTTTCAGTCCAAGCGGACAATTCTCCCACGTCCAGATCGTCCCGTTTTTGGTGAGCGAGAACTCCTCCGGATAATCCGCGGCGAAGCTCTCCATGATGAGCTCAAGCGTATCCCATTGGGCCGTCATCATATGGGGCAACACCTTGCACCGGCCCGGATCTTCATCCAGCACGATGGCCCTCTCGCGGCATTCGGCGACATAATGTTCATCCACATCGAACACGCTTTCAAAGGCGGGCGACGCCCCGCCCCGAACATGCGGCTCGATATTGACCGAGTACATGTAAGCGTCCTCAGGGAAGGGAAATGGGAAGCGCAGAATGGCTTCGCTGCTATTGCGATAGCTGAAGTCACGCCGGAATGTCTCGGTCGGTTTGAAAGGCCTGTTCATCAGGTTCTCCGCATGATTTCGCGTGTGATCGTCCGCATTTTTGTCGCCCGGTCTCGTCCGGCAAGCCATGCCTTGAGGCCAAGCCCCGCGGCGAGATTCCGCCCCCTGTCGAAGTTCTAGAGATCGAGAACGATACGGTTGGTTTTCGCTCTTGAGACGCAGATTATGATTGAGTGATTGGAAGCGCGGTCCCCGGCGGTCAGAACGTGGTCGCGATGATCCGGCTCGCCCTCGATGACCGCCGTCACGCATTCGCCGCAGGCGCCTCCGCGACACAGACACGCCGGTTCGACGCCGGCTTCCTCGATTGCCTCGAGCAAGGTCTGGTCTTCTCGCACGCTGACTTCGAGGCCGGAGCGCTTGAGGACTGCCGTGAATGGAACGCCGCCGACATGGCCGCTACCGAATGACTCCGAGTGCAGCTTCGAGGCTGGCCATCCGTGATCTCGCGCCGCTGCGAGCGCCAGATCCATCAACCCTTCGGGACCGCATGTGTAAAAATGCGTTCCCAGCGGTTGCGTCGTCAGGGTCCCTGAAAGATCGAATGAGGTCGAGGCCGGGTGAATATGAATGTCCGACGCATCGAATCCGCGGAGAATTCGTTCGAAGATCGGAACTTCTTCGTCCCGGCAAAAATGGTGTAGCTCGAATCCCGTTTGGGCCTGCTTCAGCGCCGTCATATAAGCAAGGAAGGGGGTGACCCCGATGCCGCCGCTGACCATCAGGTGTCTTCGCGCGATTTGCGACATGGGGAACAGATTGCCCGGCTCATGCGCGGCGACGATGTCGCCCGCCTTGACCGCCTCGTGCAGGAAAGCGGATCCTCCGCGTGATTGAGCGACCCTTCGCACAATGATGGCGAGATGGCTGCGATCGGATGGCGCAGAAACGATCGAATAGGCATTCTTCCACTTGCGGCCCTCGCCGTGCAGCGTCAGGCGCAGATGAGCGCCAGGTCCGGCCGGCGGAAGCTCGCCGCCGTCAGCAGCTTCGAAAACGAAGCGTTTCAAAAGGGGCGAGATCGGTTCGATCTCGCGTATTCTCAATGCCAGGTGTTCGGCGAAACGATTGGCGCCGCTCATGGAAATGCCTCTTCGATCGGAGGAAGTTCGTCGGGAATTTCGGCGTCGGCCTGGACGCCCATGAAAGCGGCGAGCCGCTGCGAAAAGTGGTCGCGAACGAGCAAATGCGCGCCGCATCCGCTGCAGGAAACGATGTTCGTCACGACGTTTTCAGTGAAAGTTCGGCAGTGAACGCAATAGACCCGGCGCCGTTCCGATCCGGCATGCATCAAGCGATACTCATCCTTGTCCAGGCCCATCGCGCGCGCGAGCTTCGCGACATCCCAAACAAAGGCCTCAAGCCCGATCGCATAAAGACGAAATCCCACGCGCTCCCGGCTGAGGCGATGTTCGATGGCGTCTAAAAGCTGCGCCGTCGCCCGGAAGCTGCGCGTCGTCGCGGGCGACTCGCTCAGCGGATCCTGGGACACACGGCTGTCGCCGATCACGGACCAGATCTCGACCGGCGCGCTGGTTGGCAGTGTTGATAAGAAGGCGGCGTCCGGCGCAAAGACATGGTCTGCGACGACGAGATGACTTCTTCCGGCCGGATCGATCGCTAAAGGCTCATAGGTGGGCCGACTGAATATTCCGGAAACAAGCACTTCACACTCCTTGACCATCTACCCAATTGCACCGAACCGATAAAAGGCGACGCCCGCGTCCGCCATAATTTCAAGCACCGCCCCGGGGGGCCCGGCCTCGTCGGAATTTAGGAAGCGCGCAGCAGCGATCCGCTTTCATTTCCCACCGATTATCCGGGGCAGACCGCGCTCCGGGCGCGGCCCCTCCCAGGCGCTTGTCCCCTGTCGAGGCCGGACGTCATGGCGCATGGCGTAACGCCATCGCCGTCAACGCGGGACGCGCTCCTCCAGCGGATGCGTGCGAAGGCGCAAGGGATCGTAGAAAGGCGTCTTCACAACCCGCGCCTTGAATGTTCCCGCGGCGCTGAGAACCTCAAGTTCGGTCCCATAAGCCTTGTATGCCGGTTCGACATGCGCCAGGGCGATCGAGCGCATAAGATGCTGGCTGTATGTCGTGCTATTGACGATGCCGGCTTCCTTGCCGCCCTTGAGGATCTTAGCGCCCGGCTCGATCGCTTCATGGTGATCGATCTCGATGCCGACCTGGGCCACCCGCTTCTGCCCGCGTCTCTGCGAGAGAGCATCCTTGCCGCGAAACGAAGGCTTGTTCAAATCGACCGTCCAGTCGACGCCCACTTCCCATGGCGTTGTGTCGCCCTGTGGCATGTCGAAGGGGAAAACAAGAGCCCCCCTTCAACCCGAACGATATCGAGGCAAGCCCACGAAGCCGGCATTACGCCAAAGGGCTTGCCAGCCTCAAGGATCGAATCCCAGAGGAACACGGCGTCCGCCGCCTTGCAAAAGACCTCGTAGCCCCGCTCGGCGGAATAGCCGCCGCGCGCGATCGAAACGTCGCGGCCAAACAAGGTTGTCCGCCGATGCTCAAATCCGCAGGTCGGCAAGATCGAAAGCGGCGTGCGGCGCGAGAATTTCGAGCGCCTTCGGTCCCTGCAGAGACAGGTTGTGGTGTATGGTTGTCCTTACGGAATTGACTCGCGCCCGTTGGCGATGCTCGGCAGCACATCTTCGAGCGCGCCGCCGCCGTGGGAAATCCGATAGGCGTTCGGACCGTCGCAATAGACCAGCACGTCGTCGATCAGGGAGCCATTATCGTCGACGATATTGCTGATCGAAGAAGCACCCGGTTTGATCTTTCCGATGTCCGAAGTGAGCATCTCGTTCAAAGCAGCGAGAGCATTCTTGCCGGACACGTCGATCAGCCGCAGGGCCCTCACATCGAATAGACCCGCACGGTTTCGACGGCTTCCGTCTCGACGTAACCATCCGTCGCATAGAGCTGCGGAATGGGCATGTCGTTCCAGTATGACTTGATTTTTGATCCAAGCCGGCCGGTGGCGATCATTCAATGCGGATTGACGCGAATAGACGTGAGTGTTCATCGAAGGGCTTTCCTTATGCGTTCCCAAGTATTTGCATCAGTTTTTTTGACGAGGCCGAGCCCGGATCGCTCCGATCCGGGCGCACATCATCAGGGTTGGAAGAACCAGTTCGCCGTCAGCAGAACGACGACTCCGGCGATAAGCGTGAGATAGGGCAGAAAGCCCGCCTTCTTCTCCACCACCATGGATCCATCGCCCATTTGAAGATCTTCAATGTCTCGGCGGCATTTGCCGCCGTCCTGGATGTAGTGCCGGAAAAGGAAGACCGGTATGATGAGAGCCGCTGTGACGAGGCCCGCCAAGCGCCACCGGGTTCCAAATTTTGGCGGCGGCCCCCATGAAGATGACGTTGACGGAGGGCAAATGCCCGGCGCCGAGCCCGATAATCCAGCTTGTCAACTGTACGGGCCGGCACGTGGCCTGAAATCGATCCGGTGGATCCACCCGGAGTTGAGGTTGAGGAAGTTGAATATGATGTAACCGCAGTTCGATACCGCAAGGACGAAAAGAAGCTCGTCGCGTCGGCGCAGGCGATCGCCAGAAG